>NZ_NXGB01000001.1 GCF_002850605.1 Pasteurella oralis
GATTTCGATTCCCAAAAATGTAGAGTGTTCAATTGAAATCACGTATGAAACATTATCTGATACATCGACCGACTCTGATTTATTTACATTTATCTCTGTTGTGAAATCAAATGCTTCAAAATCGATCAAGCAAATAATATAAAAGGGCGTTTAGCCCTTTTGTTTTTTGATTGTAAATAGGGTAAATCAGAGAATTGATATTTTTGACGAGAATTTGACAAAATAGGTGACAATATATGTCAATAGATGTGAATTTGAGATGAATTTTTGAAGTGTCTGTGTGTGTAGATCGTTGATTTATAAGGTTTTCTTAATTGCATTAGTTCAATTGTTAGCGGTCTCCAAAACCGGGTGTTGGGAGTTCGAGCCTCTCCGCCCCTGCCATCTACTAATATCATATTTATTCTAATCCTAAATTAGGTTCCTTTCTATTTTAATTGAATACGAAAATCTGTTATGTGAAAAGACTTATCTATCCAAATTAGTTTTTAAAATTTCAAGGTATTTAGGTAATCCAATGAGAAATTTTTTATAGTAATTAAATTTTGATCATAATTGGAATGAGCTACAATCAGCTATTGTTTCAAGTTGTTGAATACAGTTAATTATAACAGCCTGTATTTTGAACAATTTTGTTCTAGTCTATGTTGTGTGGTGTAAAGCATTTATTGTATTTTATTATTGCGTTAAAAATACCGTTATAATTGATAACTTTATACTACGATCTTTTCACAAACCTAGTGCTTGTTTCATTAATTCTGTTTTTACAAAATCTAGTTTGTCTGTTGCACTTAATCCAATACCTCTAACTAGTTTTTTAATTGGATTTTCGCCAGTAAACAGATCTTTTAAGCCTTGCATTGCAATTAGCATTTTAATCGCTTCTTTTTTACGTTGGCGTTCATAGCTTCGTAAATGGCGATATTTACCGATATCAACGCCAAGATTGAGATTTTCTTGGAGAATATTAGATAGCGTGACGACATCTTGAAAGCCTAAATTGACACCTAATCCCGCTAATGGATGAATGGTATGAGCGGCATCACCGAGCAATACGATTCTGTTTACTGCAAAATCACGTGCGTAGCGAGCAGTCAGTTGAACGGTTTTACGATCACTTTGTAGTTTGCATAAGCCCAAGTGCATATCAAAAGCAGTAGAAAGAGTGTGATTAAATTCTTGTTCATCACATGTTGCTAATTGTTTTGCTTGTTCAGCTGGTAATGACCATACAATTGAGCTCCAATTATCTTGATGTAAAGGTAAAAAGGCTAAAATACTGTCTTTAGCGAAAACTTGTCTTGCACAGTGTTGATGTGGCTCAGTTGTTTCGACATTACAGACTAAGGCATGATGTCCGTAGTCGCGAAAAATTAGTGGAATATTTGCTTGCTTTCGCAGCCAAGAATTTGCGCCATCTGCACCAATAATCAGTTTTGCTGATAAAATTTGATCATTATTTAAAGTAAGAATTGCATTGCTTTCTGTGATACCTAGCTTTTGTGGAAGTGCGGTAATAATCTCTACATTTTTCTGCTGTTTCACTTTTTCCCATAAGCAATGCTGAATTAAGTGATTTTCTACA
This sequence comes from Pasteurella oralis, assembly GCF_002850605.1. Taxonomy (GTDB): domain Bacteria; phylum Pseudomonadota; class Gammaproteobacteria; order Enterobacterales; family Pasteurellaceae; genus Pasteurella; species Pasteurella oralis. The sequence continues at coordinate 1,586 of NZ_NXGB01000001.1, forward strand.
ATATGTCCCAGATGAGAAATACCTAGACCTTGCGTATTAAATTGGATATTAGCAAAACTATCTTTTTCCCAAACATACATTGAATTATATTCGGTCGCACGCAGGTGGATGAGTTGTTGCCATACATTAAGTTCTGTTAAGAGTTTTTGGCTTGCGAGATTGAGGGCACTAACACGGTTTGTCACCGTGGCAATACTCACTTTGCTGGGAAACGCTTCAATGAGAGCGATACGTAATGGCTGTTTTTCAAGGCTTGCTGCTAACGCTAAGCCGACCATTCCACCACCAATAATGGCAAGATCAAATGTTTTCATGTTATTTCCATCCTAAAGTTGGTTTGGCGAAATATTGACGTAATAAACGTGATTGTGAAAGCGCCATCAAACCTAATGTACGACTAATTTGTAATGGCAGTAAGTTATTCGCAAAAATAGATAGTAAACCATCAGTTAAATTGATGATTTGTTGTTGATCTTGCTGCCGTTCGATTGCATAGGGAATTAAATTTTGATAAGCACCAATATCTTGTTGTTGCTGATATTTTGTAGCGACAAGGCTGGCTAATTGCATCACATCACGAATGCCAAGATTAAAGCCTTGTCCTGCAATAGGGTGTAATGTTTGTGCTGCGTTGCCGATTAGCGCAATACGAGGCTGAATATGTTGTTCTGCTTGATATAAATTAAGTGGATAAGTAAAACGTTGCCCACATTGCAATAATTTACCTAGACGCCAGCCAAAACGATGTTGCAGTGCAAGAAGAAACTGTGCTTCGTCACATCGTATTAATGGTTCAGGATCTTGTACACACCAAACGAGAGACATTAAGTTATTTGGCATGGGCAAAAGAGCAAGAGGACCTTCATCAGTAAAGCGTTCAAAAGCGCGATATTGATGTGCTTGTTGTGGTAATACATTTGTGATGATAGCAGTTTGATGATATTGACGGACTAAATTTTGTGAAATATTGACTGAACTTGCGACTAATGATTGTGTACCATCTGCACCGATAAGTAGTTTTGTACTTAAAGTGCGGTCATTTTTAAGTGAAATTTTCACTTGTTCTGTATCATGTTCAATCTGTGTAATATCGACTGGTGCGAAGTAATTAATGTTAGGATATTGATGAATTGCATTGAGTAAAATTCGTCCTGTTGCCTGCAATTCTATGACTGCTCCCAGTTGAGATAAATGGAACTCTTGAGCGCTGAATTCAGTCAAACCACTATGACCTTTATCTGAAACATGGATTTTTTTGATAGGTGTAATAATGGGTTGGAATTGTTGCCAAAGTGTTTGTCCAGTTGGCAAATTGATTTGCGCTAAACGTTGGCAACTACCATCAGATAACGCAATGCAACGAGCATCAAAACCACGTTGTTGATGTTGGTGTGAAACTTGCTTTTCTAAAACAGCAATTTTGATTTTACCAGCAGTTTGATCGCTGAGCGCTAGAGCCAATGTGGCTCCCGTCATTGCGCCACCGACAATAATGACATCGTAGTTTGTTTCTCGAGACATTGCGCTATCCTGTTATTTACTTGCCATTAAATTCTCAATATCTTCAATTTCTTTTGGTACTGCGCTCGTTAGATTTTTATTACCATATTCTGTAATTAATAAGTTATCTTCAATACGTATTCCAATACCTTTGTATTGTTCTGGTACATTGGATTTTTCTGAAATGTATAAGCCCGGTTCAACAGTAAGCACCATGCCAATTTCTAATGGACGATCACGTACTTTACTATTACGATTGTTATTGTCTTGATCTTTACTATAACTACCAACATCATGTACATCTAAACCTAACCAATGCCCTAAACCGTGCATATAAAATTCACGGTAGGCTTCAGTTTCAATTAATTCATCGATATCACCTTGTAAAATGCCTAGCTTAACTAAACCTTCAACTTTAATCCGTACAACTTCGTCATTTGCTTGTTGGATTGAATTACCCGGTATAAGAAGTTCAATAGCGCGTTTTTGTGCATTTAATACGATGTCATAGATTTCGCGCTGTGCTTGGCTGAATTTGCCATTGACAGGGAATGTTCTGGTAATATCACCTGCATACATTGCAAATTCACAGCCTGCATCAATTAACACTAAATCGCCCTCTTTTAAAGGCATATCATTTTCAGTGTAATGCAAAATGCAAGCATTTTCACCACCAGCAATGATTGAATTGTATGAGGGGTTACGTGCGCCAAAGCGGCTAAACTCATGCAAAATTTCATGCTCAATTTCATATTCTAAGCGATTTGGACGAGTTTTTTGCATTGCACGAATATGAGCAAGTGCACTGATTTGCCCTGCTTGTTGCATAAGTGCAATTTCATTTTCTGACTTAAATAAGCGCATTTCATCAAGCATTGCTTTCCAGCATAAAACTCGGCTGAAATTGACCGCACTTTGTGTTAATAATTCGTCACCCCAAGCATGGAGTTCTGCTAAGTGATAAAGTGTGTTAGTATTTGCGGCAATTTTAGCAAATTCGCTGCTGAAGTCGTCGATTGAAAAGGCGTGATTTACAACAAGTTTAGCTGGTGCATTAGTAACACCTAAACGGCGACCATCCCATGTTTCTCGCAATGGATCAGAAGGGCGAACGAAAATGCTACTTTCTTGTTCACCTGCTTTTTTACTGAGGATAAGCACGGAATTTGGCTCATTAAAACCAGTTAAGTACCAAAAATAGCTATCTTGACGAAATGGATAAACACAATCATTACTACGGCGTTTTTCGATTTCAGAAAAGACGATAAAGACGGAATCATCTTGCATTTGTGCAAATACGTTATTACGGCGTTCAATAAATTCTTGCTGAGGAAGCGCAGCCATATAAGCTAAATCCATGTTTATTCTCCTTATTATTCGGATTAGTGTAATACGGGTTTTTGTTCAGATTGTGCTGGCTGAAAATGGGTGAATAATAAGCAAGCAATAGTACGTACATATTCGATAATTTCTTCTAAGGCTTCACTCAATTCTTCTTTGTCATCGTTTTCGTCATAACCTAATTGGCAAATATCATGTAAATCGTCTAGCGCTTCACCAATATCATCTTTTTCTTTATCTAATTTGGGTTGCGCCAATCCTAGACCTAATAAGAAATGATTTGCCCATTCAGATAAACTATCGGCGCGGCTAAAGACATCATCTTCATTTTCGGGTAGCCATAGTTCAAAATCAAACCCATCAATGTCGGCTAATTTTTCACGAATTTGTTGATATAATTGGGTCACTTCTTGTAACAATGCATGTGGGTAAGCATGATTTTCATTAGTAAATTGGAATAAGAGCGGTTGCCAACTTTGATCTGTGACACCACCACAGACTAAACCACTTAAAAAACCATGCAGTTCTGCGCTGGAAAGTGTGATGCCAGCACTTTTTAAATGTTGGGAAAATTCTGAATAAGACAACATCTATTTTGTCCTTATAATTATGGTTAAATAAGTGATGTCAGTTTACCACTCTCGCGCTACGCAACCAATAATTAGACGGATTTTTTTAGCTATGGCATAATAACGTGCAAAATAATTAAGCTGAATGGAGGCGAGATGTCGTCTAAAAGTATTGAATTACCTGTGCTTGGGCAGGTTTTGCGTTTAAATTGCCCAGAAGAACAGCACGAGGCTTTAAAACAGGCAGCAAAAGCGCTTGATTTACGTGTATCAGAAATGAAAGAGCGTACGGGTATTTTACAATTAGAACGTGTTTTATCTATTGTGGCGTTAAATTTAAGTTACGAATTATTGCAGGAGCAGCAGAAAACGACATCAATTGAAGATTTACTTAAAACAAGAATCCAACAGCTTGACCATTCATTAGAAAGTATTTTGACACAAAAGTCGAACAGTTAATGGATAATTTAGTTGGTTCAATAAACAGATAGCGAATTATCGCTAGTCAATAAGGCTAAATTACGTTAGTATAAAACAAAGATTACCTGAGGTGTTTGCCAGTGGGTTATGTCCCTGAGCCGATACTTTTATATTATGAATTGGTTTCTAATTGTTGGTGTGCATGCTTAGTTTTACTAAGAAGCCTAAAAATAGTTATAACTGATTCCCTTGAACCGTTGGGTTCAAGGACTGTCGCCTACAGCGGCATCTCGGGTTCTTCATTTTATTTATTTCAATGAATACTCATTCTTTTCTACGTCAACAAATCCGTCGCCAAATTCGGCAAATTCGCCAAAAATTGACCGCACTTGAACAACAACAAGCAGAAATTGCTATCACAGAACAAGCATTACAATTAATTGAACAAAAAAAAGCGCAAAATATTGCCTTATATTTCGCTTTTGATGGCGAAATTTCGACTCGATTGTTAATTGAATGTTTATGGCAACAGGGAAAAAATGTGTTTTTACCGGTATTACATCCATTTTGCCCAGGACATTTGTTATTTTTAGCGTATCAACCAGACACATCGATGCATAAAAATGTATTGGGTATTTGGCAGCCAAAATTAAATGTGCAGCAAGTATTACCATTGTGTGAGATGGATATTATTTTTGTCCCTTTAGTCGCATTTGATCTACAAGGCAATCGGCTTGGTATGGGCGGCGGTTTTTATGATCGAACTTTACAGGATTGGCAGCAGAAGTCTTTTATTCCTGTTGGATTGGCACATAAATGTCAACAAGTTGAGCAATTGCCAATAGAAAGTTGGGATATGCCATTAGCTCAAATTTTAGTAGGATAACGCATAAAAAAAGGATATTTAAACATATCCTCTTTTTGTTTGTATCGCATTTATTGCTTTAACAATACGTTAGGTTCTGCTGGTTTTTCTACTTCAGCAAATGTTCTACCTTTATTCGCTTCAATAATAGTTGCAGTTTGTGCAGCGAGTTCTTTTAAATTCATTTTTTCATAAGCGGCTTGCATTAATGGTAATGCTTCGTAAGTGGCTTGTGCATCTGGATATTGCTGTAACATCCCAACGACGCGATTCGCTACAGCAACATGGGCATCACGTTTAGCATAAAATTTAGCAATTGATAATTCATGACGCGCTAAACTTGCTTTGATATATGCCATACGTGCTAATGCATCTTGTGCATAAGGGCTATTGGGAAGATGCTGTACAAGTGTTTGGAAATTAGCAAATGCTGCTTTAATTGATGTGCTTTCACGTGTGGCTCGATCCACATTAAATAAGTCTTGGATATAATTGTCGCTTAATGCGGAGTTAGTTAAGCCTGCCATATAAAGGACATAATCTAAATTGCGGCTCGTTGGATATTGTTGTAAGAAGCGGTCAGCTAATACTAAGGTTTGCGTATAATCTTGCGTTTTATAATTCGCATAGATTAAGTTTAATAAGGTTTGCTCGCTATAACTACTGCCAGGAAAACGCGTATGTAGTGCATTTAAATAACGAATAGCTTGTGAATAATCGCCATCTTGTAAGTAAGTTTGACCGACATTATACAGCTCTTGTTCTGGGCGTTGTTCAACATCTTTAGAGCCTGAACAAGCACTCACAGCAAATGCGGTTAAAGCAATAAGCGTGAACGATTTTAATTTACGCATTAGATAATCCTTATTTTTACGAGCAATGATAAATGAGTTACAATGACCCAGTATTGTATATAACATTATTAAATAAGCAAACTTCATTAACGGATTTTTTTCTTTATGGCACAAATTACCTTGTCGGCTGAAGTTCAGCTATCTCAAATGGGACAACGTTTAGACCAGACTTTAGCTGAATTGTTCCCTGACTACTCACGTTCGCGCTTAAAAACTTGGATTGAAACGGGGTTAGTCTTTGTCAATGGTCAGCTTACAAATGTTCCTCGCACCAAAGTTTATGGTGGCGAACAAGTCGAAATTACCGTTGAAATTGAAGATGATACTCGCTTTGAACCTGAAAATTTACCGCTTAATATTGTGTATGAAGATGATGATATTTTAGTGATTAATAAACCCAAAGATTTTGTAGTTCATCCCGGCGCTGGAAATCCATCGGGAACAGTGTTAAACGCACTGTTATATCATTATCCGCAAATTGCTGAAGTACCACGTGCTGGGATTGTACATCGTTTAGATAAAGATACGACGGGATTAATGGTTGTGGCAAAGACTATCCCAGCGCAAACACAGTTAGTACGTGATTTGCAAAAGCGTAAAATCACCCGTGAATATGAGGCGATCGCTTGTGGCATTATGACCAAAGGTGGTTTGGTTGATCAGCCAATGGCGCGCCATCCAACTAAGCGGACGCAAATGGCAGTACATCCAATGGGTAAACCTGCGTTGACTCATTATCGTATTATGGAGCGTTTTCGTAATTACACGCGTTTACGCTTACGCCTTGAAACAGGGCGTACTCACCAAATTCGTGTACACATGGCTCATATTGCACATCCATTATTAGGTGATCAAACTTATGGTGGTCGTCCGCGCCCACCAAAGCATGCGAGTGATGAGTTAATGACCGTGTTACGTGAATTTAAGCGCCAAGCATTGCATGCGATTATGTTACGTTTAGCGCATCCTATTACGGGAGAACTCATGGAATGGCATGCGCCATTGCCTACAGATTTTGTGCAATTAGTCGATGTGTTGAAAGCAGATTATCAGCTACATAAAGACGATTTAGATTATTAAGCAAGGTAAGTAAATGAATGTGCTTAAACCTGATTGGTCAGTACCAAAAAATGTGCATGGATTTAGTACTTTAAGACAAGGCGGTGTGAGTCAGCCACCTTACGACAGTCTCAATTTAGGTACGCATGTTGGTGATGAGCAAAATTCGGTAAAAACTAACCGCACTTTACTGGTTGAAAAGTTACAGTTGCCGAAAATGCCTGTTTTTTTAGAGCAGATTCATAGCACAAAGGTAATCAAGTTACCTATAACCAATACTTCAAATCTTGCCGCAGATGCGGTTTATACTGACCAGCCAAATCAAGTCTGTCTTGTCATGACAGCTGATTGTTTACCTGTCTTGTTGACTTCTCAACAAGGTGATGAAGTAGCAGCAGTACATGCAGGATGGCGTGGTTTATGTGATGGTGTTTTAGAACAAACTGTAGCGCAATTTCGTTGTTCTCCGTCACAAATCATCGCGTGGCTTGGTCCCGCTATTGGTCCAACTAAATTTCAAGTTGGTCAAGACGTTGTCGAACGGTTTTGTGCACGAGAGCCGACAGCAGAACTTGCTTTCAAACCAGATCCTCAGGCACCAAATAAATATTTAGCGGATTTATATTTATTAGCTACACAGCGTTTAAATAGGTTAGGTATAACGCAAATCAGCGGTGGTGAATATTGTACATTCACTGAACAGAATAAATTTTTCTCTTATCGTCGAGAACGGCAAACTGGTCGGATGGCGACATTGGTTTGGTTTACAGATTAGAAAAGACAGTTATTTTTAGATCTACTTGTCATGATATTTATCCCTTAAATAGGCGTAAATAAAAAAATATTGTAGAATTGACCGCACTTTAGTAAGCACTTAAGTGCGGTCATTTTTATCAGGATTTTATATGACAGAAAGTATTAAACTCGAATTAGAACAACTACGTAACAGCTTACGCCATCATGAATATCAATATCATGTATTAGATAACCCACAAATTCCTGATGCAGAATATGATCGTTTATTTCATCAACTAAAAAATCTTGAAAAACAATATCCTGAGTTAGTGACAGTAGACTCGCCAACGCAGCGTGTTGGCGCTAAACCTTTGTCTGGTTTTGCCGAAGTGAAACATGAAATACCAATGTTATCCTTAGATAATGCTTTTTCAGATGAAGAGTTTAGGGCATTTGTTAAACGCATTGATGAGCGTCTGATCCTATCGCCAGAACAATTAACTTTTTGCTGCGAACCCAAGTTGGACGGATTGGCTGTGAGTATTTTGTATGTAGATGGTAAATTAGTACAAGCGGCTACTCGTGGTGATGGTACAACGGGTGAAGACATTACCTCTAATATCCGCACTATTCGTAATATTCCTTTGCAATTGTTAACTGATCAGCCGCCACATCGTTTAGAAGTGCGCGGTGAAGTCTTTATGCCGCAGGCTGGGTTTGAGATATTAAATGAAAAGGCATTAGCAAAAGGAGAAAAAACTTTTGCTAATCCACGTAATGCAGCGGCGGGTTCATTACGCCAATTAGATCCTAAAATTACTAGCCAACGTCCATTAGTACTTAATGCTTATGGTATTGGGATAGCGGAAGGTATTGAGTTACCAGCGACACATTTTGAGCGTTTACAATGGCTTAGGGCGATAGGGATTCCAGTGAATACGGAAATTCAGTTATGTCATGGTGTTGAACAGGTGTTAGATTTTTACCGCATCATTATGCAAAAGCGCAGTGCTTTAGGTTATGACATTGATGGTACAGTGATTAAAGTTAATGAGATTGCTTTACAAACAGAGTTGGGTTTTGTTTCTAAAGCGCCGCGTTGGGCAATTGCGTATAAATTCCCTGCACAAGAAGAACTTACCGTATTAAATAGCGTTGAATTTCAAGTCGGAAGGACTGGAGCGATTACACCAGTAGCAAAATTAGCGCCAGTGTTTGTGGCAGGTGTGACAGTGAGTAATGCTACTTTACATAATGGGGATGAAATTGAACGCTTAGATATCGCAATTGGTGATACAGTGATTATTCGTCGTGCAGGCGATGTGATTCCACAAATTATTGGGGTGGTACATGATAAGCGTCCAGCAAATGCAGAGCCGATTGTTTTTCCTCAAAATTGTCCTGTGTGTAATTCTGTGATTACACGAATTGAGGGGGAAGCAGTGGCGCGTTGTACAGGTGGATTGTTTTGTGCGGCTCAACGCAAAGAAGCGTTAAAACATTTTGTGTCGCGTAAAGCAATGGATATTGATGGTGTGGGTGCTAAATTAATTGAACAGCTTGTTGATCGTGAGCAGATTCACACACCAGCTGATTTATTTAAGTTGGATCTCACCACATTAATGCGTTTAGAGCGCATGGGACCGAAATCAGCCCAAAATGCGATAGCGAGTTTAGAAAAAGCGAAGAAAACCACATTAGCTCGTTTTATTTTTGCGTTAGGCATTCGCGAAGTTGGCGAAGCAACTGCTTTAAATTTAGCTAATTATTTCAAGACATTAGCAGCGTTAAAAGAGGCAACACTTGAACAATTACAAGAGGTACAAGATGTGGGCGAAGTTGTTGCCAATCGCATTTTTGTATTTTGGCGAGAGCCGCATAATGTTGCGGTTGTTGATGATCTATTAGCACAGGGTATTCATTGGGATACTGTTGAACTCAAAGAAGTAGATGAAAGTCCATTTAAAGAGAAAATAGTCGTGTTAACGGGAACTTTAAGCCAAATGGGGCGCACTGAAGCGAAAGCATTATTGCAACGTTTAGGCGCAAAAGTCAGCGGTAGTGTATCAGCGAAAACGGATTTAGTAGTAGCTGGCGAAAGTGCGGGTTCGAAACTGGCAAAAGCGAATGAGCTTGGTGTGCAAGTGATTGATGAACAAACTTTTTTAGATTGGGCACAACCTTATTTGTAAGAGAAAAATAAAACCGCTTAAATAACTGTTTAAGCGGTTTTTTTATCAGTCATAACGCACTTGTCTGTATCAAAAAGTGCGGTCAGTTTTTGACAAAATTAAGAAAGGAATTTAGCTTTTAATTCTTTTGCGAAAGCGACTTTCTCTGGCGTTAATTCTTTTGTCATTGGTTCACGGCAGTAGCCTGATTCAACACCATCCAGTTTTAATAATTCTTTGATAGTTAAATATAAACCGTTAGATAAGATACCTTCGATTAAATCGTTAGTCACATGTTGAATTTCAAGCGCTTCTTGTAATTTACCTGCTTGCGTTAATTCAAAGATTTGACGTGCACGAACGCCGTTTACGTTGAATGTACTGCCGATTGCACCATCAACACCTAATGCTGCCGCAGGTAACATCATTTCGTCGAAACCAGCCCAGATTAAGTGATTTGGGTAAGCTTTTTTCAGGCGCTCTAATAAATAGAAGTCGCCCGCAGTGAATTTCACACCCAATACTTTAGGGTTTTTATAAAGTTCACCAAATTGCTCAACACCGATGTTGACGCCAGTTAAGAATGGAATTGAGTAAACGATCATGTAGTTACCCGTTGCTTCAATAATACTGTCGTAGTAGTGTTTGATCTCTGAGAAACTGAATTTGTAGTAAAATGGTGTCACGGCAGATAAGCTGTCATAACCTAATTCTGTTGCATATTTACCTAGTTCAATTGCTTCTTGTAAGTTAACACTACCTACTTGTGCAATTAAGGCGATTTGATCTTTTGCTTCATCTTTCGCAATACGGAAGATCTCTTTTTTCTCTTCCGTTGAAAGCATGAAGTTTTCACCTGTACTACCACCAACATAAAGACCATCGACTTTCATTTTGTCGATATTATAACGAACGATTTCGCGTAAGCCTTTTTCGTTGATTGAACCATCAGCGTTGAAAGAAACTAACAATGCACTGAAGATACCTTTTAAGTTTTTCATTGGATACTCCTATAAATGTGTTATTTAACACGTTGTTCTAAAATGACATTAACTGTTTTTTGCTTCGTTTTAGTTGCTTTATCTTCAGTCGCTTGGACGATTAAAGTGTAAATCAAATCTAAGACAAAAAGTTGAGCAATTTTTGTTCCCATTGAGTCACCTTGTAATTGCCCTTGACGATTGCCATTAATCAACACATGGTCAGCAGCGTGGGTAATTGGTGAACGTAGGTTATGTGTGATAGCGATGGTGGTCGCTTCATTTTTTTTCGCAATATTGAGTGCTTGAATTACTTCTTTAGAATAACCTGAGTGACTAATGCCAATAACGACATCGCCTTTTTGCATCAGTGCAGCTTGCATATACATAAAGTGGTTATTCGAAGTTGAATCCACTTGTAAGCCAATACGCATAAATTTATTTTTAGCATCTTCTGCTGTAATACCAGAGGAGCCAACACCAAATAAGAAAATACGTTTTGCTTTCATCATCAGGTTGACAACAGTTTCTAATTCATTGAAATCTAATAAATTCACTGTTTCTGAGAGAACATTCGTGATGGTGCTTTGTAATTTAGCCGCAATACTTCTTGGATCATCTGAAGATGAAATATCGGTGTCGAGTAGAGAATGGTATTGCTTTTCTCTGGTTGCTAATTCAATTGCAAGCTCTAATTTAAAGTCAGTGAAGCCTCTGAAACCGAGTGTACGGCAGAAACGAATAAATGTTGCTTCTCCGACGTCAAGATGTTTTGCAATATCAGAAAGAGAAGACTGACTGAGTAAATCAGGCGATGCAAGAATAGTTGCGGCAATTCTTTTTTCTGTTTTGGTGAGGCTATCGTGTAGCGCACCAATAGTATCTAAAATTTTTCCACTGATTAACATAGAGGCTCCTTAAAAGTACGGTCAAAATTACAATAATTCTACTGGCACTTTCACGACAAGCTTTTTCAGACTGACTACTTGGTTATCCACATTACAGCCGGGTTTATGCGGTTCATAAGGTAAGAACACGACAAACATGTTTGGTTTTAATGTTAATGTGCTCTTATACTCAATTTCTGGTGTAAGTTGGTAATCATCTTTCTCATCATAGTCGGTATAGTTTGCAAGTGTTGGATAAGCAACGCTATATTCGATGTTTTCTTTACCAGAAATGAGTACTTGTACATCAATATATTGACGATGTAATTCGGCTTGTTTGCTTTCAGCAGCGGCTGTATCAAATGCCATCACGTTCATATAAATTTGATCCGTAATATCATGACGACCGGTTTCTAACGCTGTTAAATCTAAGGTTTTTAAATATTCACAAACTTCAACGATCGCCTTAGGTAGACCTAATCTAAAGTCATCGCGAGTTAAATCACCAATAAACATAATCTTCTCCTATTTCAAACTGATACCTTGTTGTAGACAATCTGCTACCCACCAAGCGGCGCCAATCAAACCAGCGTCTTGTCCATAACGAGCTTGCTCTACTGTACAATGATAAAAATGTGGCATTTCGTGTAAATATTGCTGTACTAAAGGTAGATAACCTTCAGCTAATCCAACACTGCCACCGACGACCACTTTTTGCACATCTAAACCAATGACTAAATCTGCAATTAAATGCGAGATAGCTTTGGCTGAACGTTGAATAAGTGCGGTCGCTTTTTCATCATTTTTTCTAAATAACTCAAATGCTTCTTTAGGTGTGCAAGGCGGATTCCATTGACTAGATACTGCTTCAATTGCACGCCCAGCTGCAACGGCTTCTACACAGCCTACACGACCACAACCACAGACTGGACCATTCGGATCTGCTAAGGTGTGACCAATATGACCTGCGACACCGTTAGGCTCAGTGAGCAAATGACGCTCTAAAATGATACCGCCACCGACGCCCGTTGAAACAGTGATAAAGACGAAATTTTGTACAGTATTTTTATCTTCGTCTTTGTACTCTGCACAAGCTGCGGCTTGCACATCGTTGAGTAAACCAATAGGTTTATCGGTATGACGTGCAATACTTTGTTTTAGTGGAAATTCAGCTAATCCCCCTAAATTCTTTGGATTCAGTGCGGTTAAGATACCATTATTAATAATGCCTGTTGAAGCGACTGCAACATAATCAAATTGCCCCGCATATTGAGTTAAAATCTGTGCTAAGGTATCGTGCATTGCATTTGCTGCATCCGCTTGTGGGGTAGAGATTTGCTGGCGTTGCTCGATTTTGCCGTCAATGACAATGGCTGAAGCAATTTTTGTGCCACCAATATCTAATGCTAAACAACGCATAATTTCTCCTTTCTACTCAAATCGATTATTTGGCTGATTTCACTGCATCAGCAAACCAGCTGACAATATGTTCTAAGCGAGTTAATGCAGATCCTACAGTGACAGAGTATGCACCAATTTCAATCGCTACTTTAGCTAATTCAGGTGTATTGTAGCGACCTTCTGCCATGACACGACAGCCAGCCGCATTTAAATCTTTAACAAGCTGATAATCTGGTTCGGCGGGTACTTCACCGCCAGTATAACCAGACATTGTACTACCAATGATTTCTACCCCTAGGTTTTGGCAGTACATTCCTTCTTCGAAATTAGAACAATCTGCCATCGCTAAGCAGCCTAATTCTTTAATTCGTTTTACAATAGCTTCACGTGTTGTTGGACGGATACGGTCAGTTCCATCAAAAGCAATAATATCTGCACCTGCCGCAGCTAAATCATCGATATCTTGTAAAAATGGGCTGATACGCACAGGGCTATCATCAAGATCACGCTTGACAATACCAATGATAGGAACATTAACAACTTGACGAGTTGCTTTGAGATTTTCAATACCCTCGATACGTAAACCAGCGGCACCGCCAATCACAGAGGCTTGTGCCATAGCAGCAACAATTTCAGGTGAGTCCATTGGGCCATCATCGACAGGTTGGCAAGAGGCAATTAATCCATATTTGATTTGTTCTAAAATTTGTTGATGTGATAATTTTGACATGTTAACTCCAGTCTAATTTCGTCAAAAGAAGATTGACTCCAATTTGTATAGATTAATCTTAGAATAAAAAAATAACAACTAAAATAATGAAAATTTGCGATCTCTGTCGCATATTTACACACAAGTATTTTGTGGGTTATTTAAGTACTTATTTCTTCAATTTAAGACATCTTTTTTTAAGTTTATTGTTGTAAATATTTTTCGAGTAATTCAGTCAGTACTTGATAGCCTTTTTGATTAAAATGCAAGCCATCTGTGCATAAAGTGAGATCTAATTTATGCTCACTATTACGAAATGCTTGCTGTGTTTCGATATAAGTAACATTTGCAGGACAATGTGCTTTTAAGTAAGCATTTAGCTTATTGATTTGAGCATTAGTGACAGTAGCAATATTATTCACTGGCGTGGCTTCTAATAGATAGTAGTGTGAATGTGGGGCAATGAGATATAAATGAGCAAGAATTTGATTTAGCCACTCCATCACTTTAGCAGGTGAGTAATCTTTTTCTTTACAAATATCGTTGACACCCAAGAAGAGGAAGACATGCTTGCCTAAATGTGCGATATGTTTAGCTTTAACAATCACATCGAGGTACTGTCGCGCACTCACGCCTGAAATGCCTAAATTTGCGACTGTTTGATTAGCTAATGTCGGTGTGCCCGTAGGTAAATCACCCCACATATCAAATAATGAGTGACCAATTAAACTGATATCCGCTTGTTTTGTAAATTCGCTCGCTTTTGTTTGATAGCGCTGAAAAATATCTTGATCACTTAACATGGCTCTACTACCTATTTTGAAATAAAACTCCAAACATTATATAAAACACAATTTTTTGGTAAACATTTTACTCAGTTTTAGTCATGGGAAATGTTCAATTTTGTGACGTACCTATCATTTATGAAATAAAACTTCATTTTCTATATAAAAAATAGTTTTTTCACTTTAGAATGCAAACGTGTGAAATTTATTTCATCGTCACTTTAACGTAATCCCAACGTAACCAATAGAGGAGAACTCATAATGAAATTTAAAAAACTACTACTCGCATCTTTATGTTTAGGCGTTTCAGCTTCTGTATTTGCAGCAGATTACGATCTTAAATTCGGTATGGTTGCGGGTCCAAGCTCAAACGAATATAAAGCGGTAGAATTTTTTGCTAAAGAAGTGAAAGAAAAATCTAATGGCAAAATTGAAATCGCGATTTTCCCTAGCGCACAATTAGGCGATGACCGTGTAATGATCAAACAATTAAAAGACGGTGCACTAGATTTTACATTAGGTGAGTCAGCGCGTTTCCAAATTTACTTCCCTGAAGCAGAAGTATTTGCGTTACCTTATATGATTCCAAATTTTGAAACATCGAAAAAAGCATTGTTAGAAACAAAATTTGGTCAAGCTTTATTGAAAAAAATCGATAAAGAGTTAAACGTAGAAGTGTTATCTGTTGCTTATAACGGTACTCGCCAAACAACCTCTAACCGTGCAATCAATAGCATTGAAGATATGAAAGGCTTAAAATTACGCGTACCTAACGCGGCGACTAACCTTGCATATGCTAAATATGTTGGTGCAGCACCAACGCCAATGGCATTCTCAGAAGTTTATTTAGCGCTTCAAACTAACTCTGTTGATGGTCAAGAGAACCCATTACCAACAATCCAAGCACAAAAATTCTATGAAGTGCAAAAATACTTAGCATTAACTAACCACATCTTAAATGATCAGCTTTATCTTGTCAGTAATGAAACAATGGCTGATTTGCCAGCAGATTTACAAAAAGTGGTTAAAGATGCAGCAGCTAAAGCGGCAGAGTTCCACACTAAACTCTTCGTTGATGGTGAAAATAGCTTAGTTGAATTCTTCAAAGGTCAAGGTGTAACAGTAACAATGCCAGATCTAAAACCATTCAAAGCAGCACTTACTCCGTACTATGATGAGTATCTCAAGAAAAATGGTGAAGTCGGTAAAATGGCTGTAGAAGAAATTTCTAATTTAACTAAATAAATGTGAGTAACCTTATCCCTGTGCCTTAAGGGATAAGGTTCATTTTTATTGGGTTGTTGAGGTATCTATGAAAATAATAAATAAATTAGAAGAATGGATTGGTGGCGTAATGTTCATCGGAATCTTTTTGATTCTGTTGGCACAAATCGTTGCTCGTCAAATTTTTCATTCCCCGTTTATTTGGAGTGAAGAACTCGCAAGATTGCTATTTATCTATGTCGGCTTATTGGGTATCAGTATGGGTATTCGTAGCCAACAACACGTTTATATTGATTTTTTAACCAATTTTATGCCTGAAAAAGTGAGAAGAATCACAAACTCTTTTGTACAAATTCTCATTTTTATTTCAATCATTATTTTCATTCATTTAGGCTTTAAAGTTTGGTTTGATTCCAGTTTTAAAATGGAAGCGTTAACCGCTTTCGTTTCTGATTTGATCGGCAGAGAGACGATTGTTTATGAAAAATGGATGTATGCTGCGTTGCCATTTATTTCTTGTTTAATGTTATTCCGCTTTTTCCAAGCACAAGTTGAAAACTATAGAAATAAATTAAGTTATATTCCTGTCATTGTATTTGTCATCAGTGCGATCATTATTTTTACTATTTTATTTATTGAGCCAGATTGGTATAAAGTACTACGCATTTCTAATTATGTGAAATTCGGTAGTGATGCCGTTTATATCACTTTGGTAGTTTGGCTTATCATTATGTTTGTAGGTACGCCAGTAGGTTGGTCATTATTTATTGCAACCTTGCTTTATTTTGCGATGACACGCTGGAATATTGTTAACTCTGCTTCAACAAAACTAACGGACAGTTTAAATAGCTTCCCATTATTAAGTGTACCGTTCTTTATTTTGACTGGTATTTTAATGAATACAGGTGGAATCACAGAGCGTATTTTTGATTTTGCACGTGCATTACTCGGTCATTATCGTGGCGGTATGGGACATGTTAATATCGGTGCCAGTTTAATTTTCTCTGGCATGTCAGGGTCAGCGTTAGCCGATGCGGGTGGCTTAGGTCAATTAGAAATTAAAGCAATGCGTGATGCTGGATATGATGACGATATTTGTGGTGGTATTACTGCTGCCTCTTGTATTATTGGTCCACTTGTTCCACCAAGTATTGCGATGATTATCTATGGTGTTATTGCGAACCAATCAATTGCTAAATTATTCATTGCAGGCTTTGTGCCGGGTGTGTTAGTGACGATTGCGTTGATGACCATGAACTACTATGTGGCTAAGAAACGTGGTTATCCGAGAACACCAAAAGCGACTTTAGAACAACGTTGTCAAGCATTTAAGAAAGCAATTTGGGCAGTGTTAACACCGTTACTCATTATCGGTGGTATCTTCTCAGGTTTATTTACTCCAACTGAAGCTGCGGTAATTGCTGCCTTCTATTCAATCATCATTGGTATGTTTGTCTATAAAGAGTTAAACCTCAAAATGCTATTTAAAAGCTGTGTGGAAGCAATGGCAATTACAGGGGTAACTGCACTTATGGTGATGACTGTCACTTTCTTTGGTGACATGATTGCACGTGAACAAGTTGCAATGAAGATCGCAGAAGTTTTTGTGGCAGTGGCAAATTCACCAACAACCGTGTTAGTAATGATCAACCTATTACTCTTATTCTTAGGTATGTTCATTGATGCATTAGCATTGCAATTCTTAGTACTACCAATGTTGATCCCAATTGCAGTTCATTTTGGTATTGATTTAATCTTCTTTGGTGTAATGACTACATTGAATATGATGATTGGTATTTTAACTCCACCAATGGGGATGGCGTTATTCGTGGTTGCTCGTGTAGGTAATATGCCAGTCAGTACTGTGGCGAAGGGGGTTCTGCCATTCTTAGTGCCAATTTTTGTCACACTAATATTGATTACTATTTTCCCACAAATTATCACCTTTATACCAAATCTTCTGATGCCTTAATGGCTTGAAGAAATGGAATTCAAAGCCAGTCAAATTTGGCTGGCTTTAACTTAAAAACTTGCCATTCAATGTTGTATCTGAATAGGTATTCATTCTTACTAACCTAACTAATTGAGGTAATAAAATGAAATTTACAAAAACAGCTTTATTTGCAGCTCTAGCAGCGACTGCTTTCGCCGCACAGGCAGGACAATACCCAGATTTACCAGAAGGAATCAAAGCGGGGGCGGGTGCATTAGTTGGTGATACTGTTTATGTTGGTTTAGGTGGCACTGGCACAACTAAATTCTATTCATTAAATCTTAAAGATCCAAAAGAATGGAAGGAAATTGCTGAATTCCCAGGCGGTAAACGTAATCAACCAGTTGCTGCAGGTGTAAATGGTAAACTTTATGTATTTGGTGGCTTCCAAGATACTGATGTTGCAAAAAATCAAATCATTAATGATGCTTATGAGTACAACCCAGCAGATAACACTTGGATGAAATTACCAACTCGTTCACCACGTTCAACCTCAGTTGGTGCAAGTGTTGCAGCAGATGGTAGCAAAATTTATTTCGTTGGTGGGGTAAACCATGAAATTTGGAATGGTTTATTCCAAGATGTAAAAGCAGCAGGTGGCGATAAAGAGAAAGAAAAAGCAATTTTTGATCCTTATTTCAATTTACGTGCACAAGACTTTTTCTTTTCACCAGAAATCATCAGTTATGAGCCAGCAAACAATGTATGGCGTAATGAAGGTTATTTCCCATATTCAGGTCGTGCAGGTGCAGCAGTTGCAATTAAAGAGGGTAAATTGTTAGTTGTTAATGGTGAAGTGAAAGCAGGTTTACGTTCACCAGGTAGCGCAATTGGAACAATTGGCAAAGATGGCGTCACTTGGAAAAAACTCGGTGATTTACCAGCACCAAAAGGTTATGACAAACAAGATGGTATCGCTGGTGGTATGGGTGGATATACTCATGGTCACTATATTGTGACTGGTGGTGCAAACTTCCCAGGTGCACTTGCAAACTATGAAAAAGGTATCATGGATGCACACCGCACAGGCGGCTTGAAGAAAACTTACCACAAAGATGTGTATGCATTGGATGCGAAAAGCGGTAACTGGAAAATTGTAGGTGAGCTTCCAGCTAACATTGGTTATGGTCTAGCGGTTTCTTACAATAACAAAGTATTATTAATCGGTGGTGAGACTGATGGTGGTAAACCATTAACTTCAGTTCAAACAATGAGCTTCGATGGTAAAAAATTAACTGTAGAATAATTGCCGAACTGATAGTAGGATTAATATTTCAATGTAGAGGCAAACCAGTAGGTTTGCCTTTTTCATGCGATTGAGTTATTAGTTTCCTGAGAATAGATCGCCTGAAAGGATACGTTAATTAAAATAAAAAAAGGTAGACATGATGTCTACCCTGATTTTGCATTAGTAGGAAGTATTTATGTGAAATTTTGCATTTTCGACCGCACTTTGAACCTCTAATTTAGAAGCGGGTAGTTAAGTCAGTTAACCAAGCTGGGCTTAATTCGACTAACCAAATTTCAATTTGTTTATCAAATCCTGTTAACACTAGTAAACCAACCGCCAGTAAACTCCAGCCCATGATTTTACGCCCTTTCTGTCCTGCATCAGCCAGTTTTTCGCGTTTTTCACGGAAAAATTGACGTGAAAGTAAGCCAATCGCAATTAATGGAATGACAGCACCTAAACTAAAAATCACCATGACTAAAGCGACGCTAGCAAGTGCTTCTCCTTGACTGGCAAGTGCAATTGCCGCACCTAAAGTTGGACCAATACAAGGTGCCCAAACAATGCCTAACAATAAACCAACTAGAAATTGCCCAGTGGCAGATTCTGGATTAAAACCACTTAACCAAGCTTCACCACGACCACTTAAAGCGGAAGTATAACGACTAAAAATAGCTTGTAAGCGACTGCTGAGTAACCAAAGCGCAACCAACAACATTAATATTGCCGCACCGTAGCGTAAATATTCACTATTTAAACCCAGTGCCAATCCGATAGAGGCAATAACTGTACCAACAAGCGTGAAAGAAATTGCCATCCCAAACGCAAGAGTAAATAAACCAATTTTACGTTTTGCCATTGCTGAGGAGGCGACAATCGGCAAAATAGGCAAAACGCAAGGTGAAAGTGTCGTTAATAATCCTGCCAATAAACTGAGTGCTAATACTGTTAAGCTAATATCCATATAAGCGACTCCAAGTTATTCAGAGAGAGTAATGAATTGACGTAAACGTGTTTCGTTTGTTTCTGCAATACTACGACGTAACTCTTTTCCTTCATTAAACAGAATTAAAGTGCTTTGACGAGTGACTTGGAAATTTTTTAATGCGTCTTTTTGTTCATCATAATCAACTTTAAATACGGTGTAATCGTTGAACTGTTCTTCTTGTAACATCGGTTCTAAAACTTTTAATTGACGTTTACAAGTTGGGCACCAATCGGCATATACATCAATTAAGACAGGTTTGTTCATTTGTAGTGCACTTTCAAAGGCAGCCTGCTCAAAAGGTTTAAACTCTACAGCAAAAGTTTGCATTGATACGAATAGTGTCGCTAGTAATGTGAAGATTTTTTTCATGTTGTTTCTCCTTATGATAGTTGTAACGAATTATCTGATTAAAGAATCTATTGAATTAGACGAAAGATTAGGCAATTCATTACAGAAATTTTGTTAAAATAGACCGCACTTGAGCAAAAAAGCCCAATGTGTTGGCATTGGGCTAGTACTTGCTATAAGCAACTTATTGATTGGCAACAATTTTTCCATCAACATAGTCAATAGTGACAATTTTATTTGGCAACAGTTTGCCTGATAGAATTTGTTGTGCCAATGGGTTTTCAATTTCTTGTTGAATTGCTCGTTTTAATGGTCTTGCGCCATAAATTGGATCATAACCAACCTCACCAATGAAGTCTAAGCAGGCATTGGTGAAATGCAATTGATAACCATGACTTTCCATACGCTTGATTAAACGTGTCAATTGGATTGTTGCAATTGCACGAATGTTTTCTTTGCCTAATGAGTGGAATACCACAGTTTCATCAATACGGTTAATGAACTCTGGGCGGAAATGTTGTCCTACCACCGACATGACGAGCTCTTTCATGCTGTCGTAATCCAACTCTTTATTTTCTTGAATTAAGTGTGAGCCTAAGTTCGACGTCATAATCACAACGGTATTACGGAAATCGACTGTACGACCTTGACCATCAGTTAAGCGACCATCATCTAACACTTGTAATAAAATGTTAAATACATCATGATGTGCTTTTTCAACCTCATCTAACAAAATGACAGAGTAAGGGCGGCGACGCACTGCTTCAGTTAAATATCCCCCTTCTTCATAGCCAACATAACCCGGAGGCGCACCGACTAAGCGAGAAACGCTATGTTTTTCCATAAATTCAGACATATCAATGCGGACCATTGCATTTTCATCGTCGAACAAGAAATTGGCTAGTGTTTTACATAATTCAGTTTTACCAACCCCTGTTGGTCCTAAGAATAAGAACGAACCAATTGGGCGATTTGGATCGGATAAGCCAGCACGGCTGCGGCGAATCGCGTTTGCAACAGCTTCAATTGCCTCATGTTGTCCAATTACGCGTTTATGCAATTCTTCTTCCATACGTAGTAGTTTTTCTTTTTCACCTTCCATCATTTTCGCAACTGGGATACCTGTTGCACGTGACAGGACTTCTGCAATTTCTTCATCCGTCACACGATAGCGTAACAAGGTCATTTCTTTTCCTTCAGCAGATTCAGCTTGAGCAAGTTGTTTTTCTAATGCTGGAATCACGCCGTATTGTAATTCTGACATTTTAGCAAAATCACTGGCACGACGGGCTTGTTCCATTTGGATTTTGGCATTGTCTAACTCAGCTTTAATATGCTGTGTGCCTGAAAGTGCAGCTTTTTCAGCTTTCCATACTTCTTCTAGCTCTGCATATTCACGTTCTTTCTCGCTTAATTCTTTTTCAAGCATATCTAAACGTTTACGACTCGCTTCATCATCTTCTTTTTGTAATGCTTGTTGTTCCAATTTCAACTGAATAATACGGCGTTCTAGACGATCTAATGGCTGCGGTTTAGAATCGATTTCCATACGGATACTTGATGCAGCTTCATCGATTAAATCAATAGCTTTATCTGGCAATTGGCGATCAGAAATATAACGGTGGGAAAGCGTTGCTGCTGCCACAATTGCTGGATCGGTAATTTGTACATGATGATGGATTTCATAACGTTCTTTTAGTCCACGTAAAATGGCAATGGTATCTTCTACTGTTGGTTCACCGACAAATACTTTTTGGAAACGACGCTCAAGTGCCGCATCTTTCTCAATATATTGACGATATTCATCTAATGTAGTTGCACCCACACAATGTAATTCACCGCGTGCTAAACTTGGTTTAAGCAGATTACCTGCATCCATTGCACCATCAGTTTTACCTGCGCCAACCATTGTGTGAATTTCATCGATGAATAAAATGACGCGTCCTTCTTCTTTAGCCAGTTCGTTTAATACTGCTTTTAAACGTTCTTCAAACTCACCACGATATTTAGCACCTGCAATTAATGCTCCCATATCTAATGACAACACACGTTTATTTTTCAAGCCCTCTGGTACTTCACCATTGACGATACGCTGTGCTAAGCCCTCAACAATTGCCGTTTTACCGACACCTGGCTCACCAATTAACACCGGGTTATTTTTGGTACGGCGTTGTAGTACTTGGATAGCACGACGGATTTCTTCATCACGTCCAATCACTGGATCAAGTTTGCCACTTTCAGCGCGCGCGGTGAGATCAATCGTATATTTATCTAGTGCTTGGCGGCTTTCTTCTGCATTTTGATCATTGACATTTTGACCTCCACGTACTTGCTGAATTGCTTGTTGTAAATTTTCTTTTTTGACACCGCTCTTTTTGAAGATTTCACCTAATGTTTTGTCTTCTAATGCGGCTAATAAAAACAGTTCAGAAGAGATAAACTTGTCTTGGCGTTGCTGTGCGAGTTTATCGCAAAGGTTTAATAAATTGATTAAGCTACGTGAAACTTGTACATCACCACCGTTACCAGATACTTGCGGTAAACGATTCAGCTCAGCATGTAATTCATTACGTAATAAAGCGAGATTTGCGCCTGCTGCGGTTAAAATTGGAGCAACAGAGCCATCTTGTTGGTTTAATAATGCGGTTAATAAATGAATTGGTTCAATAAATTGATTATCTTTGCCAATCGCTAGAGATTGTGCTTCGCTAATAGCTTGTTGAAATTTTGTGGTAAATTTTTCGATATTCATATTCCATTTCCTCTTTTGCTTCTCTGTTAAGTTGGAGGGCAATATCCCCTCGATTCACAAGGATTAAATAAGCGCATTTTTTGATTTTTCAAGGGGAAATAAAGAATATTTTAAGAAATACCTATTAAATTTTATTTTTTAATAGTTTAGATTAAATTTTGATGTATTTTTAATCTTTAAGTGGCAAATAACATATTAGCGTAGTTTGTATTATGTTATTCGCTAACTATACAACAAAAAGGTACTAGAATTTGAACAGGATAACTCTTTAAGAACAAATTTGATTTTCCAATAATTGATCTCGGATAACACAATATTCTGCACTTGAAATTCTGCGTTCTGTTTACTGATTTTTCCTGACTGTTATAATGCAAGCAATTAACAGTTTTTATAAAGGATAGGAAAATGCAATTTTCCAAAATGCACGGTTTAGGCAATGATTTTGTTGTGGTCGATGCAGTAACTCAAAACTTATATTTCTCGGTAGAAACAATTAAGCGATTAGCTGATCGTCATCGTGGCATCGGTTTTGATCAGATGTTAGTCGTCGAACCACCTTATGATCCTGATTTAGATTTTCATTATCGTATTTTTAATGCAGATGGCAGTGAAGTCGCACAATGTGGTAATGGGGCGCGTTGTTTTGCACGTTTTGTGCTTTTAAAGGGGTTAACTGATAAAAAAGAAATTTCCGTGAGTACGCAGACTGGCAAAATGGTTCTTAATGTGCTGGAAAATGATCAAGTTCGTATCAATATGGGTGAACCTATTTGGGAGCCTGCAAAAATCCCTTTTACTGCAAATAAATTTGAAAAAAACTATATTTTACGTACGAATATCCAAACCGTCCTTTGTGGTGCCGTTTCAATGGGCAATCCACATTGTGTGGTCCAAGTCGAAGATATTCAAACAGCAAATGTTGAACAATTAGGTCCATTGTTAGAAAAGCATGAACGCTTTCCAGAACGTGTTAATGCTGGGTTTATGCAAGTTGTGAGTCGGAAGCATATTAAATTACGTGTTTATGAACGGGGTGCTGGTGAAACTCAAGCTTGTGGCAGTGGTGCCTGTGCGGCAGTTGCTGTAGGTATTATGCAAGGTTCATTAGACAACAAAGTACAAGTTGATTTACCCGGTGGGAGTTTATTGATTGAATGGGAAGGTGTTGGTAAGCCGTTATTTATGACTGGCGAAGCAACACATGTGTATGATGGCGTGATAAGGTTATAGAGAGGCTTTGCTTTTTACTGTGATTTTTAGTGAAAAATATAGCTATATTTTTTCGTTATCACATCATATTTTGTTTGAATGAGCGACCTGCTTTTTTGCTTGCACAGAACAAAGTAGGCGAAGCCAATACATCCTAGCTAAGTTCCTTTTCCTCATTCCAAATGCATTTGTTTACATAAAGTGAGCTGTCTTCGCACTGAATACTACGCAGTCTAACTTGCCTAAAAATGCGTGCTACATTCGAGGAACTTACATGGGGATATTTTTTCTCCCTTCGTTTACTTTTCTTTAAGAATAGAAAAAGTAAAAGCTAAAATTTAAATATCGCTGAGAAAAAAGCACAATATATCAAGCTGATAAGTAAAAGTAAGTTGCTCCGTAAGCGAAACAACAGGTAAATAAACACTATGCAAAACCTAACTCATGATCAAATAGCGGATTACTTAACTCAACATCCTGATTTTTTTCTCGATCATCCTGAGTTGCTCGATCATCTCAATCTACATTGTTCACAAAAAAACACGCTTTCTCTTATCAAATTACAACTTGAACGCCAGCGCCAGCGTATTAAAGAACTTGAGGCAGAATTAGCCAAATTTACTCAGTTAGCGATTCAAAATAGTGATATTTTTCTGGGATTATTACCGCTTCAGCAACAACTTTCTCAGGCAAATAATCTTACACAAGGTATTCATAAACTCAATCAATGGGTAAAGAAATTTGAATTACAACAAGCCAAAATCTTGTTATTTACGGATGAATGGGAAAAACGTTCAAGTCTGAGTGAGGCAGTTTGGTTAGATCGCAAAGCGTTTGAAATAGTACGTTTGGAACGTTTTGGTTTGCGTAGTTTTTATTTAGGGCAAATGACACATAAAGAAAAAACCATGTTATTTTTGCCAGAGGAATTTCCGATTGGTTCGGTGGCTTGTTGTTTATTGGGCAGCAAAACTCGACAAAAACCGACCGCACTTTTGCTGTTTGCAGCGCGAGATGAACGTCATTTTCATAATGGACAAGATACTGAATTTTTGAAACATTTGGTTGATATTGTTGAGTTACATTTGGGACGTTGGGTCGATAATTTTAAACGTTAGTGACTAGGTTTAAACAGGATTAAAGAGAGTTTGTTCATATGCAAATACAGTTAGAAAAATATTGGAATTATCTGCGTATTGAGCGTCAAGTAAGCCCGCATACTTTAAGTAATTATCAACGTCAACTTAAGCGTATTGTTGAAATGTTACTTGAAAATGGCATCACAAGTTGGCAATCCGTGTCGCCAAGCGTAGTACGTTTTATTTTGGCACAGAGTAAGAAAGAAGGTTTACATGAGAAAAGCTTGGCATTACGCTTATCTGCGTTACGTAAATTTTTATCTTATTTAGTGCAGCAGGACCAATTGAAAGTCAATCCTGCAACTGGAATTTCGGCGCCGAAACAAGGTCGTCATTTGCCGAAAAATATTGATGCAGAACAAGTGCAAAAATTACTGACTAATGACAGTAAAGAGCCGATTGATATTCGTGATCGCGCAATGTTAGAGTTGTTATATAGTTCTGGATTACGTTTGTCAGAGCTACAGGGATTGAATTTAAACAGTATTAATACTCGAGTGCGTGAGGTACGTGTGATTGGTAAGGGAAATAAAGAGCGCATTGTACCTTTTGGGCGTTATGCTTCCAATGCCATTCAACAATGGTTGAAAGTAAGAGTGCTGTTTAATCCAAAAGATGAAGCGTTATTTGTCAGCCAGTTGGGAAACCGTTTAACACACCGCGCAATTCAAAAACGTTTAGAAGTATGGGGGATTAAACAGGGATTAAATAGCCATTTAAATCCACATAAACTACGTCATTCTTTCGCTACGCACATGCTAGAAGCCAGTTCAGACTTACGTGCGGTACAAGAGTTGTTAGGACACAGTAATTTATCGACCACTCAAATTTATACTCACCTGAATTTTCAACATCTTGCCGATGTATATGACTCTGCGCACCCTCGTGCTAAACGTAAAAAATAGGAAAATTCCATGAAATTCTACCGTACTTTCCATCCTTTTAAATTAATCAGTTTTGATTTAGATGATACCCTTTATGATAACACTGAAGTGATTCGTTTAGCTGAAGCGCATTTTTTAGAAAAAGTCAGACAAGAAAGTCAGCTTCAGTTCTCCCAAGCTGAATGGCAAACTTGGAAGCTTACTGTTGAACAGCAAGACCCAGTAGGCTGTGAAGACGTAGTGGCTTGGCGAATTGAAACTTTACGTCAATTATTAACGTTTTATCACAAAAGTGCGGTAGAAATTGAACAAATTTGCCGAAATGCTATGACACTTTTTATTGAATGGCGCCATAAAATTGATGTGCCGACACAAAGTCAGCAAGTGTTAAATGCTTTGAAAGAAAAATATCCGTTAGTCGCGATTACTAATGGCAATGTTGAACCATCACGTATTGGTTTGCCACAATTTGATTTGGTGTTGCGTGGTGGTGAACAGGGGAGAGCTAAACCGCATTCCGATCTTTTTCAGCAAACTGCACAACAATTTGGTATTCAACCGCAAGAAATTTTACATGTCGGAGATAACTTAATTGCGGATGTGAAAGGGGCTATTCAAGCTCGCTGTCAAGCAGCTTGGATTAACGTAGCAGGTAAATCAATGAGCGATTTTCCACAAGCAACTTTGTTGCCCACATTAGAAATTACAGAATTAGAGCAGTTACTGTTGTTGTCATGATTCCTCTAGAATAAATTGGTGTGAAATATGTTGAAAGAGCGTGAAAAAAGAATTCAATTATGGTTTGAGATGTGGTTACAGCAAAAAGATTTAGGTATCGCCCAAATTTTTGCAGAGGAGGTGATCTACATCGAAAGTTGGGGACCGCAATATAGTAATCGAAAAATACTTAAACATTGGTTCGAAGAGTGGAACCAACGAGGCAAAGTACTAAGTTGGACGATTAAACAATATTTTCACTACGGGAATCAAACGGTTGTGGAATGGTGTTTTAAAGATAAGATGGATAATGGCAAGGTAGAAGCGTTTGATGGCATGTCACTTATTGAATGGACTGAAACTAATCAAATCATATTTTTGAAAGAGTTTGGTTGTAAGCAAAACCATTATAATCCCTATGAAAAAGGGGATGAACCACAATTTAGAGATGGCAAAGTTGCTTGGTTGTAATTTTGTTTGTTATTAAGACTTATTTTGCTGATTTTCAACAGTGTTTGTTGAGATTTAACGATTTGATTATTGATTAGGTCAGGTTTTATCTGTTTATGATCGTCATTTAATATATCAAATGAGTCGTTTATATTATCTCCTCATCTCGTGCCTTTCTATTACACAGCCACAATCCAATCACTATCAAGCAAGCACTGACGATATGATAAGTATGTAGCTGTTCATTTAGAACTAAAATACCGAATATTGCCGCAAATAAAGGGGTTGCATTAGTGAAAGCTGCGCCTTTTGCGCCACCAACAATTGAAATGCCATAATTCCAGAGCGCGTAAGAAAGAATGGAGGGACCGATAATTAAATAACTGATAATCCAGTATTGATGGCTATTCAGCTTTGAGATGAAATTGTGGTCTAGTTGTAAGTATTGCCAAATAAAAACGGGTGTGAAAAGTAACATTGCAACGCTGACTTGTGCAGTTAACATCATTGCATTAGGCAAGCTGACAGGTTTTAATCGAATAATACAGCAATAAAGTGCCCAACTCAGCGCAGAGCCGATTGCCCATAAATCACCTTGGTTAATAGCTAGTTGGTATAAACGTCTGAGTTCACCATGACTGAGCAGCCAGAGGACACCCACAAGGCTGGTTATCGCACCAAATAAGCTCATAGGGCGAATTGGATCAGCAAAGATTAAACGGTTCAAAAATAGGACAACAATAGGGACAACCGCAAGATAAATACTGGCATTCAGCGCAGTGGTTGTCTGCAAACCTTGATATAGAAAGACGGGAAAAATCACGATGCCTAATAAGGCAAGTGCGGTCAAAATTAACCAATTTTGCCGAATAAGTGGAAAATATGTGGGTAAGTTCTTGCCAAAGAGAAAGAGTAAAATAAAAGCGGCAGGCAGCCAGCGTGTATAATTTAAGACAATTGGCACAATATCATTACTCAGTATTTTGCCAAAAAGATAGTTACCACCCCAAAACAGAGTGGCTAAAATCAAGCAAAAATAACCATATCCCTGCTTTTGTCTCATAAATTACCACGTTTAATGATAATGCCAACATTTTTTGCTTGGGCGACAGCTTTAGGTTTACTTAATTTTAAGCGCAACCCTTGAATGCCAAAGCGTTGTTGTAATTGTTCTGCTACTTCGTAGGCAACACGTTCAATAAGAAGAAAAGGTTTAGCTTGGACATAATTAATAATAAACTCACTGACTTCGGCATAATTTAAACAATATTGCACATCGTCTTTTGCAGCGGCTTTTTGGCTATCCCAAGCCATTTCAATATCAAAAACCAGTTTTTGTTTAATTTGTTGTTCCCAATCATATACCCCAATTTGAGCGAAAACAGTCAGCTCTTCAATGAAAATGTGATCAATCATTCATTTATTCCTTCTAATCGAAAAATATAGTAGGCTTATGCTATCAAGTTTATGTACAATAGACGAACATATTTTTCATCTTTTGCCATCCCCAAGGACTAACCAATGAGCCTGTTCGCGATTTTCTATATGGTCATTGCCTATTTATTAGGCTCCGTTTCAAGTGCGATTTTGTTATGTCGTTTAGCTGGTTTGCCTGATCCAAGAAATAGTGGTTCAAATAACCCCGGTGCAACCAATGTTTTGCGTATTGGTGGACGTTGGATTGCGTTAAGTGTGTTGTTATTTGATATGCTAAAAGGCATGTTACCTGTGTGGTTAGGCTATTATTTAGGCTTAACTCACTTTGAACTAGGCATGGTCGCGTTAGGTGCCTGTTTAGGGCATATTTTCCCTATTTTTTTTAGGTTTAAAGGTGGTAAAGGCGTTGCAACTGCATTTGGCGCAATTGCACCTATTTCATGGGGAGTCGCTGGCTCAATGTTAGGCACTTGGTTACTTGTCTTTTTAATCAGCGGTTATTCTTCTTTAAGTGCAGTATTAACGGCGCTTCTAGTGCCTTTTTATGTTTGGTGGTTTAAGCCCGAATTTACTTTTCCTGTGGCGTTGGTTTGCTGTTTATTAATTTATCGCCATCATGATAACATTCAACGTTTATGGCGTGGGCAAGAAGATAAGGTATGGCATAAATTAAAAAATAAAAGCGTGCAAAAAGAATGAGTAATTAAAGCCATTTGAGTTATTCATGCGTTTCAGATTAAAAATAGACCGTCAGAAAGAGATATTAAAAGTAAAAAAGCAGACTAGTAGTCTGCTTTTTCTAACATGGTGTATGAAATAAGATTAATTTAAATGTTTTTAAGACGAACTTATTTGTTGAGAAGCCATAAAAGTGCGGTCACTTTTGAGTAAATTTTGCGATTATCTAACCCGTGCTAAATAAGCTTGTTCAGCTTGATCATCAAACATTTCTTGTTTATCTGTTAATACAAAGCCGCCAAGTTCTTCCGCGATACTTTTCGCTGCGCGGATCATCATACGTAAATTCATTAAATCATTTCCTTCAGACGGCAACTGCATAAATAATGCAATACCAACAGTTGAGAAATCGGACATATTGTAATCAAAAGTCCCAGGTTGCTGAATATTTGCCACGCTAAATAAGACAGGGCTATTAACGCTTAAATCCGCATGGCGATGATAAATATTATGTTCACCAAATAAGAAACCTAATTCATCAAGGATTTTAGCTAATTTTACCCCTTGGAATTCATAATTCTCAGGCGCGACGACATACATCATCACAAAAGAAGCAGGCTCTTTTGGCTCTGATTTGGATTCAACTTTAGTTTCATGGCGTTTTTCTTCAGCCATTTCGCTTTCTTCTCGTAATGAGGCAAGAGTGACAGAAGGTGATTGTTGTGCAAGTTCAGCTAATTGTTGGCGTAATTCATCAGAATGAGTATCGATCCCATCTTCCTGATCAGCATAGTTTTCTACTTCTGCAATAGTTGTTAAGGCAGGGGATGGGGTTTGTGAAATTGGCTCAACACTCGCTTGGTAAATAGGTTGTTCAGGATTAGGAAGGCTGATTTTAATATTTTCGACAGCTTGCTCGACGGCTTGTTGTTCATGAGCAAGTTGCTGTTCTGCTTCAAAAGTAAAAGCATGTTGTTCTGGCGCAGGTTCGGTTTGCGTCGCAACATGACTTGGTTGTGTAGACGATGGTGCAGGGGTTGATACAGTACCAGTACTATTTGTTCCTGCTGTATTTGAGTCTGTTGAATTGACTTCTGTAGTGTTTGGCGATTGGATATGAGTTGGTGGTTCTCTTAAACGAGAATCTCGAGTAAAGGTATTTGCGCTTTTAAAGTATTGTGATCTTTCGCGGCGGTTTGCCCACAGTCCATGTACCACTAAGATAACTAAAGCGATAATGCCTAAAATAATTAAAATTGTATTTAAATCCATTACCCATTCCTCGCCATTATTAAAAGGATAAAATTGGCATAAGCTTATCATATTTTCTAAGGCTTGTTGAACATTTGTTGTTTGAAGATTTTCATTGGAAAATAGCTAAAATTCATCTGTTCGAACAGCGGTATTGAAGTATGATGAAAAAGTGGATTTTCTATTATTTATTGCATGATTTTTGCATGTAAAAAGAGGAGATGGATATGCTTGTTGATAGACGAGAGTTATTCATTTGCATTTTTCATTATGTTTTGAAACGGGAACAACTGTGAACAAAACACTGGGAAATTGATTTTTTTCAGCGCACTTTGTATCCTAACTGCTTTATAAATTTACTGGGAGTGATGATGTTACAACAATCTGAAGTGAAACAAGGTATCCATTATTTTATGATGGGCTGGCATTTAATTCGCCAAAAAGGGCTGCGTCGTTTTGTCGTCATGCCAATTTTGTTAAATATTGTATTACTGACAGGCTTATTTTGGTTGTTCATTACTCAAATTGAGCGCATGATTGATAGCGTGATGAATTACATTCCTGAATGGCTAAGTTGGTTGAGTGTGATTTTACTCGTGCTGTCAATTTTAATGATTTTGATCTTTTTCTATTTTATTTTTACTGCACTGTCTGGTTTCATTGCTGCCCCATTTAATGGTTTATTAGCGGAAAAAGTAGAAAAAATGTTGACGGGTGAAAGTATTATTGAAGGAAGCGCATGGGATTTTGTTAAGGATATTCCCCGTATGTTAGCGCGTGAATGGCAAAAGCTGATGTACAGTTTACCTAAGTTGATTGTTTTGTTTTTATTAGGATTTATTCCTTTTTTAGGACAAAGTATTATCCCAGTCATTACAACAGCCTTTACCGCATGGATGATGGCGATTCAGTATTGTGACTATCCTTTTGATAATCATAAAGTGCCGTTTTTTGTGATGAAAGCGGAGCTTGCTGATAAACGGGCTTTAAGTTTAACTTTTGGTGGCTTAGTGATGTTGTGTACTTTTATTCCATTAGTCAATTTAGTGGTGATTCCTGTAGCGGTTTGTGGTGCGACTGCGATGTGGGTTGAGCATTTCCGTGATCGTTTAGCATTGCATAAGCAAGTATCAGCAGTTAATACAGGAACGGAATTAAGTGCTACAGGTTCACAACTTGTGAAATAGTATTTAGTTATAAAATATAGCAAATGGCTATTTTTAGGGGGCGTAAACTTATGTTAGAAATAGCCTATATTTAACACATCATTTTCAATGGATTGAACAAAAAGGGAAAACAAGATGACTATTTACGCAGATAATTCTTATTCAATTGGCAATACGCCATTAGTACGCCTGAAACATTTCGGTCAAAATGGCAATATTGTAGTTAAAGTCGAAGGACGTAATCCTAGCTTTAGTGTCAAATGCCGTATCGGTGCGAATATGGTGTGGCAAGCGGAAAAAGACGGGCAGCTTACGCAAAATAAGGAAATTGTAGATGCGACGAGTGGTAATACAGGCATTGCGCTGGCTTATGTCGCAGCTGCGCGTGGTTATAAAATCACCTTGACTATGCCAGAAACCATGAGTGCGGAACGTAAGCGTTTATTGCGTGGTTTAGGCGTAAATTTAGTGTTGACTGAAGGTGCTAAAGGGATGAAAGGCGCAATTGCTAAGGCAGAAGAAATTGTCGCTTCTGATCCCAACCGTTATATCATGTTAAAGCAGTTTGAGAATCCAGCTAACCCTGCAATTCATCAACAAACAACTGGACCTGAAATTTGGCGTGATACGGAAGGAAAAATTGATGTATTAGTCGCAGGTGTGGGTACAGGTGGCACAATTACGGGTACTAGCCGTTATATTAAATTAGAGCAAGGCAAGCAAATTGTTTCTGTTGCAGTTGAACCTGCGGAATCGCCGGTTATTACGCAAACTTTAGCTGGCGAAGAACCACAACCCGCACCGCATAAAATTCAGGGTATTGGGGCGGGTTTTATCCCACAAAACTTAGATCTGAGTTTAGTTGATCGTGTTGAAACAGTTAGTAGCGAGGAAGCGCTTGAAACTGCACGCCGTTTAATGGCAGAAGAAGGCATTCTAGCGGGCATTTCTTCTGGTGCGGCAGTTGCCGCCGCAGATCGTTTAGCCAAATTACCTGAATTTGCTGATAAGCTGATTGTGGTCATTCTGCCTTCTGCATCTGAACGTTATTTAAGTACAGCCATGTTTGAAGGGATTGAAGCTTAATTACTCACTGAATCTATACAAAGAGAAAATGCGGTCGAAATTTGAAAAGTTTTGACCGCACTTTTATTTAGATATTGCTAATTACTTATTGATGCTGCTGTTCTAAGTAAAGCCATTCTGCGACTTGTTTGGCGTAGTAAGTTAAGATTCCATCTGCGCCTGCACGTTTGAAGCAAAGAAGTGATTCGATGATACATTCTTTTTCTTTCAGCCAACCATTTTGAATTGCGGCTTGGTGCATCGCGTATTCGCCTGAAACTTGATAGGCAAAAGTTGGCACACCAAAATGTGTTTTTACACGATAAACTAAATCTAAATAAGGCATACCCGGTTTAACCATGACCATATCTGCCCCTTCTTGTAGATCTAAAGCAACTTCTTGTAAACCTTCATCACTATTAGGTGGATCAAGTTGATAAGTTTTTTTATCACCACCTTTTAGATTAGCCGCAGAACCTACTGCATCGCGAAATGGACCATAATAGTGAGAGGCATATTTAGCAGAATACGCCATAATTAATGTGTTGATGAAGCCGTTTTGTTCAAGTGCATGACGAATTTTACCAATTCGACCATCCATCATATCACTTGGCGCGACGATATCAGCACTAGCCTGAGCATGGGAAAGCGCTTGTTTCACTAAGATGTCACTCGTAATATCGTTTAACACATAACCTTTTTCATCAATAATGCCATCTTGACCATGAATGGTATAAGGATCAAGCGCGATATCAGTTAATATACCAAGTTGAGTCGGGAATTTTGCTTTTAAGGCTTTTACTGCGCGTTGCACTAGACCGTTGGGATTGTAAGCTTCTTCCGCCATTAAGGATTTTTTTTGTTGTTCAATTACTGGGAAAAGAGCAATTACGGGAACACCATATTTGACTAATAATTCGGCTTCGATTAACAATTGATCAATAGTTAAACGCTCAACACCAGGCATGGAAGGCACTGGTTCACGATAGTTCTCACCTTCGAGAATAAATACTGGATAGATAAGATCATCTGCTGTTAATTTATTTTCAGCCATCAAGCGGCGACTAAAATCTTGTTTACGCATACGACGTAAACGACGTTGTGGAAAACCTGTAAAAATTTGTTGAGTCATATCTACTCCTTACTAATGAGAAAAAGG
Source organism: Pasteurella oralis (assembly GCF_002850605.1). GTDB lineage: Bacteria > Pseudomonadota > Gammaproteobacteria > Enterobacterales > Pasteurellaceae > Pasteurella > Pasteurella oralis. The sequence goes on from NZ_NXGB01000001.1 coordinate 35,553, forward strand.
GGCAATGCAGCCCCTTTTACTGATGTATTTGTGGATTCTCAGCGTCGTCTTTCGGACGATAAAAACGTGCAAAAATCACTCCTAACTCAAATAATAACCACATTGGGATCGCGAGTAAAGTTTGCGAAAAAATGTCTGGTGGTGTGAGTAGCATACCGATAACAAATGCTGCCACAATAATATAGGGGCGTTTTGCTTTTAAATCTTCCGGTGTAGTGACGCCTGTCCAGCAAAGTAAAATAATAGCGATAGGTACCTCAAAACAAACGCCAAAGGCAAGAAAAATAGTTAACACAAAATCTAAATAACTACTGATATCAGTTGCGATAGCAACACCAGTTGGTGCAGTTTTAGTGAGAAAACCAAACACTAATGGAAACACCACATAATAAGCGAAAGCTACACCTAAATAGAATAATAATGTACTGGAAAATAGGAGTGGATAAATAAGGCGTTTTTCGTGTTGATATAACGCGGGTGCCACAAACGCCCACAGTTGATATAACAAATAGGGGACTGAAATAAACACAGCCACAACGGCGGTTAATTTAATTGGAGTAAAAAATGGTGTCGCAATATTGGTTGCAATCATACTGGCACCTGAGGGCAATACTTCTACCAATGGTGAAGCAACAAAGTTGTAAATATCATTGGCAAAATAAACTAACCCGCAGAATACTACTGCTACAAAAATGATCGCTCGCAATAAGCGATCACGTAGTTCCATTAAGTGGCTGATCAAAGGTTGAGATTCTTCAACGCTCATTATGCTTTCTTATCTTGAATTTCAGTTTGAGGTTTAAGTTCAGCTGCAAGCACAGGTTCATTATCATCATCAGGATAATATTGCTGAATATGAGCCATCGCATCATTTTCTTCAGCTAATTCGGCTTGCTCAGCAGGAGAGAGTTCAGCTTGTTGATGTTCTGTCAATTCAATATCGTTTAGTTCAGAAGATTGTACTGACTGTTCTGCCGCTGTTTTCATTTGTTTGATTTGTTGTTCAATTGTCGTATTAGTTTCTGCTGCTTTTTGTTCGAGTTCTGCACGCATTTTTTCAGCAGAAGCTTTCAGCTCTTCGACAGTTTGACTTAAATCAGGTGAGAGTTGTTTTAAATTGAATTCTTCTGCTTTTTTTATACTTTCCTGTAGTTCTTGCAATTTCAGTTCTTGCTTTAACTCATTTTGTACATTTGATGCTAAGCCTCGAATAGTTGCGACCCAACCCATGACAGTACGAATCGCAACAGGTAGACGTTTAGGACCAAGTACAACTAAGCCTATGACAAGAATGAGAAAGAGTTCTGAGAAACCAATATCAAACATTATGCTTGTTCTTTATCTTTTGCTTTTTCAGTGTTTGCGGCAGTTTCGCTTTCATCTTTTAAGGATTTGAATTCTGCATCTTTTGATTCATCTGCCATTGCTTTTTTGAAGCCTTTTACTGATTCACCTAAATCAGAGCCAAGCGTTCTTAATTTTTTTGTACCAAATAATAAAACGACGATTGCAACGACGATAAGTAGTTGCCAAATACTGATACCACCCATATTTTTTCCTTCTTTTGTTTTAAAAAATGAACGTTCGTGAATATAGCGGTTTTAGTGCTTTTGAACAATAGCCAATTCACATTATTTTATATTTTGTTGAGCTTGATCAGCTCAAGACAGTTGTGAGTAACCAAAAGGCAATGCCACAGGCTAAACCAAGTAAAAATGATGTTAAGCCGTTTTTATGCTGTTTTTGTTTTAATGTTTGATTGAGTGACGTTAATTGTTGAGCAATGACTTTTTGTTGTTCTAATGCCTCCATAACATTTTCTGGCAGATCAACAAAGTGCTCACGCCAATAAGGTAGCTTTTGTTTGACCGACTTGGCAAAAGCTTTAATCCCCATTTGCTCATCTAACCATTTTTGTAAAAAAGGTTTGGCGGTATCCCATAAATCAAGCTGTGGATAAAGTTGTCTGCCTAAACCTTCAATATACAGTAATGTTTTTTGTAACAAGACTAATTGTGGTTGAACTTCCATATTATATTCACGCGCGACATTGAATAGGTTTACTAGCACATGACCGAAAGAAATTTCGGACAGTGGCTTAGCGAAGATGGGTTCACATACTTCACGGAATGCCTGTTCAAAATCATCAATATTAGTCTCTTTTGGCGTCCAACCTGATTCGACATGCATTTGTGCCACGCGGCGGTAATCGCGATTAAAAAAGGCAACAAAGCTTTCGGCTAAATAGCGTTTATCATGGTCATTTAAACGTCCAACAATACCACAATCTATACCAATGTATTGTGGGTTTTCTGGGTGATTTGGATTGACAAAAATATTGCCGGGATGCATGTCTGCGTGGAAGAAACTATCTCGAAATACTTGAGTAAAGAAGACTTGTACGCCACGTTCAGCGAGTAATTTCATATTTGTGCCATTTGCTTCTAGCTCAGCGATGTTTGATACAGGAATACCATAAATACGCTCCATGACAATCACATTTTGATGGCAGAATTGCTGATACATTTCTGGTATGTATAACATTGGGCTATTTTCAAAATTGGCGCGTAGTTGAATCGCATTTGCCATTTCACGGCGTAGATCTAACTCATCACGTAGCGTTTTTTCATATTCGCGTACAACTTCGACTGGACGTAAGCGGCGTCCTTCTGCTTTTAAACGAGGTATCCAACTGGCTAGTTTATACATTAAGCTGAGATCAGAATCGATCATTTGCTGAATGTGAGGGCGTAATACTTTAATCACCACTTCTTTGCCTGCAAGTGCTGAGCTTAAGTGCGGTGTGTTTTTTTGAAATTTTGCAGTATGCACTTGGGCAATTGAGGCAGAGGCTAATGCATTTTCGTCAAACTCTTCAAACCAAGTTTCTAATGGAGCACCCAATGCCTGTTCAATTTGCTGACGAGCAATTTTGCCATCAAAAGCATCAACCTGATCTTGTAATAAAGCGAGTTCATCAGCGATTTCTGCGGGGAATAAGTCGCGACGAGTGGAAAGCATTTGTCCTAATTTGATCCAAACGGGACCGAGTTCTTGTAACGCGAGACGTAGACGGAGACCAAAGGATTTATCTTGATGTCGGTTACGTAGCCAAAATAGGCTGTTGCGCCAACAACGGATAGGACGTGTATAGCGATTATGTGGTAATGCTTCATCAATACCATAAATTAAAAAAGTTTTGATGATTTTATACAGATGTTTGATGTCGTTTAAATGCATTGTTTATCCATCTTAATTATTTGCACAGAGTTTTTGGATTTTTTGTTCTAAAAGTGCGGTGTCTTTTTCTAATGTTTTGACTTGATCACAAAAATCTGCAATTGCCAAGCTCGGTGAGATGACTTGCCATTCTTCAGTTAAGCGTTCTCCCCAAAATTGCTGGCTTTGCGACAGTTTATGTTGCATGATGTGACATAATTTGTTTAAAAAATCGACTGCACTTTGTGCTGGCACATCTCCAATATAACGTGATAGCAATTCAGCAGGATCTTTTTCTAAAAATTCGATGAGTGCAACGAAGTCTTGCAATACTTGTAAATCACCTTGTAACAGAATAGACCTATCATTGATAAATTGGCTAAGTTGGGCTTTCTTGGGCAGATGCAGGAGTAAATTTGGTGCAATATCAATAGCACAGTCACTTTCACCTTCGTAATGGCTGAGTAAATCTATACGTTGTGGTGAGAAAATGAAATAGAATGGTAAGCCTAATTTTTGTAATTTGACTTGTAATACTTTGTTATTTAGCTTGCGTAAGTAAGGCTCACAATAATTGGTGTGTTGAATCAGGTAGTTTAATGCGCTTTCTAATGCACCATTCATGAATTGCGGTAGCATGAGTTGTTGAAAAATAGATAAGGTCTTCATTTGCAATTATTAACTCACTAAAGAATGTTTGGGTGGCTGTAATGGTGAACTTGGTGTTGATTCTAGCGTAGATTGATATTGTATGCGTTCAACTTGAAACACAATTAAGACGAAAACACCTGACAATAAGATGGATAAGACACTTATTGTATTTGTCATTAAGGTCATTTCTTGAATTAATGGCAAGGTTTGAAATTCGAACCAAACAGGTGGAATCAGGATAGCTAGGTTAAGATATAAGAGCCACAATATCCACCAGAGAACTAATGTGATCGGGGTTGGTTTGGTGGACCATGTCTCTGGATATTGACTGGCCAGCCAAGTTTCTTTCATTGCTTTATAAGGCATAAATAAATTCGCGATAGGAATAAAGAAATACACTACGCAAGCGGCATCGGTAAATTTGATATTCACAGCGTCAACAGTAGTATGCACAAAACGATGAGCACGATAAATCCAGCTCAGTATGACAATACCCAATATGATGAAACTGATTATCTTGCTGTAATAAAGCAAGTTATTGAACTGGACTAATTGATCAAGCTGCAATTTTAATGCTTGGCTTCTTTTGCCTTCTAGGAATAAATCAATGCCATCATTCAGTTTTGTATTTAACCATAATTGGGCTATTTGGATAAGTACATCGAGTGCTAATAAGAGCAAGACTAATTTTGCACGGTTTGGTATCCGATAATTCATTTGTGCCACCTCTATAATTTAGAATTTATAGCCTCGATGTAATGCGACAATACCTGCACTTAAATTGTAGTAACTGACTTGCTCAAAACCTGCATCGTTCATCATTTGTTTAAGAATATCTTGTTCTGGGTGCATTCTGATCGATTCCGCTAAATAACGGTAACTATCGCCATCGTTAACGACGACTTCACCAATTTTAGGCAGAATATTGAAAGAATAGAAATGATAAATTTTGCTGAGCGGATCTAAGATGGGTTTGGAAAACTCAAGGACTAAGAGGCGACCGCCGGGTTTTAATACGCGGAACATTGAACGTAATGCTTTATCTTTATCTGTTACATTACGTAAACCGAAACTGATGATTACACAGTCAAAAGTATTATCGGGAAAAGGAAGTGCTTCGGCATTAGCTTGTACATAATTGACATTACCAACGACACCAAGATTACGCAGCTTTTCACGCCCAACACGCAACATCGAGTCATTAATATCCGCCAGTATTACTTCGCCTGTTTCACCGACGATACGTGAGAATTTAGCGGTAAAATCACCGGTACCGCCAGCTAGATCTAACACTTTATGTCCTTTACGAACACCGCTACAATCAATCGTAAAACGTTTCCATACACGATGAATCCCAAAAGAGAGTAAATCATTCATCAGATCGTATTTGCCAGCAACGGAATGAAAAACATTAGCGACCATTTGTTGTTTTTCTGATTTAGCCACAGTTTTAAAACCAAAATGAGTGGTTTCTTCATTAGTTGTTGGCTGCGATTGTTCTGGAAAGGATTGGTTTTGTAGCAGATTTGTTGGGTTTGTCATAAATATTGTCCATAGCACTCAAAATTGTTTTAAGGATAACAAAAAATAGCGGATAATGCCGCTATTTTTCTATCATCTGATCATTGCATCGCATTTATGCATTGAGTTACAGCCATGACTCTCATAACGCGTAGAATGGTTTTATCTTTAATAAAGTGATAAATGAGTTGATCCGTTACTTGATGCTATTTGATTTTATCTTCGCCCTCTATTGTGTCACTTGATTGAGCTTGTAGCATACTTGAATTGATTAGCAGTTGTTTTCATTTTTCTATAAATGACTTACGTATATTTCAATCGCATTTGTGAAATGCCTTTTACTTTCGTAATAAATCCAATAGCAACTGAAATAAGAAACCGCCACAACAATATCACTGTGGCGGTCAGTATTCATTAAATAAAGTGTTAAGTTAGGCTTCTGCTTCTGAAGTGTTTTTGGTGCACAGTTTTAATAAAAAATAACCTAAAAATGCAGATAAGCCTGATCCCATTAGGATACCTAAACGTGCTAAAGCAGTGACATTTTCATTGCTGGTTTCGCCGCCAAAAGCAAGCCCTGCGAGGAACATTGACATCGTAAAGCCAATACCACAGAGTACTGACACGGCAAAAATTTGTTTAAAGTTAATCCCTTCAGAGAGTTTTGCAATGCCAAGTTTTACGGCAATAAAACAGAATGAGAAGATACCTAGAGGCTTACCTAATAATAGACCTAACGCAATACCTACTGGCAATGTAGAGGTGAGGTTATCTATTCCCATACCAAGTAGTGATACCCCCGCATTACAGAAGGCAAATAATGGCAAGATCGCAAATGCGCTCCAAGGTGAAAGTGTATGTTCAAAATCATCTAATGGACGTTCACCTTTTTTACCGTTCAGTGGAATACAAAAACCAATGATAACACCTGCTAATGTAGCGTGTACGCCTGATTTTAATACGGATGCCCAGAGGATAATTCCCACAATACCATAGGCAGATAAGGCCGTGATTTTTAAACGGTTCATGGTAATGAGAATAGCTACGGCAACACCGGCAAAGATAAAGGCTTGTGGACTTAAATCATGTGAAAAGAATAACGCGATGACGACGATAGCCCCTAAGTCATCAATAATCGCTAAGGCAAGTAAGAAAATTTTAAGGGCGAGGGGCACGCGTTTACCTAATAAAGCAACGACACCTAAAGCAAAGGCGATATCTGTTGCCATTGGGATTGCCCAACCTTCTTGATATTCAGGATGTCCCGAATTGAATAAAACAAAAATGACTGCCGGAATCACCATACCACCGATGGCTGCAATCGCTGGGAAAATTGCACGTTGGTAGCTTGATAATGAACCTTCTAATAGTTCACGTTTAACTTCCATACCCACTAACATAAAAAAGACAGCCATTAAACCATCATTTACCCACATTAATAGGGGTTTGTTGATGATAAAAGCGCCAATTTGGACGCTCACAGGTGTTTGTAAAAAGCTAAAATATAAATCACTTAATGGTGTGTTGGCTAAAATAATCGCTAAAGTTGCAAAAATAAATAATAAAATACCGCCAGCGGCTTCTTGTTTTAGAAAATTTTGAATTGGTGTTAACATTTTTCCCCTCTTATTTTATTTATAATCCTGCTATTTATATCACTTTTTGTGCTGAAAAATGAAATAAAATAATATGCAATTATCCTGTTATTGCGATTTTTTCTGCCTATTCTTATTTTTTGTATGTAATTTGAGCTTTAAAGTGCGGGATAGCCGATAACTATCCCTATTTTTGATTAATTTTTGTCTTCTGATTTATATAACCTATTCTTATATAAATAACTGCCTAACAGTGCATGGGCTAATGCTTCTTTTTTAAGCGATTCAGGTAGCATTTTTTCAGTAAATTCCCCAGTTTGGCGATCATATGTATAACCACGCGGTTCTACTTTTGGGGTTAAAATAACCACATCTGATCCTTTCATCATTGCTTGGGTTTGATCATATTGCATAAATGCACGGTTTGGATTGACATCTTGAGTCAAATCGTAGCCGATCATTGGGTATTGACCGCTCACCCCTGCAAGGGAGAGTAATGTTGTTGGCATATCGATTTGGCTGACTAAACGAGGATCGCGTTTTGCGTCAATACCTTCGCCAATAAATAATGCTGGGATATGAAAGTGTTTAATTGGGACTAATGCGGCACCACCCACACGTGAATCATGGTCTGCGATAACTAAGAATAGCGTATCTTGCCAATAGTTAGATTGTTTGGCGAGGCGGAAGAAATGACCTATTGCATAGTCTGCATATTTTGCTGCATTTTTACGTGTTTGCTTAGGTTGCTCATAGAGTTCGATTTTGCCATCTGGAAATTCAAAAGGATCATGGTTACTTGAACTAAATACTAAACTAAAGAAAGGTTTGCCTTCATTGTGTAACTTAGTGAAAGTTTCGTGAGCTTTATCAAACAAATCTTCGTCGCTCATCCCCCAAGTTGCTTGGAATTTCGGGTTAACATAGTCTTTTTCGTCAATGATTTGTTGGAAACCATTGCCGTAGAAGAAGCTTGCCATGTTATCAAAATGTTTCTCGCCGCCATAGATGAAGGAAGTATGATAACCTTGTTTTGAGAGTAATTCCGCAATCGTGAAAAAGCCATGTTGACTGTTGTTGAGTTTGACAACGGCACGAGCTGGTGTTGGGGTGAAACCTGCGGTAATAGCTTCAATTCCACGTACTGAGCGTGTCCCAGTAGCATATAAATTTTCAAATAACCAACCCTCTTGTGCTAATTTGTCAAATTCTGGCGAAAGCGGTAAGCCCCCTAAACTGCCAATAAATTGGGCACCGAGACTTTCCTCTAACACAATCACAATATTTTTAGGTTTGCCTTGATAAGTGGCGTGGTTCATCGTTAATGTGGGTAACTGACTAGAAATATAGTCACTTTCTGGACGACCACGACTTTGTTTTACAATGCGTAACATTTCTTCTGTTTCCATTTTGCCGTACAACGCAGAAGAATTATCTTCGTCTTTTAATTGTTGTGCTGCATAGATGACAGAATAACCAGAGTTGAGGACTAATGAATTGACTAAAGCATCTGATGAAAACGCCACCATGGCTGGATTAATACCACGATGAGCGAAGGTTGAGCGTGCGCCAATGAATGCCACAGCAATGACAACTAAAGCGATTATTGGACGGAATTTCCAACTCGGTGAGGAAAGATGTTGTACCGCCCAACCTGCTAGCTTCCAATATAAAACTGTTGCGAGAACAGTGACAGTGAGGCTGATCACCATCGCCAGTAAATGTCCTTCCATCAGCATGCTAAAGACTTCTTTGGGGTAGATAAGATATTCGATGAATAAACGGTTAGGACGAAAATCATAGGTTTCGATGAAAGCGGGCGTGGCGATTTCCATAAAAAGAATAAAAACACTACCGCAAGTAAGCCAAACTCTGAGTATTTTTTGCCAAATAAATCCGAGTGAGTTATGGTGATAAAGTAATACAGTAAGTAAGGCAGGCACACCAAATAAATAGCAGAGCGAAACGATATCAATACGGACACCTTGTAAGAATAATGCCAACCAGCCATCAACTGCGTTAATTCGATCTGCTTGCCACAGTGCAAGTCCTAAGCGAGATAAGCTGAAGATAAATAAGTTGATAGCGACGAAAAAGAAAATCGGGAAGAGCAAAGTGCGGTGCGTTTTTATTGAATTTGGATAAGTTGCGTTCATAGTTAGTCCAGATAGTGAATGAATAAATCGACCACATTAGACCGCACTTTGGCGGAATAATTCTTATTATCTCTTTTTTCGTTGTTTCTGTCTGTTCTTTTTGTGCAATAGCTTAATTGGTTTGTGTTTGAAAGCTAAATCCCCCGCATATAGCCTGTATCAATTTGACTCATGTACTGTAGTAGCAGTTGTGGAACGTTTGTCTGATTTGGTAGAAGATGCGATTAAAACGGTTGTTGGCATTAAGTTCGTGAATTGGATTGCTATATTCTACAAATAGTGCAAGCATTTTAGCCATATTCATTCCTAGCTAATAGCAAAAATAGAGTGACGTTTTTTGATGGTGTCGGCAGGCGGATATAGTTATTCCGCCTGTTTTTAAGCGTATGATTATTTGGTTAGAGCACTTTTATTGAGGGGGTGTTCGCGATCTTTGCGTAGTGATACTAATAATTGATCAATTTTTACATTCTCCGTATCAATAATTTCAAACTTATATTGATCATAGAGCACAAAGTCGGTTTTTTTAGGAATTTTACGTAACATATACATCATAAAGCCGCTGATAGTTTCGTAGTTTTCTTGTCCTGGAAAACTATCTAAATCTAATGCTCGCATGACATCTTCTAATGGTGTTGCACCATCAATTAACCAAGAGTCTTCATCGCGGCGTACAATTTGTTCTTCTTCATTGGAAACAAGTTCTCCCATGACAATGCTCATGACATCATTTAATGTGATGATCCCAACCACTAATGCATATTCATTCACAATCACGGCAAAATCTTCACCTGTCGATTTGAATAATTCTAAGACTTCAAATAAAGAGAGCGTATCAGGCACAAACAAGGCTTTGCGTAATAGGCGATTATCAGTCAGTGAAACGCCTTTTTCAACTTGTAGATACATTGTCAGTAAAGTGTGAGATTCCACATAACCTAAAATACGATCTAAACCGTTATCACAGATTAAAAGTTTAGAATGTGAGTTTTTAGTTAGAGTATCCAGTACAGCTTGGCGATCAAAAGCGCGGTCTAAAAACACGATATTTTCACGAGTCGTCATGGTGGAGGTGACAGTTCTTTGTTGCATATCAAAAATGTTTTCAATCAGATAATGTTCTTGTGCTTTGACTACGCCAGCTTCTGCGCCCGCACCGACAATGGCAACAATATCTTCTGGTGTCATATTTTCTTCGCGAATAGTGGAAATACGGAATAACTTGAAGAAATTATTGGCAATAGAGTCGAAGATCCAGACTAATGGCTTTAAGATAAAAATACACACTGACATGATACGTACTGTGCGTAATGCCACTTTTTCTGGGTTAATCATAGCAAGGCGTTTTGGTACCAGATCAGCTAATAGAATAAATGCGGAGGTAACAAGCGCGAAAGCTAGCCAAGAAGCAGTACTCTCTAGCCATGCTGGTGCTATTTGAGTCGCTAATGCATTTTTTAAATAAGGACGGATGGCACTTTCACCAATAATTCCGCCTAAAATTGCGACCATGTTTAATCCAATTTGTACAACGGTAATAAAACGTCCCGGTTGGGCTTGTAGGGCAAGTACTAGTGCAGCACGTTCGTCTCCTTCATTAACTAAATTCTGTAATTTCAGTTTACGTGCACCAGCAAGGGACATTTCAGCAGAAGAAATTATCGCACTAATCACAATTAATATGCCTAAACTTAAGATTGCCTCAAATAAACTCATAAAATATCTCTGTTTTGATGATTTAAAATAGAACAAGGAGGGGCGCGGTTTAAATGATTATTAAACCGCGTGAAGAGAGGAAAAATCAGCTAATTTTCGCTATCAAACCAGCCACGTACAAACTGGATAGAAAAGAAAAGTGTAATAAGCAATAAGAAATATAATATATAAGCCAAAATAGGATGGCTTGCACTGTCTGCCTCATCGAGTGCTTTAATGCTGACTGCGTTGCGGAATTCGTCAAACATGACTAAGCGCCAACCATAGTATTTGATCTGAACAGTTTTGTCTTCTTTTCCTAATGCTTCAGCTTGAGCGTGTAAATTGGCCGAACCAAATTTAAAATAAAATGGAAAGCCCCAACGTGTGTCTTCGTTGCGGTAGACCATGATTTTGCCATCTTGGTGCTGTGTATTAATGAAATAGACATCACGTGTTGGACCATCAGCTGGGTTTGCTTTGGTAATCGGCCCATCTTTATCTACTCGTTTAACTTCAACGCCAGTGACTTTCGTTACATCATAGCTTGGCGTAACAAAATTGACAGTGGCGAATAAGAATAGGTGAAAGACAAAAATTACAGTGAGAAAAAAGAATTTAAAAAACTTTCGCATCATACTTTCCTTAACCAGTAAATAGCTTATTTATTGTACATTAATTTTGAATAAACGTTCAAAGTTTTGTGTAGTGATTTGGGCAAATTGCTCAAAAGATACGCCTTTTAAGGTTGCTACATATTCACACACTTCGCGTACATAGGCGGGTTGATTTTGTTTGCCGCGATAAGGTACTGGCGCTAAATAAGGTGAATCCGTTTCTACTAATAAACGATCTAGTGGGACTTGGCGTGCAACTTCACGCAGTTCTTCCGCATTTTTAAATGTAATGATACCAGAAAGTGAAATATATAAACCGAGATCTAAGCCTTGTTTTGCCATTTCCCAGTTTTCAGTGAAACAATGGAGTACACCGCCACATTGCGTTACTTGATTTTCAGCTAAAATCGCAATAGTGTCTTCGCGGGCGCTACGAGTATGTACAATGACAGGTTTGTTTAATTGATTTGCAATTTGAATTTGTTGCGCAAAAATTTGTTGTTGTAAGGCTTTATTATCAGCACTGTAGTAATAGTCCAAACCCGTTTCACCAATGGCAATCACTTTTGGGTCTTGTGCTAACTTGAGTAATTTATGGCAATCAAAAGCTTCTTCATCTAAGTTGAGTGGGTGTACGCCGCAAGCTAAAGACACGTTGTTAAATTTAGCTAAGTCAGCATAAATTTGTTCAAAGCGAGTTAAAGTAACACCGACAGCAAGTAAATGTTTAACATCTCGTGCATTGGCTTTATTGACGACATCAGCAATATTGTCATGTAAATTTTCGTAATCTAGCGCATCTAAGTGGCAATGCGAATCAACAATAAACATTTTGGTTTTTATCCTTCAAATACATCAGTAATTAATCGAGTTAAGCCGTCAAGTAAAATTAATTCTTGGTTAACGGCATTAATTTGCGTTAAGTCGGTGCGCACTTTTTGTATAATTTGATTGGCGTTTAATAACGCTTGCGGGCTGTGTTGTGCACTAAATTGAGTGATACCAGCCGCTAAGTCTTGGCAAATCCAATGCTGATTAATTTGTAATTTCGCTTTTAATGCATCAGCTAAAAATGCTAATAGCCAGTCAAGTTGTTGGAAAACCAGTTCTTTTTCAAAATGGGGCAGTAATTCAAGTGGTGAACATTTACGATAAAATAGCCAAAATTGGCGCAAAAACTCTCGCCGTTTCTCTAATAATCCTTGTTGTAAGACCGTTAATGCTAGCAACGGACGACCATAGCTGATACGAAGTGCGGTCTGAATTTGCGAAATATCGACCGCACTTTGTTGTTGCAGCCAATTCAGCGCAACTTCTTTGGCAGGTGGTTTGATTAAGCTGACTTGGCAACGACTATAAATTGTTGGCATGATTGTTGCTGTTGCATCAGCTTGTAATAAAAAATAAGTTTGTGGGCGAGGTTCTTCAAGGGTTTTTAAAATAGCATTAGCCGCTGCTTCAGTTAAGCGTTCAACCCCTTTTATATAGATTAATTTGTTACCATGTTGTTGGGCATGCTGATTAATTTTTTCGCTAATTTCACGTACTTGATCCACGCCAATATCTTTATTTTCGATGGGTTCAAGGGAGTAAATATCAGGGTGGTTGTTTGCTTGGAATAAATGGCAGCTATGGCAATGCCCACAAGGTTGTTGATCTTGTGGCTGTTGACACATGATCCATTGTCCGAGTCGATGTAAAAGTTGCTCAACCCCTAAACCTTGTTCTGCTTTAAACAGCAGAGCATGATGACCATGCTGTTGTTGAAACGCACGAATAGTTTGTTGATAGTCAGTTTCAAGCCAAGGGTAGTAAGCCATTTAGTTGCCTTTTTCTTGTGAAATTAGCCAATTTTTGACCGCACTTTGTACTGCTATGCTGACTTGAGCAATATCCTGTGCTGCATTGATTGTAATCGCTTTAGGATTTTGCTCAACCAGTTCTAAATAACGTTGGCGAGTACGTTGGAAGAAGTCAAGGTTTTGTTGTTCAATACGATCGAGTGCACCGCGCCCTCTTGCTCGACTGAGTCCTAACACTGGATCAATATCTAAATAGATAGTTAAATCTGGCTCAAATTCACCTAATACTGTTTGCTTCAAGGTAGTAAGCAGTGTCTTGTCGAGTTGACGACCGCCACCTTGATACGCTTGTGATGACATATCATGGCGATCACCAATCACCCATTTTCCCGTTGCTAATGCAGGTTTGATCACATTTTCGACTAATTGAATACGTGCAGCATACAACATTAATAGTTCAGCTTTATCCGTCACTGGCTCCTCGGTTTCATGCTTAATCAGCTGGCGTAACTTTTCTGCTAATGGGGTACCGCCAGGTTCGCGTGTAAACACAATATCTTGAATGCCATGGGCGTTAAGGGCGGCAACAATGCTGTCACGCGCTGTTGTTTTTCCCGCCCCTTCTATGCCTTCCAGTACAATAAATTTACCTGTTCTCATATTATTTTCCATTTTTCTGACTGCGATACCAACGCAAGTATTCTTGTACTGCGCGATTATGTTCTGCTAAGGTTCGGCTGAATTTATGCCCCCCTGTGCCATCTGCGACAAAATATAAAAAATCAGTTTTTTCTGGTTTAGCAACTGCCATTAACGCACTTTCACTTGGCATCGCAATTGGTGTTGGGGGTAAGCCATCAATGAGATAAGTGTTGTAAGCAGTCAGTGTTTCTAAATCTTTTTTACGAATATTGCCATCATAGTTTTCTCCCATACCATAGATGACGGTAGGATCAGTTTGTAAGCGCATTTTCTTGTTTAAACGGTTGATAAAGACAGATGCAACTTTACCTCGTTCAGCGGCAATAGCCGTTTCTTTTTCTACAATAGAGGCGAGAATAAGCATTTCATAAGGATTATTGAGTGGTAAGTCTTTATCACGTTGTTGCCAAGCTTGCTCAAGGGCTTTTTTCATGCGATCGGCCGCGCGCTTTAGTAAGGCTAAATCTGTTGAATTCGGTGTGTAGTGATAAGTATCAGGATAGAGCCAGCCATCGAGGTTACGCCATTCATAAATAGCTTTAGCAAAGTCGGGGATATCTAACAAACCAAAGATTTCATCGTCGCTTTTATTGGTTAAGGTTTGAACTAAATGCGGTGTCTTTTCTAATGTTTTACGCCATGTTTTGAAAGTATCGCCTTCAATGAATTGAATGCTCAATTGGGCTTCTTTGCCCACATTCAACACATGTAATAAATCCTTCACTGTTTTTACGTCATTTAAGGCGTAGGTACCGGCTTTTATTTTATTCAGTTGCGGATTTAATTTTAATAAATAAGGCAATAGACTCGCATCTGCTAGTAATTTCTCTTGCTCAAGTAATTGTGCCAATTTTTGCCCAGTTGTGCCACGTTGCACTGAAAGTAATTGATCTTGTTCAACTTGAACTGGCTGATTAGCAAACTGTTCAAGTTGATAATAAAAATACAAACCTGCGCCAGAGGCAATCAAGGCGAGTGTAAGTAACAAGCTAAAAAATTTTTTCATCAATATACCTTGCTATGAAAAGAGTCACAAAATAGGAGGCAAAATTGAGTTTAATTATAACACAGAATATGAGAATAAACCGTAACGGCAAACTGAAGTGGTCATTTGGGTTTTGTGAAAAGTAAATTGGGCAGTTAAGCACTGCCCTGATGTGAGTTGAAAGGATTATTTAAAATAATACACGTGCACGAATGGTACCTTCAATGTCTTTTAACTGATTTAATAATCCATTCGTATCTTCGGTTTCAACATCAATAACCACATAACCAATAGCTGGATCAGTTTGTAGATATTGTGCTGCGATGTTGACGTTAGCATCAACAAACACTTGGTTGATTTTATTTAATACACCTGGGCGATTATGGTGAATATGAAGTAGACGCTTCGTCCCACCGTGTTCTGGCAGAGAAACCTCAGGGAAATTAACTGCAGAGAGCGTTGAGCCATTGTCAGAGTATTTAACAAATTTACCAGAAACTTCTGCACCAATATTTTCTTGTGCTTCTGAAGTTGAACCGCCGATATGTGGAGTTAAAATCACATTATCGAATGCACGTAATGGTGAAACAAATTCTTCTTGAATTGACGCGGGTTCTTCAGGAAAAACATCTAATGCAGCACCACGAATTTTGCCAGAGGATAAGGCTTGAGCTAAGGCATCAATGTCGACTACAGTACCACGCGCAGCATTGATTAAGATTGAGCCATCTTTTAGCTGTGCAATACGCTCGGCACTAATTAAATTCTTGGTTGAGGCATTTTCTGGTACATGTAATGACACAACATCACTCATAGCAAGTAACTCTTCTAATGTGCGCACTTGTTGTGCATTGCCTAAGGGTAATTTATTTTCAATATCATAAAAGAAAACACGCATACCCAGTGACTCTGCGATAACACTTAATTGCGAACCAATATGACCATAGCCTACGATACCTAATTTTTTGCCCCGTACTTCATGTGAGCCCTCTGCTGATTTATTCCAAATACCACGATGCACTTCGGCATTGGCTTGTGGCACATTACGCATTAACAGCAAAATTTCGCCTAAGACTAATTCCGCAACAGAACGCGTATTAGAGAAAGGGGCGTTAAAAACAGGAATTCCACGTAATTTTGCGGCATTTAAATCTACTTGATTAGTACCAATGCAGAAGCAACCAATTGCAATTAACTTTTGTGCATGCGCAAGCACATCTGCGGTCAAAAATGTGCGTGAGCGAATACCAACAAAATGAGCATCTTTAATTGCTTCTTTTAATTCGTCATCATCAAGCGCTTTTTTGTGATATTCAATATTGGTATAACCTGCTGTTTGTAATACCTCAATGGCACTTGGATGCACACCTTCTAACAGTAAGAATTTAATTTTTGATTTATCAAGTGATACTTTGTTTGTCATATTTGCTTTCCTTTTGTATTTATTTTGTTATTCGATAATTTTTGTGCCATCAGGTGTGCCAACAATAATAATATCTGCTGGACGAAGAGCAAAAATACCATTAGTTACTACGCCTGCAACGTTATTTAATTCTTTTTCCATTGCCATTGGACTCATGATCAAAAAATGGTGCACATCTAAAATGACATTACCATTATCAGTGATAACACCTTCGCGATATTCTGGTGAACCCCCTAATGCCACTAGCTTACGAGCTACTTGGGAGCGAGCCATGGGAATAACTTCTACGGGTAATGGAAAAGTTGAACCTAATACATCCACCTGTTTGCTTTGATCCACGATACAAATAAAGGTTTTAGCGAGTGCAGCAACAATTTTTTCTCGAGTAAGTGCTGCGCCACCACCTTTGATCATCATTTTTTGCGGATTAACTTCATCAGCACCATCAACATAAATATCTAGCCCTGAAACTTCATTTGCACTAAATACTTCAATACCTTGTTGTTTCAATAATTCTTCGGAGGATTTAGATGCAGCAACTGCGCCTTTAATTTGATCTTTCATCGAACCTAAGGCTTCAATGAAACAATTTACTGTTGAGCCACTGCCAACACCGACAATCGTATCTGGCTTAACGTATTGTAGTGCTGCTTTTGCTGCTTGTTTTTTCATTTCAAGTTGATTCATTTTTAATCCTTTTTTAGTAAATAATTAACCTAATATTGTTGTAATGAATGACTTTTTTACTGATAAGGTATGTGACGTAATCGTTTGCGTATATTGTAATAACGCTCTACTTTAATCCTATTCATTGGGATTAACAAGTCTATTGAGGTAAAAATTGTTCCAGCAATTCATTTAAGAATAATTTACCTTGTTCTGTGATTTTCCAGTAGTCAGGGGATTGTTCAATATAATGCTTAGAAAGCGCCCAATTGATTTGTGGTTCGACAGTATGTTGCGCTAATCCAGTGAACTGTTGAAGTGCTATTTTAGGTACTGCTTCTAATAAACGAAAGCGGTTCATGAAAAATTCGAATGCACGATCTTCTACACTAACATGTTTTTCTTCATACAAATATTCACCTCGCATGTAGCCTTTAGGGTGTTTGGTTTTAGAGTAACGAATAATATCACCATGTTCAAAACTGACTTTACCATGTGCACCACAGCCAATTGCGAGATAGTCACCAAAACGCCAATAATTCAAATTGTGTTTACATTGAAAGCCTGCTTTTGCATAAGCAGAAGTTTCGTATTGTTCATATCCTGCTGCTATTAATAATTGGTGTCCTTGTTCAAAGATGTCCCAAAGTTCATCATCATCAGGTAAAACCGGTGGGCGATAGGCAAACATCGTATTCGGCTCAATCGTGAGCTGGTACCAAGATAAGTGAGGCGGCGCTAATGCAATCGCTTGTTTTAAATCATCAAGGGCTTCTGTTAAATTTTGGTTTGGTAAGCCATGCATAAGATCAAGATTAAAACTATTGAGTCCTGAAACTTTAGCAAAACTGACCGCACTTTTGGCTTCAGCTGCATTATGAATTCGTCCTAAACGCTGTAATTTATCATCATTGAAACTTTGGATTCCCATTGAGATACGAGTCACGCCTGCTTGTACATAGCCCTTAAATCGTTCTGCTTCTGCCGTTCCCGGATTGGCTTCTAGGGTGATTTCAATGTCCTGTTCAAATGGAATACGTTTTTCAATTTCACTTAATAAGTAATGAATACTTTGCGCAGAGAATAAGCTAGGTGTACCACCGCCAATAAAGATGGAATGCAATTTACGTTGTTGAATGCTGGTAGAAAAGCGAACAAGATCTTGGCTGAGATCTTGTAATAAATGCTGTATATACTCTTGCTCAGGAATCGCCCCTTTTTGGGCGTGTGAGTTAAAATCACAATATGGGCATTTCTGCACACACCAAGGAATGTGAATATATAAGCTTAAGGGCGGGAGTACCAGATTCACTTAGCGTACCACTACTGCTGTGCCACTGGCGACAATCATAAACATGCTTTTGCCATCACCGCTAATTGAAGTGTAATTCACTTCAACGCCGACAATCGCATTTGCACCTAAATGTTGTGCATTTTTTTGCATTTCTTCCAGTGCTTCTTGACGCGCTTTAGTGATTTTAGATTCGTACGCACCAGAGCGACCACCTAAAATATCCGTAATACCCGCAAAGAAGTCGCGAATAAAGTTTGAGCCAGCGACCACTTCGCCAAAAACTACTTGTTTATATTCTGTGATTTGTTTGCCTTCAACATTCGGTGTAGTTGTAATAAGCATAATTTGTCCTTAATTTGAGATTGTCAGAGATGGAAAAGTGCGGTCGAATTTCTATCATTTTTTACTAGTACTATATGATTTTTATACCTTCTGCTAATTGTGTACGATTGAGACTGTTATCACCGCATACATATTTCATCTCTTTATTGATCGCAGCCAGCAAAGGTTGTTATCAGTTGCTGGTATACTAGTAAGTACCACAAATTCAATACTGTCGCTTTTTGCTAAGCAATACTATAAATCAAATGATAACGCAACATTAGGTATAGTGAGAATAGAAACAGACAGTATTTTGTCACATGTAAGCTGTTACTTAAGCTTAACCGCCTATTATCGTGAGTTTATTTTTTAACACTGATAAAGCTTTTGCACGGTGAGAAATTTTTTTCTTTTGCTCCGTTTCTAATTCAGCAAAAGTACAATTGACTTCTGGGCTAAAAAATAAACTATCATAGCCAAAACCGTTGTTGCCTTTTTCTGCCAATGCAATTTCTCCAACGCATTCGCCTTCGGCAATAATTGGCGAAGGATCGGCTTCATGTTGTAGCATGACAATACAACTCACAAATTTGGCTTGGCGTTCAGTTTGGGTAACATTGGTAAGTTCGCTTAATAACTTAGCACGATTTTGGGCATCCGCTGTATCATCATCTACGCCCGCGTAGCGTGCTGAATATAAACCTGGTGCGCCAGCTAATGCTTTGACAACTAAGCCTGAATCGTCAGCAATTGCTGGTAGACCAGCGATTCTACTGGCATGGCGTGCTTTTAATAAGGCATTTTCAACAAAAGTGAGTCCTGTTTCTTCTGGGCTTTCAATATTTAAATCTGTTTGCGCAATGACTTCAAAACCAAAATCTGCCAGTACATCAGCCATTTCTTTGACTTTACCTTGGTTTCCAGTTGCGAGTACGATTTTTTGTTTCATTTAACATCCTATATGTTAAGAAAAGGTGAAGAAATTATACGCTTTTCTAGCAAATAAGCCAAAAGTGTAAATAAGCGGAACCGATGGATTCCGCTATAAGCCATAGAATAGAGAATTAGAAGAGTAAGCGATCTTTGTTTTTCTCTAATATTGCTTTACCAATGCCTTGTACTTCAAGTAATTGTTCTGCCATGCTGAAAGGTCCATGTGCTTCACGGTATTGAATGATGGCTTCTGCTTTTTTCGCACCAATACCAATCAATGCTTGTTGTAATTCAGCAGCAGTGGCGCTATTGACATTGACTTTACTTATGCTCGGAGGGGATTCAACTTGGACAGGTGTGACTGGTATGATTTGTGTATTTCGTACTTTTGTATCATGTTTAGGCTCAGCCAGCAGGCTTGAACTCGTAAAAACGGAGGTGAATGTGAGAAATGCGATGAGAATTGAATTAAATTTCATAAGTTTTCCTTGTGAAGTTGTGAGGTTAAAAATGATTTGTTGAATAATCTCAACAGAGGGGCATTTTTATGAAAATCGGAAAACTTGCAAAAAATCGACCGCACTTTTGCGATCTAGATCGTAGAACACATTTTTAGAAAGCAAAAAAGAGAAAATAAAAAAGCTAGAACATTGTTCTAGCTTTATGCTTAATTCACTTCTGTAATGCGTAATTCTCTTGGTACTTCAAATACTGTGTTTTCTTCACAGCCTTGTAGTTCTTCTACGCAAGTTACGCCTAATTGTTGTAGCCGCTTTACGACTGATTGAACTAACACTTCGGGTGCAGACGCACCTGCTGTAATGCCGATTATTTTCACGTTGCTTAGCCATTGTGGATCAATATCATCAGCGTCATCAATCAGTTTTGAGCTGACCCCCATACGAGAGGCTAATTCTGCCAAACGATTTGAGTTTGAAGAGTTTTTTGAGCCGACGACAATGACTAGATCAGATTGTTGAGCCAATTCACGTACAGCTTGCTGACGGTTGGTGGTGGCATAACAAATATCGTTTTTGCGTGGACCTTGAATAGCAGGGTATTTTTGTTTTAAGACTTCGATTACTTCACTGGTATCATCAATAGATAATGTCGTTTGTGTCATAAAAGTTAAATCTTCATCATTTTTTAAATTCAGTTTAGCAATATCTTCTACACTTTCGACTAAAAAAATACCACCTTCTTGGTTGTC
Organism: Pasteurella oralis; assembly: GCF_002850605.1. Classification (GTDB taxonomy): domain Bacteria; phylum Pseudomonadota; class Gammaproteobacteria; order Enterobacterales; family Pasteurellaceae; genus Pasteurella; species Pasteurella oralis. The sequence goes on from NZ_NXGB01000001.1 coordinate 56,343, forward strand.
ATATTGTCCCATTGTGCCTTCCACTTCAGGGTGACCTTCATGACCAATCAGAATTGCTTTGGTACCTTTACGACTCGCACGAGCAACTTGCATATGTACTTTGGTGACTAATGGACAAGTGGCATCAAAGACTTTTAGGTTGCGCTTTTTGGCTTCTTGGCGCACTGCTTGTGAAACGCCATGGGCAGAGAAAATAACAATCGCGCCATCTGGAACTTCATTGAGTTCTTCGACGAAGATCGCACCGCGTTCACGTAATCCATTGACGACGAAGCGGTTATGTACTACTTCATGACGCACATAAATAGGTGAACCGTGAATTTCCAGTGCCGACTCAACAATGCTAATGGCACGGTCAACACCTGCACAGAAACCACGTGGATTAGCTAAAATAATTTTCATTATTTTCCCTTATTTGTCTTCTTGTTTTGGTTTAGGTTCTGATTCATTACGATTTTTTATTGCGTCTAAAATTAACAGACCTGCGCCTATTGAAATCGCAATATCAGCAACATTAAATACCGGATAGTGATAGATATCCCAATAAAAATCAAAGAAATCAACCACAAAACCATGGTAGGCTCGATCTGCCATATTACCAAGCGCGCCACCGATAATTAGAGCATAAGCGCTATTTTGTATTTTTTGTGTAGCCTCATTTTTGTAGAGAAAGTAGATTAGCATTAAAGAAATGACGCAAGCGAGTACAATAAAAAGGTATTTTTGCCAGCCACAATGTTCTGCTAAAAAACTAAATGCCGCACCATAATTGCGTACATAAGTTAAATTAAAGAAAGGAAGAATGTTAATACTTTCATACAAAGTGAAATTTTGCACGATAAGGTATTTTGTGCCTAAATCAAGTATGAAAGCAATTACACTTAGCCATAAAAAAGAAAGTCCTGTTTTAGTTTGTGTCATAAGTACCTTTAAAAATATTCAAAATTGCACGGGCGAACTTGATGTTCGCCCTGATAAGATTTTGCATAGATTTGATAAATAGGAACGCTTAATTCGCGCTTCCTTGAGTTAAGCAAATTGTCTTAGTTCGCCCTCACCTTCCACATTTTCAATACAACGTGAACATAATGTTGGATGATTTGTATGTGTACCAATAGTGTTTGAATAATGCCAACAACGTGGACATTTTTCAGCTTGCGAGCGAATAACTTTAACTGCTAACCCTTTTATACCACCTTCTGCAACATCAGCCTCTGCTAATGGTTTGACCTCTGCTTTTGAGGTGATTAAAACAAAACGTAATTCGTTTTGTAATTGATTTAATAATTCAGCGTAAGTTTCATTCGCATAGATAGTCACTTCAGCTTCTAAGGCAGCACCGATTACTTTGTCATTACGAGCTTGTTCTAACACACAGTTAATTTCATTGCGTAGTGTAATCACTTTTTGCCAATAAGCGTCATTCATGTCTTCATTCGCATCTAGAGCAAATAAGCCATCATAAAATTCTTCGGTGAAAACAAACTCATTACGTTCTCCTGGAATATATTGCCAGATTTCATCTGCAGTAAATGACAGCACTGGTGCAATCCAACGAACTAACGCTTCTGCAATATGCCATAATGCGGTTTGGCAGCTACGGCGTGCTAAACTGTCAGCTTTCGTTGTATATTGGCGATCTTTAATAATATCTAAGTAGAATGAACCCATTTCGATAGAACAGAATTTCATTAAACGCTGAATCACAGCATGGAATTGGTAATTGTCATAAGCGTCTTTAATTTCTTTCTGTGCTTGCAAGGCACAATCTACTGCCCAGCGATCTAATACCATCATGTCTTCTGGTTTGACTAAATCACGTTGCGGGTCAAAACCATTCAAGTTTGCTAACAAGAAGCGTGCTGTATTACGAATACGGCGGTAAGCATCGGCAGCACGTTTTAAAATTTCATCTGATACGGAAATTTCGCCTGTGTAATCCGTCGAAGCAACCCATAAACGCAAAATATCACCACCAAATTTGTCCATTACTTCTTGTGGTGTAACGATATTGCCGATAGATTTTGACATCTTGCGACCTTGTCCATCCACTGTGAAGCCATGCGTTAACACTTGTTTATATGGCGCTTTATTATCCGTTGCGGTAGATAACATTAATGAGGACATAAACCAACCGCGGTGTTGGTCGGAGCCTTCGAGATACATATCTGCTTCTTGATTATTAAATTCAGGGCGATCTTTGACAACCGAGAAATAGGTTGATCCTGAATCAAACCAGACATCTAGTGTATCAGGCACTTTACTGTAGTGTTCTGCATCTGCGCCTAATAATTCGGCAGGATCTAAATCCCACCATGCTTGGATACCTTTTTGTTCTACGCGTTTTGCGACTTCTTCTACTAGTTCAACCGTGCGTGGATGTAATTGCTCAGTTTCTTTATGGATAAATAAGGCGACGGGTACTCCCCAAGTACGTTGGCGTGAAATACACCAATCTGGACGATTCTCCACCATTTTTTCAATACGCGCTTGACCCCAATCTGGAATCCAGCGTACTTTTTGGATTTCGCTTAGGGCTTGTTGACGTAAACTTTGTTTTTCCATACCAATAAACCATTGTGGTGTTGCACGGAAAATAATTGGTGTTTTATGGCGCCAGCAATGTGGATAGCTATGCTTGATTTTGCTGAATTTTAACATTGCACCGACTTCTTGGAGTTTTGCTACAACAAGATCGTTAGATTCGAATACGCCTTTACCCGCAAAGAAGGGAACATCTGCTTTAAATAAGCCATCATTACCAATCAAACCCGCCATTTCAATACCATTTTTCATTGCGATAACATAGTCGTCGTGACCATGATCTGGTGCGGTATGAACTAAACCAGTACCGCCATCAGTGGTTACATGATCGCCTAAAATAAATGGTACGCTGAATTGATAGAATGGGTGATTGAAGCGTAGCCATTCAAGCTCTTTTCCTTTAGCTTCGCCCAATAGGCTAAATTGTTCAATGCCTGCCGCTTTAGTAACATCTTCGACTAAATCTTTAGCTAAAATGACGCGCTCATCATTAAATTGAACTAATTGATAGTCTAGGTTTTCATGTAATGCAATTGCTCGATTCGATGGAATTGTCCAAGGTGTTGTTGTCCAGATTACTGCAGAAATTTTACCTGAACCTTTACCTAGTGCATTAAATTTTGCTTCTACTTCAGTAGGGTCAACGGCATTAAAACGTACATAAATAGAAGGCGATACTTTATCTTCATATTCTACTTCTGCTTCAGCAAGCGATGAGGCACAATCTAAACACCAATGAACAGGTTTTGAACCTTTATATAAGTGTCCGTTTTCGACTGCTTTACCAAAAGCACGAATGATATTCGCTTCAGTATTGAAATTCATCGTCAAGTATGGATTATCCCAATCACCTAACACGCCTAAGCGGATGAAATCTTTTTTCTGACCTTCAACTTGCTCAGCCGCATATTTACGGCATTCCTCACGGAATTCTGCAGCAGAGATTTTTTCATTTGGTTTACCAACAATACCTTCAACTTTTAATTCAATTGGCAAGCCATGGCAATCCCAACCTGGAATGTAAGGTGAGTCATAACCTAGTGCGGTTTTAGATTTAACAATGATATCTTTTAGAATTTTATTAACTGCGTGACCAATATGAATGGTGCCGTTTGCGTAGGGAGGACCATCGTGCAGAATAAAGGATTTTTTGCCTTTTGATGCTTGGCGAATTTTTTGGTAGAGATCTTTTTCATACCAATTTTTTAACATGTTTGGCTCTCGTTTGGCCAAATCACCACGCATAGGAAAACCTGTTTCTGGCAGGTTAAGAGTGTTTTTATAATCAACTGTCATTGTGATATCCCAATTAATAAAATTAACTAATCTTTTATATGTTGTGTTCTGAAAAATTGTTTTGCGGTTTCTACATCTTGAGCAATTTGTTGTTTTAATGCGTCAAAAGAAGGAAACTTAACTTCGTTGCGGATTTTGTGGCAAAATTCCACTTCAAGACATTGTCCGTAAATATCACCTTTAAAATCAAAAAGATGAGTTTCTAAAAGCTGTACGACTCCATTGATAGTGGGGCGTTTACCTATATTGGCAACACCTCGGTAAATTTTTTCATTTTTTAACCGCACTTTAACCGCATACACGCCTTTAACAGGATTGACTTGACGGTGTAAAGGAATGTTGGCTGTTGGAAAACCAATAGTTCGTCCGAGTTTATTACCATGTACAACACGTCCTAAAATACAATAGGGTCTGCCTAGCATAGCGGCAGCACGGACCAACTCATCATTAGCGAGAGCTTCTCGGATAGCTGTGCTGCTAATGCGTAATTGCTCAAGACAAAAACTATGATTATCTTCAACTATAAAGCCAAATTGTTGGCCTGCTTGTTGTAATAAGTGGAAATCTCCTTGTCGTTTGACGCCAAAACGAAAATCATCTCCAATGCTTAAAAATTTCACTTTTAGCTTGTTTACTAGCCAATCTTGGATAAAATCTTGTGCACTTTGTTGGGCAAATGTTTGATTAAATCGAATGCACATGACGTAGTCAACGCCCGCTTCGGCAAGATAATGTAATTTATCACGTAAACGCATTAAACGAGCTGGCACTGTTTCACTTGTAAAATATTCTCGTGGCTGAGGCTCGAATAACATGACGATGACTGGCAAATTTAATTGCTCTGCTTTTTGCTGTAAATGACGCAAAATGGCTTGGTGACCAAGATGAACACCATCGAAATTGCCAATTGTTAGTGCACAACCTGATAAATTTTTAGGTAAATTATGAATGCCACGAATCAGTCGCATTGAAATCGTTATCCGTTCGAAATTTATAAGCCAAAATAATCCGGACATTATAAGCATAAATTCATTAAATAGGCGATATTTTTTTATGCTTATCCCTTGCTGAATAAATGTTGTTTGCGAATGCCAAGTAGAACAAGTGTGCCAAAGTAAACAAGGATGGCTAAACCAATTAGCCAAACTAGCCAATGTATGCGAGTCAAGAAGTTCATTGCATGCCATTCGAGTAGGTTTGGTGTGTTATACCAAACTAGTCCTCCCATGGCTGCTGCTGCAAACAAAACTTTGCCAAAAAAGACCGCACTTTTGCGACTAAAATGATAGATCTCTTGTTTAGCTAAACCACGATAGAGTAAGTAAGCATTCAATGTTGCTGATATTGCCGATGCCATGGCTAATCCTACATAGCTAAAAGGAATAGCAAGTAGGTTAAAGCCCATGTTGCTAATCATCGCAATAATACCAATTTTAACGGGAGTTTTAGTATCTTGACGTGCATAGTAACCATTGGCGAGGATTTTAATTAACATAAAACTCAGTAAGCCCATATTAAACGCCCACAATGAAAGTGAAGCCGCTTGCACATCGTTTAAACCAAAATTACCTCGCATAAAGAGCACAAGTAATAATGGTTGAGCGAGGATAGCGATACCGACCATCGCGGGGATACCAAGTAATAAGATCATACGTACACCCCAATCCATCGTGTTGCGAAAATCTTGATTACTTTGTTCGCCATTCTCGCTGCGATTGACATGCTGACGCGCCAGTGTTGGCAGAATGACAGTCGAAATAGCGATACCAAATAACCCTAATGGGAACTCTAATAAACGATCAGAATAGTAAAGCCAACTGATAGAACCCGTCATTAAGAAGCTGGCGATTAAGGTATCTAATAATAAATTTATTTGACTAACAGATACTCCAAACAACGCGGGGATCATCAGTGTACGGATTTTTTTTACCCCTTCATCATGCCAAGCCCACTTGGGTTTTACTAATAGACCTGCTTGTTTTAAAAAAGGAATTTGGAATAAAAATTGCAGTAAACCACCGAGAAAGATTCCAATTGCGAGAGCGAGATCAGGATTATTCATACGTGGTGCAAGGAAAAGAGCGGTACAAATCATGGCAATATTGAGCAGAACTGGTGAAAAAGACATCACACCAAATTTACCAATAGTATTGAGAATAGCACCGGATAAGGCAACAAAAGTGACAAACCACAAGTAAGGAAACGTCACTTTTAATAATAATGAAGCTTGTTCAAATTTGACTGCATTAGCTCCATCATTAAGCCAATCTAAAAACCAACCAGTTCCAAAAATAGCTGCAACAAGTGGAGAAAAAATCATCGCAAAGAGTGTCACGATTGACACTAATCCACCCAAAGTGCCAGATACTTTACCGATAAATTCTCGTGTTTTATCAATATCGCCCGATTTTTGGTATTCGGCAAGGACGGGAACAAAGGCTTGTGAGAATGCACCTTCTGCAAAGAGACGACGGAGAAAATTGGGAATTTTATTGGCGAATAAAAAAACATCTGCGGCAACGCCTGCCCCTAATAAATTCGCGATAACAACATCTCGTATTAAGCCTAAAATACGTGATAATAAAGTCATTGAACTGACCACAATGCCTGATTTTAATAATCCTTTGCTCAAAATAATGTACTCGACTTGGTTGTCTGAATAAATTTTACTTAATTGTATAGAAATTTCGTTTTTACGCTATATTCTATGTAAAAAAACTGCTAAAATCTCGCCCACATCGTTTGGTGAGCCATCTTAAGCGAGCTTAATTGATATAACGATGCGAAAACTTTCGGTTGTGTCTCACCGAAACCAATAACAAATTTTCAGTGACAACGCCAAATTAGTCATTGACAAAAGCATAGAAAATAGGCATATTTTACGCCTTTAATTTATCTCGTTTACTAACAAATAATTTTAGGAGTTTGACCTTGGCTAATATCAAGTCAGCTAAAAAACGTGCGATTCAATCAGAAAAACGCCGTCAGCACAATGCAAGTCAACGCTCAATGATGCGTACTTACATTAAAAAAGTTTACGCAGCAGTAGCAGCAGGTGATAAATCAGTAGCAGAAGCAGCATTTGTAGAAATGCAAAAAGTTGTAGATAGAATGGCTTCTAAAGGTTTAATTCACGTGAACAAAGCAGCGAACCACAAAGCTAAATTATCTGCACAAATCAAAAAATTAGCATAATTTTTGACTTTTAAATAATATAAAACCGCACTTTAGTTGAAGTTGCGGTTTTTTATTGCCTTTTTTCTGTGAATGATGCGCTTTGGTGTTATTTATTAAAACGTTTACGGCGACGATGGTAGTGTAATGTATTTTTCACGGGTTTTAAGATGCGAGACGGTTTAGTATCGGTTTTTGTGCGGTATGCTCTACGATAATGACTTAAAAAATAATGTACTGAGCTAGCGAGTAATATACCAGCGAGAAAAACAATAATCAGTTCGCCGTAGAGCTGGTGAAAAATTTGATCGATTTTGTTTTGTGTCGTTTTACCATATTTAGCATCGAAGGTGACGCGTAAGAAACCTTCGATACCATTAGAAGAATAAATAGGTTCAACAATTTGCTGGGTATTGCTATCATCGTCTTGTTGCGTTTGACTAGCTAAACCTAAAGTTGAGCGTAAGTCTTTAGATTGGTTAGTTTGTGCTAATAATTCGCCATTATTCGCGTAAATAGAAGCATCAAGTACAAATTCTTCTTTAGCGAAAGAATTTAAATTTTCGTTCAATTTTTCCGTACTCGCATTGTTCACGAGCAACATAGAAAATAAGTTTGCTTGTTGACGTACTAATAAATGCGATAAGTTGGATACCTGATTAACACTCGCTAATTGTGAACCAATTTTAAATTGTTGTACCCCAAATAAAATGACCGCAATGGTGGCGACACAAAATAAAATGATCGAGATGATCATGGTAAGTTTAATCAGTTTTTCTTTGGCTAAATGCAAGTTCTTTTTTCCTAAAGATAAGTAAATAAGCTAGAATACAACCACTTTATTTTAAATCACAATTTACAGGATTTTCTATGCAAACACAAAATCTTGCAACCATTACTCAATATTTCCCTCAATTCCCAACAACATTTTTAGCCGATGAAAGACCAACTATGGGTCAGACAAAATTTATTTTGTATGGAGCAGATTTAAATTATGCGCGATTACAACAATTTCAGCAAAAATGCGGTGAAAATTTTGTTATTTTAGATGGCTGGACTGTTTTATACAATACTGTTGTGCTATTACAAGGAACATGGCAAGCACAGTGGCTCACTTATGCGCATGAACTTAGTTTAGATCTTGCACAAATTGATTTTGTTCCACGTTTAAAACAAGCTGGTTTGTTGGTGATGGATATGGATTCCACTGCGATTCAAATTGAATGTATTGACGAAATAGCAAAATTAGCGGGTACAGGCGAGTTAGTTTCCTCAATTACAGCGCAAACAATGCGTGGCGAATTGGATTTTGAGCAAAGTTTGCGTCGTCGTGTAGCTACGTTAAAAGGCGCATCAGAACAGATTTTAGTACAAGTTAGAGAAAATTTACCTTTAATGCCAGGATTAGTGGAAACCATTAATCAGTTACAACAATATGGTTGGAAAACGGCAATTGCGTCTGGTGGATTCACTTATTTTACAGATTATTTAAGAGCAATCTTAAAGCTTGATTATACAGTGTCAAATCAGTTTGAAATCCAAGATGGAATATTAACTGGTGAAGTCAAAGGTCGTGTGGTTGATGCGGAATATAAAGCTACAACATTGCAGCAATTAGCACAACAATATGAGATTACGCCAGACAATACAGTTGCTATTGGTGATGGTGCGAATGATTTAGCCATGCTGACAGTAGCTGGATTAGGGGTTGCATTGCATGCCAAACCAAAAGTGCAACAACAGGCGAAAATTGTGGTAAACTTCGCAGACTTTAGTGCACTTTTGTGTTTATTGAGTGCGAATGATCGATTAACTAAGGAGTAAATAATCATGCCTTCTTTTGATATTGTGTCTGAAATTACTTTACATGAAGTACGCAATGCAGTAGACAATGCAAATCGTGATTTAACAAATCGTTGGGATTTTCGTAATGTGCAAGCGGCAATTGAGCTAAACGAAAAGAGTGAAACGATTAAAGTTTCTAGTGAATCAGATTTTCAAGTTGAACAGTTAGTTGATATTTTGCGTAATGCTTGTATTAAACGTGGTATCGATTCTAGCTCATTAGCTATTCCAACTGAGTATGAACACAGTGGTAAAACTTATAGTAAAGAAATTAAGTTAAAACAAGGGATTGAAACTGAGATGGCGAAGAAAATTACTAAGTTAATTAAGGACGCTAAATTGAAAGTCCAAACACAGATTCAAGGTGATCAAGTACGTGTGACGGGTAAATCAAGAGATGATTTACAAGCGACGATTCAGTTAGTGAAGAATGCAGAACTAGGACAACCTTTCCAATTTAATAATTTTAGAGATTGATTTTTAAACAGTATTCATATTAAGGTTCTTATTGATCTGCCTCTCAAAACTTGGCTTTATATTCAACTGACTAAGAGGCAGTTTCTTATGCCCAAATATATCCAATGCTTCAAATAACAAGTAATTGGCTTCTATCTTGAAAATCATCACAAATATTTTCATTGACCTAAAACAACTATCACATGTTGAATAACACAATATCAGTATTCAGGTAGACACGGAGTTGTTGTTAGGAAAAAAAGAAAGACTGTGCAGGCAATGTTAATAATACTGTATTCCAACATTTAAGTTTTAGCTTATTTAGCTGTTAGCTGGAATACAGTGTAAAAATGAGTTAATTTATTTCATTATTTTGAGATATCTTAAGATAAAGATAAGTAAGCTTGCGCCTAATACACCAAATAGTAAGCCTGACATTGTAAAGCTGCCAGCAGTATGAGCAGAACCGATATCAAGTAGATCACCAAATACCCAACGACCAAGTGATGAACCTATAATACCGATGATGATGTTCATTAACAGACCCATGTCACTTTTCATGACTTTTTCTGCAATCCAACCAATTAAAGCGCCTACGATAATAGCTGAAATCCACCCCATATTTTTCTCCTCTATGCGTAAGTCAATAAAAACTAAAATCAAATATTGAATAAAAAAGTGTTTTTGTAATCATTTATGTACGCTGTTTTTCACCAATAAGTACATGCCTTATACAAAACACTGTAATAGAGTTTAACATGAATATAACAATATAGCTTTAAATATATACAAATTTCGGATGTTGACTTTAATTTCAAATAGTGAGCTAAGGAAATAATCAATGTGATGATTCAACCATTAATCAGCAATGTATTTTTATAACATGAGTCAATGCGTTTATGTATATTTGCTTTGAAGCAGAGTAGTAAAAAGAGTTGAGTAGAAAATGGTGCCCCCAACAGGACTTGAACCTGTGACCAATCGATTATGAGTCGACTGCTCTGACCGACTGAGCTATGGGGGCGGTCTTATGAATTGAAAACTTGGGAATTATAGAGAAATCTTATAATAAAGTCTAGGACTTGGCTGTCGCATGTTTTAAATTTAAACAAAAAAGCTGTTAATTTTATTAACAGCCTTTGAATCTTTAATATTATTCGTCTAAGAAACTTCTTAATGTCTCGGAACGACTCGGATGACGGAGTTTACGTAACGCTTTAGCTTCGATTTGACGGATACGCTCACGTGTGACATCAAATTGTTTACCAACTTCTTCTAAAGTATGGTCAGTATTCATATCAATACCAAAACGCATACGTAATACTTTCGCTTCACGTGGTGTTAAACCTTCAAGTACTTCATGGGTTGCAACTTTTAGACTTTGTGCTGTAGCAGAATCTAATGGCAGCTCAAGTGTTGAATCTTCAATGAAATCTCCTAAATGTGAATCATCATCATCACCAATTGGCGTTTCCATTGAAATTGGTTCTTTCGCAATTTTTAATACCTTACGAATTTTATCTTCTGGCATACCCATACGTTCTGCTAGTTCTTCTGGTGAAGCTTCACGTCCCATTTCTTGTAACATTTGACGCGAAATACGATTTAATTTATTAATTGTTTCGATCATATGTACAGGAATACGGATCGTTCTTGCTTGGTCTGCGATAGAACGTGTGATGGCTTGACGAATCCACCAAGTTGCATAAGTTGAGAATTTATAACCACGACGATATTCAAATTTATCAACCGCCTTCATTAAACCAATGTTACCTTCTTGGATCAGATCTAAAAATTGTAAGCCACGGTTAGTATATTTTTTAGCAATTGAAATCACTAAACGTAAGTTAGCTTCAACCATTTCTTTTTTGGCACGGCGCGCTTTTAATTCGCCTGCCGCAATACGTTCACAAACTTCACGAATTTGTTGTACGGTAAGGTTTGTTTGGCTTTCAATTTCCAGAATATTTTGAATGTGATAACGAATTTCTGCTTCGTGTTTAGCCAACTTTTCTGACCATGTTTTACTTGATGACAATGCTTTGACTAACCAAGTATCTTGGTTTTCATGCCCAACGAACACTTTTTGGAATTGTTCTTTTGGCATTTTTGCTTTATCAACAACAATTTTTTGAATACTACGTTCTTGTAAGCGTACAGAACGCATCATGTTGCTCATTAAGTTAACAAGCATGTCAAATTGTTTCGGGACTAAGCGGAATTGAGTGAAAACATCAGCTAATGCTTGGATTTGATCTTTTGATTTTTTACTTGTACGACCATGTTTTTCAATGAATGCCATTGTTTTGCCATGCTGAGTTCTTAATTCTAAGAATTTTTCACGGGCAACTTCGGGATCAATTGAATTATCAGAGTCGCTGTCATCGCTTGAGCTTGTTTCTTCACTTTCTTCTTCCTCTTCCTCTTCCTCCTCATCATCATTGATCTCTACGGTGACGTTACTTGAATCTTCATCCTCATCATAAGATTCTTCAATTTCAGCAACTTCTCCTTCCGTCATTGCATTAGGATCAACAAAACCTGTAATTAAATCAGCTAAACGGACACCGCCTTCTTCGACGAGATCATATTGTTCAAGTAAATAGCTAATCGCTTCAGGATAGAAGGCAATTGCGCTTTGTACTTCATTGATCCCTTCTTCAATACGTTTCGCAATATCAATTTCACCTTCGCGAGTAAGGAGTTCTACACTACCCATTTCACGCATATACATACGCACAGGGTCAGTTGTACGTCCAATTTCAGCTTCAACACTGGATAGCACTTGTGTTGCTTCTTCCACTGCATCTTCGTCAGCAATCGCTTCATTTAACATCAGATCATCTGCATCAGGTGCGGTTTCTAGCACTTGAATACCCATATCGTTGATCATCTGAATAATATCTTCAATTTGTTCTGCATCCACGAGCTCTTCAGGCAGGTGATCGTTCACCTCTGCATAAGTGAGATAGCCTTGTTCTTTGCCTTGTGCGATTAACAATTTCAATTGAGATTGTGGATTTTGATCCATAATAATATATCCGCCTTGATTGAGTAGTTATGAAGATAAAATACGTCTGATTTTATCATTGTTATAATAGATTAACTATGCCTTTTGTTGTTTTTTCAATAATAATTGCGTTAACTTTTGTCGTTCATCCAGACTTAGTCCTTCTGAGCGATCTTTGGCAATTAATGAATCTATTTCACGTTCAATAAGTTGAAAATAGAAATAACGTAATGTGTCTTTAAATGTTTCTTCAATTTTTTCATCTTCTACAAGATGATCCCAAACAGCCAAAATTTCAAGGGCCTTGCTATGTTCCGTATCTCGCCAATACTCCAAGATTTGCCCTGTGGTAATACCCACTTTTTCTTGGCAAAGTGCGGTCAGTTTTTCAAATAATTCAAGACCTGATTCATTCAGTACTTTTAATGGCACCAGATTAGGAACGAGTTGGGCGAGTTCTGGATTTTGTAGTAATAATCCTATGAGTAAACGCATTGGCGTACGTTTAACAGTTTTTGGTTGAGTGTTGATTTTCACTTCAGTATAAGTAGGAATCATGCTCTCCAATTGTGTTTGGTCTAAAATTCCTAGTTTTTGTGCTAGGGTATTACGTAATGATAAACGTAACATTTCACCCGGAATTTTTTTGATTAAAGGTACAGCTAATGCTGCGAGTTTTGTTTTGCCTTCTTTGGTTGAGAAATCTACCTGTGGTGCAAGACTAGAGAATAAAAACTCACTCAGTGATTGTGCTTTTTGAATGTAGTCTTCAAAACCTGTTTTACCATATTGGCGAATAAACGAATCGGGATCTTCACCATCAGGTAGGAAAATAAATTTGAGTTGTCTGCCGTCTTCCAAATAAGGTAGCGCATTTTCAAAAGCACGCCAAGCGGCTTCACGTCCTGCACGATCACCATCGTAACAGCAAATAGCTTGTTCAGTTGAACGAAATAATAATTGGATTTGTTCCGCAGTAGTGGCAGTACCAAGGGAAGCAACAGCGTAATTTATGCCAAATTGAGCTAATGCAACCACATCCATATAACCTTCAACAACTAGTAGCATGTCAGGGCTTTCGTTACTTTGTAATGCTTCAAATAAGCCATAAAGCTCGTTACCTTTATGATATGTGGCACTTTCAGGTGAGTTTAAATATTTTGGCTTGTCATCATTCAAAACGCGCCCACCAAACGCAATAGTTCTACCACGACGATCTCGAATTGGGAACATCACCCGATGACGAAAACGATCATAAATATCGCCGCGATCGTTACGTGAGAGCATACCAAGCTCAAAGAGTTTTTGTTGATCTTCTTTTGTTTTACCAAAGCGCTGTAAAACCGAATCGAAAGTATTTGGTACAAAACCAATTTGAAAACGTTCAATCACATCGGAGGATAAGCCACGTTGTTGCAAATAACTTTGGGCGGGAATATGTTGTGTTAATTGTTGTTGATAGAATTGTGCAATTTCTTGCATTAATTCATACAAATTGCGCTTAGTTTGGTAGTTTATTTGCTTACCGTTGAATTGAGGTTTATTTTCACGTGGGATTTCAAGACCTAGTATGCCAGCTAATTCTTCAATTGCTTCCACAAACTCTAATTTATCATATTCCATTAAAAATGAAATTGCATTGCCGTGGGCGCCACAACCAAAACAATGATAAAACTGTTTTTTTTGACTAACGGTAAATGAAGGGGTTTTTTCGTGATGAAATGGGCAACAAGCTTGGTAATCACGACCTGCTTTTTTGAGCTTTACTCGGGCATTGATAAGCTCCACGATATCTGTTTTGGCTAGCAGATCATCAATAAATGTGCGTGGAATTGAGCCTTTCATCAAGTTTGTGCCCTTTCAGTTAGGAGGTAAAATGGAGCTTATTGAATGAAACAAAACCGTGATACCTAGCGGTTTCACGGTTTGTATAACTCGAGTTTTAAATACTGTATTAAGTATTAGTATAAACGCGTATTGCGTGCATTTTCACGTGCAACGCGTTTTGCGTGACGTTTAGCACGAGTTGCATTTTCACGTTTACGGATAGTCGTTGGTTTTTCATAAAATTCACGGCTGCGAACTTCCGCTAAAATACCAGCTTTTTCGCAAGAGCGTTTAAAACGACGTAATGCAACGTCAAATGATTCGTTTTCACGTACTTTAATTACAGGCATAAGCCAATCACCTCAATGGAATTAATTTTGCAATTGCTAATTTATTTTACCGTTTGGAATAAACGGCTTATTCAATGAAGGTCGCAATTTTAATCTACTTTTCGCTTAAAAGCAAAGGGAAGTTTGCTCTTTTCTATAAAAATCATTACCCAAACTGGTGAAAGAATAATAAACAAGGTAAAATCTCGCCACAAAAAGAAGCAGAAAGGAAAAACAAATGCGAGTATTAGGCATTGAAACCTCTTGTGATGAAACAGGAGTTGCGATTTATGATGAAGAAAAAGGGTTAGTAGCTAATCAACTGTATACCCAAATTGCATTGCATGCAGATTATGGTGGGGTAGTACCAGAACTTGCCTCACGTGATCATATTCGTAAAACAGCGCCTCTAATTCAAGCCGCGTTAGCTGAAGCAAACTTAAGTGCAGAAGATATTGATGGTATTGCTTATACAGCAGGTCCTGGCTTAGTTGGTGCATTATTAGTAGGATCCACCATTGCGAGATCCTTAGCTTATGCATGGAATGTACCTGCGATTGGTGTTCATCATATGGAGGGGCATTTATTGGCGCCAATGTTAGAAGAAAATGTACCGCAATTTCCTTTTATTGCATTATTAGTTTCTGGTGGGCATACCCAGTTAGTCAGAGTAGATGCAGTAGGACAGTATCAATTATTAGGTGAGTCTATTGATGATGCGGCAGGAGAAGCTTTTGATAAAACAGCAAAATTGTTAGGACTAGATTATCCTGGTGGTGCAGCCCTTTCACGTTTAGCACAAAAGGGAAATCCTGAGCATTTTATTTTTCCGCGTCCTATGACAGATCGTCCAGGCTTAGATTTTAGTTTTTCAGGACTGAAAACCTTTGCTGCAAATACCATTGCACAAGCAATTAAACAAGAAGGTGAACTCACAGAACAAACTAAAGCAGATATTGCTTATGCTTTTCAGCAAGCGGTAGTGGAAACATTGGTGATTAAATGTCGTCGTGCATTAAAAGAAACAGGATTCACACGTTTAGTGATCGCGGGTGGCGTGAGTGCGAATAAACAATTGCGCCAACATTTGGCAGAATTAATGCAACAGCTCAACGGCGAAGTCTTTTACCCACAGCCTCAATTTTGTACTGATAATGGTGCGATGATTGCTTATACTGGCTTATTACGCTTGAAACAAGGTGAGAAACAAGATCTTGCGATTGAAGTCAAACCTCGTTGGGCAATGACAACATTATCTCCAATTACAGCAAGCTAACTCAGAGGGATCGATATGGATCAAAATAAATTAAAAGCAATACGTGCAGCAGGTGTGGGCTGTGTATTGATGTTGGGGTTAATTGCCATTGTTGTTTTTACAATGCCAACAGAACAGCTTATGGATTATTTGACTATTGCTGGGCGTTTAGTCGGTGGTGGTACCACTTTTGGTATTCTGATGTTAGCTGCATTACCGCCTTTAACGGGCACAATTTTTTATTATCTTTGGAAATGGGCACTAAAATAACAATAGGAATCATATGGCAAAGCTCTATTTTTATTATTCGACAATGAATGCGGGAAAATCGACCACTTTATTGCAATCTTCATATAATTATCAAGAACGTAATATGAATACGCTTGTTTACACTGCGGCAATTGATGATCGTTTTGGGGTAGGCAAAGTGACCTCACGTATTGGCATTAGTCAGGATGCGCAGCTTTTTCATAAAGAAAGCAATTTGCTTGCTGAAATAGAACAACATTTAACACGTGAAAAGCTTAATTGTATTTTAGTAGATGAAGCCCAATTTTTAACTAAGGCACAGGTTCACCAGCTCAGTGAAGTGGTGGATAAATTTAATATTCCTGTATTGTGCTATGGTTTGCGTACCGATTTTCAAGCAGAGTTATTTGAGGGAAGTCAGTACTTACTTGCATGGGCAGATCAATTAGAAGAGCTTAAAACCATTTGTTATTGCGGACGTAAAGCTAATTTCGTGTTGCGTTTAAATGCGCAGGGAGAAGTTGTGCGTGATGGTGCGCAAATTCAAATTGGTGGTAATGACAGCTATTTATCCGTTTGTCGTCAGCATTATAAAGAGAAGATTGCTTAGCTTGATATGCTAAAGTGCGGTCGATTTTTACTAAATTTCATTAAAAAGGCGATATTTGATTGATTTATATCGCCTTTTAATTTGAGTAGTTTTTTGTGTTAACGCATGGTCACAAATTCTTCCGAACCCGTTGGATGAATTGCAACGGTATTATCAAAGTCTGTTTTAGTTGCCCCCATTTTAATGGCGACAGCAAAACCCTGAATCATTTCATCTACGCCAAAGCCAATTCCGTGTAAACCAACGATTTTTTCTTCTTTACCTACACAAACTAGCTTCATACGGCAAGGTTGACGATGCTGTGTAACAGCACTATACATTGGCGTGAAAGCTGATTTATAAATTTTTACATTTTCTGCACCGTATTGTTCAATTGCTTGTGGCTCTGTTAGTCCCACTGTACCAATTGGCGGGTGGCTAAATACGACGGTTGGTACCAAATTATAGTCTAAATGTTCATTTGGCTTATTATTGAATAAGCGCTCAGATAAACGGCGACCCGCAGCAACGGCGACAGGAGTTAATTCAATACCTCCTTCAATAATGTCACCGACAGCATATATACCTTTTATATTCGTATTTTGATATTTATCTACTTTAATAAATCCACGTTCGTTAGTTTTTACCCCTGTCACAGCTAAGTTAATTACATCTGTTGCAGGGTGGCGACCAATTGCCCAAATTAAGCAATCGACTTCTTGTGTCCGTCCATCTTCAAGTTGTAAGTTTAATGAACCGTCTGCATTTTTTATGATTTGTTTTGGAATAGCATGGGTATGCAGATGGATACCATCTTGTGCCATGACTTCTAATAATGTGTCTACGATGAGTGGATCAAAATGACGTAATGGTGCATGCTGACGGACAAATAAATGGGTTTCAACTCCAAAACTATTCATTACGCCAGCAAGTTCAACGGCGATATAACCTGCACCAACAACAGCAACACGTTTTGGTAATTGTGTTAATGCAAATACACCATCAGAATCGATTCCATATTCTACACCCACAATGTTTGGACGGCTTGGGCGACCACCAGTGGCGATTAAAATATGATCCGCTGTAATGTGTTCGCCATTCACTTCTACTGTATTAGCATTAACAAACTTAGCAAATCCTTGAATAACATCAACATTATTTTTGGCTAAAACATTATTGTAAGAAGTATGAATACGACTAATATAAGCTTGTCGGTTTTCAACTAATTTGGCAAAGTCAAATTTATTCACATTCAGATCGAAACCATAATCTGGCGCATAAAGATGGATTGCTTCAGCTACTTGTGCGCCATACCACATGACTTTCTTTGGCACACAGCCCACATTGACGCAAGTACCACCCAAATGTTTAGCTTCGATGATGGCACATTTTTTGCCGTAGCTTGCTGCACGATTGATTGAGGCAATACCACCGCTACCGCCACCGATAGCAATATAATCATAATGTTTTGTCATTGTTGCATTCCTTTCTAAATTCACATAATTACAATAAATCTGTCATCATTTTGCCGAATAAACAAACATAAAGCAAAATGACATTGTAAATCAGTTTAATTGGTAATAGCTTATTCTGGCACTACCCATCTAACTGACCAACTACCAGTTCCTTCTGGGACTAGCGTTTGAGTTAAATAAGGCAGAATTTTTTTCATTTGTTGTTCAAGTGCCCAAGGTGGATTAATCACAATCATACCACTGGCTGTCATTCCGCGTTGTTCGCTATCTGGACGAACAGCTAATTCAATTTGTAAGATTTTACGAATCCCAGTATTTTCGAAGTTGCGTAGCATACGTTTAATTTGTTGACGTAACACAACAGGGTACCAAATTGCATAAGTGCCCGTCGCAAAGCGTTTATGACCTTCCTCGACAGCCTGCACCACTAAATCATAATCTTCTTTTAATTCATAAGGTGGATCAATTAAGACTAAACCACGTCTTTCTTTTGGGGGTAAAGTAGCTTTTAATTGTTGAAAACCATTTTCTCTTTTGCTTATCACATTTTGAAAATCTTTAAAATTGTTACGCAGCAGTGGAAAATCGCTAGGGTGTAATTCAGTGAATAAGGCACGATCTTGTGCGCGTAGCATCGTTGCAGCAATCAATGGTGAACCCGCGTAATAACGTAATTCTTTACCGCCATAATTGAATTTTTTAATTACTTTAACATAGCGTGCAATTTCTTCGGGTAGATCATCACGTTGCCAAAGCCGTCCAATACCTTCGGCAAATTCTGCTGTTTTTTCTGCTTCTTCACTAAATAAGCGATAACGTCCTACGCCAGCATGTGTATCTAAATAATAGAAGCCCTTTTCTTTTAATTGGAGATTTTCAATAATTAGCATTAATACAATGTGTTTTAATACATCGGCGTGATTACCTGCATGAAAACTGTGACGATAACTGAGCATAAATATTGCCTTAAAAATAGAAATTACAAAAAAGAGACCGCACTTTTATTGTCAAAAGTGCGGTAGATTTTAGAAGAGTTCTTCTCGGTCGCCTACTGATGAATTACTATCAGGGTTAGTAAAATCAGAAGGTATGTAGTAGCCTTGTTCTTCAACGTAAGTACGTTTAGGTTCGGTACCATTGATGAAATATTCAATCCGTCCGCCACTGCCTGTTAATAAACCAGAGCCTGTGTCAATGCGTTTTTCTACAATATTTGGTGGCGGTGTTAATTTACGTTCAGGGATATCGGCTAAACTGGCTTGCATGTAAGCTTGCCAAGCTGGCATAGCCGTTTTAGCACCTGCTTCGCCACGACCTAAGTTGCGTTTATTATCATCAAACCCAACGTAAACCGCTGTAGTCAAATGTGCGCCAAATCCCGCATACCAAGCGACTTTAGAATTATTGGTTGTACCCGTTTTGCCGCCAATATCTTGGCGTTTGAATGCTTTGGATAAGCGCCAGCTTGTTCCAACCCAGCTTTTACCTGCTTCACCATAAATTGCTGATGTTAAAGCACTACGCACTAAAAAGGCTAATTCACCACTGATTACGCGTGGAGCATACTGTGTTTCTGAATTATCTGTTTTAGCCGCTGCCATGAAATGTAAATTACTTTCATCAATTGTGTTAGTGCTAATAGGTTGTAGATCTGGAATATCTGGTATGATATCACCAAGTTCATCACCTCCTTCATCAGACACATCGATATTGAGATTTTCAGTCAGGCTTAAATCATAATTTTTGAATGCATCTAATTTTTCTGTTTCGCCATATAACACAGGAATATCATGACAAGTAATACAAGCAATTTTGGGATTAGCGAGGAAAATCTCCTTACCTGTGTTATCTAAAATACGGTTGATAATAAAAGGTTCAATTAAAAAGCCACCATTATCAAATACAGCATAACCTCGAGCCATCTCTAGTGGCGTGAATGAAGCCGCACCTAATGCTAATGCCTCACTAGCAAAGAATTGTTCTTTTTTGAAACCAAAGCGTTGTAAAAATTCAGCAGTAAATTCCACACCGACCATTTGCATTGCACGAATAGCAATCATATTTTTTGATAAACCTAGACCTACACGCAAGCGCATTGGACCGTCAAAACGATTTGGAGAATTTTTAGGTGCCCAAGGCTTTTGACCCGCTTTTTTCAATACTAAAGGCGAATCCTGTAATACACTGGATAAGGTGAGTCCTTTTTCTAATGCGGCAGCATAAATGAAAGGCTTAATTGAGGAGCCGACTTGTACTAAAGACTGCGTTGCACGATTAAATTTACTTTGTTCAAAGCTAAAACCACCGACTAAGGCTTCAATAGCACCATTATCACTATTTAATGATACTAAAGCGGAATTTACTTCTGGCACTTGCCCTAAAATCCATTCGCCATTATCACGTTGGCGAACCCAAATTTGATCGCCTACTTTGGGTGTTTTTTTACCTGCCCAGCGCATTGCATTATTTGATAAAATCATTTTTTCACCAGAGGATAGTAGTAATTCCGCGCCTGTTTTATTTGTAGCTAATACTGCTGCAGGTAAGAGCGGTTCAGAATTTGGCAGTTTCTTTAAGAATCCAATAATGCGATCTTGTTCCCAAGGCGTTTCCTCTTTTTGCCAGAGTGGTGCTCCCCCACGATAGCCATGGCGCATGTCATAATCAATTAAATTATGACGTAGAGCTTTTTGTGCTTCTGCTTGATCTTTTGACAGCACAGTTGTGTAAACCTTAAAGCCACTAGTATAGGCTTTTTCTTCACCAAAGCGTCTTACCATTTCTTGGCGTGCCATTTCAGTGACGTAATCTGCACGGAAATCAATTTGTGCGCCATGATAACTCGCAACAATAGGTTCTTTAATTGCTACATCATATTCTTCTTGCGTGATGTATTTTGTGGTCAGCATACGCCCTAACACAATATTACGTCGTTCGGTCGCCCGTTTTAATGAATAGATTGGATTCATTGTAGAAGGTGCTTTTGGTAAACCTGCAATAACTGCCATTTCAGACAGGGTTAATTGATCTAACTCTTTACCAAAATAGGTTTTTGCCGCAGCAGCAACACCATAAGAGCGATAGCCTAGATAAATTTTATTTAAATACAGCTCTAAAATTTCATTTTTAGTGAGCGTATTTTCAATATCAATTGCTAAAACCGCTTCTTTTGCTTTACGTTCAATAGATTTTTCTGGAGTTAAGAAGAAATTACGCGCTAGCTGCTGTGTAATCGTACTTGCTCCTTGAGAGGCTCCGCCTTTGGTAACCGCTACTATAATGGCACGAGCAATCCCAATAGGATCTAAACCATGATGATCATAGAAACGGTTATCTTCTGTTGCGAGGACTGCATTGATAAGAGGCTGTGGAATTTGTGCTAATGGCACAGGGATACGGCGTTGTTCACCGACTTCACCAATAAGTTTCCCATCCGCAGTATAAATTTGCATAGGTTGTTGTAATTCAACCGTTTTTAGGCTTTCTACATCAGGTAAATCTGCTTTCAAATAGACATATACCGCACCTACCGCGACACAACCCAATACAATTAACGTTAATAGGGTACTTAATATTAATTTTGCGATCCGCATCGAAAAATTCTCTCTTGGTTAATGCTCGTTTATTAAAAAACTCAAAAAATTATTCACAGTATAAAGATAACAAGACTAAATCCAAAGCTAAAAGTTCAGCAAAAATGTAAATAATCAGTAAAGAAGAGGTATGAAATGTGGGGATTTTCGACAACTTTAACTCAAGTGGGTGTGTGGCAACGTGGACACAATGTTGAATTTGTCTGGTTAGATATACAACATAAGCCGCATAGATTTTGTACAAAGGTAGCAATGTTAGCAGAGGCTAAGAATAAGATTCTTGCTTGTTTGGAAAGCAAGCAAAAAACGCGTTTATCTTTTGTTGCCGCGATTTCGCCTCATCAAATTTGGACAAAAAGTATATTATTACCACAACAATTGAATGATCAAGAATGTGAACAGCAATGTCACTTTCTATTAGAACAAGAATTATCAATTCCTATATCTACACTTTGGTTTGATTATTGTGCAGGCATAGTACAACAAGGCTTCCAACTCAGTCTTTTTGCCATTCAAAAGTCGATTGTGCAACAATATTTAGCCGAGTTATCGGCACTAAATATTGACGTGTTAGACAATTTAGCACATACGATTTTACGCGCTTTCCAATTTCTCATGCCTCAAGTGAAGTGCGCAGCGACATTGTTTTTATATCAAGACGAACAAGGCTGTATTGCTATTGAGGAACAAAAATATCAACATCTTGTCTTGCAACAAGCCCATTCAGATTTGATCACACTTTATACCCAATTTTGTCAACGTTATGAGCATCGACCCAAGCAAGTGATAGTTTACTGTCATTCACAAACTGCTGTGCCGCCAGATTGGATCGAGTTGCATACCGATTTACCTGTAATTGCGCTAGGCAATGCATTGTGGGGTACACAATTGTCCAGTGTTGTTTGAAGCAATAAATAATTTTGACGGGATAAAAAGTGAAATACCATTTGAATCTATTACCTTGGCGGCAGAAGCAATATCAGCAACGTTTAATAATATTTGCGATACAATTTTTCGTTGTATTCACTTGCTTCATTGCAGGCAATTTTGCCTTGTTATTATTATCTGAATCATTGACACAACAGCAAATATCAGAGCGAGCTAATTTACAGAAAATTACTGCAACTTTGCAACAAGTGAACTATCAATTGTCACAATTACGGCAACGTCATGCAGTACAAGAAAAAACATTTTTACTCTCTACAGAAAAGCTCCGTATGCTTTTAGAGTGCATAGCAAAATTACCATTAGAACAAGGGGAGCTAGTTGAATTAAATTGGCAGACTACGTTACTCATTTTGACAGGGGATGTCGTGAGTCAGGCAGAATTTGAGCGTTTAAATCAGTTTCTTTCATCTCATTCCTTGTTTAAGCAAGTGAAGCTGACTCATTTTCAACCCGAGTCACAACAAATTTCTTTTCAGTTTGAGCTGCAATTAGCAGAGGAGTAAATCATATATGTTGAACTATTTAACTAATCCAGATACTTTATTTGGCAAGCTATTGAGTTTATCTTTTATTCGACGAACAATTTTACTTGCTCTCTTGGTTATTGTTGGATGGGCATATACGATATTTCAAATTAGCCAGCAATATCAACAGATTAGGCAAATTGGAGTTGAGTTAACTGAGCAAACACAACATTTACAGCATAAACAGCAGATTTTAGCCAGTTTAAAACAACATATGGCACAGTCTGCTTTAACTCCAATATTGACAAATAAAGTTGTGAAAATAAATCAATATATTCAGCAATATTCTGACAAAATCATATTGCATTCTACTGAATGGGCATTTCATTCTTTTCCACAGCTTAATTTGCAATTTCAAAGCTATTTTGCCGATTTTCAACAATTTTTAACCGCACTTTTGCTTCAGTATCCACAATTAAGACTTAATAAATTGCAATTAGTGAAAAGTGAACATGTAGAGGGAGGATCAATACAAGCGGATATTTTGTTGCAATTACAGCCAATAGAGGAGTGAAAATAATGCAAAAATTGACCGCGCTTGTTGTGTTTAGCTTTGCACTTAGTGTACAAGCAGATCCCTTTGATCGAACTCAACGACAAGAGCAGAGACATGTTGTTTTGAAAACTGAAAAATCAATGTTGCTTACTTCTTGTAATATTGCACAGTCAGCATTGTTCCCAACGGATAGTCTAGATGAATTGAAGTTAATTGGGGTGTTACAGCAGCAAACAGAATGGCAAGCGCTTTTTGTCAATGCAGGGAAACAGCTTCAGAGTGCTTCTCTTAATCAACTATTAACGCCAGAAGGCTTTCTGATTCAGCAAATTAGCAAACAAGGTGTCACTCTTACTTATTGGAAAAATAAACAAAGTTGTACTGACAGCGCCACATTATTCATTAAGCTTTAGGAAGATAATATGCAAACATGGATTAAGCCTAGTATTAAGTGCGGTCTATTTTGGTTAAGTTTTGTTTGGTGTGCAGTAGCTCAACCTAGTGATACTTTTTCTATTCGCTTGAAGCAAGCTCCGTTAGTAGAAACTTTACAACAATTGGCATTACAACAAAATAAAAACCTCGTCATTGATGATGAATTAGATGGCGCATTATCACTGCAATTAGAACAAACTACTTTTGATCAGCTTCTACACGCTGTTGCTAAGATTAAACAACTGGAATTACACAAAGAAGGCAAGTTGTACTATTTAAGCCGCAGCTTTAAAACTGACAGTGTAGTAAATGACAATGCTCCAGTCGCGACTAATTTAGTTACTACGTCAGTAAAATTGCAATTTGCTAAGGCAGAAGAAGTGATGAAATCATTAACTACGGGTAATGGTTCTTTATTGTCGGCGAATGGCAGTATCAGCTTTGATGAGCGTAGTAATTTATTGCTAATCCAAGATCAAGCTGAATCTGTCCGAGATATTAAACAATTAGTGATGGAAATGGATAAACCCGTTGAGCAAATTGTGATTGAAGCAAGAATTGTGACTATGACGGATGAGAGCTTAAAAGAGTTAGGTGTACGCTGGGGAATTTTTGAGCCAGCACAAAATGTGCATTCGGTGTCAGGTAGTTTAGAAGGCAATGGATTGGTAAATATTCAGGATCATCTCAATGTCAATTTTGCAACGAATGTCACGCCAGCAGGAACTGTTGCTTTACAATTAGCCAAAATTAATGGGCGCTTATTGGACCTGGAATTAACGGCACTTGAACGCGAAAACAATGTTGAAATTATCGCTAGCCCGCGCTTGCTGACGACAAATAAGAAAAGTGCCAGTATTAAACAAGGCACGGAAATTCCCTATGTCATTACGAGTGGCAAGAATAATACGCAATCTATAGAATTTCGTGAGGCCGTATTAGGCTTAGATGTTACACCACAGATCTCAAAAGATAACACTATTTTGTTAGATTTGGTTGTGAGTCAAAATTCGTTAGGACCGAGAGTGGCTTATGATAAAGGCGAGATTGTTTCGATAGATAAACAAGAAATTAATACGCAAGTTTTTGCAAAAGATGGTGAAACTATTGTTTTAGGCGGTGTATTTCATGATACGATAACTAAAGGTGTAGACAAAGTTCCAGTGCTTGGTGATTTACCTGTATTAAAACGTTTGTTTAGTAAAGAAAGTGAACGCCATCAAAAAAGAGAACTTGTTATCTTTGTGACTCCACATATTTTAAGACAAAATGAAGCAGTGGCGAAGTTAGAGCAGAAACGCCCTGATAAAAAATTCTCAAAATAGACCGCACTTTCGTTCTAACCAAGTAAATATCGCAAATAAATCGCCCACGAAGGTTGAAAAATAGGGTGATTTATTGCGATAATCGAAATTATTTTTTGGGTGATCTTTTTGCGACCGATTTAGGTCGCTTCTCTATTTTGTAAAAGATCATAATTATCAATATTTTAATGAACAAGAAGAAAAATTAGAGATGGCAGAAAAGCGTAATATTTTCTTAATTGGACCAATGGGCGCTGGAAAAAGCACAATTGGTCGCCAACTAGCACAGCTATTAAATATGGACTTTGTGGATTCGGACGGTGAAATTGAGCAACGTGCTGGTGCGGACATCAGTTGGATTTTTGATGTCGAAGGCGAAGTGGGTTTTCGTAAGCGTGAAGAGCGTATTATTAATGAACTAACACAAAGACAAGGTATTGTGCTTTCAACTGGTGGTGGTGCGGTATTATCAAAAGAAAATCGTAACCATTTATCTGCACGTGGTATCGTGATTTATTTAGAAACGACAGTTGAGAAACAGTATCAGCGTACACAACGTGATAAAAAACGCCCGTTATTGCAAGAAGTAGATGATCCTCGCCAGGTATTAGAAGATTTGGCTAAAATTCGTAACCCTTTGTATGAAGAAATTGCAGATATTACTTTGCCAACAGATGAGCAAAGTGCAAAAGTAATGGCAACACAAATTATGGATTTAATTGATAATCTTAATGGTTAAAAAATAGGATAAACAATGCAATGTGTGAATGTTGAGTTAAAAGAGCGCCGTTATCCAATTTATATTGGTGCAGATTTATTGTCAGATGAGAATTGTTACCCATTAAAATCGGGTGATAAAGTGATGATCGTAACTAACCCAACAGTTGCACAATATTACCTTCGCCAAGTCACAGAAATCTTAGAGAAAAAAGGATGCTTAGTTGAAAATGTATTATTGCCTGATGGGGAAAAATACAAAACTTTAGATTCGTTGAATTTGATTTTTACCGCTCTTTTACAGGCTAATCATGGGAGAGATACCACGATTATTGCATTGGGAGGTGGTGTGATTGGTGATATTGCTGGTTATGCAGCAGCAAGTTATCAACGAGGTGTTCGTTTTATCCAAATTCCAACTACATTGTTAGCACAAGTGGATTCTTCAGTTGGTGGAAAAACGGCAGTAAATCATGAGCTAGGAAAAAACATGATTGGTGCTTTTTATCAGCCTTGTTGTGTAATTGTTGATACTTTAACCTTAAATAGCTTACCAAAACGTGAAGTCAATGCGGGTTTGGCTGAAGTGATTAAATATGGTGCTATTCTCGATAGTGAATTTTTTAATTGGCTAGAGCAACATATTGATAGTCTTGTCGCTTTAGAACAAGTTTATTTACAGCAATGTATTGCTCGTTGTTGTCAAATTAAAGCAGATGTTGTTGCACGTGATGAAACTGAGCAAGGTGATCGTGCATTATTGAATTTAGGACATACTTTTGGTCATGCAATTGAAACACACTTAGGTTATGGAAATTGGTTACATGGTGAAGCTGTTGCAGTAGGCATGCTGATGGCAGCAGTGCTTTCAGAGAAATTAGGGTATTTAATGCGCGATGATGTTGCTCGTTTTGAAAAATTGCTTGTGCGTGCTAATTTACCAACAACTTCGCCTGATATTATGCAACCAGAAGATTATTTGCCGCATATGATGCGCGATAAAAAAGTATTAGCTGGAAAATTACGTCTTATTTTATTGAAAGCATTAGGCAAAGCTTATGTCGCAACAGATACTGACCAACAACTGGTGTTAGACGCGATACGTTGTTGTACTCAGGTTGATTAATCCATGCCTCCTTGTCGAAAACAGCCTATTAAAGCAAAACATTTAGGCTTCAAAAAAAATGCTAGATTACCTGCAATAAAATACCGCCCATTTTTGAAATGGGCAGGTGGGAAATTTCGTTTAACAGAAGAAATTAATAAAGTATTACCTAAAAAGAATAAATGCTTAGTTGAGCCTTTCGTTGGTGCAGGAGCAGTATTTTTAAATACAAATTTTGAGCGTTATATCTTGGCAGATATTAATCCAGATTTAATTAATTTATTTAATTTGGTTAAGGCAGATGTGGAACGTTATATTGAAGCTTGTAAAGTGGTTTTTTTTCATCCAGAAGCCAATACAAGCATGTATTATTATGCACAGCGAGAGCAGTTTAATCGTTCAACTGATGCATTTGAGCGTTCAGTAATTTTCTTATATCTCAATCGTTTTGGTTTTAATGGGCTATGTCGTTACAATTCAAAAAATGAATTTAATGTCCCATTTGGTTCTTATAAAAGGCACTATTTTCCTGAAGTGGAATTACGTTATTTTGCGCAAAAAGCGCAAAATGCGGAGTTTATCTGTGCCGATTTTCAGCATACTTTTTCTCTGGCCGATGAAAAATCCATCATTTATTGCGATCCACCTTATGCGCCGTTAGTTCAAGAAAGCAATTTTACCAGTTATGCAGGTAATGAGTTTTCTTCTCAGCATCAAAAAACGCTAGCAGAGTTAGCGAAACGTACAGCAGAAGAACGGAAAATTTCTGTTGTAATTTCAAATCATGATACGGCATTTACACGTGATATTTATCAGAAAGCTAAATTAAAAGCTGTTCAAGTACAACGTTCAATTAGTCAACAACCCGATAGACGAATCAAAGTGTCTGAATTAATTGCAGTATTCAGCGCGAAAACAAAATCGAATTAACAAATAAGTGACGAGGAAGCCTAGCAATTTTGCTGTTTTAACAAGGCTAGATTATACGGATAGTAGACTTGGATTGATATGAAATTTAATCGTTTTTACTTCGGGATAATTTATATTGACTAAAGCTAATAAACTTTTTTGCTGAAACATAAGTGCTTGGCGAACAATAGCATTCGCAACTTCTAAATAAAGTGTATCTTGCTCCAAATTTGCTACTTTATATAGCCCCTGATATTGTTTTGGAAAGCGTTGTTGTAAGTGTAAATTTAGCTCGTTTAAAAACAATCCTTTTTTCATTATTTTGGCTAAACTGGAATTTTCTAGTAATTCTTTCACATTGACTGGCTTTTCATATCTCATAGGCTTGTTTTCTCACTTTTTACCCCAATATCTATGACATTGTAGCGAATTTCCGCTACAATACGAAAGATTTTTTGGTAGCAGGCGTAATGATGATTTTAACGAAAGGTAAGCATAGTTTTTGGTCGCAATTACTGTTAAGTATGATTGCGATTTTGGCATTACCTGAAGCACAAGGGTTGGCAAATCAATCTAATGTCGCGAGTGAGAATTATCAAAATCCTCAGTTTGTTCAACAACAAATTTCACGTGTTGTTGCATTAGTTCAACAAGTTCAGCAACAGCAGCGTAAAACAGCTGTTACTCCTCAACAAAAACAAAACCTTCTAAAAAATGAACAGCACTTTGAGGCTGTTCTTGTCTATTCAGTTCCACCGATTCGAGCGGGCCCTTATTTTTCTTAACTCCCATCTTTGTAGTATGAATTCTGTTTTTATTAAAAAATGAAACAGAATGTTTTTATTATTTATTTTTAATTAGAAGAAAAAATTATGTTTAGAAGTATTCTCACAAAAGTTTTTGGTAGCCGTAATGATCGCATTTTACGTCGTTTAAATAAAATTGTAGTTAAGATTAATAAATTAGAGCCAACGTTCGAAGCATTAAATGATGAGGAACTAAAGGCGAAAACAAATGAATTTAAAGCGCGTTTAGCGCAGGGTGAAGGTTTAGAGCAAATTCTACCAGAGGCTTTTGCTACTGTACGTGAAGCGAGCAAGCGTGTGTTAGGTATGCGCCATTTTGATGTGCAATTATTAGGTGGTATGGTATTAACAAATCGCTGTATTGCTGAAATGCGTACTGGGGAAGGAAAAACATTAACAGCAACGCTGCCGTGTTATTTAAATGCACTAACGGGTAAAGGTGTTCATGTCGTAACAGTTAATGATTATCTTGCTCGTCGAGATGCCGAAACAAATCGTCCATTATTTGAATTCTTAGGGATGACGGTGGGTGTCAATGTACCAGGTCTATCACCAGAGCAAAAACGTGAAGCCTATGCCGCCGATGTGACTTATGCGACAAACAGTGAGTTAGGCTTTGATTATTTGCGTGATAATTTAGCACATGCTGCTGAAGAACGTTTTCAGCGTTATTTGCACTATGCTTTAGTGGATGAAGTTGACTCAATTTTAATTGATGAAGCGCGTACACCGTTAATCATTTCAGGGCAAGCAGAAGACAGCTCTGAGCTTTATATTACTGTAGATAAGTTAATTCCAAACTTAATTAAGCAGGATAAAGAAGACAGTGAAGAATATCAGGGTGATGGTGATTTCACGTTAGATTTAAAAACTAAACAAGCGCATTTAACTGAAAGAGGACAGGAAAAAGTTGAGCAGTGGTTGACCGCGCAAGGATTAATGTCAGCAGAAGAATCACTTTATTCACCCTCTAAAATTTCTTTGTTACATCATGTTTATGCTGCATTACGTGCGCATACGTTGTTTGAGCGTGATGTTGATTACATTGTAAAAGATGGAGAAATAGTCATTGTTGATGAACACACTGGTCGTACAATGGCTGGTCGTCGTTGGTCTGATGGGTTGCATCAAGCCATTGAAGCCAAAGAAGGTGTACGTATTCAAAGTGAAAACCAAACAGTTGCTTCCATTACTTACCAAAATTACTTCCGTTTGTATGAAAAATTGGCAGGGATGACAGGGACAGCGGATACTGAAGCTTTTGAATTCCAACAAATTTATGGCTTAGAAACTATTGTCGTACCGACTAACCGCCCTATGATTCGTGATGATCGTACCGATATTATGTTTGAAAATGAAGAATATAAATTTAATGCGATTATTGATGATATCAAAGATTGTGTTGCGCGTAATCAACCTGTTTTAGTAGGAACCGTTTCTATTGAAAAATCAGAATTACTTTCTCATGCGCTGAAAAAAGCAGGGATTAAACATAATGTATTAAATGCAAAATTCCATGCACAAGAAGCTGAAATTGTTGCTAACGCAGGTTATCCTGGTGCAGTGACAATCGCGACAAATATGGCGGGTCGTGGTACTGATATTGTTTTAGGGGGTAACTGGAAAGCGGAAATCGCTAAGTTAGACAACCCAACACAGGAACAAATAGACGCTATTCATAGTGCATGGCAAGAACGTCATGATATTGTGAAAGCAGCTGGTGGTTTGCATATTATTGGTACAGAACGCCATGAGTCACGTCGTATTGATAATCAGTTACGTGGCCGTTCTGGGCGACAAGGTGATCCCGGATCATCACGCTTCTATTTATCACTTGATGATGCTTTAATGCGTATTTACTTAAATGAAGGTAAATTGAACTTAATGCGTAAAGCATTTAGTACTGCTGGTGAAGCCATGGAGTCAAAAATGTTGACGAAAGTGATTGCTTCAGCTCAAGCTAAAGTGGAAGCACATAACTTTGATGGACGTAAAAATCTGCTTGAGTTTGATGATGTGGCAAATGATCAACGTCATGCCATTTATGCACAGCGTAATACATTATTAGATAACGAGAATATTTCAGAAACGATTGATGTTATTCGTGAAGATGTATTTAATCAAGTGATTGATCAATATATTCCGCCACAATCATTGGAGGAAATGTGGGATGTACCAGCATTAGAGCAACGTTTGAAACAGGACTTTGCTTTAGATTTACCGCTGGCAAGATGGTTAGAAGAAGATAATCATTTTGATGAAGATGCATTACGTCAGCGTGTGTTAGAAGCGGCTGTTGCGGAGTATAAACAAAAAGAAGCCATTGTTGGTGAGCAGACTATGCGTCACTTTGAGAAAGGGGTTATGCTGCAAACTTTAGATGAGCTTTGGAAAGAGCATCTGTCAGCAATGGATCATTTGCGCCGTGGGATTCATTTACGTGGTTATGCACAGAAAGATCCAAAACAAGAATATAAAAAAGAATGCTTCCAAATGTTTACTGATATGCTTGATGCACTTAAACTGAGTGTTGTTACTACTTTAAGCCGAGTTCAAGTGCGTACTCAAGAGGAAGTTGAACAAGCAGAACGCATGCGCCAAGAAATGGCTCGTCGTGAAAATGCAGCAATGCATTATAATTCTGAGGATAATCAGAATGATGAATCGGTCAGTGAACGTAGAGTGGGGCGTAATGAGCCTTGTCCTTGTGGTTCAGGTAAGAAATATAAACATTGCCATGGCAGTAAAGCAAAATATTAATTTTATTGTTTAACTTTAATGGGGATGAAAAGTGCGGTCTGATTTTGCAGAATTTTTGAAAATAGTACCGCACTTTTTCAATTTAAGGAGTGGCTATGACAAAACCATTAGTTCAAGTGGCTGCTGGTATCATTCGTAATGAGTTCGGTCAAATATATTTGACTCAGCGTTTAGAAGGGCAGGATTTTGCACAAGCTTTGGAATTCCCTGGCGGTAAAGTCGATACTGGAGAAACGCCGCAACAAGCCCTAAAACGAGAATTGGAAGAAGAAATTGGTATTCATATTTTACATGCAGAATTATATGAACGTTTTCAGTTTGAGTATCCTACCAAAGTCATTTCATTTTATTTTTATTTAGTGGATGAATGGTTTGGGGAACCTTTTGGACGTGAGGGACAAGAAGGTTTTTGGGTCGCGCAAAGTGAGTTAGATGCAGGGCAATTTCCACCAGCAAATGCGAAATTGATCCAACGTTTATTGGCAGAAGCTGCGATAGAATAGTGGTATTATTCCTATCAATAAACCCTGCAATAGCAGGGTTTATTATTATCAATTAGAAGTAACTGGTTATATTGTTTGTTATTTAAGCAAACTATTTTTGCCCCATTGCTGCTTTCATTTGTTTAAGCTGCTCAACGGCTTGATTACAAGTTTGTTCTTGCATGTCTTTTGGCATCGCGGCAAGTTGCTGTTTTGCAGCATCATATTGTTGTTTAATCACAGCCGCTTGTTCAGCTGGTACATTTTTAAGGAAGCCTTCATATTCTGTGAAGTATTTTTCACAAGTTGGTGCTAAATCAGCAGCAGAAGCGGTCATAGCAATACCTGATAAAGTGATTACTGCGAATAATTTTTTCATAAGTTCATCCTTAATTAATAGTTTAATTTTGTATAAAAAATGCCAAAAGGCAATGCATTATACCTTTGTTGTTGAATAAATAAACAATTTAATTTTAATTTTATTGATTAAAATTTTGTCTAAATTGAGAGGGATATTGAGTGAAACTCTCTTTAGTGAGAAAGTAATGCCATATTGTTTGGCTGACAAATAACTACACTAAGTTCTGCCAACTTATCCCAAATATCTTGACTGAACTCTTGTTTTACTGCACGTTCAAGTTGAGCAAGTTGTTGGAAAATAAGGTAAAGTTGTTTATAAGTCAGGCGTTGAAAAGCCTGACTAAATAGTGGTCGTCGATTCTGCCATACCTTTAATTTATCAAATTGTTCTCGTAATTGCTGGACAGGTAAGTTGGAACGAATTGATGCTTTATGTTGCGGTTTTGATAATACTAACAATGTCATTAAGTCACGTTGTAAAGTACGTAATAAAATAATAGGTTGCAC
The DNA here is from genome assembly GCF_002850605.1 of Pasteurella oralis. Lineage (GTDB taxonomy): Bacteria > Pseudomonadota > Gammaproteobacteria > Enterobacterales > Pasteurellaceae > Pasteurella > Pasteurella oralis. Next base: position 89,338 of record NZ_NXGB01000001.1, read on the forward strand.
ATCTTCAGCTTGTAGCCCCATTAGAATACGCTGTGCACGTTTTATTTTACCTTCTAATAACGCATCAACCCATTGAAACGGCGTAAATACGGAGGATTGCTCAACAGTAGCTTGTACTCTCTGGTAAGTTAATTTGCTATCAGGATAGAGCAAAGCCAGTAGTTGTAAGCTTTGTTTTAAGGCAAGTAAATTATTTTCGTAGCTATAACAAAGTAATTGAATCGCTTGTTCTTCAATCGTCAGCCCCATCGTTTTAGCACGATTACTGATCCAACGTGGTAATTGTTCAATATTTGGCGTTTGGCAGCTGACTAAGATTGCTTGTGGATCGTAATCATGGCTTTGTATAAACCACTTTTGTTTTTCCGTTGTTTTTGTCAGCTTGGTTAATTGCAAAACAAGTAATATGTCTTCATTTAACAGCGAAATCAGTTCTTGCAACTGTTGTTGCAACGTTGTCGAGAGATTTTCTGGCAAATTGAGGAAGAGAATTTGTTTATTGAAGAATAGCCCCATTGATTGGCAGCGTTCAAATAAATCATTCCAACTTGTGTTACTATCAACAGAAATGATATTTTTTTCATCAAACCCTTGCATCAGGGCGGCTTGGCTGATTAGATCTTGGCTTTCATTAAGCAATAAAGGATCTTGCCCCACTAAATAATAGAGCTTTGCCAGTCTATGCTGGAGAGAAGACCCGAGTTGTTCAGTAGAAATACGATTCATTATTTTGGCTTGACTTGATGTTGTAGCGCGACCATTTTAGTAATTAATTGGCGTGCAGCTTGTTCACGCATATCATGCCAGATGACCTCTTTTTCTGCTGATTTAGCTAAAGCGGCACGTGAGTTATCAAAGAAAGTGCGGTTTACTTTTGCAGAAATTGGGAATGGTGCCTGATTTGGCAATTTTACCATCGCGTCTACTTCTAAAATTAGAACTTTTTCTGCTTCGCGTCCACGCTTAAAAATCGACGCGACTTTGTCACTCATTGTGATTTTATTTAAGCGTAGTACTGGGATAGTTTGTTGAGCATCAACTAAATTAATGTTGTTTAGCTGCAATTGCTTTCTTAATACAATGGTCATTTCGCTGTAAGGGTCACTACTTTCTAAAGTCAAAGTTTGCAATTCTTGCGGAATTAACCCACCATTTTGGAATTGAAAACCACAAGCGCTTATCAGGCAGACACTTGTTATGAGCAAAATGTGTTTCAGTTGTTTCAACATAGTTAGATCCTTCATTTCCCTCTGAAACTAGAGGGAAAAGTTAAGATAAATCATAAATTATTTCGCGACAAAGCTAAATAATTTACCTGGTACATAGATGGTTTTTACAATAGTTAAACCTTCTAAGTGCTTACTTACATTATTGTCTGATAAGGCAACTTGCTTAATTTCCTCTTCACCCATGTTGGCAGGCACAGTGACTTTCGCACGTACTTTACCATTTACTTGTACAACGACTAATTTTTCATCATCAATCATTGCTGTAGCATCTGCTTCCACCCAAGGTGCAAAATCAATAGTTTCTTGATTGCCTAATTCTTTCCATAATTGGAAGCAGATATGTGGTGTGATTGGATAAAGCATACGCACTACTGCACTTAATGCTTCAGCCATAATGGCGCGATCTTGTGCTTCTTCTAATGGTGCTTTAGTTAATTTATTCATTAGCTCCATAATTGCTGCAATTGCAGTATTGAATGTTTGACGGCGACCGATGTCATCGCTTACTTTAGCAATTGTTTTATGCACATCACGGCGTAATGCCTTTTGGTTAGCTGAAAGTGCAGTTGGTTCTATAGATGTTTCTGCAGGATTTTTGTTGTATTCAAAAGCGAGATTCCATAAACGACCGAGGAAACGCTTAGCACCTTCTACACCTGACTCTTGCCACTCTAATGTCATTTCAGCTGGTGAAGCAAACATCATAAATAAACGGACGGTATCTGCACCATATTTTTCTACCATTTCTTGTGGGTCTATCCCATTATTTTTGGATTTTGACATTTTGGTCATACCTGAATGCACAAGCTCGCGACCTTCTTTATCAAATGCTTTAATGATTCGACCTTTTTCATCACGCTCTAAGGTCACTTCTGTTGGTGAAACCCAAATACGCTCATTGGTTGGCGAAGTGTAATAAAATGCATCAGCTAATACCATACCTTGACAGAGCAATTTATCTGCGGGTTCATCGCTGGTGACAAAACCTGCATCGCGCAATAATTTATGGAAGAAGCGGAAATATAATAAGTGCATTGTGGCATGTTCGATACCCCCAATGTATTGATCTACTGGTAACCAATAATTTGCTTCTTCTTTATCTAACATTGCTTCCGCAAAGGTAGGTGAAGTATAGCGTGCATAGTACCAAGAGGATTCCATGAAGGTATCAAAAGTATCGGTTTCTTTGAAGGCAATTTGGTTATTATAAGTTGTTTTTGCCCATTCAGGATCGGCTTTAATTGGGCTTTTTACGCCATCCATGACCACGTCTTCAGGTAACACAATAGGTAAATCTTGCAATGGTGCAGGCACGACATCACCATTTTCTAAGGTGAGCATTGGGATTGGTGCTCCCCAATAACGTTGGCGAGAGACTCCCCAATCACGTAAGCGATAATTCACTTGTTTTTTGCCTACACCCATTTGTGCTAATCTAGCTGCAATACCATTAAATGCAGCATCAAAATCTAAACCATTAAATCCAGCAGAATTAATAACACGACCATATTCAGTAAAAGCAGCTTTTTGGACGTCCCATGCACTGCCATCAAGTGGTTCAATCACTTGTTTGATCGCCAAATGATATTTTTGTGCAAACTCATGATCACGATCATCATGTCCTGGGACTGCCATGACTGCACCAGTACCATAATGCATTAAAACAAAATTTGCGACCCAAACGGGTAATTTCTCACCAGTTAATGGATGAATGACGAATAGTCCCGTTGGCATACCTTTCTTTTCCATTGTAGCCAGTTCAGCTTCTGCTACTTTAGTATTTTTTGCATCTTGAATGAATTGGGCTAATTCTGAGTTATTTTTAGCCGCAAGCTCTGCAATAGGATGTGCTGCCGCAACTGCGACATAAGAAACACCAAAGAAAGTATCGGGACGTGTAGTATAAACAGTTAAATGTTGATCTAACCCATCTAATTTAAAGGTAATTTCCACCCCTTCAGAACGACCGATCCAATTACGTTGCATCGTTTTTACTTGATCTGGCCATTGTGGTAAATAATCTAAGCTACCTAATAATTGTTCTGCATAGTCGGTAATTTTAATGAACCATTGTGGGATTTCTTTTTGTTCTACAGGAGTATCACAACGCCAGCAGCAACCTTCATGAACTTGTTCATTCGCTAATACAGTTTCATCGTTTGGACACCAGTTTACGGTTGAGGTTTTTTTATACACTAATCCTTTTTTGTATAATTCAGTAAAAAACCATTGCTCCCATTTGTAGTATTCTGGTTTGCAAGTTGTCACTTCACGATCCCAATCAAAACCAAAGCCTAAAATTTTAAGCTGATTTTTCATATATTCGATGTTTTCGTAAGTCCATTTAGCTGGTGCAGTTTTATTTTTGATTGCAGCACCTTCCGCGGGTAAACCAAATGCATCCCAACCCATTGGTTGTAACACATTTTTACCATTCATACGTTGATAACGTGAAACGACATCGCCAATAGTATAGTTACGCACGTGTCCCATGTGCAGACGACCTGAAGGATAAGGGAACATAGAAAGGCAGTAATATTTCGGTTTATTTGTATCTTTAATCGCTTTAAATGTTTTATTTTGTTGCCAATATTGTTGAACTTCTGGCTCAATCAAATCGGGACGGTATTGTTCTTGCATAGTTTTACCTTATGATTTTAACCGCAATTTGCGGAAAGAATTTATTTGAGAAAATACTGCATAGAATAGCGTAAAATGGGGAAAATTGACAGCTTAAATACTTTTATTTCCCTGAAAAATAGTGGGATAGCGGAAGTACTTGAGTAAATAATTTGCTTGTTTTGTATCCTATAATACGTGGCATTTTTTTCTTAATTTGCAAGCAAGTTTTTTAATATAAGGATAAGAGCTCTCTATTATTTTATTAGATAATAGAGAGCTCTTACTCGCAAATTCATTACCAAGTATAGCGAATACCTAAGTAGCTATTGTAAGATTCACGTGAAAGCGTTGAATTGCGATAGACTTTATTACGATCTTGAATACCTAATATATAATGCATATTGGCGTGAAGGGTGAGATTTTGTGTCAGTGGAAGTTGTCCTCCAAGACCAAATTCTACGGCTAAATCACTGAAGTGTTCACTTGCTATTTGGTTATCAATTTTTATTTGGCTTTTTTCACCTTTTAACATTTTAAGTAAGTTAGCACTAATATAAAAGATAGGCTCACGGTTCTGTTTATTGTTATTCCATGTGACACGAGTACCAATGCGAGTTATCCAGCTATCTTGATGGTTTTTCTGTATTGTTTTAATGCCATCGTTAAAACTTTTTAGCCATAAAGATTGATAGCTGATTTGAGCTTGTGGTTCAATGGCAATATTTGGATTAAGTAATGGAAATGGTTTACCTATTTCTATTGATGTGCCAAAAGCATAACCATTTTGTTTAGCTTGCGTATTTTGACTACGATAACGGTTTTGTAGCCAAGAAATTTGTCCAACAGTATCAATGTATAAACCCGTTGAACTATAGTAAGTATGATAGCTACCAAGTGAGAGCATATCTGTTTTGGCACTACCAGTAAACTTATCTGATGTAACGATAGCGCTTTCTGCACGATATTTATCAAAGAAACTATTTTTTGCCCAGCCATAAGTAAATGTAATACCTGTATATTGCTGTGTTTTTTCTTCACTTAGCTTGAACATTAAATCTTGACCAAATTGGATAAAACCAGATTGTGTTTTGGTACCAAAGCGCTTTTTACCTTGGAACATGTCATAGTCATAACGTACTCGAGTCCAGATTCGTTTGTTAATATCATTTTTATCAAACAATAAATGAGGTTGTTCACCAATGCGTTCATGTAATTTACCAAGTTGTGAGTATATCATTTGGCGATTAATGAATGGCTGTTGTATATAACCGACAATAGGTTGATTGATGATTTCTATATTTGGTAAGGATTGTAATGCCCAACGATAGTTATTACCATAGCGTTTAAGTTGTGCTTCATAGGGGCCGTAGGTTTCAGCTGTTCCAATAAATAAATTACCGCTGTGATCGTTTTCTACTTCAATCACGTTTGTTGAAAATTGCTGTTGATTTTTTGCAGTAATATTACCTATTTTATTGCCATGGATTTTAATCGTAGTAATAGCATTGCCACCAATCGTTTTAATTTTTAGTACATCTGTTTTTGATATCCCATTTAGTATATTGCCTAAATCGTCCCAATGGGAATTGATGATCAAAGTACCACCTCCACTATAGTTATCTGTTGTAAGCATAAGTGGTTGATCATTGCTAGGAGAAATAAATGTAATTGTACCTGTATTAACCAAATTATCTAATCTAGAGTTTGCCGTATTATACCAATTTCCACTATTCATTAGATTGAGAGTATCGGTATTACTACTCTCTAAAAAGCCTGTTAATATATTCGAGTTTGTCACATGGATATGACCATTTTGTGTATTTTGAAAAAGTGCGGCTGTTGAAGATAAATTACCTTGGTTATTAATGACGAGTGTTCCTGTGCCATCATTAACAATGATTTGCTTATTAGTATTTATAGTACCCTGAGCTAAATTATTGAAAATAGCTGTTCTATTTTCTTCTGGGATAGCATGAATAGTAATACCATCTTTACTTGTTACTGATAGTTGACCATTATTTTCAAAAATTGCGCTACTATAGAGTTTGATCGCATCGGCATTTGGTGTATTAAAAATACTATTGCCGTTCATAGTAGTTTTACCATTACCTAAAGCAAAAATTTCCTCGTCATTTTGGTTCGTAATAGTAAATTGATTAAATAAAATTGTTGGTGTAGCAGTAGATGGAATATGCAAGAACGTCTTATCATTCACAATAGTTGTTTTTCCTTGGAATAAAAGCTGACCTGATGTATTGTCAAAAGCTCTAATTGCCCCCCCGATTGCATTTAATGAGACATTTTTATTAAAAATATACTTACCATTGCCCATTCGAATAAAACTGGATCCTTCTGTGTCTGCTATAACATTACCCTCAATAATCATTGAGGTATCAGTACGGTCATTACCCCAATTACCATCTGCGTTTAAAGCAAATAATGAACCCCCATTGACATTTTCTGCATGTGAAATATTAAGATTGCCTTTAATATGTAGGTGATTTCCTCCACCCACAATGATATCTCTAGGGCTTCGAGAAGATGTTGCTTTACGCACTGTAACATCTCCTTCAAAAATAATAGTATTAGTTAAACTTTGCTCTGGGCGTAAAAAAATAGCTGCATAAGTGCCATCACTAGTGCCATATCTAATTTTATGTAAATCAACATGGAGTGCAGTGAAAGTCGCTGTACCACCTTTACTTATGTCAATTACCGCATTGTCTCGGTTTGTATCTTTAAAATTATCGCCTACATAATTACAGATGCTGCCAGATTGTACCACTGCACCTCCTGCTATTGGAGTCGGACAATTGGCATAAGCTATTTGAGGTAAAATGGCTATGTTAGAGAGAAAAATCGCTATTGTAGAGAGTTTCCGTGTATGACTTTTAGGTAACAGTAATTTAGATATAAAATCAGTTTGATGTGGCTTTTGCATAAAATTTGTTCTAACCATGTGAGTTAATATAGATATTTTCTTGAGTATAAATGAATACTTTCAGGGCATTAAATAATCAATACTTGTTTTTATGACTCAAGTTTAGCTTTTTTTGATTTTTTTTAAACAACTTTATTGATATATAACTGGTTATATTTGCAGTTAAAAGATTATATAGTTTGTATGCTGTTAGAGGGGAAATATATTCTCATAATATTTTGAGTATTATTGGTGACAGCGATCATATAAAGGCAATAATTCTTTAATAGTTTCAGTACTAAACTGAACAATATCAATATAATCTAACTGTTGCTGTTCAATATTTTTGCCAATACACCAAAAATCGTCGTCATGACGTAATATTAATTCTTGTACTTGAAATTCAGTGGCTTTTTTGAAATCAGCATATTCACTTTCGTCACCACGCCAAAGCTCAAAATTGCTATATTTTTCAAGATCGATAGCTTCTAGCCATTGATTGTATTGTTCAATTTTGATTTGTGAACGATCTGCTCGATAGCAATGCCAATCTAGGCTAATAGAGAGGCGACGTCGATTTAAGATAATCGATAAAATAGCAGCGGAGTTTTGTTGATATTCATATTTAAAATAAGCGAAAAAATGTGCTCTGACTTGCCAGCCATTGGTCCAACTTTCAATATGAGGTTTGGTAAAAGGCGTACCAAGTGCATTGGATATTTGTAAAATAGTATACTTCCATTTTTCCCATTCTTGTTTGTAACTGCTTTTGATTTTATCAATATCAGCAGGGCAGAACTTTTTCATCTGCGCAAATTGATAAAAAGGGATCTTGAATATTTCACAAGAAGCTGAATTGATCAATTTTGTTTTCTGTTGCATAAAATTTTATTAATTTCGACCGCACTTTAAGCTATTGTTGGACCTGTATGATATCAGGGGTATATTTCAATTTTTTAATCGTTTGCAGTAAGTGTTGATTATCTACTTCTTTTTTGGCCACGATATTGACGATGCGATCTTTAAAATTCGCTTTAGTAGAAATGACACCCTCAATATTGCGCAGTTCTTTATTGACTAAATAAACACAAAGCTGGCATGTCATTTCTTTAATATGAATCATGACTTGTTTTTCATCTGTGTTTAAAACAGAGGGTGTTGCATAGCTGATATTGAAGAGTGGAAAAAGGAGCAGACATAAGCAAAGTATTTTTTTCATAATAAACCTTTTATTCGAGAAAATAAGGCAAAATGTTTGGATAAAGCAGAAAAAACAATATGATCACAAACACGATGCTGTATAAAATAATCAAGCCTTTGCGAGAAATATAAGTAGTACAAATGATTTTGTTAGAAAAAACCAGTAGCCAAAAACCATAACCAAAGGCAGTCAGAGATAAAATGAGCATGGGAAGGCGTAAATAATCTAACTCATTTAAGCTAACTAACCAAGTAGATGAAACACCAAACATTAGATAAATTAATGGTGCAATACAACACAGTGTAGAAGTTACTGCAGCGATCACCGCAGTAACACAGGTTGCAATGAAGCTTTTGTTATAATTCTTTTGCAGTAAATTCATAGCTGAACTCTTTTGGATCAAAGAAATTCAATGGGTCGCCACCAATTTCAGCATAAGGATAGCTAAAATTATTCAATGGTGTGATTTCAGGGGTTGGATACAAATTGAAATCACGAGCATGGTTAAAGCCAACCCAATTCATTTCCCAGTTACCAAATAAGTAATCAGATACGGCCTGTGTATCAGGATCACTGACTGCTTTTTTCTCTGCTAAACGCATCTTTGTTACATCTGCTGAATCTACAGGTACCCAACCAAAGCCCGCTAAATAGAATTCAGCGCGGCAATGTTGTCCACCACTTACGTTGGCAAATTTATTTGTATCCGCACTACCAAATGCACTTTTCGAATATTTGCCCATTTTTACGGCTTGTCCTAAACGAATTCCAAAAATCTCGCGTGCTGGAATGTTTGATGCTCGGGCTAATGCGACAAATACCGAGTTAATATCAGTACATTTGCCTTTAAGTATGCCTGCAGTTAAGATTTTTTCCACGTCACCATCACCGCAGCCTAATACTGAATTATCGCGCTCCATATTATTGACGATCCATTGGTGGATTAATTTAGCTTTATGTAATGGATTATTCTCTGTGCCCACGATTTTATCGGCATATTTTTTCACAATGCCATCTATTTTAATATGTGTTGTTGGTTTCAAATATGTTAGAACATCGACAGAATAATTAATTTGAGCTGGCACTTGATAATCTTTTAAAGCGCCTTGTGCCATTGGTTCTCTGTCTTTTGTTTGAATAACTAATTTGATTTTTAAATCACGTTTATCGGCATTTTCATCCCAGTTAGCAAATAAGGTTTTTGCGCCATATTGGTTGTTTTCAGTGAGATAGGCATTTTTATAATTCCCGTCAAACTGAATCGATTTCACTTCTTGATATTCATTGTTAAAAGGTAATGGCACCCAGAGATTGGTTTCACCTTTAGAGCCTTTAGGCACAGCTAAATTAAAGGATTTAATGAGTTCGTATGTATGTACATCAGTGTGATAGTTTGGCTGGTTTGATGTCGCAAATGCGATCGTTGAACAACTAGCTAGAAGTGTAGCAAGAAGTTTTTTCATTGAATTGTCCTTGTAGATAAATAAACATAACATGTTATATGCATCTTTGTTCATCCGCTTCATTATACGTAATGAACCTGATCAAGATTACCCGAAAATAGGTGGGAAATAAACAGATATTTTTGAGGTTAGATTTATGAAAATTAATTAAAATCAATCAGTTTGCTGATCGTAGAAAAATATGATTATAGTTCACTGCTTCTTGGGTATGGCATTTTATATAAAATAGGTTATAAGAACGAGATATGGATAAGATGACGCTCATAATTTTTTATAGGTTGCTATGTTGCTATCTATTGTAATTTTTTACTGCAGATTGTGTGAAATATTGTTTATCTTCCCAGCGTAACATAGTCATACGATTGCCCCACACGCAGCCTGTATCTAATGCATAAATATTCGTTGGTGTTAGTGTATCGACTAAACTCGCCCAATGACCAAAGATAATAGGCGTCGTTTGATAAAGTGGGTTATCCAAATTAAACCAAGGTGTTAATTCAGCTGGTGCAGATTGTGGTGGCTGTTTGCAGGCAAAATCTAAACGATGATCCCAATAACAAAAACGCATGCGAGTGAATACATTAATGCTATAACGCAGGCGATCTAAACTTTGTAAATTATCATTCCAACGATCAGGATGGTTTTCATACATATTTTTAATTAAATAGTGATAATCGCCATGTTGTAGTACTTGCTCTACTTCATGAGCACATTGTTTTGCCATATTAAGATTCCAATCAGGCGAAATACCAGCATGTACCATGATAAAATTGAGTTGTTGATTGTGAATGAGTAAAGGTTGGTGGCGCAGCCAATGGATAAGTTCATCACAATCACTTGCCTTGAAGATTTCATCAACGCGATCACGTGCTTTTATAGGTTTGATACCAAGTGCGGTAGCAATTAAATGTAAATCGTGATTACCTAGTACTGTTTTGGCTGAGTTACCCAGAGATTTAACTAAACGCAGGCATTCAAGTGATTTATCGCCACGAGCAACTAGATCTCCAACTAAATAAAGTTGATCTTTATCTGGTTCGAATTGTACTTGCTCAAGTAGAAGCTGCAACTCATCATAACAGCCTTGTAAATCACCTACTAAATATGTCGCCATTTTACACCGCACTTATTTCATTAATCATCTAGGTTCTCAATCAACTGATCTGTATTTATCTCTATTGGTGGATTATCGGCAAGCCAATTTGCTAAACGAGCATAATCTGCAATAGATAAATTTTCTGCACGCGCAGTTAAATCAATGTTTAATTCTGATAATTGTTCGGGCGTGAATAGCGTCGATAGAGCATTACGAAGGGTTTTACGGCGTTGGTTAAAAGCTTGGCTACATACTCGATTTAACCAATATAAATCTTTGACAGGATGTGGTAGTGTTTTGTGTGGCACAAGACGAACCACTGCTGAATCAACTTTGGGGGCAGGTTTGAATGCTGTAGGTGGTACTTCAAGTACTGGCATTACTTGGCAAAAATATTGCGCCATAATGGTTAAGCGACCATAGGCTTTGCTATTTGGACCTGCACATAAACGTTTTACCACTTCTTTCTGTAACATGAAATGCATATCTTGAATGTAATCATGGTATTTAAACAAATGGAACATTAATGGGGTCGAAATATTGTAGGGTAGATTACCAAATACACGCATTTTTTGATTTTTTTCTGCGAGGTTTGTTTCTCGGTAAAGTTGTTCAAAATCGAATTGCATTGCATCAGTTTCAATCACAGTAATTTTGTGATGTAAGAACGGGTGATGGCGTAAACGTTCAGCTAAATCACGGTCCAATTCTATTACAGTTAAGTGATCGACTAGATCACCAACAGGTTCCGTTAAAGCTCCTAATCCTGGTCCAATTTCCACAAGAAACTGCGCTTTTTGTGGGTAGATAGCAGAAACGATACCTTGAATAACGTTATCATCGTGTAAAAAGTTTTGTCCAAAACGTTTACGAGCAGTATGGCCTAAGTGTTTTTTTGAATTCATATATTCTCAATTATGGGAGTTGTCATCGTGTCAAAAGTGCGGTCTATTATAAAGCAAAATCCCAGCTTGTGCGCTGGGATCTAAGTATTAATTTATAGTTACTTTAAGTAACGAATATCTGCATGTTTACGTAATGCTTTAACCCAATCATTTTCAACACCTTTTACTTGTTCATTCACTAATTGTTCATAGGCTTTTTGGCGATATGCATCAACTGTTCGATCACTTTCACGTGTATCTGTTACTTCTAAAATATGCCAACCAAACTCTGTTTTAAATGGCGCTGAAATAACACCTTTTTTACTGTTTAATACGGTTTTTTGGAATGGCGCAACATAGGTTTCAGGGAAAGCAAAACCTAAGCTGCCACCATTGGCTCCAGAAAGATAATCTTTTGAATATGTTAGTGCAGCATCAGCAAAAGTTATTTTGCCTGCTAAAATATCAGCACGAATTTGAGTTAATTGTGCTTTTGCTTGTGTATCATTTAATAATGGGTTTAATTTTAATAAAATATGACGTACTTCATATTGTTTTGCCGATACTTTTTGTTCTGTGCCTTTTTCTTTTGCTTGGGTGAGTAATTGTTTGCTTAATGCCTCAACTTGCTCTCTGGTGACATCGATACTTTGCCCAATCGCTTGATTACGTATTTCACCCATTAAAATTTGGTTCGCAATTTGTTGGCGATAAGCATTATAGCTGATGCCTTGGTAATCTAACGCATCGAGTAATTGCCCATAAGTTAAACCATTTTGTGCAGCAATACCTTCAATGATTTGATCTACTTGTGCGTAGTCCACTTTGATACCTGAATTTTCGATAGCTTGTTGCACTAGAATATCGTCAATGACTTTATCTAATGCAGCTTGACGATTCCCTTTTTTACCTACATGTTTTTTTACTTGGCTTTCTAGAACAGGGATACCGTTTACAGTCGCAACAACACGTTCCTCAGCCTGTGTTGTTGAAATCACAAATAATCCGAGTAGTGCAAAGAAAATAGATCTTATATTAATAGTTTTCATTATCTATTCCATTAATTTTAATTCGTTAAAAATTACTTCGTTAGAGTATCAATTTTGCAAAAGGTTCACAAACTTTATTTAGTATGTGAGAGTAGTGCAACTTCGTAGCAATTATCAAATTTCATTGTGCGTACTTGGACCTCTTCGTTACGGCTAGTTGGTACATTTTTACCAACATAGTCTGCGCGAATCGGTAATTCACGATGACCACGATCAACAAAAATGACTAATTCAATTTTTGCAGCTCGCCCAAAATCAACTAATGCGTCTAAGGCAGCCCGAATAGTTCGACCTGTATAGAGCACATCATCAACCAAAATCACTTCTTTATTATGAATGCTAATGAAATTTGATGCGCCACTATAAGTAGGCATTTGGGAATGTGATTCTGCATATTCAAGATCATCTCGATAAAACGTGATGTCTAAATCAATAGAAGGTAATTCAACATTGGCTAAATATGCAATTTTTTTCTTAATTAATTCGGCAAGTTCAGCACCGCGGCGTTTAATCCCAACGATCACAATGTTGTCTAAGTTTTGGTGCTTTTCAATAATTTCATGAGAAATGCGAGAGATAGTTCGAAGAAATTGGTTTTCATCAATAATGATTTTTTCCATGATAATTGACCTAAATGACTAAGAAAATTTAGGCTCTAAAATAGCATAAAAGCGGGTAATATCCTATAGGAAAATCATAGGTTAAACGAGCAAACTTTTAAAAAAACACACCGCACTTTTTATCAACTTACAATAAGGTACAGTGTGTTTTAATGTTATTTCGTATGGCGTTCTTTAAGTTTAGCGATCACATCTGCCCATGATAAGTCGGCATCTTGTAATAACACAGTTAAGTGATAGGCTAAATCGGCTGCTTCACAAATCGTTTCGTTGCGATCTTTTACTGTCGCCGCAAGCGCAGTTTCCACCCCTTCTTCTCCTACTTTTTGTGCAATACGTTTCGTGCCTTTGGCATACAATTGTGCGGTATAAGAACTTGTTGGATCAGTATTTTTACGGCTCGCGATTAAACGTTCTAGCTTACTAAAGAAAATCCAATCGGGTTGTGTAGAATGCTCAAACTGATAAAAACAACTCTCTGCGCCAGTATGGCAAGTTTCGCCAATCGGATTGACCAAAATCAGCAAGGCATCATTATCACAATCTAAGCTGTAATCGACCACATTCAAAAAATTGCCCGATGTTTCGCCCTTGGTCCATAAACGATTTTTAGTACGTGAGAAAAAGGTGACACGTTTTTCTGCCAAGGTTTTTTCTAATGCTTCTTGGTTCATATAACCGAGCATTAACACTTCACAAGTGGTGGCATTTTGAATAATCACAGGGAGTAGATTGTCGACTTTTTGCCAGTTGATTTGGGTTGTTAGCATAAATTTCCTCATTTATTGGGACACTATGATAGTGATGTAATATTCTTGAAATGCGCAGAAAATCGAGATCATCATAGTGCTGTTTAAACTCAATATATTCAATAGCTGCTTTACGGCAGCATTCTTTCTTTATCATGTCTCGTTCAATAGCATTACGTTGATAATGACCGCTTCCTTGATACTCAATCGCCACAAGAGGTTTGTAGTCTTTATCAATGATTAAAAAATCTACTCTTTTACTATTGATCAGAGCAAATGCACTTTGGTCATCGGATTGAATAAATTCACCCATTGAAACTTGCGAAAATAACTTAAAACCTTGTTCGGCATGTTGTGTATTCAATAAATTAGCGAGTTTAGAATACAAAATAGATTCGCTCTTATTCATTAACGCGCATTTGCGGAATGTCGATTTTGATAAAATTTCCAATTTATCGGGTTTATCTAAGATAGTTGAATGAGCGTGTATATAACGATTTTTCTTTTTTCTCTTTTTGGTGAGAAGAATGAATACCACTTTCAGCACAACGGTAGCCATTGCTATACCCAGCAGAGGATATAAAGAAGAATAAAATTGGCTTAATACACCTTGCCACATTACTTTCTGACCTCAATGTCTTCTTTGCTCAGATAGGTTTTCAGCTCTCCAATATCAATAATTCGCTTATGGAATACACTTGCGGCAAGTGCGCCATCCACATTGGCTTCGATAAAGGCATCACGAAAATGCACCATTTCACCAGCACCACCTGAAGCAATCAGTGGGATATGACAAACTTCTCGCACTAATTTTAATTGTGTGATGTCGTAGCCTTGGCGCACGCCATCTTGGTTCATCATATTCAGCACAATTTCACCCGCCCCTCGTTTCTGTACTTCTTGCACCCAATCCAGCAATTGCCAATGGGTTTGGCGAGTGCGACTTTCATCACCCGTATATTGATTGACCCAATATTTACCTGTTTGTTTTTCAAACCAGCTGTCAATACCAACCACAATTGCCTGTACTCCAAAGCGATCTGCTAACTGATTGATCAAGTTTGGATCAGCTAATGCAGGTGAATTTATCGAAATTTTGTCAGCACCAAACGCAAAGAGTTTTTCGGCATCTGCTACACTTTTAATACCACCAGCCACGCAGAATGGAATATCGATTACTTGTGCTACACGTTCAACCCAACTTTTATCAATAGTTCTACCGTCTGACGAAGCGGTAATATCATAGAATACCAATTCATCCGCCCTTTCTTCGGCATAACGTTGTGCTAGCGGCACAATATCACCAATGATTTCATGGTTACGAAACTGTACGCCTTTGACTACTTGACCATCACGCACGTCTAAGCAAGGAATTATCCGTTTTGCCAACATTGAATTGCCTCCTGCACGCTGAATTTTCCTTCTAACAACGCACGTCCAACGATCACGCCTGCCACGCCCGTACTTTTTAATGCTTCAATATCAGAAAGTGAGCCAATCCCACCTGAAGATTGAAATACGATATGAGGGAATTGTGTACAGATTTCACGGTAAAGCTCAACATTTGAGCCTTGTAATGTGCCGTCTTTAGAAATATCAGTACATAAAACGTGCTGTAAACCGACTGTACTAAAATCACTGAGCAACGTTTCTAGTGATATACCACTATTTTCTTGCCAACCGCTTATTGCAATTTGTTTTTCGCCTTGTATGTTGATATTTACATCTAATGCCAGCACAAACTTTTCTGCGCCATATTTATTAAACCACTGCTTGACTATATTCGGCTGTTTTACGGCTGTTGAACCAATCACCACTCGATTGGCGCCAGCTGCGAATAAATCTACTACATCTTGTTCGCTGCGAATACCGCCACCCACTTGAATTGGGCAATTCACCGCACAGATAATTTCACCGATCAGTTGGGTTTGACGTTTATTGGGATCTTTCGCACCAGTGAGATCCACTAAATGCAATTGCTTCGCCCCTTGTGCCACATAATCTTGAAATTGGGCAATTGGGTTATCGGAATAAAGGGTTTTCTGCCCATAATCACCTTGATAAAGGCGCACTATTTGACCGTCAATCAAATCAAGGGCGGGGATAATTTGTGATGTTTTCATATGTTTTCCTGTATTGGCAAAATTTTTAAAAAATCGACCGCACTTATTTAATATTTTCCACAAAGTTACGCAAAAACTGCGCCCCCGCCTTGCCAGAACGCTCGGGGTGGAATTGTGCGCCATAAAAATTGTTATGTTGGATTGCCGCAGAGAACGGCACACCGTAGTCGCAAGTGGCAATCGTGTGTGGATTCGGCAACACGCCATAGCTATGCACAAAATAAAAATAGCTGTCTTGCTCAATCTCTGCAAATAGCGGGTGATCGGTTGAATAATGCACTTTGTTCCAACCCATATGTGGCAAAGGCAGATGACAATCCGGCAATTTTTCTGTTTTGCCAGACATCAGCTTTAACAACTCCAAATTGCCTTCTTCTGAAAACTCGGTCATTAATTGCATCCCCAAACAGATGCCTAAAACAGGCTGTTTGAGATTTTGGATAACCTCAATTAAAGCTAAATCCGCTAGATTTTGCATCGCTGCTTTCGCTGTACCCACACCGGGTAAGATCAATTTATCGGCGGATTTAATTTTCTCGATATTATCGGTAATGTCTGCGCGATACCCTAAGCGGTCAAAGGCAAATTTGACTGAGGATAGGTTGGCGCAGCCGGTGTTGATTATTTTTAGTCGGTTCATTTACCACCTCTAATTTCTTTAATTAAACTAGCTAATGTTTCTATTCCATCAAAAGTTCCTGGTACTTTATTACCATCGGATAAGATATTACTAAAAATAATGTTCTCAAATTTCTCTAAAGATATATCATCTTTTTCTTTGATTTCTTTTGCATAATCAGCATAACTTTGAATAAATTGGCAGAGTGATTGCCTTAATTCAAGTTGCATTATTTGTGTTTGAATTGAATTGTAGTGATTAAGAATAACTCTGAAGAAATATAAGAAAATAATTTCTAGACCAATAAAAGGTAATAATGGTTTCCATAATTCAGGATTTTTAATTATTTCTGGGTTATTCAATAATAAACATATATAAACTAGGGGCGTTGCAAGTAAGGCAATGCTTATCCCTATCAAAAATCCGAATGTCCAGTTTCTTGCAGTAATTTTCTTATCTAAAAGGTTTTCAAATCCTTTTGATAAGCCTACAAAGTTAAATGCTGTTTTTTGTTCATTTAATACACTTTCTAACCTTTTTACACTTTCTTCTTTTTCAGAAAGAAATTTCTCAAAATTTTCTTTATTTTTCAGAAGGTTTTTATTACTTTTATCAATGTCAATCTTGAATTTTCCGTATTCTTTAAATGCTTTAAATCCATCTTGTCCAAAGTAGAAATTAAGAATATCAATTCCCATTTTTTCTCTTATATAGTGAACATATTGGTGGTTGTTATCATCAAATGAATTCATTGTTTCATTATCAAAAAAACTCCAAGCGGATTCTAAAAAGAAACCCTCATCTTTATTTCTTCTTATGTAAAATATAATCTCTCTCAAAAATCTCATACATAATAAGTAGAAATCTTCAAATTTATTATGATATGTGCCATTTAATAAATAATTTTCAAATCTTTCTCCAATATAATGATAATTAAATGGGGCTATTTCTTTCAGTTCATCTTGGTTATATAATAGAAATTCTAAGAGTTCTTTACAGGAGTGATATCTACTTTTTCCTTCTGATATGTCTTGTTGGGTTAAGAAATCGATCGCTCTTTGTAATGAGGTTTTATCAAGCATTTTTCTTCCTTATTTTTATCAATTGTTATATGGCTAGAATTTAGTTAAGTTTCATTATTACAAAACCCCCTTACTACTCGGCAATGCATTCCCTTCCACTTTAATACACTGTCTTAACGTCCGTCCAAACACTTTAAACAGGCTTTCGATTTTGTGGTGGTCGTTGTCGCCTTTGGTTTTCAGGTGCAAGGTTGCCATTAAGGTATAAGCGATCGACTGGAAAAAATGCTCTGTCATTTCAGTGCTGAAATCACCCACTTTATCGCGTTTAAATTTAGCTTTGAATTTGAAATAAGGACGACCAGACAGATCCATCGTGCATTCCGCTTTACATTCGTCCATTGGCAACACAAAACCGAAACGCTGAATGCCGCGTTTATCGCCAAGCGCTTGTTTTAAGGCTGTGCCAAGCGCGAGGGCGGTGTCTTCAACAGTGTGGTGTTCGTCGATCCATAAATCGCCTTTGCAGTTCACGTTCATTCTAAAACCGCCGTGTGTAGCGATTTGATCGAGCATATGATCGAAGAAACCAACGCCAGTTTTGATTTCATTTATGCCAGTTTCATCTAACCAAACTTGTACTTTGATGTCTGTTTCTTTGGTGGTGCGCACTACTTCGGCATAGCGTGGTTTGCGGTCTAAAAGTGCGGTCTGTTTTGGTAAAAGTTTTTCCACAATCAGATCCCAATTGAGTTTTTCACGATCATATTGTAGGGCACGAACCCCAAGATTCTCTGCCAGTTGTACATCAGTCGTACGATCGCCAATTACAAAACTGGTGGCTGGGTCGAACAGTTTTTTATCAATATATTTTTTCAACAGCTTGGTTTGGGGCTTACGGCAATCGCACTGGTCTTCTGGCTTGTGCGGGCAAATTAACACTTCATCAAACTCGATACCTTGCGATTTAAAGAACGCCATCATCGCATTATGTGGTTTATCAAAATTTTCCTGTGGGAAAGAAGGCGTGCCTAAACCATCTTGGTTACTGACTATCACAAAACGGTAAAAGGGTTTGAGCTTCAATAGTGCTGGAATGACATTCGGCTCAAATTGTAATTTTTCTAAATTGTCGATTTGAAAATCGGTTTTCGGCTCATCAATTAAGGTGCCGTCGCGGTCGATAAAAAGAATAGCTTGTTGTGTCATATTTTTCTCCTATATTTGTAGCAAATTATCTTTTTTCAATAGATTGTAATAATTTGATAACTGCATTGTAATTGTGAAATCTTGCATAGATACTTTGTTTTTTGGTGTCTTTAAGCTGAAATAGTGCTTCTTGCCAGTAAGCAATCAATGCACGACGAACACCATCTAATGTTAGAAATTCTAATGATGTTTTGAAATCACCTTTAAAATAGACACATACAGCCCTCGGTAGCGCTGTTTTATAGCTTGAGTCAACGACATATCCATTGTTTTTTCTAACCCAATGAGATATACCATCATAGTCTAGGATCAATTTATCTAATAAAATCATATGTTCACTTAATGAATTTACTTTATTTAAGGTTGTAAATGCAACTTCGTGTGGACCAATATTTAATGTGAAATATCTTCCTCCTTCAGTAGACGGAAATAACACTAATGTCCAAAGTCCTTGATACAAGATCCAGTTTGTCAATCCCGAAAAAATAAATAAATTTTCTAAGTAATATCGGAATTCAATATCATTGAACATTCTATCTATTTTAGGTTTATTAATAATAAGGGCGTCATCTATATTATTAAGGCTTTTTGACGCTTTTTGACGCTTTTTGAGGTGATAGATGAAATAATTCTCTTTGTCCTGCTTGGGTGTTATTTAATTTACTACGAAACTTATAATGAAGTTGATATTCAACTTTTCGCCAATCTTGAACTTGTCTATAATCATATAATTCCCATTTACCTAAGCTCTTATAGGGCTCCATTGAATTAATTTCTTTTATTCTTTTTAGTGGAGGATAATCGCTTCCACCAATTTTTATACATTCACAGTTTTTAGAAACAAGAATATAAACATATCCATTTTTGAAGTTGTTATTTTGCAAAATATTTTCCCTAATAAATATTATAGTCTTATGTTGAGAACCTCAGGGAATTAAAGCAATTGCCTCAATTACTCGCTGGTTTTCTTCAGCAGTACCAATAGTAATACGAATACAGTTTTCTAACATTAAAGCACTATGTTGATTACGTAAGATAATGCCTTGATCCCAGAGGGCTTTGAAGATTTTAGGTCCATCTTTAAATTTCACTAATAAATAGTTGCCATCACTTGCAAAAATTTTCTCGACACAAGCCAATTTACTTAATTCAGTCTGAAGTGCGGTACGATTTTGCAGAATTTCTTGCACGCGTTGTTGCATTGCTTGTAAGCCGTCTTTTTGCAGGGCTTGTGCAGCAATATCTGCCACAGGCACTGGCAACGGATAAGGAGCGATCACTTTTTGTAGTACATCGATTAACCCTTTGTTAGCAAGAGTAAAACCGCAACGCAAGCCCGCTAAAGCAAAGGCTTTAGATAGAGTACGGATAATTGCCAAGTGTGGGTAATTTTTTAGCTCAGTGACCATTGTCGCTTGTGGGCAAAATTCAATATATGCTTCATCAACCACTACAATGGCTTTCTCTCTGGTCATTTCTAATAAAGCTAACAAATCTTCACGATTAACTAACGTACCTGTTGGATTATTCGGGCTACAAATAAAGACTACTTTCACGCCTGCAAGATTGCGTTCAATTTCGGGTAAATTCAGCTGAAAATCGGCTGTTAGAGGCACTGTTTTTAACGCAATACCACAAGTTTCGGCACTGACCGCATACATCCCATAAGTGGGTGGGCAGTAGAGTACGCTATCTTCGGTTTCGCAAAAAGCACGGATAATCAATTCAATGCTTTCATCGCCACCACGGCTGACCAACACATTTTCTGGCTGAACACCAGCGTAGTTTGCATAGCCTTCAATTACCGCTTGCGGTTGTGGCTCGGGATAACGGTTAAATGTGCGATTGGTTAAATTAAAATCAGGCGAAGTCGGGT
Organism: Pasteurella oralis; assembly: GCF_002850605.1. GTDB lineage: Bacteria > Pseudomonadota > Gammaproteobacteria > Enterobacterales > Pasteurellaceae > Pasteurella > Pasteurella oralis. Next base: position 110,020 of record NZ_NXGB01000001.1, read on the forward strand.
ATTCATTCGCATTCAACCAAATATCGCCTTTTCCCCCCAAACGACGTGCGGATTGATAGGGCGTTAAGGCTTGAATATTTTTACGCGAAAGTGGTGAAATTGACATGACTTACTCCTGAGTTAATTTTTCTAAACGAATTGCAACAGCCTGTTTATGCGCTTCCAGTTGTTCTGCTTCTGCCATTAACATGACAGTCTTGGCAAGATTTTTGAAGCCTTGAGGGCTGAGTTCTTGCACAGTCATACGTTTACTGAAGTCCGCTAATCCAAGGCTGGAATGAGTGCGTGTGTAGCCATAAGTCGGCAGAACGTGGTTAGTGCCGCTAGCATAGTCGCCCATACTTTCAGGAGAATAAGCACCTAAGAAAATTGAACCTGCATTATCTAAGAAGGGGAGTAAATTACGCGCATTTTCCACTTGCACAACTAGATGTTCAGGCGCATAAGCATTGCTGATTTCCACACATTGTTGCAGATCTTCGGCGATAAAAATGCGGCTGTGTGACAGCGCTTTGCGTGCAGTTTCTGATCTCGGTAAGCGTGTTAGTTGTTGTTCGATAGCAAGTGCGGTCTGTTTTGCTACAGTTTCACAATTAGTGACTAAAATGACTTGTGAGTCCGCACCATGTTCTGCTTGAGAAAGAAGATCACTGGCGACAAAGTCTGGGTCGGCAAATTCATCAGCGATCACCAGTACTTCAGAAGGACCAGCTGGCATATCAATGGCGGTGCCTTGTTGGAGTACTTGGCGTTTAGCTTCAGTGACAAATGCATTGCCTGGTCCAAAAATTTTATCTACTTTTTGTACTGTTTCGGTGCCATTTGCTAGAGCAAAAATTGCCTGTGCGCCACCAATAGCATAAACAGTTTCTATACCACATAAATTAGCTGTATAAAGAATTTCGTTAGCAATCGGTGGTGGTGAGCAAAGCACGATCGTTTTGCAACCTGCGATTTGTGCTGGTACAGCAAGCATTAACACAGTTGAAAAAAGTGGAGCAGAACCGCCTGGGATATATAACCCCACTTTTTGGATAGGACGAGTGACAACTTGGCAGCGCACTCCCGCTTGAGTTTCGATGTCTACTATTTGATTTTTTTGTGCTTGGTAAAAACGTTCAATGTTGCTTTTTGCCGTTTGAATGGCTTGTTTTAATTCTGTAGAAATACGCTGACTTGCTTTCTCAATTTGTGTTTTAGAGATGATAAGGTTTTCGAGTTTTATCTTGTCGAATTTTTCTGCAAGTTCAAACAATGCCTTATCCCCATTGTTCATGACATTGGTTTTGATTGCATTCACAGCCTGCGTAATTTGCTCACCAGTGGTTTGTGTGGGGCGAGAAAGAGCGGTTTGTTTTTCGATAAAACTCAAATTATTCCAAATGTGTGTCTGCATTTTTTTTCTCTTCAATTTCGTTAATGTGATTTGCTATATCAGTAACTTACTTATTCTCTGATTAATTGTGTTCGTGCCCAATTCACTGCAGTTTCAATCGCTTTGCGCGCTTGTGGGCTATTACGCCAACAGGTTGACCCTGTGATTTCAGCACCTCTTTGGAGGATGAATTCTGGGTTAGTATGAGCGAGCTGTTTGACATCATCTAGTTCCATTTCCTGTAAACGCTTCAAAATGGTGGTACCGATGCCTTTTTGTGCTAAAAGTGATTGTTGCTGTGATGGAGTGAATGGCATCTTTTTACTCCATCATTTTTTCGATTGGTAAGACTAAAATGGAACTCGCCCCCGCTTCTTTCAATCGTTCCATCGTTTCCCAGAATAGTGCTTCTTGGCTGACCATATGCATAGCGACACGATTCTCATCATTAGCTAAAGGGAGAATTGTCGGGCGTTCTGCACCAGGTAATAAAGCAATGACTTCCTCCAGTCTGTCTTTTGCTGCATGTAACATAATATATTTAGATTCACGAGCTTGTTGTACACCTTGAATGCGCACGAGTAATTTATCTACTAAAGCTTGTTTTTCAGGAGGCAGGGGCGTTGCACGCTGAATTAAGCAAGATTTTGATTGATAAATTACTTCAACTTCTTTTAAGCCATTTGCTTCTAATGTAGCGCCTGAAGAAACGAGATCACAAATTGCATCAGCAAGCCCAGCACGCGGGGCGACTTCGACTGATCCTGTGAATGAACAAGGTTTAAAATTCACACCTTGTTGTTGCATGTAGCGTTTGAGTAAGTGAGGATAAGAGGTAGCGATTCGAGCGTTTTTGAGATCACTAATTCCATTGTAAGTTTCATCTTGTGGTATGGCGATAGATAAACGACAACCACCAAAATCTAAGCGGCGTAATTTTTGGTAATTAACTAATTCACCAGTTGCTTGGCGTGCTAATTCCTCTTCTTCTAAGACATTTTCGCCGATAATACCAAGATCAACGACGCCATCGAAAACTAAACCGGGGATATCATCATCACGTACGCGTAAAATATCAATTGGCATGTTTTCAGCGTAAGCAATTAAGCGCTGTTCCTGTAAATTTATTTTTACACCGCATTGTTTTAATAAGGCTTGTGATTCTTGGCTTAAACGTCCTGATTTTTGCATTGCGATGCGAAGTCTTGTGCTGTCTATCATGTTATTGTCCTATTTTAATGTTGTGAAATTTTGCTATAAAAAAAACCTCTCGAAATGGCTCCCGAGAGGTTTATATTGTTTGCTACTTTTTGCCGCACACTCGGAAGATGTCATATTCTTCCAAGCACCATAAAACGCCTGAAAGACAATCAGGTTAAATGGTGATGATGAGTAATGCGTTCAAAAGTCATGAGATTTTCCTTGTTGGTTAATTGCTATTCAAATTACTGTAAAAAAAATGAACTGGCAAGTATTTTTTACAAAAAATTTATATTTTTTTTGATTTAATAAATAGTAATACAGGGCGATGCTGAAGATCTTTAAATTCATGTTGCCATTTGGGTTGATTCGCAAGCATGGGTTCTTCGATTTGTTCAATTTGGAAACCTGCTTGAATTAAATTATTGATGATAGTAGCAGTTGTACGGTGATAGGTTTTGAATGGCTGCTTAAACCAATTGCGATCACGTTCACCTTCGTCACGGTAATAATTTAAACGATAAGCAATTTGTTGCTTATTGTGATCCTTTTCCCAACGCTCACCACCTTGATAACAGGTCACAATCGGGTGTTCCTGTGAAAAGAGCAAATACCCATTGGCATTGAGTTTTTGATAGATATCGTTCAATAATTGGGGAAAATCTTGTATATAATGAAAGGCAAAAGAACTACAAATCACATCGAACCCATTTTCAGGCAACTGAGAAAGTTGTTCCATAGCGAGCTGGTAGAGAGCAAAGTGCGGTCGATTTTTAGCAAATTTTGATAAATTTCGCTCTGCTTGTTGAAGCATATTCGCAGAGAGGTCAATGCCCACTACATAGCGGGCATTGTGCTGTAAATAAAGTTGTAAATGTTCACCACAACCACAACCTAAATCCAACAGTTTTTTTCCTGTTAGAGTAGGCAAGAGTGAAAGCATTGTTGGTTTTTCTACGACCTCATTTAAACTGTGGGGATTTTCCCGCAATTTTTGGTATAGCTCAAAAAATTGCGGGGCATCATAGACGCTTTTTGTTGTCATCTTATTTGAAGATGATGTCATCTTTTGGATCGTATTTAGAAGCATCTAATACTTTGTTTTCTTCAAAGTATTTTTTCAGCATTTCTGCATCGATAAAACCAGTATTGACGTAACTTGGGTGTCTTTTCAATACGGGATAGCCATCACCACCACCTGCACAGTAGTCTGGTACGGAAACTTTATATTTTTTGTTTAAATCAAGCGCTTTACCACCGATTTTTACATCAGAGACTTTTTGTGCAGTACGGTCAACGACCATTGAAATTCCAGCAAATTGTGGGTATGCACCACTATCTACTTGTTTTAATGCCACAACATTGAGGTAGTCTAAAAGCTCCTGACCTGTGAAATCTACAGTTGCAATCATATTACCGAAAGGCTGAACGGTAAGAATATCTTTATAGGTGGTTTCGCCTTCGTTGATATCGGTACGGATCCCACCAGAGTTCATAATTCCCACATCGGCTTTAACACGTTCCATTTGAGATTGGGCAATTAAACGACCTAAATTGGTCTGATGGAAGCGAATAATTTTACGATCACCAACAAATTTTCCTTTCACTTCACCGACTTTCACGCCTAACAAGCGATCACCTTCATCTTGATATGTTTTCAAGTGAGTAAAGACAGTGGGATCTTCAGCAATTTCAGGTTGATAGAGCTTATATTCAGATTTACCATCTTCTAATTTGATTTTTTGTTTTAAGTTAACAGGAATTAACTCATATTTTACTAATTTAGTTTCACCATTTTTGAATTCAAAATCTGCACGTCCAATGTATTTACCCCATTCGCCTGCTTGGACAATCCAAGTGCCGTTTTGGAAGTCTGGTTTACATGCTTCACCTGGAGTGTATTGCATTTTGAATTGACCTTTATCATCAATACAAACGGTGTCATGTGTGTGTCCACCTATAATTAGATCAAACGCACCTTTATCGAGTGTACGAGCCATAGTGACATCACCAGGTGCATTTTGACCATGTTTACCGTCAAAGTAGTAACCCATATGGGTTAATGCAATACGTATATCTGGTTTCTCTACTTTATTAATTTCAGTGAGTGTTGCTTTGGCTGTTTCGATGGGGTCTTTGAAAATGACATGGTCAACGACATCTGGGTTACCTAATTTTGCAGTATCTTCTGTTGTTAAACCAATTACAGCAATTTTTACGTCGTTTTTATTCAACATCACATAAGGCTGAACTAATGGTTTGTCCGTTTTTTTATTGATCACATTTGCTGAAATTAATGGGAATTTTGCCCATTTTTCCTGCATTTCTAGCAACTGTATTGGGAAATCAAATTCATGGTTACCGAGAACAGCAACGTCATAACCAATCATATTCATCCCTTCAATATCTGGTTTGGCATTCAGCATATCTGATTCAGGTACACCAGTATTGAAGTCGCCTGCGTGGAGTAAAACAACTGAACCGCCCTTGCTTTCTACCTCTTTACGAATGTTATCAATTAATGTTTTGTGTGCCGCAAAACCATATTCACCTTTACTGTTTTTCCAGAAATGACCATGTGTGTCGTTTGCGTGTAATACAGTAATGTTGTAGGTTTTGTCCTGGGTATAAGCATAAGCTTGGCTCATTAAACCTAATGACAATACGATTGTACTGAATTGTATGAATTTTTTCATTGTGAACCTCTTGTTATAAAACATCCGCTAACTATATACCCAAAATTTTGTATCAAGCCAAGTATTTTGCATTAAATTTGTGATGTTTAGCCCAAAAATATGGGTAAAATTTTAAATTGTGCTGCAACTTGTGCCACGATGTTTAATATGCCAAATAGCATCACAAAATAAATCATGAAGTTACCGCCATAGACAGTATAGCTACTTTGTGGAAATTTTTTTCTTGTGGCTTTAGCTAATAAAGCAGGGACAATGACAGCCCAAATTGTTGCCGCTAAACCAGCATAACCAATAGCAATCACAAATCCATATGGAAATTGAAGACTTAGTAAGAGTGGTGGTAAGAACGTAATTAAGGTCGTTTTGCTTCTACCCAATAGGCTATTGTCAAGCTTAAATAAGTCGGCAATATAGTCAAATAAACCTAAACTCACTCCTAAGAAAGAACTCGCAATTGCCATATAAGCAAAGAAATTTAATACTACGCTGATGTAATCTGTTTGAATGTATTTGCCTAACGCCGTTAATAATTCAGCGATATCACCACCTTTGGCGATGACGGGGGTAAATTCGTGGCGAGGGAGGTTCCCTTGTACTGCGAGTTGCCAGAAAACATAGATGATTAATGCGATGATGGTACCTAAAAATATTGCTTTCATCACACGTTTACCATCACGATCGTAATATTTCACTAGGCTTGGTACGTTACCGTGAAAACCGAAAGATACCAAGCAGACGGGGAGAGCACTAAGAATATAAGGTAAGTAATGTCCTTCATGTTGTGCAAGATAATTAAATAATACTTCTGTTTTTACAGAGCTGATTAGTCCACTGGTTGATAAGATAAAGGCGATAACCATTCCACCAATTAAGACGGTAGTAAAACGATCAACAGCTTTAGTTGATAACCAAACAAAAGCTGCTAATACCATACAAAAAAGTAATGAGGCCGAAGTTCGCCCAATCTCGACCGCACTTCCACTGCTGCTTAATACTTGGTTAAGGAAGTTTTGAGTGATGCTACCACCTGATGTGATATAGGCATAAGTTAAAATATACAATACAAAAGCAATAGAGAGCCCATTTACTATGTTCCAACCTTGTCCAAGTAAATCTTTAACTATGGTGTCAAAGCTCGCACCTGTTGGGTAATGCAGGTTGGCTTCCAGAATCATTAAGCCAGAAGTTGTCATACAGAACCAAGTATAAACGAGTAAAATAATGGATCCTAAGAACCAAACTCCTGCGGTTGCTGTTGGATTTGCTAACATACCTGCGCCAATTGCCGTGCCCGCAATAATCATTGCTCCGCCCAATAAAGAAGGGGTTTTTGTTGTTGTCATAAAAGTACCACTGTATTGTTGTTATAAATAAAATTATGCACTATTTTAATAGTGCAAAAACAAAAGGCAATAACTTTTTTGAAATTGGTGTATTTTTTATTTGTATTGGTTATTGGATTTTTCTGGAATGTTGTGGACCACAAATCTGTCAATAGCTCGACAACTTCGCTTAAATAAAGCTATAATTGAGCGATTTTATTTGTAATTAACTTGAAAATAAGGAATTAAAAATGGGTTTAGAAAATGTACCAGCAGGTAAAGAATTACCAGATGATATCTATGTTGTAATTGAAATTCCGGCGAATTCAGATCCGATTAAATATGAAGTCGATAAAGAAAGTGGTTCATTATTTGTTGACCGTTTTATGGCAACAGCAATGTTTTATCCTGCAAACTATGGCTATGTAAGCCATACGCTTTCTTCTGATGGTGACCCTGTGGATGTATTAGTTCTAACACCATATCCATTACAGCCAGGTTCAGTGATTCGTTGCCGTCCTGTCGGTGTGTTAAAAATGACTGATGAAGCAGGCGGTGATGCTAAAGTTGTTGCTGTGCCACATAGCAAATTAACCAAAGAGTATGATCATATTAAAGATGTGAATGATCTACCAGCCTTGTTAAAAGCACAAATTCAGCACTTTTTTGAAAGTTATAAAGCCTTAGAAGCTGGTAAATGGGTGAAAGTTGAAGGCTGGGAAGGTGTCGAAGCTGCACGTAAGGAGATTTTAGATTCATTTGAGCGTGCGAAAAAATAAAATTTTTGTTTTAATACCGCTTGAAAGAGCGGTATTTTTTCTCTGAGTGATAATCTTGAGTGAGGGATGTATGACTAAATTGATGAAAAGAATGTTATTGGTTTCTTCTGTGGCTCTCTTACTAAATGCTTGTGCTGATTCTGCCAGTATTAATGAGCAATCAGCTTCTTCTTATTTACAAGCAGTAAATAAAGCACGTAGTGAAGGAGTATTAGATACGACATCGGTAACAGCGAAACGTATTCATACTGTTTTTAATAAAATGGTGCTTTATGCTAATGCAGAAAATAAGACAGGACAGCCTTTTAATTGGCAAATTAGCGTTATCAAATCAAAAGAGCTAAATGCATGGGCAATGCCTGGCGGTAAAATGGCATTTTATACGGGGCTAGTGGATAACTTAAAGTTAACTAATGATGAAATAGCAACCGTAATGGGACATGAAATGGCACATGCTTTAAAAGAGCATGGTAAGAAAAGAGTGAACATGGGACAGTTTACGAATGTGCTAGCACAAGTCAGTCATACTGCCTTGTCAACTGTGATTGGTTCTGATAGTAGTGCTTTAGTTGTCACTTTAACTAAAGATTGGGCATTAGATAAACCTTATTCACGTAGTAATGAAACGGAAGCGGATGAAGTTGGCTTAATGTTAATGGCGAAATCAGGCTTTAACCCAGAAGCTGCACCAAAACTGTGGGAAAAAATGCAAAAAGCTGCTTCAGGGTCAAAAGGGGTATTGGCAGCTTTATCTTCTACTCACCCAAACGATGCTGATCGCCAGCAAAATTTGTTACGTTTAATGCCTGAAGCTGTCGCAATTTATCAGCAATCTAAACATTAATTATCTTAAATATCAATGACCGTAAAACGGGGTTAAAGTTTATCGCTTTAGCCCTTTTTTGTTAGTTGAGAAAGTAAATGATATTGAGTGATGATAAATAAGAGAAGAAATGCGTTGGCGCGATGTGGCTTATCAGGGGTTATTGGCGTATTGCAATAAAAAGTGCGGTAAAAATTACCGCACTTTTTATTAATTTGTGATTTTAAAACTCACTGGAACGCTGACATCATTTGCCATGCCTGCTGGAAGTGGTCCAATTGGGCGAGCATTATTTACGGCTGCGAGAGCGGCATTATCTAGCTCTTCTGTGCCTGATGATTTTACAATGCGCGCATTACTAATCGCTCCTGTATTATTGATATGAAATGATACAGTGACAACTCCCTGTTTACGCATCATTTTTGCTCGGTTTGGATAACGCTTATGTTTTTCAATTTCACGGCGTAAAGCAGAACGATAAGCATTAATTTCATTGGTATTCGTCCCTTTCCCAACTAAATTAGGGTTAGTACTCGTTACATTACCGGTTGTCGTTGCCTGTTGATTGATCGAAGAATCAGAATTAATTTCACGATCCGATTTTGGTAAATCTTTTCGTTCTTTCTTCGGCTTTTTGGGCTTATCCTTAGGTTTTTCCTTCGGCTTTTCTTTTGGCTTTTCAGGTTCCTTCGGTTTTTCTGGCTCTTTCACCTTTTCTGGTTCTTTTGGTGGCTCAGGTTTTACTGTTGGGTCTGCTACTTCTTCTTTTGGCTGCTCAGGTTCTACTACAGGTTCTGACGTAGGTTCAGGCTCTGGCTCTGGTTCGTTTAATATAGTTGCCGCTAGCATTTCCATTGAAATATGCGTACTGACGATGTCTGCAGCAAAGCCATTTGCACTTTCATCATCTTTTTGTACAGACCAATATAAGAACGCAACAAAACTCACGTGAAATAGCAAAGAAAAAGCAAACCCGACAAATGAGCGATTTTTTTGTATCATTGAGTTGCCTTTTCTTTCACAGTAACAATAGCAACATTACGAATTTCATTTTTTGCCATCATATCAGTAATGGAAACAAAATCTTGGAAAGTAGATTTAGCATCGACTTTCAGGGTCACTTTTTGATCTTTTGGCCAAGTACTGATTTCTTGCTCTAAAGCTTCAGCAGTAATTGGTTTGTCATTAAAAAAGATCTCGCCTGCTTCTGTCACAGTGAGTAGCTTAGCTAAGTCATCAGATTTAAAGGCAACAGTGGTACTTGCTTTAGGTACATTGACTTGAATTTTACCCTGCGAAATAAATGAGGCTGTAATTAATACAATTGCCAGCAGTACCAACATAATGTCGATAAAAGGAATAATGTTGATTTCATCAAACTTTTTCACGTTATCACCTATGCTTGTTTTGCTTTTTTCTCATTTAAGGCAAACCATTTCAAACGGTTGACTTCGATTTTTCGACCTAACCCGTTATAGAAAACCATTGATGGGATCGCAACTAAGATACCGACTGCCGTCGCTTTGAGCGCTAAAGATAAGTGTACCATGATTGAAGCTGCATCAATTTCGCCGCCAGAATGACCTAATTCAAAGAAAGTTAATAAGATACCAATAACAGTACCTAATAAACCAACATAAGGTGCATTTGAACCGATAATAGAGATCGCAGTGAGGTTACGCTGTAAATCAATGTCCAGTTCATGCACATTATCATAATTTGCTACATTTACTTTGCTTAAGAAAATAAAACGTTCCACAACTAGCCATACCATAATAAAACTCATCAAAGCAAGTAAACCAAGAATGATATAGTCGATATAGTTTTGTAAAAATTGAAACAACTGTGGCATAAAAAGAGTCCTTTAATTTGCAGCGAAAAATAAGTTTTGCATTATACGCTATTGAGAATTAATTTCAATTGCAAAATTCTAGCAAAAGGCATGCTAGAGGTAAACAAAAAAGACGATAGATTTTTGTACAGATAAAGGAGGATATTGAGGTAGATCAAAAGGTATTTGTACAGCATAAAAAGGCGATGATATTGATTTCATCGCCAGTAAAAGAGGATTAAAGTTTAACAACTTGTGCTTGTTTTATCATATTATCACCTACTTCTAAAATGGTGATTTGTAAGCCATTAATTTCACATACTGTGCCTTCTTCTGGGATCTCTTCTAAATGTTCAAGGATTAGGCCATTAAAGGTGCGAGCCTCTTCAGTATCTAGATTCCAATCGAATAGTTTATTTAAGTCACGTAAATTCGTTGAACCTTCAATGATCATTGAGCCATCAGATTGTGGGATAACTTCTTCTTCAATAGAAGGCGCTGTTGAAGTTGTAAATTCGCCTACAATTTCTTCCAAAATATCTTCTAAAGTAACTAATCCTTTGATATCGCCATACTCATCAACGACTAAACCAATACGCTCTTTATTATGGCGAAAGTTTAATAGTTGAGCATTTAATGCGGTACCTTCAGGAATGAAATAGACTTCATCGGCTGCTCTAATTAATGTTTCTTTGCTAAACTCGTTTTTGTCTAACATTAAACGATAAGCCTCACGAACACGTAACATACCAAGAATATTTTCATCCATGCTGCCTTTATATAACACGACACGACCATGTGCTGCATGATTAAGTTGGCGCATAATGGCTCTCCAGTCATCGTCAATATCGATACCGCCAATATCATTACGCGGTACCATAATATCATCGACAGTTACTTGCTCGAGATCTAAGATAGAAAGCAACATTTCTTGGTGAGCAGATGGAATAAATTTGCCAGATTCATTAACGATAGCACGTAGTTCTTCTGGGCTTAATGAAGGAGATTTATTATCCGATTTTAAACGTAGTAATGCCAAAATGCCTTGAATGATTAAATTCATTAAGTACACCAATGGTGTAAATAGGCGTAAGAAAATCGCAAGCAAATGGCTTGAAGTAAAGGCGACTCTCTCTGGATAACGCGCAGCAATTGTTTTCGGTAAAATTTCAGCAAAAATCAGCATAACAAAAGTGAGCGCTCCCGTTGCAATAGCCACACCTGCATCACCATATAGGCGCATACCAATGATAGTTGTAATTGCTGAGGCTGTAATATTGACTAAGTTATTACAAATTAAGATCAGACTGAGTAGTACATCTGTTTTTTTCAACAATTTTTCTGCTTTTTTGGCACCGCTATGACCTTTCTCAGCAAGATGACGAAGACGATAGCGACTGGCTGAGAGTAGACCTGTTTCTGAACCTGAAAAATAAGCCGAGATGATTAATAAAATGATAAGCGCAATAAATAAGGTACTAAGGGGAATACTGTCCAAAATGCATCCTTTTGTGAGTTAATCAAAAATTGAAAAGTGCGGTCATTTTTATTTGTTTAGACCGCACTTTTACTGTGTATAAGGATAAATAAATATTGTTTATATTTCAAGCATTACACGACTACCAAAATAAGCAATACTGAGTAATATCATACCTGAAATTGCACAAGTGACCATTTTCTTGCCACGCCAATGCAATCGCCAGTGCCCAATTAATCCAAACGCAAAGACTAACCAAGCAAGAAACGAAAAGACTGCTTTTTGGATATCTTGTAAGGCAAAGTCTTTGGCTAAGTGGAAAGAGCCAGAGATAAGGACAATAGTGAGCAATATTTCACCTGTCAGCATTAGGCGGAAAAAATGGCGTTCAACGGTCATTAAAGGCGGAATCATTGGTGAAAATGCTAGTTTTTTGTTTTTTAAGCTGTGATCAATCCAAAGTAATTGAATAGAATAAAGAGCGCTCATAAAGCAAATGGAATAAGTGAATAATGACAAGCCAACATGGAAGAAAAGTGCAATATTTTGGCTCAAATGGTACATGAATTGAGTTGGGAGTAATGTGCTTAAAATGAGATTGATGATAGTAAAAGAGTAGATAATTGGTAATAAAAACCACAATGTACGTACATGAAAAAGAAGTGCAAAAGTGGCGAGTGATGCGGTAATGACACTAATTAGTGAGCTGATCTCCATGACAGTAAAATTTTGTCCGCTAGTTAAATGCGTAAAAAGCGGCGTTAAGTTAGCAAAATGGAGTATGATTGCTAAAAGTGCGGTCGTAAAAAAGAGAATTTTATTAGGTTTCGATGCTGGCTCACCTGCTTGAATTTTTAATAGCATAGGCGTAATAAGCAATACACTAGCAAGATAGAAAAGCATTGAAAGAATTGCAAACCACATAGAGACTTCCTTATATCAATAATTGATTTATTCTAGCTTTCTCAGCGTTAAATCGCTATTAATTTATTTCAAAGGGTGAAAATCTATCGGATTTCAGTATAATTAACACAATTTTTTGTTGTGTAACTAGGGATAATTCATGTTTGAGAATTTATCAGAACGTCTTTCTAAAACTTTACGTAATATTAGTGGGCGTGGTCGTTTAACTGAAGACAATATTAAAGACACCCTACGTGAAGTGCGTATGGCATTATTAGAAGCAGATGTTGCCTTACCTGTAGTACGTGATTTTATTAATAAAGTAAAAGAACGCGCGATTGGTGTTGAAGTGAATAAGAGCCTCACGCCAGGTCAAGAGTTTGTCAAAATCGTACAGGCTGAACTTGAAATGGCAATGGGTGAAGCCAATGAAAGTTTAAATCTTGCGACACAGCCACCAGCTATTATTTTAATGGCAGGTTTACAAGGGGCGGGGAAAACCACTAGTGTTGGTAAGCTGGCTAAATTTTTAAAAGAGCGTCACAAGAAAAAAGTATTAGTGGTGTCCGCTGACGTTTATCGTCCTGCTGCGATTAAGCAATTAGAAACGCTTGCACAAGCAGTTAGTGCAGATTTTTTTCCATCGAATGTAAGCCAAAATCCTGTTGCGATTGCTCAAGCTGCTTTAGCTGAGGCGAAGCTCAAATTTTATGATGTATTGATTGTGGATACAGCAGGTCGTTTACACGTTGATAGCGAGATGATGGATGAAATTAAGCAAATTCATACCGCACTTAATCCAATCGAAACGCTATTTACTGTGGATGCAATGACTGGGCAGGATGCTGCGAATACAGCGAAAGCCTTTAATGAAGCATTACCTTTAACTGGGGTAGTATTAACTAAGGTAGATGGTGATGCGCGTGGTGGTGCAGCGTTATCTATTCGACAGATTACAGGTAAACCAATTAAATTTTTAGGGGTTGGTGAGAAAACCGACGCATTGGAACCTTTCCATCCAGAACGTGTTGCTTCACGAATTTTGGGTATGGGTGATGTGTTATCTTTGATTGAAGATTTGGAACGTTCGGTAGATCGTGAAAAAGCTGAAAAAATGGCACAGAAATTCAAGAAAGGTGACAATTTCACACTGGAAGATTTTCGTGAACAACTCATTGAAATGAAAAAAATGGGCGGCATGATGTCAATGTTAGACAAGTTGCCTGGTGCGAAAAATTTACCAGATCATGTTAGAAATCAAGTTGATGATAAGATGTTCAATAAGATGGAAGCAATCATTAATTCAATGACATTTAAAGAGCGTGCTAATCCAGAGATTATTAAAGGTTCACGTCGTCGTCGTATTGCGATGGGATCGGGTACTCAAGTACAAGATGTCAATAAACTATTGAAACAATTTGATGAAATGCAACGTATGATGAAAAAAATGCGTAAAGGTGGTATGGCGAAAATGATGCGAGGCATGCAAGGTATGATGGGGGGACTTGGTGGTTTAGGCGGAATGTTTAGACGTTAAGTTCGATCCTGTTTTATTAAAGAGAAAAAAGTGCGGTCAAAATTTTGGAAATTTTAACCGCACTTTTTGTTTTAGTGAGTTTAATTACTCTTCTTCAATTTTGGCAATTGCACCTTTGATTGTCAGCGTCACTTCTGTTGAAATCACTTGATTTAGAATTTCGATAATTTCACTGAGTTTTTCAGTATTTGCAATACCTTCATCATTGAAATAACCTTCTTGTTTGAGGCTAGCAATAAATGCGGAGAATACTGCTTTATCAAAAAATTCTGGCGCATTAATACCGTGCAATACAGAGAGACGTTGTGCTACTGATTGGCTATCTTTTTCTAAACTTGCACGTGGCGTAGTTGGATCTTTTTCTAAAATACTGACCGTGATGTAATAACGTTGTAAGATTTCACGTACACCAGAAGACCAAAGTTGTAACATTCTGACTCGTGATTTATTAATAGACAGCATATTAGCATTACATTTAATCACCTCTTGGCGTTCAAATTCAGCGATTATCTGGTCAACACGCTCTTGCAGTGCTTCTTGTGAGAAAGACAAGAATAATTCGCTTCTCAAGAATGGATAAATTTTACTAACAGCATCGTGGACTAATGGTTTTTGGATTGCTTCATAATGCAACACGATACTGGCTACTAATGATGGCAACACAAACAAATGTTGAATGTTATTACGGTAATATGTCATTAACACTGCCGCGTTACGTTCTAAACGGATAATTTCACCAAAATTATCTTTTTCCACAATCAGCCCTACTCGCTCTAGTTTGAGGATGTGTTCTAGCATCGTTTCAGGCGAATCACTTGGTACGACAATATCTTGTGAATAAGGCACATTTTGTAGAAATTGCTGGTAACTTTCTAACTGTTCTAAGAGCTGTTCACGTGATAGTGCACGTTGGCGCGAAGATAATAATGCAGTTCCAGTTAAGTTCATTGCATTAACTGCTGCAGCATTATTAATATTGACCATGACTTGATGCGATACGCTGTCTACTGCGTGGTTAAACCACTGTGGACGTTCTTCATTATTAATATTTTCTTTCCATTCAGGATAATGGCTGTTTAGGAAATTACTTAACGTGATTGGCTCACCAAAGTTCACGTAAGCTTTACCTAAGTTACGTAATTTTTTTATAACACGTAACACTAATCCTGCATTTTCTTTTTCTTTTGCTGCACCACGTAATTCTTTTGCATACGTATCAACCTCTAATACGTGTTCATAACCTACATAAACTGGCACTACAGAAATTGGGCGAGTTTGGCGTTGCAGAAGAGCTTGTAATGTCATTGACATCATACCTGTTTTAGGCGCAAGTAAACGACCAGTACGTGAGCGGCCACCTTCGATAAAATATTCGACAGGATAGCCACGATGGAAAAGCTCTGCCAAATATTCACGGAAAATTGTGGAATATAGTCGATTACCTTTGAAAGTACGGCGAATGAAGAATGCGCCTCCACGGCGGAACATGCCCCCCACAGGCCAGAAGTTGAGATTAATACCTGCGGCAATATGTGGTGGTACTAAACCTTGATGGTAAAGTAAGTAAGAAAGTAATAAATAATCAATATGGCTACGATGACAAGGCACATAGACAATCTCATGTCCATCGAGTGCTAGTTTGCGGACGCGATCGGCATTTTGTACATCAATACCTTGATACAACTTATTCCATAACCAGCGTAAAAAGCGATCGGCTACGCGTAAACCTTCATAATTTACGTTGGCTGCAATTTCATTCAGAATTTTTTTCGCTTCTTCTGTTGCTTTTTCTTCGCTAATGTTTTTTGATTTTGCTTCATCTTTTATAGCATCTAAAATAGTGGGCAATTCAAGTAGTTTATTGAACATTGCTTGACGGTTAGGTAAGCGTGGTCCCGTTGCTGAAATACGTTGTTTAGAAAAATGCATTTTGGCAACACGAGCTAATTTATGTGCAATCGCTTCATCAGAACCATGTTCATTAACCATATAGCGTAAAGAGACAGCTTGAGAGAAACGAACAAAGGTATCACGACCAAACCAAATGGCAGCAATGACTTTTTGAATACCACTTAATAAACGTAATTGTGGTAAACCTGATTTGCTTTCATGACCCGGTGAACGTCCCCATAACACCGAGCCAGGAATGAGCTGTACATCAAGCGTAGGCAAAGTGCGGTGTAATTCTAAGTATTTGTTAAATACATTGATCGTTTCTTGTTTTGCCCCTTTTGATTTAAAAAAGCGACGTCCCTCATCTAAAAAGACAAAACGAGGTAAGGTTTGATTTTCGATTTCATTTTTTTCAAAAGGATCGGGCAAGCCAACACTGAGGCAGTTTTTGCGGAAAATAACTAAATCAGTCTGCGATGTGTAGGGCAAAACATAAACGACTGGCTGAGTTGTATCAAGTTTCAATTCTTCAATAGGATTGTGTGGAATTGGATTGTTTTTTACTAAAAAGGATAAAGGCAATTCCAATACTTTGCGGTACATATTTAGAAAACTAAACATAGTGAATTTCCGTTTTTTATAGGTTTATTAGAAAAATTTACGTTAGTTTACCATAAAAATTAAAAAGCGTGAGTCGTTGAATAAAAGAACTGCATATACTTTTTTGTATAAAAAATAGTTAGCCTTAAGAAGTCAAATCTAAGTCGGGACAGAAGCATTAAGTGGCAAAAATCAAGTCGATGGCATAATAGTCGTGAGATTGAGAGTATCCTATTGTCATAATAGTGAATTTGTGATGGATAGCGCTACGGTTGGCAACATAATATGGATAAAATAAACAGCTTATTGCTGATTCAATAACAGTCCATCGCCATTTGGTCTAATGATTCCACTTTTTTGCTTGGATAAAATGGGGAGAGATATTTAATCAATCAGAAACTATATGTATTGTTTATATGGTTAATATATTACAAAAGTAATAGAAATTGATAATCGAAAAATTAAATTTCAAGCATTTGATAATGGTTTTTTAACGCTATATGATTATCTTACTTATGATATAGCTGAGTGACTAATTCATGTCTAAGTATTATTCACTGAATAATTGTCTTAATAATAAAGAAGAAAAGATTGCAATATTAGTATATCTGTATATAATGACAGTTATTCTGTATATAAAAACAGGGGTGATTTATGAAGCCATTTAAAGCACTGACAGCACGTCAGCAAGAAGTATATGATTTTCTAAAACATCATTTAGAAACTACTGGTATGCCACCGACTCGTGCGGAAATTTCGAAAGAACTTGGTTTTCGTTCACCTAATGCAGCTGAAGAGCATTTAAAAGCCCTTGCAAGGAAGGGAGTAATTGAAATTCTTTCTGGTACGTCACGTGGTATTCGGTTGTTGTTTGAAGATGAAGCCGTCAGTAATGAGAATGATGGATTGCCATTAGTCGGACGAGTAGCGGCTGGGGAGCCTATTTTGGCAGAACAACATATTGAAGGAACTTACAAAGTTGATGCAAATATGTTTAAACCACAAGCTGATTTTTTATTGAAAGTTTATGGACAATCAATGAAAGATATCGGCATCTTAGATGGTGATTTACTCGCAGTTCATAGTACAAAAGATGTACGTAATGGTCAGGTAGTTGTCGCACGTATTGAAGATGAAGTGACAGTAAAACGTTTGGAACGTAAAGGTTCGGTTATTTATCTTCATGCTGAAAATGAGGAATTTGAACCCATTGTTGTTGATTTGAATCAACAACCCAATTTTGAAATTGAGGGCATTGCGGTTGGCATTATTCGCAACAATGCGTGGATGTAAATTTAGGCTATTTATTAAGAGAACCGCGATCAAAAGTGCGGTTCTTTTTTATGTGATTTAGCGAGTGTAAAAAGAGTAAGATTTTTAAAAAACAGACCGCACTTTATCTTGCAAAACCCCTAATTATCTGTATAATTCACCACCTTACAGCTACATTGAATTTTCGTTCCTTGCTTCTGCAGATTGGTAGCTGGTCTAACAGTCAGAGGCTGATTAACCCGTAAGGAGCAGTAATGCGACACTACGAAATCGTGTTTATGGTTCATCCGGACCAAAGCGAACAAGTACCAGGCATGATTGAACGTTACACAGGTTCTGTAAAAGAAGCTGGCGGTCAAATTCATCGCTTAGAAGATTGGGGCCGTCGCCAATTAGCGTACCCAATCAATAAATTACACAAAGCACATTATGTGTTAATGAATGTAGAAGCGCCTCAAGAAGTCATCGACGAGCTAGAAACAACTTTCCGTTACAACGACGCAGTTCTTCGTAACGTAATCATTCGTACTAAGCACGCCGTAACAGAAGCGTCCCCAATGGTTAAAGCAAAAGACGATCGTAAAGCTTTAGCTGAAGTTGAAAACAACGATTTTGAGGATGCTGAAGAGTAATTTAAAAATTGATAATCGTTTTTCCTTGATGGGTCAAGTTGCCAGTCAATTAAAACGAACAAAAAGCCCTAATGGAATTGTGCATTGCCAATTTTTGTTAGAACACCGTTCTATACAGCAAGAGGCAGGATTAAGCCGGCAGGCTTGGTGTAAAATGCCAATTCAAGTGAGTGGTAATCAATTAATAGAAAAAACTCAAAGCATTACGGTCGGCAGTCAGCTTTTGGTGGTGGGTTTCGTTAGCTCACATAAAACCGCAAATGGTTTAAGCCAATTAGTATTACATGCCGAGCAAATCGAATTTATAGATTAGGAGACTAGCCAAATGGCACGTTATTTCCGTCGTCGTAAGTTCTGCCGTTTTACAGCGGAAAATGTAGTTGAAATCGATTATAAAGATGTTGCTACATTAAAGAACTATATCACAGAGAGCGGCAAAATTGTTCCAAGCCGTATTACCGGTACTCGTGCGAAGTATCAACGTCAATTAGCTCGTGCTATTAAACGTGCACGTTATTTAGCGTTACTTCCGTACACTGACAATCATCAGTAATTAAAGAGAGGATACGGTAATGCAAGTAATTCTTTTAGATAAAGTAGCTCACCTTGGTAACATAGGTGATCAAGTAAACGTTAAATCAGGTTTTGCACGTAACTTCTTAATCCCACAGGGTAAAGCAGTGATGGCAACTAAAGCTAACATTGAATATTTCGAAGCGCGTCGCGCAGAATTAGAAGCGAAAGCAGCTGAAGTTTTAGCTGTAGCACAAGCTCGTGCAGCAAAATTAGCAGAACTAGGTTCTGTAACTATCGCATCTAAAGCTGGTGATGAAGGTCGTTTATTCGGTTCTATCACTACTCGTGATGTTGCTGAAGCAGTAACAGCAGCGGGTGTTGAAGTGGCTAAAAGTGAAGTTCGTTTATCAACTGGTCCACTCCGTACTTTAGGTGAACACGACGTTAAGTTCCAACTTCATGGCGAAGTATTTGCAACAGTTAACGTTATCGTTGTTGCTGAATAATTTTCTGAAGTAAAAATTAAAAACCCAGCGTTTGCTGGGTTTTTTTATTTTACGTTTAATAAAAAATTATTTAATTTTTAGCATGAAGAAAATAAAATACCAACTCTGTGTGGCTATGATCTAATACCATTATTTTATGTAGTGGAGAAATTTTTAGTAAAAAAGTGATTAAATTATTCATTATGTCTATTTATAAAAATATATTTTATTCTACCTGACTCAGTAAATAAAGAATCTCAATAACGCAAGGTTAAAAATACACTTTATTACAATTAATATTTTTGACAGCGAGTAGTTAATAGCTTACCTGTTGTAGAATAATCACGAGCAGGATAAGTAAATATGTTTGTACCACTTTGCTCATGCCATTTTAATGTTCTTTTATCATTAACATAGAGTGTACCTGATTCAGTAGAAATCTTATTAATATAAGTGACATAATTATCCTTACCATCGCTAAATGCGATGCTTACTCGACCATTGTTTCTATATTTTATAGAGCCTTTATAGCCATTTTCACAACGAAATTTGCTAAATTGACCTGGTTCATCTTCTATTAAAGTACCAATTTCAACGTCAGTCAGGCTAAGGCAACCTGCTACTGAACAAGCTAATATGATAGAAATAGATTTTTTAAAGATATACATAATAGTAACTTCCTAATTTAGCGTAAATTTAGCTCTCTTATAGAGAGCTTCAGTGATAATGAAATTGAATAGTCTTTTTTATCTATGCGTAATACATTTCAAATTCCACAGGATGGGGCGTCATATTTAAACGTTCTACTTCTTTACGTTTAATAGCGATGAAAGCGTCAATGAACTCTTTAGTGAATACATTTCCTTTCGTTAAAAATTCATAATCTTTTGCTAATGCGCTGAGAGCATCTTCTAATGATGTGGCAACCGCAGGGATGTTTTGTAATTCCTCAGGCGGTAAATCATACAGATTTTTGTCCATGGCGTCGCCTGGATGAAGTTTATTCGTAATCCCATCTAATCCAGCCATTAGAAGCGAGGCAAAAGCAAGGTATGGGTTTGCTAGTGCGTCAGGGAAACGTGCTTCAATACGAATCGCTTTCGGGTTTGTGACTGCTGGGATACGAATTGAAGCCGTACGGTTGCTTGCAGAATAAGCTAATAAGACAGGAGCTTCAAAACCAGGGATTAAACGTTTATAAGAATTAGTGGTTGGATTAGTAAAAGCATTTAATGCTTTAGCATGTTTGATGATACCACCGATAAAATACAGTGCAGTTTCTGATAAACCTGCATATTTATCTCCTTGGAAGACATTTTTACCCGCTTTACTTAATGAAATGTTGCAATGCATTCCAGAACCATTATCACCTGTAATGGGTTTAGGCATGAAACAAGCAGTTTTGCCGTGCTCATAGGCAACATTTTGTACAACATATTTATAAATTTGGGTTTCATCCGCTTTTTTTGTTAAGGTATTAAATTTCGTGGCAATCTCATTTTGACCAGCGGTAGCGACTTCATGATGATGAGCTTCAATGACTAATCCCATTTCTTCTAAAATAAGACACATTTCAGAACGGATATCATGTGAGCTGTCAATAGGGGCAACGGCACAATATCCGCCTTTTTTTAATGGACGGTAGCCGTTGTTACCATCTTCATAGCGTTTATTACTATTCCAACTTGCTTCGATATCATCAACTGAATAAGCATTACTATTCATCGAAACATCAAAACGCACATCGTCAAATAGGAAAAATTCAGGTTCAGGACCTACGAATGCCTCATCTGCAATTCCTGTTGAACGCATATAATTTTCTGCGCGGATAGCAATTGAGCGAGGATCACGATCATAGCTTTGCATTGTTGTTGGTTCATAGATACTACAGCGAAGGGAAAGAGTGGGGATTTGTGCGAAAGGGTCAACGACGGCAGTTTCAGGTATTGGCATTAATAACATATCGGCTTTATTAATTGCTTTCCAACCTTCTACTGAAGAGCCGTCAAACATTTTTCCATCTTCAAATAAATCTTCGTCAACTAGACTTATTGGCAAGGAAACACCGTGTTCTTTGCCTTTAATATCTGTGAAGCGAAGTAGGACAAATTTGATATCGTATTCTTCAATTAACTTGAATACATTGGCGATGGCAGCTGTGTTTGGCATATAGTGAGTCCTTAGATTTAGAGTAGTATTTGGAATTAATGAATATAATAAAACTTATAGTATAAATCTAGTTTTAATTCGAGTTTTTATCACATGTATGTTACTCTTAAAATATATGTAACGTATAGTATGGGAGAATGATATGGACGAGGTTGAAAGGAGCCGAGAATGTAAGAGTGTTGTGGTTGCTGGTAATGGTGCTAGTTTAACTCAAGTTGATTACAGTTTATTACCTGTGAACTATGATGTTTTTCGTTGTAATCAATTTTATTTTGAGGATCATTACTTTTTAGGTAAAAAGATTAAAGCTGCTTTTTTTACTCCAGGAGTACTTTTAGAGCAATACTATACTTTATATCATTTGAGAAAGAATAATGAATATTCTGTTGATAAAATTATATTGTCTTCTTTTAATCATCCGACTGTAGATTTAAGCAAAAGTGAAAATATAAAAAAGTTATTCATAGATGTGATTAACGGGTATGAAGAATATTTATCTAAATTATCGGATTTTGATATTTATCTCCGTTATAAAGAATTATATGAAAGTCAGAGAATTACATCGGGTATTTATATGTGCGCTGTTGCTATAGCAATGGGTTATACTGATATTTATTTAACAGGTATTGATTTTTATGAGAGTAATAGCAAAAGTTATGCTTTTGAACCTAAAAAAACTAACATAATTAGCTTGTTACCTGATTTTAAAAATATTTCTAGTAAATTTCATTATCATAATAAAGATGCCGATCTTGAAGCACTATATTTTTTACAGAAAAATTATAGTGTTAATTTTTATTCTATTTCACCTGGTAGCTTATTATATGAACATTTCCCAACTTCTACTAAGAATATATCTAGTCAAACTAATTTAATTCCAGTTAAAAAAGAAAATTATATAAATGATATATTATTGCCTCCTGACTTTGTATATGAAAAATTAGGATTTGTGAACTCTAAAAAAGAACGATTAAATGCAAATCTTATATTTCGGATAATCAAAGACTTCATAAAGTTGCCAAGTGCAATTAAGCATTATTTAAGAGAAAAATAGTAGTTTTTTAATGACTAGAGAAGGGGCATATTGTATAATCTTGCCCCTTTCGCACATTTTTTAGCTAGAAGTGCGGTCAGAAAAAGAACTTTTCATATTTTCAATACATAAGATTTTTCTCAATGACAGATAAAATAGATATCAATAAATTGCGTAATATCGCAATTATCGCTCACGTTGACCATGGTAAAACCACCCTTGTTGACAAACTCTTACAACAATCAGGCACATTAGATGCATCACGTAATGATGGTGATGAGCGTGTCATGGATTCTAATGACATCGAAAAAGAACGTGGCATCACGATTTTAGCCAAAAATACAGCAATTAACTGGAATGATTATCGTATTAATATCGTTGATACACCGGGACATGCGGATTTTGGTGGTGAAGTAGAACGTGTGATGTCAATGGTAGACTGTGTGCTATTAATTGTAGATGCTTTTGATGGTCCAATGCCACAGACGCGTTTTGTGACGCAAAAAGCTTTTGCTCATGGTTTAAAACCAATTGTGGTTATTAATAAAGTTGACCGTCCCGGTGCGCGTCCTGATTGGGTAGTTGATCAAGTTTTTGATCTGTTTGTTAACTTAGGTGCAACGGATGAGCAGCTAGATTTTCCAATTATTTATGCTTCTGCGTTAAATGGTGTCGCTGGTTTAGAGCATGACCAGTTGGCATCTGATATGACACCATTATTTGAAGCAATCATAAAATATGTAGAACCGCCAAAAGTAGAACTTGAACAACCTTTCCAAATGCAAATTTCACAGCTTGATTATAATAATTATGTTGGTGTCATTGGTATTGGGCGTATTAAACGTGGTTCAGTGAAACCGAACCAAACAGTGACAATTATTGATACTGAAGGTAAAGCACGTGCAGGAAAAATTGGTCAAGTATTAGGTCATTTAGGCTTACAGCGTTATGAAACTGAGCGTGCTTATGCTGGTGATATTATTGCATTAACGGGATTAGGCGAATTAAACATTTCTGATACGATTTGTGATATCAATAATGTAGAAGCATTGCCTGCATTAAGTGTGGATGAACCAACGGTCACTATGTTCTTCTGTGTAAATACTTCACCGTTCTGTGGTAAAGAAGGTAAATATGTGACTTCTCGCCAAATTCTTGAGCGCTTAAATAAAGAGTTAGTACATAATGTAGCATTACGTGTTGAAGAAACGCCAGATCCAGATGCGTTCCGTGTATCTGGTCGCGGTGAATTACACCTTTCAGTATTAATTGAGAATATGCGCCGTGAAGGCTATGAGCTTGCTGTATCGCGTCCACGTGTGATCTATAAAGAAGTAGATGGTCGTAAACAAGAGCCATTTGAACAAGTAACGATTGATATTGAAGAACAACATCAAGGTGCAGTCATGGAAGCTTTAGGTATTCGTAAAGGTGAAGTCCGTGATATGGTGCCAGATGGTAAAGGTCGTACTCGTTTAGAATATGTTATTCCAAGTCGTGGTTTAATTGGGTTCCGTGGTGAATTTATGACCATGACTTCAGGTACAGGTTTGTTATATTCAAGCTTTAGTCACTATGATGATGTCAAAGCAGGCGAAATTGGTCAGCGTAAAAATGGTGTTCTTATTTCGAATGCAACAGGTAAAGCACTTGCCTATGCGCTATTTGGTTTACAAGAGCGTGGTAAATTGATGATTGATCACGGTACTGAAGTGTACGAGGGACAAATCATTGGTATTCATAGTCGTTCAAATGACTTAACCGTAAACTGTTTACAAGGTAAAAAACTAACCAATATGCGTGCTTCTGGTAAAGATGAAGCTTTAGTATTAGTGCCACCAGTCCGTTTCAGTTTAGAACAAGCAATTGAGTTTATTGATGATGATGAATTAGTTGAAGTTACACCAAGTTCGATTCGTATTCGTAAAAAATTATTAACAGAAGTGGATCGTAAACGTGCAAGTCGTACTACAACGAGCACCAGTACTTACTAATTTAAAATTTTGCCAACGTCGACCGTACTATTAAGTGCGGTCTTTTTTTGTAAAATTTTAACCTTTTGCTACTTGAATGGTCTTTTTGATGTGCTTTAAGTTCGCCACAATAGTAAAAGTCATCACAACTAACAATGTCCAAGCATTCCATTTACTAACATGCACTATTGACCACGCACCGATTTGATTTGGATAGCGCCAGATACCTATAAAAGTGGCTAGATTTTCAGCAATCCAAATAAAGAAGCCAATTAACATAAATGCAAGCAGGAGTGGCATTTTGCGAGGTTTATCATAAGGGGTGAAATATACAGTTGTCCTTGCATATAATCCTAAGACAAAAGCGGCTAAATACCAGCGATAATCCCCAATATAATGGTGTGTGAAAAAGTTAAGATAAATGAGAAGTGCAGTTAAGGTAGATAAAAAGTAAGGGGGATGGCTTTCTATCTTGAGATCAAATAAGCGCCAAGCTTGAATGATATAGCTACCAACAGCAGCATACATAAAGCCTGTAAATAAGGGTACACCAAATACTTTGCTGTAAGCAAAATCAGGATAGGACCAAGATTGAATGCTACTTGAGGTTTTAAAAAGTTCTAGTATAAAACCGATAAAGTGAAACAAAGTAATGGATTTGATTT
The DNA here is from genome assembly GCF_002850605.1 of Pasteurella oralis. Taxonomy (GTDB): domain Bacteria; phylum Pseudomonadota; class Gammaproteobacteria; order Enterobacterales; family Pasteurellaceae; genus Pasteurella; species Pasteurella oralis. The sequence continues at coordinate 135,201 of NZ_NXGB01000001.1, forward strand.
CATCTACTGTTTCAAATTTTGTATAAAACATAATGAGTTGCACGAGAATAGCGAAAATCAGCAATACATCATAACGTGGCAAACCAAGTAGCCCTGATTTTGGTGTGATGAACATGGCGATAAAAAATAATCCTGCAAATAGGCAAGCGCGTATTTCTTTTAAGCCAAAAAATAAAAATTCAATATTAAAACGTTTGATGCCTATAAGATGGGGTGCGGGGAGTTGTTGAGTTAACCAGCGATCAATTTTATTTAACATTCTTATCTCAATTTGAAGTAGAGTTTATCGATATTATAAAAGAGAAAATTCATAAGTAGCGATTTTTTGAATAAAAAACACTCAATTGAGTAATTGTTAAGCTTTTCTTAATATTTCTATTGTTTAATACAACCATCAAAAGGCAATAAGCCATTTGAATACTCACTCAACTTACTTTTATTTATATAGGAATGTATTATGAAAAAATTAATCGCATTAGTTTCCGTATTAGCTGTATCAAGCGCTGCTGTTGCACAAGGTGGGTTTGCACCTAAGCATGATGGTAAACAAGGGAGAGGTGGCTTTTATGATGGTTCGACTGTCGTAAAAACAGCAAAAGAGGCTTTAAATTCAGCAGATAAAACACCTGTTACGATTGAAGGCCACATTATCAAACAAATTGATGATGATGAATTTGTGTTTCGCGATATCGCAGGTACTGAAGTCCAAATTGATGTAAGCAAGCGTGCTTGGCGAGGTCAAACGATCCAACCAACAGATAAAATTACTATTCAAGGATATGTTGATAAAGAGTGGAATAGAACTGAAATCGATGTGAAAAATATTTCTAAATAATTTGCTCGGTGCAGTCAGCTTTTGCTAAGTATGACTGCACTTTGATTTACAACGATACTGTAACTTCTTCAATATTTAAGACTATCACTTCATTTAAGCTATTTTCTTGCATTTTCCAACGAACATTAAATTCATGTAATCGAATACCATAGATGCGATCTGACAACTTATTTTGTTGGTAAGCAGGACGCGGATCTTGTGCAATAACTTCGGTAATAAAACGTTGAAAGTGCGGTCGATTTTTTTCAATTTTTTGTAGTGTACTTTGTGCTTGTTCACTGAAAGTGACGTGTAATTGGTGTATAGGTTTATCTTGGGCAAAACCAGATTTGGCGTTGGGCTGATTATCTGCATAAGCAAGATAGGGTTTGATATCAAAAATAGGTGTGCCATCAACTAAATCAATTGCACCTAAATGCAGTAGTACTTTACCGTGTTGACATTCGATATGGCGTAATTCAACTTTTGATAAGCCGAGTGGATTAGGACGATAGGTGGAACGTGAGGCAAAAACACCAATACGTTGATTACCTCCTAATCTAGGCGGACGAACGGTTGGACTCCACTTACCTGTTGGCACTTTATTAAATTGAAAAATTAGCCATAGATGGCTAAATTGTGCTAATCCTCTCACACATTCAGGTTGATTATAAGGGGGGAGTAATTCGATAATTCCAGTACCATCTTGTACTAAATCAGGTTGGCGTGGCACAGAAAATTTTTCTTTATAGGGGCTATGTACGATTGCAATAGGGGTCAAAGTAAGAGATAAGCCAGACATATTTTCCTTAATATTATGATTTCGTGTAGAATAAGGGCAAATTATGACTATTTTACGCAAAAGTGCGCTGTAGATCGTGCTTTTTTCTTTTTATAAGTGATTTTTATGACAAAAAATGCCGTTAGGATGTGGATTGAAACAGCAAGACCGAAAACATTGCCGCTTGCCATTGCCTCAATTATTACTGGTGCAGCATTAGCAGTGTGGTCTGGTAAATTCAATTGGACAATAACGTTACTTTGTTTACTTACCACAATTTTATTACAAATCTTATCAAATTTTGCTAATGACTATGGTGATCATCAAAAAGGCTCGGATACTGCGGAGCGTATTGGTCCTTTACGAGGAATTCAGCAGGGAATAATCAATGCTGAACAGCTAAAAATAGGCTTAATTGTTGTTGCGATTGCAAGTTTATGTTGTGGCGCTTTGCTTATTGTTGTGGCATATCAAAATATGGCAGATTTGTTAGCGTTTAGTTTATTGGGTGTATTAGCTGTTGTTGCAGCAATTACTTATACTGTGGGAACAAAACCCTATGGCTATATGGGGTTAGGCGATCTATCTGTATTACTCTTTTTTGGGATTTTAGGGGTGGGTGGCACTTATTATTTACAAGCTCAACAACTTAATTTTGCTATTTTATTACCTGCTATTGCTACAGGGTTACTGGCCAGTGCAGTGCTAAATATTAATAATTTGCGTGATATTGAGCAAGATCGTAAAGTTGGAAAAAATACGCTGGCAGTTCGTCTCGGTACAGAAAATGGACGGCGTTATCATTGCTTATTATTGATAGTTGCGATGTCATGTTATTGTATTTTCAATATCGTTTATGTGCAAAAGATGACTGCTTTTTTATTTGTTTTAGCTTTGCCTTGGTTAATAAAACATGGAGTTTTTGTTTATCGGCATAAAGATCCTCTTGCGTTACGTCCAATGTTGGCACAAATGTCGTTAATTGCATTACTTATCAACGGACTGTTTAGTTTAGGCTTGCTTCTCAGTTAGCAATAGGCATATACTAACAAAATTAATTTTCTGCAAAATAAGGTAATGTTATGTACATTGATACTTCTGAGCTTTGTGATATTTATCTTGATCAAGTAGATGTAGTAGAGCCTATTTTTTCAAGTTTTGGCGGTGTAAGTTGTTTTTATGGTAAAGTGACAACGGTAAAATGCTTTGAAAATAATGGACTGATTACAGAAATTTTAGAAGAAAACGGTGAAGGACGCGTATTACTGATTGATGGTGGTGGCGCTGTACGCCGAGCGTTGATTGATGCGGAGCTAGCTCAATTAGCAGCAGATAATGGTTGGGAAGGTATTATTGTTTATGGTGCAGTACGCCAAATTCAACAATTAGAAAATATTGATATTGGCATTCATGCCTTAGCACCAATTCCTGTTGGCGCGGATAGAGATAATAGTGGTGAAACTGATGTGCCTGTTAATTTTGGTGGTGTGACGTTTTTTCCCGAAGATTATGTCTATGCTGATTTAACTGGCATTATCCTTTCTCAAGAACCTTTAGAACTTGATGAATTTAGCGAAGAATAGCGTATTTTAATTTTAAGTAAAAATAAAGAGTGCGGTTAAAAAATTGTTAAAATTTTGACCGCACTTTTTTATTATTCGCTCATTTTTATGCGTTTGTTCACAAATCCATAAGAAATTTGTTGCTTTTTGTTAACATAATGCTAACTTTCTGATGAATTCTGCTTATAAGCTGAGCAGTCTTGTCTCTTTTGGTTGTTTATTTTAGAAGGATAATATTATGAATGTCGCAGAGACCCCAGTAAAAAATGGCTTGAATCGTAATGCCATTATTTTTCTATTAGATATTGTCATATTTTTTGTTTTACTCAATGCGCTACCTTTTGATGCAAAAGCTAATAAAGGTTTAGCATTACTTGTTTTTATTGCTGTACTCTGGTTGACAGAGGCATTACATGTCACAGTAACAGCACTACTTGTTCCTTTACTTGCTATTAGCCTAGGCTTAGTCACAACTAAAGCTGCTCTTGCTGAATTTGCGAATCCAACAATTTTCCTTTTCTTTGGTGGTTTTGCCTTAGCAACCGCATTACATATTCAACACCTTGATCGTATGATTGCCAATAAAATTATGGCATTAGCAAATGGTCGCTTGTTCCTAGCAAGCATTTACCTTTTCTCTATTACCGCGTTTTTATCAATGTGGATGAGTAATACGGCAACCGCCGCGATGATGTTACCACTCGCAATGGGTGTATTAAGCCAAATGGATAGAGAAGCGAATCATAATACTTATGTTTTTATTTTGTTAGGTATTGCTTATAGTGCCAATATCGGTGGGATGGGTACTTTAGTAGGTAGCCCGCCTAATGCAATTGTCGCTTCTCAATTAAATCTAACCTTTTCTGATTGGTTAGCTTATGGTTTACCAATTATGTTGATTTTAATGCCAATCATGATTGGTACACTTTATATTGTGTTTAAACCTAAATTAAATGTCCATTTTGAAAAAACATTTGATGCAATTGAAATGAATGGTAAACGCATTACAACATTAGTGATTTTCGTTGTTATTGCGTTGTGTTGGGTATTCAGTAGCAAGATTAATCCTGCGGTATCTAGCTTGCTTGGTTTAGAAAAGAATATTGCCAGTTTTGATAGTGTAATTGCATTATTAGCGGCTGTGGCAATTTGTACGACAGGCGTCGCAACTTGGAAACAAATTCAAGAAAATACGGATTGGGGAGTCTTGATGCTATTTGGTGGTGGTTTGACATTAAGTGCAGTATTAAGAGATTCTGGCGCAAGTAAAGTACTTGCAGATGGTATTGTATTCTTGATTGATGGTGGGCACTTCTATTTAATTGGTTTAGTGGTCGCAGCCTTTATTATTTTCTTAACTGAATTTACTTCCAATACAGCAAGTGCTGCGTTACTGGTACCGATTTTCATCTCAATTGCACAATCATTGAATATGCCAGAACTTGGTTTAGCCTTAATCATTGGATTAGGAGCATCTTGTGCCTTTATGTTACCAGTGGCTACACCGCCAAATGCAATTGTGTTTGGTACAGGTGATATTAAACAAAGCGAAATGATAAGAGCAGGTGTTGTACTGAATATTATTTGTGTCTTTGTGATTGCAACCATTGGCTATTATTTCTGGTTGGCAAGATAAGTCATTGAATAAACAAGATTTGTTACGAGTTAGATGTGTTTAGAACAAAGTGCGGTTGGAATTTTTAAAATTTTGACCGCACTTTGTTGCTGATCATTTACCAATACAGAATGAACTGAATATATTGCCTAATAAATCATCCGAAGTAAATTGACCTGTAATTTCACTTAAATGATTTTGTACCATTCGTAATTCTTCTGCTAATAGCTCGCCTGCGTAGAATTGAGTCAGTTGAATATAGCCTTGTTGTAAATGTTCTGCTGCTTTTTCGAGGGCTTCTAAATGGCGACGACGAGCAAGGAAACCACCTTCCATACTTGTTTGATAGCCCATAGATTGCTTCAAGTGTTCACGCAGTAAATCGATGCCTTGCTGTGTTTTAGCTGAGAGTGTTACCACAGTGTAACCATCTTGTTTTTTTAATGCTTCTGTTTCACCGCTTAAATCTGCTTTATTACGTACAATTGTCACTGGAATCGTTGTTGGGAGCTTAGTTAAAAATTCTGCCCGTACATTCTCTAAATCTTGGTTATTAGGCTCTGTACTGTCCAACATGAGTAAAATCCGATCTGCTTGTTCAATTTCACTCCATGCACGCACAATACCAATACGTTCAACTTCATCAGTTGCTTCACGTAAGCCCGCTGTATCGATAATATGCAATGGCATGCCATCAATATGAATATGCTCATGTAACACATCACGTGTTGTCCCAGCAATATCAGTAACAATAGCAGCTTCACGTCCTGCTAACGCATTTAATAAACTTGATTTACCTGCATTAGGTCGACCAGCAATAACAACTTTCATTCCTTCACGTAGAATTGAGCCTTGCTTGGCTTCAGAACATACTTTATCTAGTTGAGCAATAATTTCATTTAGATGCGCTTCAATTTTGCCATCCGCTAAAAAATCGATTTCTTCATCTGGGAAATCAATTGCAGCTTCTACATATGTTCGTAAATAAATCACACTATCTACTAGTTGATTTATTTTTTTGGAAAATTCACCTTGTAAAGATTTCAAAGCTGAACGTGCAGCTTGTTCAGAACTTGCATCAATTAAGTCTGCAATAGCCTCTGCTTGGGCTAAATCAAGCTTATCATTTAGGAATGCTTGTTCAGAGAATTCACCAGGACGTGCTAAACGTAATCCATCGATTTGTAAAATGCGTTTAAGTAGGAGATCAAGGACTATTTGACCGCCATGGCCTTGTAATTCTAGTACGTCTTCACCAGTAAATGAATGAGGTGATTTGAAATAAAGTGCAATGCCTTGATCTAATATTGTGCCATCAAGATCTTTAAAAGGTAAATAATCTGCTATACGTGGTTTGGGACATTTACCTAATACTGCATTTGCCACTTCGATAGCTTTAGGACCAGATACGCGTAGAATCCCAATGCCACCACGACCAGGTGCAGTTGCTTGTGCAACGATAGTTTCTTTCATAAAAATTCTCTTAAAAATAACCGCACTTTAGTATTAAAACAAAAGGCACCAAATTGATGCCTTTTAGATTCATTTAGCTCAGTTTATTTATGGCGAGAATGTAAACCTTTTTTCTCTAAGCCTCGATAAATGAGCTGTTGCTGAGCAATAGTAATCAAGTTGGATACTAACCAGTATAGCACTAAGCCAGATGGGAAGAATAGGAAGAATCCTGTAAATAATATTGGCATAAAGTTCATTACTTTTTGCTGTGTTGGATCAGCTACTGGCGTTGGTGACATTTTTTGCAATAAGAACATTGATGCTCCCATTAAAATTGGTAAGATATAGTATGGATCTTGTGCAGATAGATCTTGAATCCAACCGAAGAATGGAGCATGACGTAATTCTACTGCTTCTAAGAATGTCCAATATAATGCAATGAAAATTGGCATTTGAAGTAGAATTGGTAAACAACCACCTAATGGGTTTACTTTCTCATCTTTGTACAATTTCATCATCTCTTGACTCATACGTTGACGATCTTCACCAAAACGCTCGCGCATTTCTTGTAATTTTGGCTGAAGCATACGCATTTTAGCCATAGAAGTATATTGTGCTTTGGTTAATGGATATAGTAATGCTTTGACCACTAAAGTAACACCAATGATAGCAAGACCCCAGTTTTGTACAATGCTCTGGATGAATGTAAGTAACCAGAATAATGGTTTAGCAATGAACCATGCCCAACCATAGTCAACACTTAAATCTAAATGATTTGCAACTGTTGCCATTTCATTTTGTAGTTTTGGACCTGTCCAAAGCGTACTTTTAATCGTTTCTGTTGCGCCCGTTGGGATAACTGTCGCTGGACCACGATAACCAATAGACACAAGATTATTGGCTTTATCTGTTAAGCTGTAAAGTTGATTGTCATCATCTTGATTTGGGATCCAAGCGGATACAAAGTAATGTTGTAATACTGCAACCCAACCCGCTTTTGTTGAAATCGCCAGGTTGGCTTTTTGCATATCATCAAAACTATACTTTTTATAATTAGTTTCAGAAGAAGAATATGCACCACCAGTATAGGTTGGCATTGCAACATTACCTGTATCTTCAACTAAAGTATGGCGTAATTGACCATAAGGCTCAACTTCAATATTGTTACCACTTTGGTTATTAATTTCAAAGTTAACAGCAACATCATAAGCACTGCGTTTTAGAATGAAAATCTTACGATAAGTGATGCCTTCTTTTTCAAATACAAATGGAACAACAAGCTCGTTTTGACCTTCTGCAAGTTTAAATACATCGCTCTCAACTTGATAGTTAGCACGCCCAGCTTTAGTATCAATACCATCTTTACCCACTAAACCACTTTGCGCGATATATACATGATTAGGTTTATTTGTTAATAAAGTAAATGGTGTATTTGAGTTTAGCTCTGCATCATATTTTAATAATTCAGAACTAATAACATCACCACCTAATGTATCAACTTGTAAACGGAAAACATCATTTTCTAACGTAATAATACGTCCCTGCATTTGTGTAACAGTAGAAATATCTGATGTTGATGAGGCTGAACTTGCAGGCACATCGGAAGAAACTTTTACTTGTTCAGTTGCAATAGGCTTTGGTGCGTGATAATCAAGCTGCCATTGCTGATAAACAAGAAAAGAAATGAAGAGTAGTGCGATGACTAACAGGCTACGTCTTGAGTCCATTATTTTTTCTCTTTTTTGTTATTGATCTTTGGTGGAACTGGATCGTATCCACCCTCGGTTAAAGGATGACATTTTAATATACGTTTTAGTGTAAGCCAACTCCCTTTTATTGCACCATGTGTTTTTAATGATTCAATACCATAACAAGAGCAAGTCGGGGTAAAACGACAGCGAGGACCAATAAGTGGACTAATGACAACTTGGTAAATACGAATTAATCCAATCAAGATTTTTGAGCCAAACGAATATGTCGTTGCCATAATTTATCCAGTGTTTGATTCAAAGTACGGTTATCTAACCTGCCTATACCTTGTTTTGCTACAATCACAAAATCGTAATGAGGAAGTTTGTGTTGTAATAAACGAAAACTTTCACGGCATAAACGTTTAACACGGTTACGCTCATGCGCTCTTTTTAAATGTTTTTTCGCAACAGTAAGACCTAAACGTGGGTGTGAAAGGTTATTTGGACGGGCAAGAATAGTGATTTCAGGCGTACTAGCACGGAACGGCTGTTCAAAGACGTATTTAAAATGAATGGGAGTTAACAAACGTAACTCCCTCGAAAAATTCAGCTTAATCACACTAATAGTGTGTGGATTATGCCGATAACGATTTGCGACCTTTAGCACGACGACGAGCTAAAACTTGACGGCCGTTTTTTGTCGCCATACGCGCACGGAAACCGTGTGTACGGCTACGTTTTAATACTGATGGTTGAAATGTACGTTTCATAACTATAATTTACCTAAATCAAAAAATTGTTCAGTAATCTTGAAAACAAGGATTAATAAAATTAAGGAACGGAATTGTAATCATAAATTCAACGTTCGTCAAATTAGAATAGGCAAAATGAGTAAATAAATCTCAGTTTTCCTAGTAAAAAGCAAAAGTGCGGTCAAAATTATACGGTTTTTAGTGAAAATCTCAAGCAACCTTTTTCGTTTTTTTTAAGCCTTAAATGCAGATCTTTACCCGAGTTTATTGTAGAATTGACTTTCTTAAAACCGCGCTTTTGGCGGAATTTCTTTCAATAAATTTTTAACTATAACGATAATAGAATATGAAACCAGACCTGTCTTCCCTTTGGCAAGAATGCCTATTACAGCTGCAAGACCAAATTTCACTGACGGATTTTAGTACATGGCTACGTCCGTTACAGGCAGATTTTAGTGCGCCAAATATGATTGTTTTGTATGCTTCAAATGTATTTATTAAGCAGAAAGTGGATGAAAGTTATTTAGCACAATTAACCAAAGTGGCACAAGAGTTAAGTGGGCAGGCTGAATTAGTGGTTCAAGTGAGAGTGGGAGTGAAACCTGAAGTAAAACCTATCCAAGCTGAAAATAAACAACCTAAGGTTAACAAAGACGAAAAGCCACAAATGGTAATTCGTTCTTATTTAAATCCCAAGCATCTATTTGAAAATTTTGTTGAAGGTAAATCTAACCAATTAGCGCGTGCTGTTGCACAAAAAGTCGCGGATAATCCTGGTGAACAAAGCTCTAATCCATTATTTCTATATGGTGGAACGGGTTTAGGTAAAACGCACTTATTACATGCAATTGGTAATGGCATCTTATTACGTAACCCCAATGCACGCGTGCTCTATATTCATGCTAATAATTTTATGCAGCAAATGGTCAATGCCGTGCGCGATAATAAAATGGATGAATTTAAAAAATTCTACCGTTCTTTAGATGCGTTGTTAGTCGATGACATTCAATTTTTCGCAGAGAAAGAGAAAACACAAGAAGAATTTTTCCATATTTTTAATAGTTTATTTGATACTGGGCGTCAAATTATTTTGACTTCTGACCGTTATCCAAAAGAAATTGAAAAGCTCGAAGAACGTTTAAAATCACGTTTTGGTTGGGGTTTAACCACAGCGATCGAACCTCCAGAATTAGAAACTCGTGTTGCTATTCTGCTAAAAAAAGCTGAAGAAAAGAATATTTATTTACCTGAAGAAGTGGCATTTTTCATCGGACAAAAATTACGTACCAATGTACGTGATTTAGAAGGGGCATTAAATCGAGTGAGCGCGAATGCAGAATTTATGGGCGCGCCAATTACGATTGATTTTGTGCGAGAAACGTTAAAGGATATGTTGGCGTTACAAGATAAGCTTGTGACAGTTGAAAATATTCAGAAAGTGGTCGCAGAATATTATCGGATTAAAGTCTCTGACTTGAAAGGAAAAAGCCGTTCCCGTTCCATTGCCCGCCCGAGGCAATTAGCGATGGCACTATCAAAGGAATTAACAAATCGGAGCTTGCCAGAAATTGGTAAGAATTTTGGTGATAAAGATCATACAACAGTATTGCATGCTTGTCGAAAAATTGCTGAATTAAGGGAGCAGGAACATTCTTTGCAAGAAGATTGGTCAAATTTAATTCGCACACTATCTGTGTAAAAAGGGGAAAATATGCAGTTTATTGTTTCAAGAGAAAATCTATTAAAGCCATTGCAACAAGTTTGTGGTGTATTGAGCAGTCGCCCGAATATTCCTGTATTAAATAATGTATTGCTGCAAATTCATGCGGATAGTTTAGTCATTACTGGTACAGATTTAGAAGTTGAGCTGTCAACTCAAACTGAGTTATTAAGTTCACCTCAACAAGGTAGCTTTACGATTCCAGCGAAAAAATTTTTAGATATATGTCGTAGTTTACCTGAAGGTTCAGAAATTTCTGTCAGTTTTGAAGAAGACCGCGCAATTGTAAAATCGGGGCGTAGTAAATTTAATCTTTCAACATTGCCAGCAGAAGAGTATCCAAATTTAACAGATTGGCAATCTGAGGTTGATTTTACCATTGAGCAAAGCACATTACGCCGCTTAATTGATGCTACTCAGTTTTCTATGGCAAACCAAGATGCGCGTTATTTTTTAAATGGTATGAAGTTTGAAACCGAAGGGAATTTATTACGTACGGTGGCTACAGATGGTCATCGCCTAGCAGTTTGTACTATTGCTTTAGAGCAAGATTTACAGAATCATTCTGTTATTGTGCCGCGTAAAGGGGTATTGGAATTAGCACGCTTACTGGAAAATGCTGATTTGCCAGCACGTTTACAGATCGGTACCAATAATTTGCGTATTGAATTAGGGAATATTATTTTTACTTCAAAATTGATTGATGGCCGTTTTCCTGATTATCGTCGTGTTTTACCACGTAATGCAACACGTATTCTTGAAGCAGACTGGGATTTACTAAAACAAGCCTTTGTACGTGCAGCAATTTTATCTAATGAACGTTTTCGTAGCGTACGTTTACAGTTGAGTGAAAACCAACTTAAGATCACGGCAACTAATCCAGAACAAGAAGTTGCAGAAGAAATCATTGATGTATCTTATGGTGGTGAGGAAATGGAAGTGGGCTTTAATGTTAGTTACATTTTGGATGTGCTTAACGCATTGAAATGTAGTCAAGTGCGTATGCGTTTAACAGATGCCTCTTCAAGCTGCTTAATTGAAGATTGTGAAGATGCGAGCGCTGAATATGTCATTATGCCTATGCGTTTATAGTTAAGTTTTATTGTCTTTATGGCTATTTCTCGCTTACTGATTGAAAATTTTAGAAATTTAACAGCCGTGGATCTTGAATTAGATCACGGCTTTAACTTTTTAGTAGGGAATAACGGCAGTGGGAAAACCAGTTTATTAGAAGCGATTTTCTATCTTGGGCATGGTCGCTCCTTTAAAAGTGCGGTCAGTAATCGCATAATTTCGTATGAACAGCCACATTTTACTTTGCATGCTAAAATCCAAGAACGGCAACATCAATGGTCAGTTGGCTTACAAAAAACACGGCAGGGCAATAGTATCGTCAAAATTAATGGGGAAGATGGGAATAAAATTTCCGATCTTGCTCATTTATTGCCGATGCAGCTTATTACTCCCGAAGGGTTAACTTTATTAAATGGTGGACCGAGCTACCGACGTGCTTTTCTTGATTGGGGGTTATTCCATCATCATAATCATTTCCATCTTGCTTGGGTAAATTTAAATCGTTTATTAAAACAACGTAATGCGGCGTTACAACAAGTGACAAGTTATCCTCAATTAGCGATTTGGGATATTGAGTTAGTCAAATTAGCCGCTCAAGTGAGTGAATGGCGAGCAGAATATGCAGAAGCGTTGCGACCAGAAATTGAGAAAACCTGTCAGTTATTTTTACCTGAATTAGAAATTGGCGTGAGCTTTCATCAAGGATGGGAAAAAGAACGTGATTATGCGGAGTTACTTGCACAAAGCTTTGAACGTGATCGTGCAATTGGTTACACTGTTTCTGGTCCACAAAAGGCAGATTTTCGTTTTAAAGTAAACAGTTTGCCTGTAGAAGATGTGCTTTCACGTGGACAATTAAAACTACTTATGTGTGCTTTACGTTTGGCACAAGGCGAGCATTTGATGAATCAGAAGCAACGTCATTGCCTCTTTTTGATTGACGATTTTGCTTCTGAATTGGATGAATATAAGCGAGCTTTATTAGCGGAACGTTTGAAAAAAAGTGGATCACAAGTTTTTGTGACTGCAATTACAGAATCTCAATTAAAACAAATGCAACCAGAACAGCACTGCACTTTTCGTGTAGAGGATGGTTGCATTTTACCCATTTAAGTGTTTATTTTTGGCTACATACGGCGATAAAGTGTAATTTATCTTTTGGATCATTGAATGTTTTAAACATACGTTTAAACTGTTCACGATTTTCTGATTTCAGCGCATTTTTAATAATTTTAAAAGTACCAAGTACTCCTTCATCATGAATAAGACCCGTTGGTGATAAGAGCGTCATTTCGCCTGAATAAGTATCTACATTACGAAATCCACATTCATTAAATAGCGCTTTCCAACCTTCTTTTGTTAATGGGGTGACTGTGACATTAATTGCGCTGCGCATATTTTCCAGAATTTGTTGATGGTTATCACCAACTAACATAACATCATGAGTTAATAAAAAGCCATTTGGTTTGAGTACGCGAAGATATTCTTTGATTGCTTTCTGTTTGGCTTCAATAGGCAGCATTGTCAGCATGGCTTCATTAATTACGATATCGAAACTATTGTCTTCAAAAGGCAATTTCATCGCGTTAGCGCGTTGTACATGAATTAAATCTTGTAGCCCTTCATTAGTAATATTTTCACGTGCTTTTTCTAGCGCATTTTCATCTAAATCGACACCTTCAATATAGCAGCCATATTGTTTGGCTAAACCAATTGCCGTTGTTGCCATATTACAAGCAACTTCTAATACTTTTTTATTCGCATCAAAGTCACCGTTTGCAATTAGCCAATCTGTTGCCTTGCGACCACCTGGACGTAAACGTGTTTTACCCAAACGTGCGAGGAAATTATGCCCAACTTCTTCTTTTCCCATTTTTTACTCCTTTACTCATTATTTTTTCGGATAGATTATCACTTTTAAATAGAAATAAGAATTATTAAGCATTATTTCATGGATAAAAAATACGGTCAAAAATGACCGCACTTTTATCATCAAAACTTAACGGGTACCGTAGACAACGATGGTTTTACCATGTGCAGAAATTAAATGTTGATCTTCTAACATTTTGAGAATTCGCCCTACTGTTTCACGTGAACAGCCAACCATTTGACCAATTTCTTGGCGAGTAATTTTAATTTGCATACCATCGGGGTGTGTCATTGCTTCTGGCATTTTAGCAAGATTTAATAATGTTTGAGCAATACGACCTGTCACATCTAAAAAAGCAAGATTACTCACTTGTCTTGATGTATTTTGTAAACGACGTGCAAGTTGCGCAGATAAATGCATTAATATATCAGGGTTTACTTGGATCAATTGACGGAATTTTTTATAAGAAATTTCTGCAATTTCACAAGGGCTTTTGGCTTTAATCCAAGCAGAACGTAATTGCCCTTCTTCGAATAATCCTGCTTCACCAAAGAAATCACCTTGGCTTAAATAGGTCAAAATCATTTCTTTGCCATCTTCGTCTTTGACTAAAACAGCAACAGATCCTTTAATTAAATAATAAAGTGTTTCAGCTTTTTCACCTGCATGAATCAATGTACTTTTGGAAGGATATTTATGAATATGGCAATGAGATAGAAACCATTCTAACGTGGGATCTATCGATTGAGTAGTTTGCATTTGTTCTTGCACGGAAGACCTCCATAAACTAATTTTGTTTCCGACAAAGTAGAATTATTTAAGCAAGTCCATTTTGTCTTTAATATCAATTGATTCGTGCAGTTCAGACCAAACTATCACGATATTTCCTTGTTGAATTTGAGAAATTAAATTTTGTTTTTTTTGTGCGAGAGAAAGTTCTTGTACACCGTAATCTGTTCCTTCTCTTAAAATGAAACTTTCAACAATATTATTGAGTGTTTCTTCATCTAATTCTTGCCAAGGAATAATCATATTCTTACCTAAATTTACATTTTATGCAAATAACGTTTCAATTAATCGCCATTGTTGCTCAAAACTCTGGTTTGGTGAATGGCGGAAATTAGAGCGTACATAGCGCATGAAATGTCCTTCGCACAAGCTAACGAGATGTGAGGCAATGATTCGTTCATCATACTGAAAACCTTTTCCTTCTCGTAACTTTCGCATTTGCAAAATATTTACAAATTGAAGCTCAAGGCGATCAAAAAACTGTGCAACCCGTGCTTGTAATTGTGGTTCTTCAAACATTAATGCATGCCCAGTTAAAATACGAGTTAATCCTGGATTTTTACGGGCAAAATCTAAAATCATCTGCATAATATTATGAATGCGTGCTGCCGTGTTAGTTTCATTTTTTACAGATTGTGTGATACGAGTAAATAAATGATTTTCTAAATTATCGATCAGTGCTTCGAACATCTTTGTTTTACTTGGATAGTAACGATACAGTGCTGCTTCTGAAACACCTACTTCCTCAGCAATTCGAGCGGTTGTCATACGTTCCATTCCTCGTTCAGAATGTAACATATGAGTAAGGACAGTAAGAACTTGCTGGCGTCGTTCCTTCAGACTACGTTTTGCTGGCTTTTCCATGATTTATTTTTTACCTGAATGACCAAAACCACCTTCACCACGATCAGTTTGTGTGAATTCGTTGACAAGATTAAATTCAGCTTGAACAACAGGTACAAAAACTAACTGTGCAATACGGTCACCAATATCAATTTTAAAAGGTTCATTACTACGATTCCATAACGAAACCATTAATGGACCTTGATAGTCTGAATCAATCAAGCCTACTAAATTACCTAATACAATACCATGTTTATGACCAAGTCCAGAACGAGGTAAAATCACTGCTGCAAGATTAGGATCTGCAATATAGATAGATAACCCTGTTGGGATTAACAATGTTTGCCCTGCTGCGACAGTGATTGGTTCATCAATTAATGCTCTTAAATCAAGACCTGCTGAGCCTGTTGTAGCATAAGTTGGTAAGGGAAATTCAGAGCCAATACGTTGATCGAGAATTTTGACATCAATTTTTTTCATTATTTTTCCTATTTTCTTAAAAAACGTGATACACCATATTTTATGATGATATTAATATTTCACAAGGTAACCAACCTTGATAACTTTTTCTAACTATTGCTTATTGATAGTGAAGTTCTAATAACTTAACCTGTTCGCCTGCCTCAACAACTAATTCTGTAGGGTTATAATCTCTAACTAATACATTATCGTAAACAAAATGTATAGGAACATAAGTTTGCTGTTGTTAATAATACAGAAATACCAATGTGGATATTGTGTACAAGCTTTTTTGAGGGTTTTTACCAAAACTTGCAAACAGCGTTCTACCAAGATGTTGATGAGTAACTTTAAGATACATTATTGTACTTCTTTGAAACGAGCGATGATTTCATTAACAAGTTGTTTGGCTAGTTCGTTCTTATTTGTTAATGGCAACTTTTTATTACCTTGTAGCCAAAACAAATGTAGGCTATTCTGCTCTTGACCAAATACCTGTCCTCCTGACACATCATTAGCACAAATCATATCAAGTCTTTTACGTTTCAACTTATCTTGGGCATATTGTTCGATGTGCTGTGTTTCTGCAGCAAAGCCAACAGTGAATGGACGATTTACTGTTAAATGCCCTACATCAGCAATAATATCAGGATTTTTAATGAGTGTTAGGTTAATTTCATTGTCTGATTTTTTTATTTTTTGTTGGGCAATTTCAGCAACGCGATAATCTGCTACAGCGGCACAACCAATAAAAAGCTGATGTTCGATCGCGCTTTGAAGTGCTTGTTGGTACATTTCTTGAGCGGATGTTACATCAATTCGTCTAACATTTGATGGGGTAGCTAAATTAACCGGACCAGTAATTAAAGTAACTTTTGCGCCCCTTTTAGCAAAGGCTCGTGCAATAGCAAAGCCCATTTTGCCAGAACTATGATTGCTTATATAACGAACAGGATCAATAGCTTCACGTGTTGGTCCCGAAGTAATCGCAACAGATAAGTGAGAGAGATCTTGCTGTTGGTTAAAAAGCTTGCTGAGTGCATCATAAATTTCTTGCGGTTCTGACATTCGCCCAAAACCTCTGTCACCACAGGCTTGTTCGCCACTATTTGGTCCAATAAAAGCCATTCCTCGGACAGAAAGTGCGGTCAGGTTTTGCTGAGTTATGGATTGCGCAAACATTTGTTGATTCATCGCAGGAGCAAGCAAAATTGGGGCAGTTGTCGCTAAACAAAGAGTAGAAAGTAAGTCATTTGCCATGCCTACGGTTAAGCGTGCGAGGAAATCCGCACTTGCTGGTGCAATCACAATTGCATCTGCCCATTTGGCTAATTCGATATGCCCCATGGCAAGCTCTGCTTGTGGATCTAATAAGGATTGCGATACAGCATTACCTGAAATAGCTTGTAACGTCAACGGTGTAACAAATTCAGCTGCAGCAGGAGTTATAACAACTCGTACTTCCGCGTTGCTTTTACGCAATAAACGGATTAATTCAATGGACTTATAGGCTGCAATACCACCTGTAATCCCGACTACAATTCGTTTTGATTGAAGCTGTTGCATTGTGAATCCTTCTGCTGAATTTTTATTCAAATGAATGAATTCCTTATTCTACTGTAATTTTCTTGAAGAAAGAATTGTATTTTTGCGATCTGTGTTGTAAAACCTTGCGGTGTGAATGTTATTTTAAAAAGTAGTTTGTTAATTTTTTCACTTGTTCTAGTGAGTTAAGGGAAAAACACATTGTCAAATAAAATGAATGAAAGAATAGCTCTAATGCCGCGTGAAAAATTATTGCAATTTGGCGCAAGCACGCTTACTGATGAGGAGCTTTTAGCTATTTTTTTACGAACAGGAATCAAAGGTTGTCCTGTGATGAGTTTATCTCAACAAGTTTTACAATATTTTGGTTCATTACGAGGATTAATTTCAGCAACACAAAAAAATTTTTGTGCAGTAAAGGGGATTGGGATTACTCAGTTTATTCAATTACAAGCTTGTACTGAAATGACTAAACGCTATTTATTAGAGGAATTAGAACTTACACATGCGTTTGAAAGCTCTGAAAATGTGAGATTTTATTTACAAATGGCTTTGGAGCACAAAGAAAGAGAAATTTTTCTCGTGTTATTTTTAGATAATCAACATCGTTTAATTAAACAAGAAGAAATGTTTTTAGGTACAATTAATACCGCTTCTGTTTATCCACGAGAAATTATTAAAAGTGCACTTTATTGTAATGCTGCTGCATTAATTCTAGCGCATAATCATCCTTCTGGGCTAGCTGATCCTAGTATTTCTGATAAAAGAATTACTCAAACCATTCAAAATGCAGCAGAATTAGTTGAGATTCGGGTCCTAGATCATTTTGTGATTGGCAAAGGTAATTATTACTCTTTTGCTGAAAATGGACTGTTATAGTCTTTTCAATTATGATTCGATTTCTCATATAAAATTTTCATATTTATTTGGGGAAATGTAGTATTTAGGCTTGAGAATAAAACATAAAGTGAGTATAATTCACCACCTTTAATATAGTATGCGGGTCGGTTACAGCGACCTGACGAGGTAGCTATCGAAATTGATAACATTAAGAATGAAGGCAATTTTGAAGTAATCCGAACCCTAAGCTCGAGCTTATATTTGATTTATTGGAGATTAATATGTCTAGAGTCTGTCAAGTAACAGGCAAGCGTCCAACTGTTGGTAACAACCGTTCACACGCTATGAATGCGACTCGTCGTCGTTTTCTTCCAAACTTACACACTCACCGTTTCTGGGTTGAGAGTGAAAAACGTTTCGTAACTTTACGCTTAACTGCGAAAGGTATGCGTATTATTGATAAAAAAGGCATTGATGCAGTTTTAGCTGATATCCGTGCTCGTGGCGAGAAAATCTAAGGAGCTAAAAAATGGCAGCTAAAGGACCTCGTGAGAAAATTAAATTAGTTTCAACTGCTGAAACTGGTCATTTTTATACTACTACTAAAAATAAACGTAATATGCCTGAAAAAATGGAAATCAAAAAATATGATCCTGTAGTGCGTAAACACGTTATTTATAAAGAAGCTAAAATCAAATAATTTTGGTGGAATATCAAAAGCCCGACAATGTTCGGGTTTTTTTATAACAAAAATTTAAGGATTCATCATGCCTGAATTACCTGAAGTTGAAACAACAAAAAATGGTATTGCGCCTTATCTTGATGGTTTTATCATAGAAAAAGTTATTGTACGCCAACCTAAATTACGCTGGATGGTGAGTAATGAGTTAATATCTATTGTTCAGCAAAAAGTCACAGGACTTAGTCGGCGTGCTAAATATCTTATCATTCATACTGAGTGCGGTTACATTATTGGGCATTTAGGTATGTCAGGAACTTTACGAATCGTTGAGCTGTCAGATTCTATTGATAAACATGATCATCTTGATATTGTAATGAATAATGGCAAGATTCTGCGCTATAACGATCCACGTCGTTTCGGTGCATGGTTATGGGCAGATACATTAGATGATTTTCATTTATTTCAAAAGTTAGGACCAGAACCACTTTCTGAGATGTTTAATGCTGACTATTTATGGAGAAAAAGCCGTAAAAAAGTGACTGCACTTAAGACTTTTCTAATGGATAATGCGATTGTTGTTGGTGTAGGTAATATTTATGCTAATGAGACCTTATTTTTATGTGGATTACATCCACAGAAACAGGCTGGTACTTTAACAAAAGCGCAATGTATTCAACTCGTTGATATGGTAAAAAAAGTACTTGCTACAGCAATTCAACAAGGAGGAACGACTCTAAAAGATTTCCTTCAACCTGATGGGCGTCCTGGATATTTTGCTCAAGAACTATTAGTTTATGGGAATAAAGGCAAACCTTGCCCAAAATGTGCTACAAAAATTGAAAGTGTTGTTATCGGACAAAGAAATAGCTTTTATTGTCCGAAATGTCAGGTAGTTTAAATAAAAAATTACGTGGAATTGTATATCTTAATTATTATTTTAATCAATGCTAGTAGCTTACTTGTATTTAGAAATAAGCTTTGGTTATTAAGACGTTAGTGATGTAAAAAATTAAACCCTGTTGAAGCAGGGTTTAATTTTTTACTAGTTATTATTTTGTACCTGGAATGTTGAAACGTTTGTTGAAACGTTCTACACGACCACCAGTATCAACAACACGTTGTTTACCAGTATAGAATGGGTGGCAATTGCCACAAACGTCTAGATTTAAATCTTTACCCACAGTTGAGCGAGTTTTAATCACATTACCACAAGAGCAGGTTGCAGTAATTTCTACATAATTAGGGTGAATACCTTGTTTCATGGAAAACCTCGATTTGAAGCCACGCCGCTATCGAGTTCAGAGACTGACACCGCGTGTAGTTAATATTACGCCAAAATGGCAAGTTATGTGTAAGGTGGCAAATTCTACAAAAAAATGATCGAATATTCAAGCCAAATTACCTAAATAGACAAAGATATTCAGGAGTGCTATATTTCTGTGAATTTCGGAGACCTTGACCATTCATTGACCAAACTATGCAACTCATCCGTATTGCACTTGCTGTGCCGTTATTTCGTTTTTTTGATTACTTTTTGCCTTCAGAACTTAATGCTGTGATAGGAGGGCGGGTTGTGGTGCCTTTTGGTACACAGAAGCGGGTTGGGATTGTAGTGGATTTTCCTCAGCAGACAGATGTGCCAGAAGCACAACTTAAGTTCGTATTTGAGGTAATAGATCAACATTCTCTATTTAATCAAGCAAGTTGGGATTTGTTACATTGGGCAGCAAATTATTATCAAAGTCCATTAGGTGAAGTTTTATTTCAAGCGTTACCTGTAAAGTTGCGTCAGGGGGAAAGTGCGGTAGAAAAAAGTAAAATTTTTTGGAAATTGACCGCACTTGGTGAACAGGCTTTGCAGCGGGCTAAGTTAACGCGTGCGAAAAAACAGTTTGAAGCTTTAACTGCATTGTCTTTGGCACCATTAGAAAAGGGAAATAATTCTTTCAGTTCAGGCATTTTTTCTAGTCTAAAACAAAAGCAGTATATTACTGAAGTTGAAGTGGTTTCTTCTTCTCGAATGTGGCAAACGCACTTAGGACAACAGCCCATAGTCAATAATGAAAATCGTTTAATATTAAATAAACAACAAGCACTTGTTTTTAGTCAGCTTGTGTTTAACGATGGGTTTTCTGCTTGGTTGCTTGATGGTGTAACAGGCTCAGGCAAAACTGAAATTTATTTGCAGTTTATTGAAGAAGTGTTGAATAGGGGAAAGCAAGTATTAGTGCTTGTTCCTGAGATTGGCTTAACGCCGCAAACAGTGCAGCGTTTTGCTGCACGTTTTAATGTTGTTATTGATACGCTACATTCTAACTTAAATGATACGCAACGTTTACAAGTGTGGCAGCGTGCTCGAACAGGGCAGAGTGCTATTGTTATTGGTACGAGATCAGCATTATTTACTCAATTTCGTGATCTTGGCTTGATCGTGATTGATGAAGAACATGATATGTCTTTTAAACAGCAAGACAGTTTTCGTTATCATGCCCGTGATTTGTCAGTCGTTTTGGCGAGGCAATTAAATATTCCTGTGTTAATGGGATCGGCAACGCCAAGTTTAGAAAGTTTAAATAATGTCACTAATGGTAAATATCGACATTTAGTTTTATCTAAAAAAGCGGTAAATTCGACCGCACTTCGCCATTCTGTGATTGATTTAAGGCAGCAACGATTACATAACGGTTTGTCTGAACATTTGTTAACACAAATGGAACGACATTTACAAAAAGGTAATCAAGTATTGCTGTTTTTAAATCGGCGTGGTTTTGCACCAGTATTACTATGTCATGAATGTGGTTGGATCACAGAATGTCAACATTGTGATAAGCCTTATACTTATCATCAACATCAACGTGCATTGCGTTGTCACCACTGTTCTTCTCAAAAGCCAATTCCAATACAGTGTGAACATTGTGGTTCTACTCATTTAATAACAACAGGGTTGGGTACTGAGCAACTAGAATTGACTTTAAATACTTATTTTCCACAATATAAAGTGACGCGAATCGATCGGGATAGCACTGTTCGTAAGGGGAAATTAGATGCATATTTAGCGGATATTCAACAAGGACGAAGCCAAATTTTAATTGGTACACAAATGTTAGCAAAAGGGCATCATTTCCCTGATGTGACTTTAGTTGCCTTAGTAAATGTTGATAGTGCGTTATTTTCGGTAGATTTTCGTGCTGAAGAACGCCTAGCACAACTTTATGTACAAGTTGCTGGGCGTGCTGGGCGTATGGAAAAGCAAGGTGAGGTAGTACTGCAAACGCATTATCCAGATCATCCACTATTACAAACTTTGTTGACTCGAGGTTATGATGAATTTGCGCAGCAGTCGCTAATGTTACGTCAAAATATGGGATTACCTCCTTTCAGTGCACAGGCTTTATTTAAAGCACAAAGTCGCCATGGACAAGAAGCTGAACAAGTTTTGCAACAAGTTGCCTGTTATTTTGAGCGCTGGAATGAAAGAGAAAAAGCTGATTTGTCTATCTTGGGACCTATCGTGGCTCCTTTTAGTAAAAAAGCAGGGCAATATCGTTGGCAGTTATTATTACAACATCCTTCAAAGCAGCAACTACAACGTGCGTTATCTGCATTTCAGCAAACACAACCAGTTAAATTTGGGCAAGTACGTTGTGTATTAGATGTTGATCCGCTTGATTTAACTTAGCTTTGGTTTGAGTTAACAGGGTTTTTTCAGTAAAATTGCACAGATTTTTTACAAATTATGTTAGGAATAGGTTTTTAGCGTGGCAAGACGAGATTATGCCCGTCGTGGCAGTAAGAAGAAAAGTAAAAAAGGAACAAATAAAATTACATTATTGTTGATTGCTGGTGTATTAATTGCTGGTTTCGCAATTGCTTTATTTTTAATGAAAGAAAAAGCACCAGAAAAAGTAGTTATTGTCCCCAAAGTAGATAATACTCAACCGCAAAGCGTGTTGCCAAACCGGCCAGAGGAAGTGTGGAGCTACATTCAAGCATTAGAAACACGTACTGTGCCGGTAAATGATGATCCAAAATCTTTAGATAAAAATATGCGCTTGACGGAAGAACAAAAGAAAATTTTGTTAGCAATGGAGCAAGAGCAAAAGGCCGCAGAGCAAGCACGTTTGAAGCAGCAAGAAACAATAAAGAAAACAGAAGAAATTACGTTA
Organism: Pasteurella oralis; assembly: GCF_002850605.1. GTDB lineage: Bacteria > Pseudomonadota > Gammaproteobacteria > Enterobacterales > Pasteurellaceae > Pasteurella > Pasteurella oralis. Next base: position 157,859 of record NZ_NXGB01000001.1, read on the forward strand.
AAAGAAACAGCACTTTCGACATCGAAAGCGATTGACGCCAAAGCAGAAGTGAACAAGCCTGTCAATAAACCAGTGGCAGTAGTGGAGGTAAAAAAAGCAGAGCCTGCCAAAGAGCCGATTAAAGTAGAGCCTGTTAAGAAAGTTGATAAAGCAGAAGTTGTGAATATCACTACAAGTGAGAGAAAATATGGTTTGCAATGTGGTGCTTTTAAAAATAAAACGCAGGCGGAAAATTTGCAAGCACGTTTAACCATGAAAGGATTACATGCTCGTGTGAATTCAAGTGAAGAGTGGAATCGAGTGATTGTTGGACCTATTGGCGATCGTGCTTCAGCAGTGAAAGCACAGGAAAAGACCAAAGTTATTACTAATTGTGTTGTTATTGGCATGTAAGGTAAGTTAAAAAAAACGTGGGTAAATTACCCACGTTTTTTGTTTTTCGACTTGCGTAAATGTAAAAAATCCTTAAAATGAACGAACGTTCATTCAGCTATGTTTTGTCTGTTTGTGACCTATCTTAATTTCCAATTACATTTATTCAATATTTATTATGCGTCAATCTGATTTAGATATGACCGAGCATATTTTTATGGCGATAGATCAGCTGATGGCAAAAGATGGCTTACATAATTTGTCAATGCATAAAATTGCAAAGGCAGCAAAGATCTCGCCGGGGACGATTTACATTTATTTTAAGTGTAAAGAGCAGTTACTCGAACAATTTGCTCGGCAAGTATTTACACGTTTTCAGCGTGCGCTCGAAAAAAATTATGATGCTAATCAGAGTTTTTTTGAGCAATATCGTCAAATGTGGTGGAATGTTTGGCACTTTTTAGAAGAAAATCCAAACATCTTATTAAATATGTACCAATATCAATCTTTACCTGGTTTTGATACGGTAATCAAAGAATGGGATCGTAGTCATTGGACTGTATTTTGTGAGCGCGCGCAGAATGCTGGCGAACTTTGTGATTTACCGACCAATGTTCTATTTACATTAGGTTTAGACAGTGCAATCCAAATTGCATGGAAGAAAGTGTATTTTAAAGAATTACTTTCCACTGAGATTCTTGAATCAGTGATCCAACGTACTTGGTGTGCGATACAGAAATAATTTATATAGTGATATTTTACGGAGCCTCTGTATGAGTGAAACTCAAGCAACTCAACCAAAACGTTCTCACGTTTTTTTGATGAAAATTATTCTTGGAATCATCGTATTAGTGTTTGCTGGTGTGATCGTTTTCAATATTATTCAAGCTAAAATGGTTGAAAAGTTTATTTCAAATATGGGAGAAAAAGCTTATCCCGTTACTGCAATGACGGTTATTAGTCAGCAATGGACACCTGTGATCGAAACAACGGGTCTAGTTCGCCCTAATCAAGGCGCGATGTTGAGTGCTCAAACTTCAGGTGCGGTAAGTAAAGTTCTTGTTCAATCTGGGCAGATTGTGAAAAAAGGTGATGTGTTAGTTGCATTAGATAGTGCGGTAGAAATGGCAAATTTACAAGCTTCACAAGCACAACTTGCGTCTGTTAAAGCCACTTATCAGCGTTATTTATCTTTATATAAAACAAAAAGCGTATCACAACAAGAGCTTGATAACGCAAAATCTGCTTATGATGCATTAGTGGCTAATATTGCTGCGTTGAAATCATCAATTGAACGCCGACAAATTGTTGCTCCTTTTGATGGTAAGGCAGGGATTGTGAAAGTCAATGTAGGACAATACGTGAATCCAGGAATGGAAATTGTTAGGGTCGAAGATACGAGCTTGATGAAAATTGATTTTGCGTTATCGCAAACTCAATTAGATAAGCTGCATATTGGGCAAAAAGTAACGGCTACTGCCGATGCACGTACGGGAGAAACGTTCGCTGCTAAGATTACAGCTATTGAACCTGCGATTAGTTCAGCAACAGGCTTAATTGATGTACAGGCAACGTTTGAACCTGAAGATGGTCGTAAATTGCTATCAGGTATGTTTACTCGCTTACGTGTTGCTTTACCAACAGAATATGATCAAGTCGTTGTGCCACAGGTTGCAGTGAGTTACAACATGTATGGTGAAATTGCTTATGTATTAACAGCACTTTCAGCAGAAGAACGTGAGGTATTAGCGGGTCGTAAGGATTTCGATAGTAATAATCTTGATAAGACTTATCGTGTTAAACAAGTGACTGTGTTTACTAAAGATCGTCAAGGTGTATATGCTCAGTTGAAAGGAGATGAGATTAAACTTGGCGATAGAATTGTGACAGGTGGTCAGCAAAATTTATCTAATGGTAGTTTAGTGTTAGTTGTTGATAAAGTAGGCGTAGGTACAGCTCAGCCTGCAGAAAAAACAAACCTATAAAGTGCGGTCAGAAATAGGGAAAAATTGATGAATTACACTTTATTATTAAAACAATTAGAAGAAATGTTGGCACCTGAAAGCTATATGATTTCACGTATGGCTAATATGTCAGCATTTTTATATGAGCATATGCCAAATCTGAATTGGGTTGGCTTTTATATTGTGCGAGATGGTGTACTCAAAGTAGGTCCTTTTCAGGGCAAAGTGGCTTGTTCAGATATTAGTTTTGGCAAAGGTGTATGTGGTTATACATGGCAAACAGGCAAAACGACGGTTGTAGATGATGTTCACCAGTTTGATGGGCACATTGCTTGTGATAGTGCATCACAATCAGAGGTGGTGATACCTATCTTTAGAGATAGTGAGATGATTGCAGAGCTTGATGTAGATTCTCCATTTTTGGCAAGATTTAGTCCAGAAGATGTTGAATTCTTAGAAAAATGCGTTGAGTTTATCTGAATAAAAGAATAGGGATTTAAAATGCGATTTACCGATATTTTTATTCGTCGTCCTGTATTGGCTGTTTCGATTAGTTTGTTGATTATTATTTTAGGTTTACAAGCAATTGCAAAACTAGCAGTACGTGAATATCCAAAAATGACTACAACAGTAATTAATGTGTCTACCGTTTATCCTGGTGCGGATGCTAGTTTAATTCAAGCCTTTGTGACCTCGAAATTAGAAGAAGCTGTTGCACAGGCAGATAGCATCGATTATTTATCATCCAAAAGTAGTCCGAATAGTTCGTTAATTACCGTAAAGATGAAGCTAAATACGGATCCAAATGCCGCATTAGCAGATGTGTTAGCGAAGGTAAATTCTGTTCGTTCTCAATTACCATCAGGTATTGATGATCCCGTTATTACTTCTTCTACAGGGGGAACTGGGATGATGTATATCCAATTTAATTCAACTAAATTGGATGCAAGTCAAGTCACAGATTATATTGAACGGGTGATTAAACCACAGTTCTTTACTATAGAAGGGGTGGCAGAAGTACAAATTTTTGGTGCGTCTGATTATGCATTACGGATTTGGCTTGATCCTGCTAAGATGGCGGCGCAAAATTTATCAGCAATGGCGGTTAGAAGTGCGTTATCTTCTAATAATGTACAAACCGCAGCAGGTAATGACAATGGTTTCTATGTCACTTATAAAAATAAAGTTGAAACTACCACAAAATCAGTTGAGGAACTAGGGAATCTGATTATTAGTTCTAAAGGCGATAAATTAGTGCGTTTGCGTGATATTGCTGATATTGAGTTAAATAAATCAAGTGATAGTACTCGTGCTGTCGCGAATGGTTTTGAGTCTGTTGTACTCGCAATTAATCCAACATCTTCAGCTAATCCTCTTGTTGTTGCAGAGAATGTGCGTCCATTATATGAGCAAATTAAAAACAATTTGCCAGACAGTATGGATGCGGAAATTTTATACGATACAACTATTGCGATTAATAGCTCAATTGATGAAGTTGTTAAGACAATTTTAGAAGCGACCTTGATTGTATTAGTTGTTATTACTTTATTCATTGGTTCATTACGTGCAATTTTGATCCCTGTCATTACGATTCCGATTTCGTTAATTGGGGTGATTATGCTGTTACAAGCATTTGATTTCTCGATTAATTTAATGACTTTACTAGCTTTAATTTTAGCGATTGGTCTTGTCGTAGATGATGCGATTGTTGTGTTAGAAAACGTTGACCGTCATATTAAATTAGGAGAGACCCCTTTTAGGGCTGCAATTATTGGTACACGTGAGATTGCCGTACCTGTTATTTCAATGACAATTGCACTTATGGCAGTATATTCACCGATGGCATTAATGGGCGGAATTACTGGTGCATTATTTAAAGAATTTGCGTTAACACTTGCGGGTGCGGTATTTATTTCAGGTATTGTAGCGTTAACGTTATCTCCAATGATGAGCAGTAAGTTATTAAAACCGCATACAGATCCAAGTCGTTTAGAGCAGTGCATTGAACAAATGCTAACGAAAATTAATAACGGCTATAATTATGCACTAAATCTTGTTATGGCGAGCCGTAAATGTATGCTAGCGTTTGCAGCAATTGTTTTTGTAACTTTACCTTTCTTATTTACTTCACTTTCTAGTGAATTAACACCTGCTGAAGACAAAGGTGGGTTTATGGCAATTGGTCGTTCGCCATCGAATGTGAATGTCGATTATGTGCAAGGAGCAATGAAAGAGTTCGAGCAGATTTTAAAAGACACACCTGAAGTTGATTTTTCGATGGTAATTTCAGGTATTCCTGGTGGTAATCAATCATTAAGTGTGATTACATTAAAAGATTGGAATGAGCGGAGTCGTAGCCAGGCTGAAGTATTAAATGAATTAAATAAAAAAGCAGCAAGTATTCCTGAAATTTCGATTACTGGTTTTAATTTTCCTGAAATTAATACAGGGGAGCAAGGTCCTCCAATTGGCTTTGTGATTAGTACTGCGAATAACTACCAAGAATTGGCTAATGTGGCAGGTAGTTTATTAGAAGAAATGAAGAAATCAGGTTACTTTGTTTATACTGCGTTAGATTTAAAATTTGATACTGCACAAATGCGCATTACGGTAGATAAGGAAAAAGCAGGTACTTATGGTGTCACTATGCAACAAATTAGTGCCACTTTAGGTAGTTTCCTTTCTGCAGCAACAGTTGAACGGGTAGATATTGATGGACGTGCATACCGTATTATTATGCAAGTAAAACGTGATCAACGTTTATCGCCAGAGAGTTTAAATAATTATTATGTAACGGCAAGTAATGGTCAATCGGTACCATTGAGTAGTTTTTTAACGATGACATTAGAGCCTCAGCCAACTTCATTACCTCGTTTTAGCCAATTGAATTCTGCTGTAATTAGTGCAGTACCTCTTCCAACTAAAAGTACAGGTGATGCTATTGAGTGGTTAAAAGTCGCAGCGAAGGAGCATTTACCACAAGGATATAATTATGATTTTACAGGTGAAGCACGTCAATTAGTACAAGAAGGAAATGCTTTAGCGTTTACTTTTGTACTTGCTGTTATCATTATTTTCTTAGTATTAGCAATTCAGTTTGAATCTATTCGTGATCCATTAGTGATTATGATCTCAGTACCGTTAGCCGTCAGCGGGGCATTACTCACATTGAATTTCTTAGGAAGTATGCTGCCAGGTATATTGCGAATTTTTGGTATTGTGATTTCATTCCCAGGCACAACATTGAACATTTATTCTGAAGTAGGCTTAATTACTCTGGTAGGATTGATCACTAAACATGGTATTTTGATGTGTGAAGTGGCAAAAGAGGAGCAATTAAATCATGGCAAAAATCGTATTGATGCGATTACCGAAGCTGCTAAAGTACGTTTGCGCCCAATTTTAATGACAACAGCAGCGATGGTTGCTGGGGTTATTCCATTGTTGTTTGCTTCTGGTGCTGGTGGCGTATCTCGTTTTAGTATTGGTATTGTGATTGCATCTGGGCTAACAATTGGTACATTATTTACTTTGTTTGTGTTACCAGTGATTTACAGCTACATTGCGACAGAACATAAACCTTTGCCTGAATTTGATGAGAGTATTAAGCCTTTAACTGAGAAAAGTGTACATTCAGAGTAAAATTTTGCAAAAACAGACCGCACTTTGAAGCGGTCTTAGATAAATGCAAAAGTTGCAAAGGGCAGATCAATTTTGATCCGCCCTTTTGTTCGAGTATTCGTATTAAGCTAGAATGATTATATCAATAGTGAATTATTATTTTGTTTCTTTAGAACACCCACACTATTTTATTCAAACATGAGTTTGTGATTCATTTGATGGCCAAGCGTTAACAACGGCTTTGACTAATGTTGCTAAAGGAATTGCGAAAAATACGCCCCAAAAACCCCATAATCCACCAAAAATAAGTACTGCAATAATGATAAGGAGAGGATGTAAGTTGACGGCTTCGGAGAATAAAAATGGGACTAACAAGTTACCATCTAAAATCTGACTAACTACATAGGCGGCCAATAGATACCAAAATGTTGGTGTAACACCAAATTGTGCAGCAGCAACTAAGGCAATAGGGATAGTGACTAATACTGCACCAATATAAGGAACCAGTACTGATAAACCAACGGCAACTGCCAATAATAAAGCATAATTCAAGCCAAACAATAAGAAAATTAGATAAGTAACGGCTGTCACAATAATGATTTCAACCAGTTTACCTCGAATATAATTGGCAATTTGTAATTGCATTTCTTTCCAGACATTTGACGCTAGTGTACGATTACGTGGTAAAAAACGACTGACTCCCTTAATTAGCTCATCTTTATCTTTTAGTAAGAAAAATACCATTAAAGGCACTAAGAAGGCATAAATACCTAAAGTTACTAAACTGAGTAATGAAGTAAGCGAAAATTTTAAGGCAGATTCCCCAAAAGCGAGAATTTTTTCACGTACTGTTTTTAAAACAGAATCAATAGTTTGGTAATCAACAAGTTCAGGATAATGTTCTGGTAATGAGAGCAGCCATTCATTTAGCTTATTAAACATATGGGGAAGATCAGTAACTAAATTGATTGTTTGAGTCCACAAGGTTGGAATTAAAACGAGTACAATAATTAAGATCAAACCAAGAAACCCACCAAATACTAGGGCTGTAGAGAGTAAACGTGGTAGTTTAAGCTTTTCAGTGAGGATGCGAATTGGCCATTCAAGTAAATAAGCTAATACAATAGCAATTAAAAGCGGGGCAATTAAGTGACTGAAAAAATAGATTGATATAAAACCAAACAATAAAATAGCGAATAATCCCATTGCTTGCGGATCACTAAAGCGGTTGTTATACCAATTTTTTAACATTTCAAACATGATATTCCCTCAATTCAAGCATTTTGCTCGATTATAAGGTAAAATCTAGGCAGATCATATCATTAAGCGAGGAAATTCTATGGTGATTACGATTTATCATAACCCACGTTGTTCAAAAAGCCGAGCGGCATTAACCTTATTAGAAGAAAAGCAAATCCAGCCACAAGTTAAGTTGTATTTAGAACAGCAATTTACTGTGCCAGAATTACAAGCGCTAGTGCAAAAATTAGGTATAGGTAGTGTACGAGAGATGATGCGTACTCAAGATGAATTATATCGCAATTTAGGATTAGATAAGCCTGAAGTTACGGAGCAGCAGCTGTTAGAGGCACTTTCTCAGTATTCAGCGCTGCTTGAACGACCGATCGTAGTACATGGCGAAAGAGCAAAGATTGGAAGACCACCAGAAAGTGTACTTGAGATTCTGTAATTTCGTTTTATAATGTTGCCCGCTTGTTTGTTACAAGTTGGCAACATTTTTATCACAATACTAATTGAGGAAAAACGATGACAAAGAAAATACAAACACCACAAAGCGCATTGCCTTATCAGCATCAACGTGGTGTCATTCGTGATAATGCACTACAAGCATTGTTACATGATCCTTTGTTTCGCCAGCGCGTAGAAAAGAAACGTAAAGGCAAAGGGAGTTATCAACGTAAAGAAAAACATGTAGGGCGATATTTTGCAAAGCCCGATGATAAAATTTTTAATGTTAAAGATTTTATCATCGGGTTTTTTATAACCACGTTTTTTCTTATTAATATGCAACTCATTTAAGCTCAGCGAGGTAAATTTATGACGATGCAAACGAAATTATTATTTAGTAATAATTGGAATGTGAGAATTAGTGACCCAGGTGAAGAAGGGACACATAGCCATTTCTTTGAAACAATTTACATCACGCTAGCTGCACATATTGATAGTAATGGGATTAGCTATGAGTTTACGCGAAAAATAGAAGATCAAGTTAAAACTAACCGCACTTTTACAGATTTAGCTGAACTCTTTAAGTTTTTAGGTGATTATGTAGATCCTGTTAGTATGGGATTTCTTGGTATCAAAATTGGTAATTTAGGCGTACAAGCTTAAGATTTTTTATCATTCCTCAAAAAAACGATGCCCCTTGTAATTTTCATTACAGGGGGCAGAGCGTTACGGTCATTCTTTTCAGAAGCCTTATTGTAGCAACGTCTCTCATTTCGCAGTGCAACAATATGTGAACCACTCTACATTATTAGATAAATATGATCAACACTTTTGTGCTTTTGCTTTAAACTATTTAGAGGGAATGTTCTTCAATAAAAATAAGGAAAATAATATGCAGCAACCATTAAATCAGAAATTTCAATATATTTTAGGATTAGATCTCGGTATCGCTTCGGTGGGTTGGGCTGTAGTAGAAATTGATGAGAATGAATACCCAACGAGGTTAATTGATGTTGGAGTAAGGACTTTCGAACGAGCAGAAGTGCCTAAAACTGGTGAATCTTTAGCGCTTTCTCGCCGTTTAGCAAGAAGTACGAGACGTTTAATCCGCCGTCGAGCATATCGTTTATTATTAGCAAAGCGTTTATTTAAGCAACAAGGGATGATTACGCAATCCGATTTGAGCGAAGGGTTGCCAAACCAAGTATGGCATTTACGAGTTGAAGGATTAGAAAGAAAATTATTACCAAGAGAATGGAGCGCCGTTTTATTACATTTATTGAAACATCGTGGTTATCTTTCTCAGCGTAAAAATGAGAGTAAAACGGATAATAAAGAATTAGGCGCTTTGTTGTCTGGAGTCAACCAAAATCATCAGTTATTACAATCTGAATCTTACCGTACCCCTGCTGAATTAGCGGTGAAAAAATTTGCAGAGGAAGAGGGGCACATTCGGAATCAACGTGGTTCTTATACCCATACATTCAATCGATTAGATCTTTTAGAAGAACTTAATTTACTTTTTGTTCAACAGCGTCAATTTGGCAATGAAGATGCAAGTGAGATTTTACAGCAGCGGGTGACTGAATTATTAATGTGGCAAAAGCCTGCATTATCAGGCGAAGCTATTCTTAGAATGTTAGGAAAATGTACTTTTGAACCGACAGAATATAAAGCGGCGAAAAATACATACAGTGCTGAGCGATTTGTATGGTTAACTAAACTGAATAATTTACGTATATTGGAAAACGGTATTGAACGTGGATTAATAGAAGATGAGCGTCAATTATTGATTAATCAACCTTATGAAAAAGCGAAGTTAACTTATCTACAAGTGAAAAAATTATTACAACTTCCAGAAAATACAATTTTTAAGCATCTACGTTATAGTCAAAATAATGCTGAGTCAGCAACATTCATGGAATTGAAAGCATGGCACGCTATTCGTAAAGCATTGGAAGGCAATGGGCTTAAAACAGAATGGCAAGGACTTGCAACTAAACCTGAATTATTAGATGAAATTGGGACAGCCTTTTCGTTATATAAGACGGATGAAGATATTAGTAAATATCTAAATGGTCAATTGCCAAATACCGTGTTGCAGGCGCTATTAGAACAGTTAAATTTTGATAAGTTTGTTCAGCTATCTTTGCAAAGCTTACGAAAAATTTTGCCATTGATGGAACAAGGTAAGCGCTATGATGAAGCATGTAGAGAAATCTATGGTGATCATTATGGTAAACAGAGCAAACAAGAACTGGTTTTCCTTTCCGCGATTCCTGCTGATGAAGTTCGTAATCCTGTTGTATTAAGAACGCTTTCTCAAGCTCGTAAAGTGATTAATAGTATTGTTCGCTTATATGGCTCACCTGCGCGTATACATATTGAAACAGGTAGAGAGCTAGGTAAATCTTTTAAAGCACGACGTGAAATCCAAAAACGACAAGAAGAAAATCGTAGTGAGCGAGAAAGAGCGGTTAAAAAATTCCAAGAATGCTTTCCTGATTTTGTCGGGCTACCGAAAGCGAAAGATATTTTGAAGTTGCGTTTATATGAGCAACAGCATGGAAAATGCCTTTATTCTGCTAAAAATTTAGATATTACTCGCCTTAATGAAGAAAATTATGTTGAAATTGATCATGCTCTCCCATTTTCGCGCACTTGGGATGATAGTTTTAATAATAAAGTGTTAGTACTGGCTAATACAAATCAAGAAAAAGGAAATAGAACACCTTATGAATGGCTAAGGGGAGAGGAAAATTCAGCACGCTGGAAAAGTTTTGTTGCTTTAGTAATGGGAAGTTGCTTTTCTCATGCTAAGAAACAACATCTTTTAACTCAGAAATTAGATGAAGATAGTTTTATTAAGCGAAACTTAAATGATACACGTTATATTGCTAAATTCTTGTCAAATTATATTGCAACTCATATGCAATTAGTTGGGAACGGGAAACATAATGTTTTTGCCTCAAATGGTCAAATTACCGCGCTATTACGTCGTCAATGGGGATTCACAAAAGTACGTGAGAGCGATAGGCATCATGCTTTAGATGCGATTGTTGTTGCCTGTACTACTAGGGCAATGCAACAAAAAATTACGCGTTTTATTCGTTTTGAAGAAATGAGTCCGTTTACAGGAGAGAGAATTGATAAAGAAACGGGAGAAATAATTCCTCTGTATTTTCCGAAGCCTTGGCAATATTTTAGAGAAGATGTGAATATACGCGTGTTTGATGACCAACCTAACATTACATTGAAGAAGATGCTGCCAGATAGACCAGAAGCAAATCATGAATTTGTACAACCCTTATTTGTTTCACGTGCACCAACACGAAAAATGCGTGGTCAAGGCCATATGGAAACCGTTAAATCCGCCAAACGTTTATCAGAAGGTGTTAGTGTTTTAAAAGTTCCATTGACACAGTTAAAGCCAAATTTATTAGAAAATATGGTTAATCGAGAACGGGAAAGTGAGCTTTATCATGCCTTAAAGACTCGTTTAACTGAATTTAATAATGATCCCGCTAAAGCATTTGCTATACCATTTTATAAAAAAGGAGGTCAACGAGTAAAATCAGTTAGAGTAGAACAGGTACAAAAAACGGGTGTACTTGTACATAAATGTAAAGGGATCGCAGATAATGCTTCAATCGTGAGGACGGATGTATTTGTTAAAAACGGTAAATTTTTCTTAGTACCAATTTATACTTGGCAAGTAGCAAAAGGTATTTTAGCTAATAAAGCGATTATTGCGAATAAACACGAAGATGAATGGGAAGAAATGGATGAAAATGCGATCTTCAAATTCAGTCTTTTTCCAAATGATCTTGTGGAATTAAAAACCAAAAAAGAGCGCTTTTTTGGTTACTATATAGGATTAGATCGTGCAAATGGTAGTATTAGTATCAGAGAACATGATTCTGCGGTTTCGAAAGGTAAAGACGGCATTTACCGTGTTGGTGTGAAATTAGCCCTTTCTTTTGATAGATATCAAGTCGATGAGCTTGGCAAAAATATTCAAGTGTGCCGTCCGAGTAAAAGACAACCTGTTTGCTAACACATTAATCCCAATTTTCCTTTTGAGAAAATTGGGATTTTTTTAAGGAGTCAGAATGAGCTGGCGTAGTATTTTAATTAGTAATGGAGGTAAGCTGTCATTACAACAAAAACAAATGTTAATTCAGCAATCAGATAGTGAGTTTACAATTCCATTAGAAGATATTGCTGTCATCGTCATTGAAAGTAAAGAAACTGTAATTACTATTCCTCTGCTGTCCGCATTAGCCCAAAATGGAATTACGCTGTTAACTTGTGATGAACAATTTTTACCTTGTGGACAGTGGTTACCTTTCGGGCAATATTATCGACAATTGAAAACCCTTAAATTGCAGTTAGAGGCAACACAGCCACAAAAGAAGCAACTTTGGCAAAAAATTGTTCAGCAAAAAATTCGTAATCAAGCTTTTGTATTAGCACAGGTTGATTATATTGACGAAGCGAAGCGTTTAAATCGAATGGCTGATGCAGTTAAGTCTGGAGATAAAGAAAATATTGAAGGGCAAGCAGCATTAATTTATTTTCAAACCTTGTTTGGTAAAGCATTTAGGCGTACTGAAGAAAATAGGATAAATGCACATCTTAATTACGCCTATACTGTTTTACGTTCAGCTGTAGCTCGTGCTTTAGTGCTTTATGGTTGGCTACCACAATTAGGGTTATTTCATCGTAGCGAGTTAAATCCTTTTAATTTGGCCGATGATTTTATTGAACCTTTCAGACCATTAGTCGATTTAATGGTATGGCAGTTATGGTCAGAAGATAAATTACAGCAAGGATTATCTCCTTTAACTAAGCAAGCACTGATTAAAATATTACATTATCAAATGCTGTTTCGAGAAGAAACTTTTAGTGTATTAGCAGCTATAGATCGTACAGTAGGTTCTTTGCAGGTAGCATTAGTTTCACAAAATGCGAAATTGTTAAAACTACCTGAAATGATGCCATTAAAGGAGCATCATTATGAGTGAGGGTAAATTTATGCGTTTAATTGTGTTTTTTGATTTGCCAGTGACAACTAAAGAAAAACGAAAAGCAGCAAGTCAATTTCGTCATTTTTTATTGAAAGATGGCTATCAAATGTTACAGCTTTCTGTTTATGCACGAATTATTAGAGGAAGAGATGCTATGCAGAAACATAATAAGCGATTATGTGAACATTTACCTGAAGAAGGATCAATTCGTTGTTTAGAAGTCACTGAAAAACAGTTTGCGAGTATGACAATTTTATTAGGCGAATTAAAGCCTCAAGAGAAAAAAGTAAATGCAAATCAAATGCTACTTTTCTGACTATTTAGTATTAGATGTTTGCTTATTATATAACACATAAAAATATATTTGATTGCTTGTTTTTTGTTCTTTTATTGTCTTGTCTTAGCAGAAAATTTACTCTTTTTTATCTTATTAAAGAATATTCTTGAGGCAATTTTTGCTTAAAAATTTAAAAGACTATTTGAAAATAGTAAAAAATGTCTCTCTTTTTTGTCATAAAAAACGCTCTCATTCTTTGGTATATAAGGAATGAGAGCGTTGAGATTGTAGCACTGCGAAATGAGAGAGGGAACTACAACATTATTTATCTCGCGGCTATGATTACGTGAATTGTAGCACTGCGAAATGAGAGAGGGAACTACAACCCCACTCCACTTCGGTGGAGTGGTTTATCCATTGTAGCACTGCGAAATGAGAGAGGGAACTACAACCAAGGTGCTTGATAAAAACGATGATATTTTATTGTAGCACTGCGAAATGAGAGAGGGAACTACAACTCATCTCGAGTTGCTGTGTATAGATAAAGCATTGTAGCACTGCGAAATGAGAGAGGGAACTACAACTTGATCAGCGTTTCAAGCCAATATTTTTTAATTGTAGCACTGCGAAATGAGAGAGGGAACTACAACGATCAATTTATGGTTTGATTTGTACGGTCAATTGTAGCACTGCGAAATGAGAGAGGGAACTACAATTGCTTGTAACTGACTGTAACTTCACTTGCAATTGTAGCACTGCGAAATGAGAGAGGGAGCTACAACTCTTTATGACCTTTTTAGCCATGCTTCATTATTGTAGCATTATGAAACTAAATAGAGAATTAATAACTTAATTACTTTTATAAGTTGTGAACCATTTTTACTCTTTTCTTAGTTAGGTGATGATAAAAACGCAATCTATGAGATTGCGTTTTTGCTATTCATTAGCACTAGCTTAATCTTTGTTTTGCTTCGTTGATAGCTTCGGCGACGCGTAATGGGGATACTCCGCCTTTGGCACAGCGCTTATCTAAACAAGATTGAAGTGAAAGGATTTCATAGACATCTTCTTCTACTACATCACTGAATTGCTTAAATTCAGCGACAGTTAATGCTTCAAGCGCTTTGTGTTGTTGAATTGCATAGACGACTGTTTCACCTACAATATGATGTGAATCACGGAATGGCACACCTTTTGCTACGAGATAATCTGCCAATTCCGTCGCATTCGAATAACCTTTTAATGCTGCTTCTTTAGTACGTTCTACATTAACATGGATCCCCTCTAATACTAAGGTTGCCATATCAATACAATCTTGCCATGTGTCTAGTGCATCAAAGATACCTTCTTTGTCTTCTTGCATATCTTTGTTATAAGCTAGTGGTAAGCCTTTTAATGTCATTAACATACCTGTTAGTGCTCCCATGACACGACCTGCTTTGCCTCGAATTAATTCACATGCATCAGGGTTTTTCTTTTGTGGCATAAGGGATGAACCAGAAGTAACACGATCAGAGAGCTCAACAAAGTTTGCTTCGCCACTATTAAAAATAATCATATCTTCGGCAAATCTTGATAAGTGTGCCATACTCAGTGATGCGGTAGAAAGTAATTCAACGATATGATCACGATCTGATACACTGTCTAAGCTATTACGAGTAGCAAATGCAAAGCCTAAATCCTGCGCAAGTTGTTCACGATCTACAGCATAAGCTGTACCTGCCAAGGCACCACTTCCTAGTGGACAATAATCCATACGTTTATAAGCATCAGTTAAACGTGAATGATCGCGTTCTAACATTTCTACGTATGCCATACACCAGTGGGCAAAAGTGATTGGTTGAGCGCGTTGTAAGTGAGTGTAACCGGGCATGACAGCATGTTGATTGTTTTCTGCCGTACTGACTAATTTACGTTGTAATGTTCTGATAGATAACTGTAATTCAAGCACACGCTGTTTACACCACATTTTGATATCCAGCGCGACTTGGTCGTTACGGCTACGTCCAGTATGTAATTTTTTACCTAAATTACCGACTTTATCAATGAGTTTACTTTCTACCCAACTGTGAATATCTTCGGCATCATCTTGTAAAATTGCTTGTGGATTTGAGCGTACCTCTATTAATAATTCGTTTAGTGCAATTTCTAGTTGTTGTTGTTCTATGCTGTTTAATACACCAACACTAACTAAGGCTTTTGACCAGCCAATAGAGCCTGTAATATCCTGTTCTGCTAAACGATAATCAAAACGTAATGAATCATTGAAATCTTTAAAACGCTTATCTGCCGCTTGTGTAAAGCGACCACCCCAAAGTGCCATATCTTCCTCTTGTTTTTTAAGGTTTAATTCTTGTACCAATAATTTCTCCGCTAAAAAGTGCGGTCAGTTTTTCAGGATATTTCCAACTTGCAATATCTACACCACGATTGAGTATCGTTGCTGCATCTAATGCTGCTTTCACTTTGACAATCATGCCGTCAGTGATCACTTTCTCTGTAATGAATTGCTCAATTTGTGTCGTTGTCAATTCAGATAAGAGTTGCTTATTTGCGTCTAATACACCCTCTACATCAGAGAGCATGACTAAATCAGCATTAATCAGGGCAGCGATAGCAGTTGCAGCTTGATCTGCATTAACGTTCATTAATAAGCCATTTTCGTCTACTGCAATTGAGCTAATAATAGGCAAGAAAGCTTCGCCAAGCAAATAGTTTAATAATGTAGGATTTTTAGGAATAACAGTCGCAACATGCCCTAGTTCGGGATCAAGTTGAATGGCTCTAGTTAGGTTGCCATCTGCTAAGCATAAGCCAACAGGATTTAAATGGAACTTCGCAGCTTGGGCAACTAATGTCTTATTAGCGATACCAGCTAATGCCCCTGTAATGATATCAATTTGATCACTTGGTGTGATACGCAGTCCATTTTTCTTCTTTACGGGTAAATTCAAGCGCTGCATAAGGTCATCTGCAACGCAACCGCCACCATGAACAACGACTAAAGCACGATCAAAATGTTGTTGATAATTGGCTAGTGCGGTAAATAAATTTTGCAGAGCGATAGGCGTATCAAGTAATACGCCGCCTAATTTAATGACTAACGGGTTCATTTAAATTAATCCTAATGTTTCTGGTAAACCATAACGAATATTGGCACATTGTACGGCCTGTGCTGCTGCACCTTTTAATAAATTATCTTCTGCACCAATAATAATGATATATCCATTTTTAGTGACGAAACCAATATCGCAATAAGGGGTAAATTCGACAGCTTTAATGCTTGGTAACCCTTGTTGATAAAGACGCACTAATGGTTTATTCGCATAATATTGTTGATATGCAGCCTGAATTTGCTCATCTGTGATACCCACCTTGAGTTTTGCCGTGATCGTCGCGAGGATTCCTCGTTTAAAGTTACCCAAATGAGGTGTAAAGATGACTTCTGTACCTAAATGCGTTGCGATTTCTGGTTGGTGACGGTGATTAAATATACCATAGGCATTGAAACTGACTTCACAAAAACTCGTCGTGAGTGAGGCTTTCCGCCCAGCACCGCTTACACCACTGATGGCATTGATAATCGGGAGTTGGTTTAGATCGAGTAAATGATGCTCAATTAACGGTTTTAAACTTAATTGCGAAACTGTTGGGTAGCAACCTGCAACAGCGACTAAATTTGTTTGCTTAATTTGTTTATCATTCCATTCCGCAAGCCCATAAACAGCTTGTTGTAATAGCTCAGGGTATTGATGTTCAAAACCATAATAGTCAGTATAAAATTGCATATCATTGACGCGAAAAGCACCAGATAAATCAAATACTTTACAGTGATGTTGTAAGAAAATGGGAGCTAAATTATGACTGACTTCATGAGCTGTTGCTAAAAAAACAAGATCGTTTTGTTGTGCTAGCGTAGTCAAGTTTTCTGGCAAAGGTTGCAATGATAAATTGACAATGTGCTTAAGTTGAGGGTAGATATCAGCCAAAGCTTTGTGGGCATCTTGACTTTGATTTGATACATATAACCCTGTTAATGTGAATTTAGGGTGCTGAGTCAAAATACGCGCGAGTTCAGCTCCTGTATAACCGCTTGCACCGATGATGATTGCTTTTTGCATGTGATGTTGTACCTTAAATATACTAAGATAATATTACCTTTGATTAATTATGCTATTATTGTGCATAAATATCTAAAATACAATATTTATTTCATTTCGTAAGGTAAATTCAATGAAAAACATTCCTTCTTTTTTACAGATGTATCAACAATTAATAGCATCACCGACGATGAGTAGTGTAGAACCGAATTTTGATCAGTCTAATCGTTTTTTGATTGAGTTATTAGCAAGTTGGTTAGAGACGATAGGATTTAAGACAGAGATTATGGCGGTAGAAGGAAGTCGAAATAAATTTAATTTATTAGCAAGTTATGGTGAGGGTCAAGGAGGACTATTACTTGCTGGGCATACCGATACAGTACCTTTTGATGAAGGACGTTGGCGCTTCGATCCATTTAAGTTAACAGAACAAGATGGCAAATTGTATGGATTGGGGACAGCCGATATGAAAGGTTTTTTTGCTTTTGTGATTGATGCTGTGAAACAACTTGATTTGAAGCAATTAACAAAACCGCTTCGTATTTTAGCCACTGCGGATGAAGAAACGACGATGTTAGGTGCAAGGACTTTTATTCAACATACACATATTCGTCCAGATTGTGCCATTATTGGTGAACCTACTTCATTAAAACCAATTCGGGCACATAAAGGGCATATTGGTGAAGCATTACGTATTATCGGTAAAAGTGGTCATTCTAGTGATCCAACTAAAGGGATCAATGCGATTGAATTAATGCATGAAGCGACAGGCTATTTAATGCAAATGCGTGATGAGCTATGTGCAAAATATCATCATGCAGCCTTTGAAATCCCTTATCCAACTATGAATTTCGGTGCTATTTCGGGTGGTGATGCGGTCAATCGTATTTGCGCATGTTGTGAGCTGCATTTTGATATTCGCCCTTTGCCCAATTTATGTCTGCAAGATTTAAATGATATGTTACAGGAAAAATTAGCGCCAATGTTTGAGAAATGGGGTGATCGTATCTCATTGCACGCATTACATGAACCAATACCGGGCTATGAATGTGAGCATTCAGCCCAAATTGTACAAGTAGTTGAAAAATTATTAGGGGAAAAATGCGAAGTTGTTAATTATTGTACAGAAGCACCTTTCATTCAGCAGCTTTGCCCAACATTAGTATTGGGTCCAGGGTCAATTGAACAAGCTCATCAACCTAATGAATTTTTATCGACTGAATTTATTCATCCAACTCGCGAGCTATTGAGTAAAATGATTTGGCATTTTTGTATTTAGCATAGATGTGTTTGCACTGGCTTTTATATAGAAAAGTGCGGTCAGTTTTACAAAAGTTTTGTCAACCTGATCGCACATTTAAATGTCATGGCTTATTTCAACAAATCTTCATTTTTTGCGTGAATCCATTTGCCTCGTTTCTTATCAATATATTGAAAATATTCATTGGTGAAGGTACCTTGTGAACAAGTGAGTTTATCTAAGCGTGAGTTAACATCTTTATTTTCTAATGCTTTGATTAATGTTTTTGGTCCAGTTAAACTGAATACGCCTCCATTGACGCGTTCTTGCTCAATGTTATCAATAATGATATCTAATGTTTCCTTCAAAAAAGCATTGCCTTTTTTACTGGCTAAAAAGAAATTAGTATATTGACCACGACGTGCGATCACGACTTCATCGTCTTCCTCATCAATAATGCTGTCTAAGCACCACACAAGATGTCCATCAATATCCATATAAACACCGCCTTCATGATAAAGAGTGAAAATTCGCCAAAAATCAGCTTGTGCGGCACCGTCAGTTAATTTGCTATAAGCGTTAAATGTACGTTCATCACCGTGAGTTTTAATGTAGTCAGCACGTGCTTCTGTGCTGACATAACGATATTCATAGCTCCAAGAGAGTAAACGATTAAAAAGATAGTTACAGTAAATGGGTAAAGTGACTTTGTTACTGTAGTTCGTTTGCCAAATTACTCGATTAATTTTTGTGTTCTTCGTAGATTGGCGGCGAGCAGGATCAAATTCTGGGATAGTGAAACGTTTTTTGGGAAAAATGAAATGGAAAGGATAACTTAATGTTTTGACAATATTACCGAGTAAACGAGTTAAGCCGTTCGCAATTAAGATTAAGTTTTTGTATTTAACGGGTTTATACATCAGAGAATGCCATATTGAATAAAAATCATTGTGCGTACTTTATCATCTTATACAGAAAAGAACAAAATGCTTATGGAAGATATGTCTATTTTCTTAGGTTAGCTTGTGACATAAAGATATTTGAGTAGTCATGGCGGGCGATACCAGTCTCGAACCAGTGACCCCCTCCTTGTAAGGGCGGTGCTCTCCCAACTGAGCTAATCACCCTTCTTCTTTTTTACACATGAAATATGACATTGTCATCATCGAGGATGATTATTTGAGGCAATATATTTTGTAAGAAATTTAAACTTAAAGAAGAGGTTTTTTAAGTCTTAAGTGGTGGGCGATACCGGTCTCGAACCAGTGACCCCCTCCTTGTAAGGGAGGTGCTCTCCCAACTGAGCTAATCGCCCACTTGAGACTTAAAATCTTTGGGTAATATAACGAAGTGGAACACTTAAAAGTGGTGGGCGATACCGGTCTCGAACCAGTGACCCCCTCCTTGTAAGGGAGGTGCTCTCCCAACTGAGCTAATCGCCCTCGTTATATAACAACATTGGACACACCATCAAATAAGTTGAAAAGTGGTGGGCGATACCGGTCTCGAACCAGTGACCCCCTCCTTGTAAGGGAGGTGCTCTCCCAACTGAGCTAATCGCCCAAATGTTGTGAGGAGGCATTATAATTATTAGTTCTATTCAGTCAACAAGTTTTTGCAAAAAAATACTCAATTGTTTTAAAAATAGGCATAAATTCATAATTTTTATTCGGAATTATTTAAACTTATAGTACAATTTTGAACAAATTTTTCTTGAAAAAATGAAATGAGATAAAGGTTATACAATGAAATTAGCAGCATTATTTAATTTAGATCCAAATGTAAAAGTGCGTACACGTTTTGCACCAAGCCCAACAGGATATTTACATGTTGGAGGTGCTAGAACAGCACTTTATTCATGGCTATATGCAAAACATCATAATGGTGAATTTGTATTGCGGATTGAAGATACGGATTTAGAGCGCTCTACACCAGAAGCAACTGCAGCCATTTTAGAGGGTATGGAATGGTTAAATCTAGCATGGGAACACGGTCCTTATTTTCAAACGAAGCGTTTTGATCGTTATAACCAAGTTATTGATCAAATGATTGAACAGGGATTAGCATATCGCTGTTATTGTTCAAAAGAACGCTTAGAAACGCTTCGTCATACACAAGAACAAAATAAACAAAAGCCACGTTATGATCGCCATTGTTTACATGATGATGAGCATGATCCTAAACAGCCGCACGTTGTACGTTTTAAGAATCCAACGGAAGGTTCGGTAATTTTTGAAGATGCAGTACGTGGACATATTGAAATTAGCAATAGTGAATTAGATGATTTAATTATTCGCCGTACTGATGGTTCTCCAACCTATAATTTCTGTGTAGTAGTGGATGATTGGGATATGGGCATTACCCATGTTGTGCGTGGCGAAGACCATATTAATAATACACCGCGTCAAATTAATATTTTAAAAGCATTAGGTGCTCCAATTCCAACTTATGCGCATGTTTCAATGATTTTAGGTGATGACGGGCAGAAATTATCAAAACGTCACGGTGCAGTCAGTGTGATGCAATATCGCGATGATGGTTATTTACCAGAAGCATTACTCAACTATTTAGTTCGCTTAGGCTGGGGACATGGCGATCAAGAAATTTTTTCTGTGGAAGAAATGATTAATTTATTCGAGCTTGAAAGCGTGAGTAAATCAGCGAGTGCATTTAATACGGAAAAATTACTCTGGTTAAACCATCATTATATCCGTGAATTACCTGCAGAATATGTTGCAAAACATTTAGCATGGCATTATCAAGATCAAGGTATTGATCCTTCAAATGGTCCTGCGCTAGAAGAAATTGTCAACATGTTAGCAGAACGTTGTAAAACATTAAAAGAGATGGCTATTTCTAGTCGATATTTCTTTGAAGAATTTGATTGTTTTGATGAAGCAGCCGTGAAAAAACATTTTAAAGCAGCTGCGATTGAGCCACTTGAAAAAGTGAAAGAAAAACTGACCGCACTTTCAAACTGGGATTTACAGAGTACGCACGAAGCTATTGAACAAACTGCAACAGAATTAGCGTTGGGGATGGGGAAGGTTGGGATGCCGTTGCGTGTCGCAGTAACAGGCTCGGGTCAATCGCCATCAATGGATGTTACTTTAGTCGGTATTGGCAGAGAACGTAGCTTAGCACGTATTCAAAAAGCAATTGATTTTATTAAAAGTCAAAATGCTTAATATTTAATCTTGTAATACAATATCATGAAATTGATGTTGACAGCTTGCGTGGCGGAATTTATCATTACCGCCACGACATTTCTAATATGGGGTTATAGCTCAGTTGGGAGAGCGCTTGAATGGCATTCAAGAGGTCGTCGGTTCGATCCCGATTAACTCCACCAAGTTTTTCTTGTCTCCATTTTTATCATCGTTTTTTAACTTATTCATTGTTGTCTCTGAAAATAAGTTACCAATCCCTAGAAAAGCCTGTATAATAAGCAAGTTTTATTTTCTGTATTAGCGTGCGGCTATCAAAAGTAATTTTTAATTTTAAAAAACAGTCAAAAAGATTATTTTTGCTAGTCGCAATTTGGAAAGTAAAGCAAAGTTTAAGTTTATAAGTCGGTGAATTAATTCTTAGTTTCTCGACTTTTCATGTTAAAAAGGAAAACATTGTGAATCCAATTGTAAAACAATTTAAATATGGTCAGCATACTGTAACATTAGAAACCGGTGCGATTGCACGTCAAGCAACTGCAGCAGTAATGGCAAGTATGGATGACACAACCGTTTTTGTTACTGTAGTAGCAAAAAAAGATGTGAAAGAAGGTCAAGAAGATTTCTTCCCATTAACAGTGAATTATCAAGAGCGTACTTATGCAGCAGGTCGCATTCCTGGTGGTTTCTTCAAGCGTGAAGGTCGTCCATCTGAAGGTGAAACGTTAATCGCTCGTTTAATTGACCGTCCAATTCGTCCTCTTTTCCCAGAAGGTTTTTATAACGAAATTCAAATCGTTGCAACCGTTGTTTCTGTAAATCCACAAATTTGCCCTGATTTAGTTGCTATGATTGGTGCTTCAGCTGCACTTTCATTATCTGGCGTACCATTTAATGGTCCTATCGGTGCTGCTCGTGTTGGTTTGATTGATGATAAATTCGTATTAAACCCAACTATGAATGAGCAAAAACAAAGCCGTTTAGATTTAGTTGTTGCGGGTACTGATAAAGCGGTATTAATGGTTGAATCTGAAGCTGATATTTTAACTGAAGAACAAATGCTAGCCGCAGTTGTCTTTGGTCATCAGCAACAACAAGTGGTTATTGACGCAATTAAGGAATTTGCAGCTGAAGCTGGTAAACCGCGCTGGAATTGGGTTGCTCCAGAGCCAAATACGACATTAATCGATAAAGTAAAAGCCATTGCAGAAGTACGTTTAGGTGAAGCTTATCGTATCACTGAAAAGCAATCTCGCTATGAACAAATTGATGTAATTAAAGCTGATGTGCTTGCACAAATTGCTGCTGAAGCAACAGAAGGCGAAGAAATCAGTGAAGGTAAAATTATTGATATTTTCACCGCACTTGAGAGTCAAATCGTGCGTGGTCGTATTTTAAATGGTGAACCACGTATTGATGGTCGTACCGTAGATACGGTTCGTGCGTTAGATATTTGTACAGGTGTATTGCCACGTACTCATGGTTCTGCAATTTTTACCCGCGGTGAAACGCAAGCGCTAGCAGTCGCTACTTTAGGTACTGAACGCGATGCGCAAATTATTGATGAATTAACAGGTGAACGTTCAGATCATTTCTTATTCCATTATAATTTCCCTCCGTATTCTGTCGGTGAAACCGGTATGATTGGTTCGCCAAAACGTCGTGAGATTGGTCATGGCCGTTTGGCAAAACGTGGTGTTGCAGCCGTAATGCCAACATTAGCTGAATTCCCATATGTTGTGCGTGTTGTGTCTGAAATTACTGAATCAAATGGCTCATCATCTATGGCATCAGTGTGTGGTGCGTCGTTAGCTTTAATGGACGCTGGTGTACCAATTAAAGCAGCTGTTGCAGGCATTGCAATGGGATTAGTGAAAGAAGATGAAAAGTTTGTTGTGCTTTCTGATATCTTAGGTGATGAAGATCATTTAGGAGATATGGATTTTAAAGTGGCAGGAACACGTGAAGGTGTGACTGCTCTGCAAATGGATATTAAAATTGAAGGCATTACCGCTGAAATTATGCAAATTGCATTAAATCAAGCAAAAGGGGCGAGATTACATATTTTAGGTGTTATGGAGCAAGCTATTGCGGCTCCTCGTGCCGATATTTCTGACTTTGCTCCACGTATTTATACGATGAAAATTGATCCGAAGAAAATCAAAGATGTGATCGGTAAAGGTGGTGCAACAATTCGAGCATTAACTGAGGAAACAGGTACGTCAATTGATATTGATGATGATGGTACAGTGAAAATTGCTGCAGTCGATAGTAACGCTGTGAAAGATGTGATGGCGCGTATTGAAGACATTACTGCAGAAGTTGAATCTGGTGTAGTTTATAAAGGTAAAGTTACCCGTTTGGCTGATTTTGGTGCGTTTGTTGCTATCGTTGGGAATAAAGAAGGGCTTGTTCATATTTCTCAGATTGCAGAGGAACGTGTCGAAAAAGTTAGTGATTATTTAGCACTAGGTCAAGAAGTCACGGTTAAAGTTGTTGAAATTGATCGTCAAGGTCGTATTCGTCTAACGATGAAAGATATTGTACCTAAGCAAGAGCAAGCTGATGTTGTAGAAGAAATAACAACTGAAGAGCAAGCGTAATTAAGTTATAGGATTACAGTTCTTATTTTGAGAGCTGTAATTTTATTTTAGCAAGTACTATTTGTGCTTTAAGGCTAATCGAGATGAAGCAACCTAATAAGTTGTTAAATTTCATACTGTTCTTCCCTTTTTGGGTATTATTTTTGAGTGCTTGTGTCAATCATGAGCAAGTATTTATTGCGAAAGATAAATTATTATTAGCAGAACAGAATCCAAATAACCATCTTGAACATGAAATTATGGTTGCTAAGATTAGCCAATTGTTACTTATTAAAGGTTTAAAAAAAGAAGAACGGGCTATTTTATATTTTGAACGAGGCGTACTATACGACAGTTTAGGATTATGGGGATTAGCGCGTTATGATTTTGACCAAGCATTAACGTTGTATCCAAAATTGGTGGCAGCGTTTAATTATTTAGGATTATATTTATTATTAGAACAGGAATATAGTGCGTCTCTTGATGTGTTCAATATACTGTTTGAACTTGATCCTAATTATGAATATGCGTTTTTCAATAGAGGACTAAATTTTCATTACGTTGCACGTTATGAATTAGCACAGCGGGATTTTCTTCAATTTTATCAAGCTGATAAATCAGATCCTTACCGCACTTTATGGCTCTATTTAAATGAATTAAAGCTCAATCCTCAGGAAGCAAAGCAAAATCTTGCTCAACGTGCAGATTTGCTTTCTGATGAATATTGGGGGACGCATCTTGTCCAATATTATTTGGGAAAACTATCAGTTAAAGAATTATTTATTCAAGCACAACAATTTGCTGAAGCTAATAGAGCAAAATATGCTGAAATTTTAACTGAAACCTACTTTTATTTAGCAAAACTAAAACTCAATTCAGGTCAATTTAATGAAGCGGAAACACTGTTTAAATTGGCTCTTGCAAACCAAGTATATAACTTCGTTGAGTATCGTTTTGCGATGTTTGAACTTTTGAAATTGAAGCAAAATTCAAACCAATAATGACATTTTTAATGTCATGGGCTGTTGTAAAACGTGAAAGCGAACAACATTTATTACACTAGCTCACTGCTTAGTGAGCTTTTTTTTTATATTCGAGTATTTTAATGACTGAAACGAAAATGACTTTCAAAGATTTAGGCTTGCCTGAATTTCTTATTAACGCTGTATCTGATTTAGGGTTTGAAACCCCTTCTCCAATCCAACAAACTTGTATTCCATACCTTTTAGAAGGCAATGATGTCTTAGGTATGGCACAAACAGGTAGTGGTAAAACTGCTGCGTTTTCTTTGCCTTTATTGGCACAATTAGATTTAGATAAAAAGTATCCACAAATGTTGGTTATGGCACCAACTCGTGAATTGGCAATCCAAGTGGCTGATGCTTGCGAACAATTTTGTAAATATGCTAAAAATGTCAATATTGTGACACTTTACGGTGGTCAACGTTACGACATCCAATTACGTGCTCTGCGTCAAGGCACACAAGTGGTGGTGGGAACTCCTGGCCGTATTTTAGACCATATCCGTCGTGGAACATTAGACCTATCTAATTTACGCTTTATGGTGTTAGATGAAGCTGATGAAATGTTACGTATGGGCTTTATTGATGATGTTGAAACAGTAATGGCTGAATTACCAGAGCAGCATCAAACCGCACTTTTCTCGGCAACAATGCCAGAGCCAATTCGTCGTATCACCAAACGTTTTATGCATGATCCAAAAGAGATCAAAATTAAATCGACACAAACCACGAACCCTGATATTACGCAGAGTTGCTGGTATGTACATGGTTTCCGTAAAAATGATGCTTTATTACGTTTTTTAGAAGTAGAAAATTTCGATGCTGCAATTATTTTTACTCGTACCAAAACAGGCACGCTTGATGTGACGGAGCTACTTGAAAAACATGGTTTTCGTGCAGCTGCGTTAAACGGGGATATGACGCAACAATTACGTGAGCAAACCTTAGATCGTTTGAGAAATGGTAGCCTCGATATTCTTGTGGCAACTGATGTGGCTGCGCGTGGTTTGGATGTAGAACGTATTAGCCTTGTTGTGAACTATGATATTCCGCTTGATGCAGAATCCTATGTACATCGCATTGGGCGTACAGGACGTGCGGGTCGTACTGGTCGGGCGTTATTGTTTGTTGAACCAAGAGAACGTCGCTTATTACGTAATATTGAGCAGTTAACTAAAAAGCCAATTACTGAAGTTGAAGTACCAAATCATGAAGTACTGCAGGTTTGTCGTCGTGAAAAATTTAAAGCGAAAATCACTGTACAGCTTGAACATCATGATTTGGAACTTTACCGCAGTTTATTAGAAGACATGTTTACTGCTGATCAAGATCAAGAAGATATTGCTGCAGCAATGTTAATGTTATTGCAAGGTAAACAAAAATTAATTCTGCCGCCAGATCCAATTATTGACCGTAAAACTTCTCGTGGTGAACGAGGTGAGCGCCGAGATCGTGGCGGGCGTGAAAATCCGCGTTCAGCAGAACGTCGTGGCTATGGTAATCCACAACCAATGGATTTATATCGTATTGAAGTGGGACGTATTGATGGGGTTGAAGTGCGCCATATTGTGGGTGCCATTGCAAACGAAGGTGATATTAACAGCCGTTATATTGGGCATATTAAACTTTATGATGATTATTCAACGATTGAACTGCCACAAGGCATGCCAAAAGAATTGCTGAAAGTGTTCGAAAAAACACGTGTTATGAATAAACAAATGCAAATGTCATTTGTTAATACAGTTGGTGGTGGTCGTGAAGACTTTGCTGGTGAGCGTCGTGGTGGGAAGCGCAAAGGACGTGGCGATGAGTCGCGTTTTGCACGTGAAGATCGTAAATTTAAAGAAAAAAGTCACCGCACTTTTAATGAGCGTCCACGTAAAGAACGTCGCGATCGCAGCAGATAAAGTTAAATTATTTGATCATTAAAGGCATATTGAGCGCTGTATTATTCAGCGCTCAATTTATTTTTGTATGTAGCAAAAAGTTGATCTATTGTTTTTCAATAATCACTTTAATATCTTCTGGCGGGGCATAATAAGGGGCAGAAGTAATAAATAGATCAATTCCGAGTTTGGCATAATCTGCTACGTTATGTTTATTTACGCCTCCTGCTACTGATAGTTTGATATTTTGCTGTGTTGTTTTTAAGTATGTTAATGCTTGTTTTACTTGCTCTGGTGAGAATTTATCCAATTGAATAATATCGGGTTGTGCGTGAAGCATGTGCTGAAATTGCGTGAGATTATCTACTTCGAGCGTAATTTTATGTTCAGGAGCATTACGTTTTAGTGTTGCGACAATATGTTGCCAGTCTTCAGGGCTATCCAGTAAGTTACGATGATTAGTAAATACTAATAAGGTTTCACTAATCCCTTGCCGGTGAATATGCCCACCAGCAGCAAGTACTGCATTAGTCGCTAGTTTTCTTGTACCAGGAATACTTTTACGTGTGCAAGCAATTACCGCATCAGGATTAATTGCTCTTGCGTTGGCGAGCATGTCTGCTGTATATTGTGCAACACCACAAGACCATTCAAGCACTAATTGAACAACTTTCCAAGCTTGATGTAATTTATCTGCCGAATCGACCGCACTTATCAGCACTGTATCTGCGCTTACATAATCACCGTCATTCACATAGATTTTGGGGTTAATCTCTAGCTTTTTCAATAACTTCTCAGCAATATGAATGCCTGCCACAATTCCTGTATTTTTACGTTTAAATAATATTTTGGCTTGAGTGTTCTCAATATCTAAAGCATGCGTAGTGAGATCTCCACGATAAATATCTTCAAGTAAAAAATCATCAAGCTCGTTATCTGAAAAATAAATCATAGTGGATTCCTTTTTAGTTAATTAAGTTGCCCTTGGTGTAATTGGATTTGTCGATCTGCAAGATAGTCAGCTTCTTTAGGCTCATGTGTCACCAATAAAGTTGTAATTTGCGCTGTTTGAATTAAGCCTTTAAGCATTGTCCAAGTATGTTGTCTCGTTTCCCAATCAAGTGATGAAAATGGTTCATCCAGTAGTAATATATCTGGGGGATTAATGAGTGCTCGTGCTAATGCTGCACGTTGTTGTTCACCGCCTGAAAGTTGATGTGGATAGCGATCAATTAAGTGATCGATATGTAGTTTAGCCAATAATTGCAGTTGTTCAGCGCGAAGTGCGGTTGGTTTTGCCAAAATTAAGTTGCCAGCAACAGTTTTGTGTGGAAATAAATATAATCGTTGATTTAGATAGCGGCAATTACGTTGCCAAGGTGGGATTGAGCTGAGATTTTTTTGAGCTAACTCAATCTTACCTTGATAATCAATATAACCAGCAATCGCATTCAGCAAAGTAGTTTTTCCACTACCAGATTGTCCAACAACAGCAACACATTCGCCTGTTCTGAGGTGTAAATGGATATTTTTAAGAATTCCTGCATATAAGTGTTGAATCACTAGCATATTAGATATTCCGATTAATCGTACGCAATAAAAATAAGAGGCAGGCTGAAATAAAGAGTAGCCACAATGAGGCACCAACTGCAATCTCAAAATCGCCGCTCGCAATATTGAGATAAACTGCCATAGGTAAGGTTTCTGTTTTAAAACGCGTTGCACCAGCTAACATTAATGTAGCACCAAATTCACCTATTGCTCTTGACCAGGCAAGAATAGCACCGCATAGAAGCGGCTTCCAACACATGGGTAATTCTATTTTTAGTAACGTATTAAAAGGGGATAAGCCCAGATTATAAGCAACAAGGCGATAGCCTACATCTAACGCAGAAAATGTGCCACGTGCATTACGTAGCATAATTGAGCTTGCAATGTAAGTTTGGGCAATCACAATACCAATAGGGCTAAAAATCCACTGACTAATAAAAGGGACTAATTGACTTACAATACCCTGTGAATTGAATAAAAGTAGTAAACTTAGTCCAGTGACGAGAGGAGGTAAAACCATAGGTAAATCAAGGATAGTATCAATAAACTTCTGGAAAGGTAACTGCACTTGACTCATGACCCATGCTGAAGGAATCGCAATACAAAGCGCGAGAATAAGTGACAATAAGAAAGTACTAAGTGACATCAGCAGCGCAAAATGCAATTCAGGATCAGTTAATATGATCTTAAAAAAGTGCATATCTAGCTGGGTGATTAAAGAAAGCACTGAACCTAATACAATCAAGAGTAAGATAAGTAATGGTAACAGTGCTAATTTTAAACTGGCGCTTTTATTTAGCAGGTAAGAAACCTTCATCCGTAAAATATTTTATACCTTGTTCTGATTTGAAAAGTTCAAGTAACTGTTTAGCTTCTTTTGGATTTTTGCTTGAGGTCAGTAATGCAATAGTGACTTTTTCTTCTGGTGTACCAGCAGGGTTTGGTAGTAAATCCAGTTTATCACGTACTTTCCAAGCGCCTGAACGTCCTATGACAGCGGCATCGACATCACCATTTAATAAATACAACATAAGCTGCTTCACAGTGGCTGCTTTTACAACGATTTTGTCATTTAATTCTTTTTGATAGCCTGATAATTCAATGATTTTCTCAGCCCCTTTACCAAGAGCCATGGCTTTGCTATCGCCAATACCTAGGCGTAAGTTACTCTCAGCAAGGGCTTTGAAAGAATCAATTCCTGAGCTTTTGTCTTTACGAATTGCCATGACAGGAATATGTAAGACTAACGGTGCTGATTCTTTAACGTCACCTGTTTTTTCCAGTTTTTCTACGTAATCACTTGAACCTGGTAAGTAAAGATCGCCTGTTTTGACAGTATTATAGCGAGCAAGGAGTTGCCCTGAACCTGCATATTCAATCGTCACTTTATTGCCAGTTTCTTGCTCGAATTTTTTGACAATTTTCTCAACGGGATCTTTTAAACCTGCACCAGCATAAAGGTATAAATCGGCAGCTTGCACTGAAAGTGCGCTCATCATTAATGTTGAAAGTGTGATAAGTTTTTTCATTTGTATCTCCTTGATTTAAAGGAAACCCAATATAGCATATCATTATATAATTTGTAATATATCGAGCTT
This sequence comes from Pasteurella oralis, assembly GCF_002850605.1. Classification (GTDB taxonomy): domain Bacteria; phylum Pseudomonadota; class Gammaproteobacteria; order Enterobacterales; family Pasteurellaceae; genus Pasteurella; species Pasteurella oralis. Next base: position 187,958 of record NZ_NXGB01000001.1, read on the forward strand.
GAATGGAGGAGATGAGTAGATAATTTTTAACAAAAAAAGACTGAGTTTTTAAACTCAGTCTTTTTTAATTTATTGGGAGAGAGATTACATCATACCGCCCATTCCACCCATGCCGCCCATACCAGCTGCACCTAGATCTGCTTTGTCATCTTTTGGTAAGTCTGTCACCATACATTCTGTCGTGATCATTAAACCAGCTACAGAAGCGGCGAATTGTAATGCACTACGAGTTACTTTAGTTGGATCTAGGATACCCATTTCGATCATATCGCCGTATTGTTCTGTACCTGCGTTATAACCGAAGTTACCTTCACCATTTTTCACTGCGCTTGCAATTACAGAGGCTTCTTCACCAGCATTAGCGACGATTTGACGTAATGGTGCTTCCATTGCGCGTAACGCAAGTTTGATCCCAACATTTTGCTCTTCGTTATCGCCTTGAAGACTCGCTACTTTGCTTGCTGCACGAATTAATGCAACACCACCACCAGCAACGATACCTTCTTCAACAGCAGCACGTGTTGCGTGTAATGCATCTTCTACGCGTGCTTTTTTCTCTTTCATTTCAACTTCAGTTGCGGCACCCACTTTAATTACAGCCACACCGCCAGCTAATTTAGCGACACGTTCTTGTAATTTTTCTTTATCATAGTCAGAAGTGGATTCTTCAATTTGCTGACGAATTTGTGCTACACGACCTTGGATTTGGGCTTCATCGCCAATACCGTCAATAATAGTAGTATTGTCTTTATTGATAACAACACGTTTTGCTTGACCAAGATCTTCTAAAGTCGCTTTTTCTAATTCCATACCGATTTCTTCAGAAATCACTGTACCCGCAGTGAGGATTGCGATATCTTGCAACATCGCTTTACGACGATCACCAAAACCAGGCGCTTTTACTGCGGCTACTTTGACGATACCGCGCATAGTGTTCACAACTAAGGTTGCAAGTGCTTCACCTTCGACATCTTCAGCGATAATTAATAATGGTTTACCTGCTTTCGCAACACCTTCTAGCACAGGAAGTAATTCGCGGATGTTAGATACTTTTTTATCTACTAATAAAATAAATGGATTATCTAATTCAACGGTTGCGGTTTCTGGTTTGTTGATGAAGTATGGAGACAAGTAACCACGATCAAATTGCATACCTTCAACTACAGCGAGTTCGTCTTCTAAGCCTGTACCATCTTCAACAGTAATGACACCTTCTTTACCGACTTTATCCATTGCTTGCGCAATGATTTGACCAACAATACTGTCCGAGTTTGCAGAGATGGTACCAACTTGTTCGATTTCTTTTGAAGTTTCACAAGGCTTAGATAGTGCTTTTAATTCAGTGACTACGGCTGCTACTGCTTTATCGATACCACGTTTTAAATCCATTGGGTTCATACCTGCTGCAACTGCTTTTAAACCTTCATTGACAATAGCTTGTGCTAAAACCGTCGCTGTTGTTGTACCATCACCAGCAGCATCGTTAGCTTTAGATGCTACTTCTTTCACCATTTGCGCACCCATGTTTTCGAATTTATCTTCTAATTCGATTTCACGTGCTACTGACACACCGTCTTTAGTGATTGTTGGTGCGCCGAAAGATTTATCTAAAACTACATTACGACCTTTAGGACCTAAAGTGACTTTTACTGCGTCAGCTAAAATATTGACACCTGCTAACATTTTTACACGTGCATCATTACCAAATTTAACGTCTTTTGCTGCCATTTTTATCTTCCTTATTTATGTAGGACGGGTTTTAACCCATCGTATTCACTTTAATTAAATGATGGGCTATAGCCCATCCTACTTTTATTCAACAATTGCTAAAATATCGTTTTCAGAAATAATTAATACTTCTTCGCCATCAATTTTTTCTGATTTTACACCATAACCATCATTGAAAATGACGGTGTCACCAACTTTCACATCTAAAGGCTGTACTGTACCGTTTTCTAAAATGCGACCTTTGCCTACTGCTAATACTTTGGCGCGAGTAGATTTTGTTGCGGCAGAACCTGTTAAGACAATACCACCAGCAGATTTAGTTTCAACTTCTTCACGTTTGATGATCACACGATCATGTAATGGACGAATATTCATTTAATTACTCCTTAATTAAAAAAGTTATTTTACTTAAAACGTTTTCTTAATATGTGGGAGATTTCATCGGTTTCAAGGGGAAAAATGAAATTATTTTATTTTTTTATCTTCATCGACTTGTTTTTCATATTCTGCTTCAAATACGTTACTGTCTTGCTGAAAACCTTGCTGTGTTTTACGGAAAAAGCGAGTATGGAAGAATTGAATTTTATTGGCAATCAGATTTTCTATCCATAAGCCTGTTGCTGGTATTAATAGAACAAGCCCAAGTAGGTCGGTCAGAAAACCTGGGATAAAAAATAAGATACCCGCAACAATCCAAATTCCCGATTTTAATAATGAACGAGTAGGAATTTCACCACGAGAGAGTTGTTTTTGGACATTAAGCAAGGTATACCAACCTCGTGCGCGAATCATTAATAACCCAAATACTGAAGACAAAATAAGTAAAGCAATTAAGCCTAAAATGCCAATTGTAGAACCAATCCAAACGAGTAGTGATAGCTCTATATAGATAAATAGAAAGGCAAGGAGAATAAATAAAATCAGTGGCATATTGTTGTTTCCTTATTAGCGCGGTATATGTTGATTTTATAGATGGTATCAAACTTTTAAAATTTCAACCGCACTTTTATATAAAGTAGCAATAATAAAGCTCACATAATTATGTGAGCTTGAGTAATAGGAATTTTATTTTTTTATTGTGCAGGATGTGCAGGATAGAATATCGGTGAATTTGGACCTACTGGTAAGCCTAGTACAAATACCCAAATAAAGAACATTGCTGACCAGGCGATTAAAAAGGCGATTGAGTAAGGTAACATCATTGAAACTAATGTACCTACACCAGCATCTTTTTTATATTTAATTACGGTTGCCATAATTAAACCAAAGTAACTCATCATCGGAGTGATAATATTCGTTACTGAGTCATCGATACGATAAGCGGCTTGAATGATTTCAGGTGAATAACTCGTTAACATTAACATTGGTACAAAGATTGGTGCTGTTACTGCCCATTGTGCAGAAGCAGAACCGATCATTAAGTTAATAAAGGCACAAATTAAGATAAAGCCCATAAAGAGTATGCCACCATGTAAGCCGACTTCATTTAAGAAGTTAGCGCCTTTTACTGCAATATATTGACCAATATTAGTCCAGTTAAAAAACGCGACGAATTGGGAAGCAAAGAAGATAATAACCAGGTATAAACCTAATGTATTCATCGCTTCTGCCATTGCATTGACTACATCTTTTTCACTGCGAATACTTTTGGTGACAACACCATATACTGTACCTGGTAGGGCAAATAGAATAAAGATAAAGGCAACAATCGATTTTAAGAATGGTGAGCCTGTGACTAAACCAGTTTTAGGATCACGCAAGATACCATTTTCAGGCACAACACTCCAAGCAAGTAATGCGCAAAGAATTAAAAATACTAAGCCTGCATATTTTAACCCTTTACGTTCTAATGGGGTGACTTCATTCGAATGTTGTAGATCGATTTCATCTTGTGATAAATGACTGTTATAAGGGCCAAGCTGTGGTTCAACGATTTTTTCAGTGATGAAATAACCAATGAAGGCAATCACAAAAGTACTTGCTGCCATAAAGAACCAGTTTGCCTCTGGACCTACCGTATAAGTCGGATCAATAATTTGGGCAGTTTGTTGAGTAATCCCTGCTAATAATGGATCGATAGTTCCCAATAATAAATTCGCAGAATAACCGCCAGAAACCCCAGCAAAAGCAGCAGCAAGACCTGCAAGTGGATGACGACCAAGTGAATGGAAGATAATTGCGGCTAATGGAATCAATACCACATAGCCTAATTCTGAGGCAGTATTAGAGAAGAATCCCTGCAAATACAATTGTGAAAGTCGTTAGTTTACGTGGTGATTTAGTCACTAATAAGCGCATAACGGCAGAGAGTAAGCCTGCTTTTTCGGCGATACCTACTCCAAGTAATGCAACTAATACCGTGCCTAATGGCGCAAAGTTGGTAAAGTTTTTGACGAGATTAGTTAAGATTCGGCTTAAGCCATCAGCGTTCAGTAAGCTGACAACGTAAATCATGCCATCAGCTGCACGACCTTTAGTACCTTCAGGACGAGGATCGGGTACTGCTAACCCAAAATATTCACCTAATGCGGAAGAAATTAATAGTAAAACAATAAAAATCATAAAAAGAGTGACAGGATGCGGCAGCATGTTGCCTAGCCACTCAACAGTATGCAGAAATTTACTGCCTTTCTTTTGTTGTTGTGTTGTATTCATATTTAGTCCTTCTATTTTCAGCATGATACAAGGGCTACGATGATTTTGCCCAGTGGCAATCTATCATGCTCTGTATAATATTCAAACAAAAAAGTTAACAAAGTATTAACAAGATCAAATTATTTTGTTTCTATTTCTGTTATCCTAATTAAATCTATATGTATAAATTTTTATATAGCTATTTTTTAGATTAGAAAAAGTAATCTGAAAGATAAAAATATGTCGTGGAGTGGACAGTTAAAATGTGACCGCGATCAAATTTTTAGCATATTCATTTCCCTATAATAGGCGACAACTTGTTCAATACTCGAGATGGAGGATTAAAATGGTGGCAACAAGAAAAGAAGTGGATTTACTTGGTGAACGTGAAGTTCCAGCAGAGGCATATTGGGGAATTCATACTTTAAGAGCGGTAGAAAATTTTAACATTTCAAATGCGGTTATTTCAGATATCCCTGAATTTGTGCGTGGTATGGTTATGGTAAAAAAAGCAACAGCATTAGCAAATGGTGAGCTTGGGGCAATTCCAGATAAGATTGCTAAGGCAATTGTTGCAGCTTGTGATGAAATTTTGACAACAGGCAAATGTTTAGATCAATTCCCTTCCGATGTTTATCAAGGTGGTGCAGGTACTTCTGTCAATATGAATACAAATGAAGTTGTCGCAAACCTGGCATTAGAAATTTTAGGTCATAAAAAAGGGGAATATCAGTATTTAGATCCGATGGATCATGTTAATGCTAGCCAGTCTACTAACGATGCTTACCCAACAGGATTTCGTATTGCTGTATACAACAGCATTATGAAGTTGGTGGCGAAAGTACTTTATTTACAACAAGGATTTGAAAATAAAGCAAAAGAGTTTTCTCACATTTTAAAAATGGGGCGTACTCAGCTACAAGATGCTGTACCAATGACAGTTGGTCAAGAATTCAAAGCATTTTCTGTCTTGCTTGATGAAGAAGTACGTAATTTAACTCGTACTGCCGAGTTATTACTTGAGGTCAATTTAGGAGCAACTGCAATTGGAACAGGATTGAATACGCCACAAGGTTATGCGCCTTTAGCGGTGAAATACCTTGCAGAAGTAACAGGCTTGCCTTGTACATTAGCTGAAAACTTGATTGAAGCAACATCAGATTGTGGCGCTTATGTGATGGTACATGGTGCATTAAAGCGCACTGCAGTGAAATTATCTAAAGTGTGTAATGATTTACGCTTGTTATCTTCAGGTCCACGTGCTGGTTTGAATGAAATTAATTTACCAGAGCTACAAGCAGGTTCTTCAATTATGCCTGCAAAAGTTAATCCAGTGATACCAGAAGTGGTGAATCAAGTTTGCTTTAAAGTGATTGGTAATGATACTACAGTGACCTTTGCTGCGGAAGCAGGTCAATTACAACTTAACGTAATGGAGCCAGTGATTGGGCAGGCAATGTTTGAATCGATTGAGATTTTAACGAACGCTTGTGTCAATTTACGTGATAAATGTATTGATGGTATTACTGTGAATAAAGAAGTCTGTGAAAATTATGTCTTCAACTCAATTGGCATTGTCACTTATCTAAATCCATTTATTGGTCATCATAACGGTGACTTAGTCGGTAAAATTTGTGCGAAAACTGGGCGAGGAGTGAGAGAGGTTGTGCTAGAAAAAGGCTTACTCACTGAAGAGCAGCTTGACGATATTCTGTCAGTTGAAAACTTGATGAACCCAACTTATAAAGCCAAATTGAATAAGTAATTCATCAAAATTTGTTTAAAAGTGACCGCACTTTTTGCTATGGCGATAAAAGTGCGGTTTATTTTTATCAAGTTTTTTGCTTCAAGAATAAAAAAATAGCACTGAGTTAACAGCGCTATTTTTAAGTTTTATTACACTGACTATTGAAGTAATGAAATATCTGCAACTTGTAAGAAGAGATTACGTAAATTATTCAGGATTGCTAAACGATTTTGGCGTAATTTCTGATCTTCAGCATTCACCATTACATTATCGAAGAAGGTATCTACAGGCTCACGTAATGCAGCTAAGCGATCTAACGCGGTTTGATATTCGCCTTCGACAAATAATGGGGTTAATTCAGTCTGTAAAGCAAGTACTTGTTCTGCTAAGACTTTTTCAGCTATTTCAACACATAATGCCATATCAATGTTTGCTGTTAATTCACCTTCAACTTTTGCCAAAATATTGCTTACACGTTTATTCGCCGCGGCTAAGGCTTCTGCTGCATCAAGAGTGCGGAAGTGTGAAACTGCACGTACACGAGCATCAAAATCTGCTGGACGAGTTGGACGGCGAGCTAGTACTGCTTGGATGACATCTACCGCAATGCCTTCATCTTGATACCATGCACGGAAACGACCTAGCATGAAGTCAACCACTTCTTCCACTACATTTACATTCGTGAGTTTGTCACCGAAAAGTGCGGTGGATTTTTTCACAATTTCTTCAAGATCAAGCGGTAAGTTCTTTTCAACAATAATGCGTAACACACCTAATGCCGCACGACGTAGAGCGAATGGGTCTGCGCTGCCTTTGGGTTGTTGCCCGATACCGAAAATCCCCGTGAGCGTATCGAATTTATCTGCTAAGGCAACTGCACTGGCGACTAACGATTTCGGCAATTCATCACCAGCAAAACGTGGCATATATTGCTCATTTAAGGCAACGGCTACTTCTTCGTCTTCGCCATCGTGGCGTGCATAGTGCATACCCATCACGCCTTGTGTATCAGTAAACTCAAATACCATATTGGTCATTAAGTCACATTTTGACAATAAACCCGCACGTTTTGCTTTAGTTTCATCTGCGCCGATCTGTCTAGCGATTTCCCCCGCAAGTTGTTCAATTCGTGCCGTTTTGTCACGTAATGTACCAAGTTGTTGTTGGAACAACACCATTTCTAAGCGTGGAAGCTGATCTTCTAAACGCTGTTTTAAATCGGTTTTGAAGAAGAATTCGGCATCGGTTAAACGTGGACGAACCACTTTTTCGTTACCTTCAATAATTTTGCTTGGGTCTTCTGGATTGATGTTCGACACGAAAATAAAGTGCGGTAACAATTTGCCGTCTTTGTCATAAATAGGGAAATATTTTTGGTCACCTTTCATGGTGTAAACCAAGGCTTCCGCAGGCACAGCAAGGAAACGCTCTTCAAATTTAGCCGCTAGTACATTTGGATATTCCACAAGCGAAGTCACTTCATCAAGTAAATCGTCTTCAATATCCGCCACGCCGCCAAGTGCGGTGGCTTTCTCTTGCGATTTTGCCAAAATCATTTCACGACGTTGGTTGAAATCAGCAATCACTGAACCTTTTTCCGCTAACAGTTGTGGATATTGGTCAGCGTGAGTAATTTGGAATTCACGTTCACCTAAGAAACGGTGACTACGAATAGTAGTAGCACTTTGTACGCCTAAGATTTCACCTTCAATTAATTCATCCCCCAATAACATAGTGACAGTATGAACAGGACGAATAAATTGCACGGTTTTGTCTGCCCAACGCATAGGTTTTGGAATGGGTAATTTTGCTAAGGCACTAGCGATAATATCTTTTAATAAATGTTTAGTCGGTTGGCCTTCGATCGTTGCACGATGCACAAGCCATTCACCTTTATCAGTGGCAATGCGTTCCGCTTGATCTACACTGATACCACAACCACGCGCCCAGCCTTCAGCTGCTTTAGTTGGTTTACCTTCACTATCAAATGCCGCTGATACCGCAGGACCGCGTTTTTCAACTTGTTTGCTAGGTTGTGCTGTGGCTAATCCTAACACTTTCACCGCCAAACGACGAGGTGCCGCAAACCATTCTGCTTTTTCAAAAGCTAAACCAGCTTGATTTAACTCGAATTCCACATTCTCTGCGAATGCGGTTGCTAATTTCTTGAGCGCCTTCGGTGGCAGCTCTTCAGTGCCGATCTCGGCGAGGAAGTTTTGTGTTGTCATTGTGTTTCTCTTTAAAAAATATCAAGATTCTATTTCTTTCTCGTACATTTAATTGTTATTTTTTCTGTTTTAAGATCTGTTCCAAATTCAGTATGATAATTTTTATAAAGCATCATAGCTAAAGTCATTCCGCCAAAAAGAACAGCCAATATAATCGCGATTTCAAGTCCTATAAGTATGCCGATAGCCATTAATATTGTGTCCCTTGTTATTTCGAATAGTTCGTCAGTCGCTGATGGGATGAATGCTACGGCAAGGACGATAGCAAATGCGACTAAAGTCAATTTATTGATTGTGGTAATCTTTTTGGCCTTTTTTATTTTTTCGGCTAATTCTCCCTCAATAATGAAACTGGGTTCTTTATTATTTAGAGCTCTTTCAAGGTCTTCCTTCATATTAATGACTAACATTTAGTTTCTCCTTGTCGACATAATTTAGTATTTATAGCACTTTGATTTTGCTAAATCTTCAATATAACTAAAACTAGTGGTATTTCATTTGATAGCACTTGTAGCCTAATGAGTGCCTTTATTTTATTCGCTTCATTAAGATATATACTATCAATGCATCACTCATTTCGGCAGCGTTTCGTTCAGTTCCGTATATTTCTCATTCATCTCCATTGCCCATTGCACTAAGTGTGGTGCGATGTCTTTCAAATTCACACCGAGTTTTTCACCACGTAAGGCGTACCAGTCGATCAAGCAAACAGCAGAAATGGTGCCTAAATTCAGTTCATCGCCGAATTGTACTAAATAACGTTCTAACTCTTTGAAACTGCGGATATTGCGTTCGGTTAATTGTTGATGACGTGCAGTCCACCATTCGTTTTCAGGGCGGAGTAAACGCTCGGAAATAATCGGCAAGGTGTTTTCCATAATGCCGTCAGTTAGCGCGTGCAGTTGCAATACCTTCCAGCGTTGGCTGTTACGAGGCAATAAATGACTCTCTGACTGAGTTTGTGCACCAAGATGATCAAGGTATTCACAAATCACATGACTGTTATACAGCCATTCACCGTTATCCAGTTGTAATGCAGGCACACGCCCAAGCGGATTATCTTGATTGTGCGGTGAATTAGGATCAAAAGAAGATTGAATCGTGTGTAATTCAATTTGATCCTCAAGCTGATGATGTTTAATCACCGCCATCACTTTGCGTACATAAGGACTGGTGTTGGAATGCCAGAGTTTCATTTTTTGCTCCTTAATTTTTAGCCGAAAATGTCTTTTAACTGGAGAATATCGAGAATCACTTGCTCGTCTGCCAATAACAACGCCGGAATGCCAATATAGCCATTTTCTTTCGCTTGCTCAAAAGCGGGATGCTGATCACGCAGTGTTAAAAAACGTTTGAAATTTGCCATAGACGACATGATTTCAACGCTTTCATAGTCCACTTCTAAGCGCGCTAATTCTGCCACAAATGGGGCAGTATCAGGGCAGAGGTTGGCGAAGAATACAACGGGTTTGCTCATCATAAAAATACCTGAAAATGAACCACACTTTATTTACAGCCCGGGAACCCTAAGGCTTCACGGCTTGCATAGTAAGCTTCCGCCACGCCTTTGGTTAATGCACGAATGCGTAAGATATAACGTTGGCGTTCCGTCACGGAAATCGCTTTACGTGCATCCAGCAAGTTAAAGCTATGTGCTGCTTTTAAAATGCGTTCGTAAGCCGGTAATGGCAACGGTTTTTCTAAGGCTAACAATTCGCTGGCTTCTTTTTCGTATTGATCGAAGCAATAGAATAAGAAGTCAGTGTTGGCGTATTCAAAGTTGTAGGTGGATTGTTCCACTTCGTTTTGGTGGAAAACATCGCCATAAGTGGTTTTACCTAATGGACCATCGGACCAGACAAGATCGTACACACTGTCTACACCTTGAATATACATCGCTAAACGTTCTAAACCGTAGGTAATTTCACCTGTAACAGGTTTACATTCTAATCCGCCGACTTGTTGGAAATACGTGAACTGGGTGACTTCCATACCGTTTAGCCAAACTTCCCAGCCTAACCCCCAAGCGCCTAAAGTTGGGTTTTCCCAGTTATCTTCCACAAAACGAATATCGTTTTGAGTGGGGTCAAAACCAAGCATTTTTAAGCTGTCTAAGTAGAGTTCTTGAATATTATCGGGTGAGGGTTTTATGACGACTTGAAACTGGTAATAATGCTGTAAACGATTCGGATTTTCACCATAACGCCCGTCCGTTGGACGACGTGAAGGTTGTACATAAGCAAACGCCATTGGTTCAGGACCTAAAGCGCGTAAACAAGTCATCGGATGTGAAGTCCCAGCTCCAACTTCCATATCAAAAGGTTGCACAACTGTACAACCTTGTTGCGCCCAGTAATCTTGCAGCGCCAAGATCATACCTTGAAAAGTGTTAACATTGAATTTTGTCATAATAGTTTCTTGATAAAATTAGGTTAAAAATAGATCGAAAAATACGCTCTATTATAGGGGAAAGTCGCTTGGGGATAAAGAGTAATCTCTAGTGTGTAGTACGCATTTTGTGCCTTTTCAATAAAGTGCGGTCTATTTTAGCAAAGTTTTGCTTAATCGAACAAAATGGAGCAATTTTACTTGCCTGACAATAAGCAGCTTTTCAGGTAAACTTGGTCATCTTTTAGGCATATATTGAGGAGCTTGCTTATGATGTACCAATGGTTGTTAACATTGAAAAAACCAAGTAATCAACTATGGGTGACGCCTGCGATTTGGGCGTTAGTTACAGTGAGTTTTGTTTTTTCGCTACGTTTGGGGGCAAGAACATTAAAAGCAGGCATTCTACCCGATATCACTCAAGATACCTTAGATGGTTTATTGGATGTGATTGCGTCAAGTATGCTTGCAGTAAGTACTTTTTCTTTATCTATTATGGTGTCAGCCTTTGTTTCTGCTGCAAGTAATGCAACACCGCGTGCGACGGATTTAGTGATGGGCGATCAGAATACACGCACAGCTATCACTAGTTTCATTTGTGCTTTTATTTACGCCATTATTGCTAAAACTGCATTGGGTATGGAGTTTTATGAGCAAAATGGGCGTTTTATTTTGTTTATTAGTACTGTTGCCGTATTAGCTTATTTAATTGTCACTTTGATTCGCTGGGTTTACACCTTATCTCAATTAGGACGCTTAGGGAATACGCTAAGTAAAATTGAAAAAGTGACTGCAAAAGCATTACACCAATACCGTTTAGCACCAAGTATGCAAGCAACGCGAGTCAGTCAGTTAAGCCCTTACGCAAAGCCACTAAGAGCAGGATGTAGCGGCTATTTAACACATATTGATATGCAAACTTTACAATCTCAAGCGCAGCAGCATGATTGTGCTATCCATATTAATGTACGTCCCGGTGAATTAATAACACCAGATACAGTACTTTGTTTAATTGATGGAGAGATGGAAGATATTGCGGTATTACAACAGAGTTTTGTTTTTGCTCGTGAAAGAACTTTTGAGCAAGATCCACATTGGGGATTTATTGTATTAAGCGAAGCAGCACAACGTGCATTATCCCCAGCAGTGAATGATCCTGGTACGGCAATTAATGTCATGACGATAATGATGTCATTGTTGTTAAACGACCAAATTGCGCCACAATCTGATGATGTGGGTTATGATCGTTTGTCTATTAAAGCGCTTGATTTTTGCGAGTTAATTCGTGATGGATTTTCTCCTATATCTCGTGATGGCGCAGGTATTTTAGAAGTTAATTTAGTGATGCAGAAAGTGTTAGCGGGAATTTGGCGTAATGTATCAGAACCTGCAATTGCAGAAGCTGCATTTGAGATGGCACAACTTGCTTTAGCACGTGCGAAAAATGAAATGACGTTTGAACCTGAATTAAACCTACTAATACAAAAGCATCAAGTATTATTTGAACAGGCATAAGCAGATAAAAGTGCGATGAAGAATTAATGACGGCAGGTCAAAACTTCCGCTATAATGACCGCACTTTGTCTTACTAAAAACAATTTGAAGGAATTTATCATGCAAAATCCAAAAGATGATGTACTTTATGCACCGATTGAATGGCAAGATTGCAGTACAGGATATACGGATATCCTTTATCATAAATCTGTTGATGGTATTGCTAAAATTACTATTAATCGCCCTGAAGTACGTAATGCTTTTCGTCCTCAAACAGTAAAAGAAATGATTCAGGCTTTTTCAGATGCGCGTTTTGATGAAAAAATTGGTGTGATTGTTTTAACAGGACAAGGAGAGAAAGCGTTTTGTTCTGGCGGTGATCAAAAAGTACGTGGTGACTACGGTGGGTACAAAGATGATAGTGGTGTACACCATTTAAATGTATTGGATTTTCAACGTGATATTCGCACTTGTCCGAAACCTGTCGTTGCGATGGTTGCAGGTTATGCAATCGGTGGTGGTCATGTGTTACATATGATTTGTGATTTAACGATTGCTGCAGAAAATGCAATTTTTGGTCAAACTGGACCAAAAGTGGGCTCATTTGATGGCGGCTGGGGAGCAAGCTATATGGCGCGTATTGTTGGTCAGAAAAAAGCGCGTGAAATTTGGTTCTTATGCCGTCAATATGATGCTAAAGAAGCGTTGGAAATGGGCTTAGTGAATACTGTTGTGCCTTATACTGATTTAGAAAAAGAAACCATACGTTGGTGTCGTGAAATGCTGCGCAATAGCCCAATCGCATTACGTTGCTTAAAAGCCGCCTTAAATGCGGATTGTGATGGTCAATCGGGTTTACAAGAACTTGCAGGTAATGCCACTATGTTATTCTATATGACTGAAGAAGGACAAGAAGGGCGTAATGCTTTTAATGAAAAACGTGCACCTGATTTTAGTAAGTTTAAACGTAATCCATAATTATCTAGTGTGGTTGAAATTTAGTAAATTTTGACCGCACTTTTCAACACATAAGGAATGAAGTCTATGTTTTCTTGGAAAAAAATCTTTTTTTATAGCTTAATCATGATGTTTGTCGTTGTCCTATTGTTTATAGGTGGAATGTTTGTGTTAAGCAATGATGCCAAAGATAGATGCTTAGATTATGGTGGTCACTACAATGAAGTGACAAAAATATGTGAACAATAATAATGGTTAGAACATTTCATTTATATAAATATTCAATTCCTGTCGATAGTCAGCTGATTTTACGCCATCGTTTTTTGAAAAAGCGTGAAGGGCTTTTGGTTCAAGTTTGTTGTGATGATGCACAAGGTTGGGGCGAAATTGCACCTTTACCTGAATTTAGTCAAGAAACGTTAGAGCAGGCACTTGAACAAACGGTTACTTGGTTAAAAGAATGGACTATGACGACAAATAAATTATCGTTAGAACATTTATATCCTTCAGTGGCATTTGGATTAAGTTGTGCGTTGGCTGAAATGAAAGGCTTGCTTGGTGAAGCTGGCAATTATCAAGTTGCGCCACTGTGCTATGGCGATCCTGATGAACTTTATGCGCCACTTAATCAAATGCAAGGTGAGAAAGTAGCTAAAATAAAAGTGGGTATGTATGAAGCCAATCGCGATGGTTTGATTGCAGATATGTTATTAGAAGCCATTCCAGATTTACAGTTACGACTTGATGCAAATCGTAGCTGGACACTGACTAAAGCACAAATGTTTGCCAAATATGTTAAGCCTGAACATCGTGCACGTATCCAATTTTTAGAAGAACCTTGTAAAACGCCAGCAGAAAGCTTGCAATTTGCACAAGATACAGGTATCGCTATTGCTTGGGATGAAACTGTGCGTGAACCAGATTTTTGTGTAGAAAAACAAGCCAATTTAGCAGCTCTTGTGATAAAACCGACATTAGTTGGTTCGTTACAACGCTGTATCCAATTAATTGAACAAGCCCACCAATGCAGTTTAAAAGCTGTCATTAGTTCTTCAATTGAAAGTAGTTTGGGGTTGACACAATTAGCACGTATTGCTCAACAATATACACCAAATACGGTGCCTGGTTTGGATACACTAGATTTAATGGACTACCAATTAGTTCGCGCATGGCAGGGTTCGAGTTTGCCATTAGTTGGGTTGGATTCAGAATTTGTCGAACCTTTAGCTATGGACTGATAAGACCAGCGAATTACTGTTATTTTAGAAAAAGCAGTTATAATTTTTAAGTTTTAAAATTAGGAAAGCATTATGGCGCAAAAATCACGAATTTTGCTGTTAAATGGTCCAAACTTGAATATGTTAGGGGCACGCGAGCCTAAGCATTATGGGCGTTTATCTTTATCTGCAATTGAACAGCATTTACATGCATTAGCAGACCAGTATCAATTGCAGTTAGACTGTTTTCAATCCAATAGTGAAGAAAAATTGATTGAGAAAATTCATCAAAGTTTTCAACAAGTGGATTTTATTATTATCAATCCAGCCGCATTTACGCATACGAGTATTGCATTACGCGATGCTTTATTAGCGGTTGCGATTCCTTTTGTCGAAGTACATCTTTCGAATGTTCATCAGCGTGAAGCTTTCCGTCACCATTCTTATTTTAGTGATGTGGCTGAGGGAGTTATTTGTGGCTTAGGCGCTCAGGGATATGAATTTGCATTACAGTTTGCACGAGATTTTCTGTTTAAAACACGTTAGATTAAAGAAAATAACGTAAATTTGCAGAATTTTATCGCAAAGTTACTCTTTTTCAGGTAATCTCTCGCACGAGATGTAGAATTAACCAACTTGCACTGGAATATGACACCGGAGTGATAGAAAAGTGCGGTCAAAAAATAATAAGTTAGGACATAGATTATGGACATTCGTAAAATTAAAAAGCTTATCGAATTAGTAGAAGAATCAGGCATTATGGAACTCGAAATCTCCGAAGGAGAAGAGTCTGTTCGCATTAATCGTGGTTCTGCTGCGCCGACAGCTGTGCAATATAGTGTACCTGTGCAAGCACCAGTTGCGGCACCAGCACCTGTAGCAGCAACACCAAGTGTGCCAACACCAGCAGCACCTGTGGCAAGTGAAACTGTGACAGGTCATGCAATTCGTTCACCAATGGTAGGTACTTTTTATCGCAGCCCAAGCCCTGAAGCGAAACCGTTCGTCGAAGTGGGGCAAAGCGTGAAAGTAGGTGATGCGCTTTGTATTGTAGAAGCCATGAAGATGATGAACCGTATCGAAGCAGATAAAGCGGGTGTGGTCAAAGCGATTTTAATCAATGATGGTGAACCAGTTGAATTTGATGAAAAACTTATCATCATTGAATAATCAAAAATAACTCTAAATAAGCGATATCATATCGCTTATTTTTCATATTAATTTATTTTAAATAGTGATTTTACTATTTAACTCACAAGTGGAATTTTCTTATGTTAGAGAAAGTTGTTATTGCCAATCGTGGTGAAATTGCGCTACGTATTTTGCGTGCTTGCAAAGAATTAGGCATTAAGACCGTTGCGGTGCATTCCACAGCAGACCGTGAATTAAAACATGTTTTACTTGCTGATGAAACTGTTTGTATCGGTCCTGCGCCTTCAGCGAAAAGTTATCTGAATATTCCAGCGATCATTGCCGCAGCCGAAGTGACGGGTGCTGATGCAATTCATCCGGGGTATGGCTTTTTATCTGAAAATGCAGATTTTGCTGAGCAAGTAGAGCGATCCGGCTTTGTGTTTATTGGACCCACAGCAGATGTGATTCGCTTAATGGGAGATAAAGTTTCCGCGATTGAAGCGATGAAAAAATCTGGCGTACCTTGCGTACCTGGTTCTGATGGACCAGTTGGTTCTGACATGGCAAAAAATAAAGAAATTGCGAAACGTATTGGTTATCCTGTAATTATTAAAGCATCTGGCGGCGGTGGCGGTCGTGGTATGCGTGTTGTGCGTGATGAATCTTCTTTAGAAGAATCTATTGCAATGACTAAAGCGGAAGCTAAGGCGGCATTTAATAATGACATGGTATACATGGAAAAATATTTAGAAAATCCACGTCATATTGAAATTCAAGTATTAGCAGATACACATGGTAATGCAATTTATTTAGCGGAACGTGATTGTTCAATGCAGCGCCGTCATCAAAAAGTCGTGGAAGAAGCACCTGCGCCAGGTATTTCTGAAGAAGTGCGCCGTGATATTGGTACACGCTGTGCAAAAGCTTGCATTGAAATTGGTTATCGTGGCGCGGGTACTTTTGAGTTCTTATATGAAAATGGTGAGTTCTATTTCATCGAAATGAATACCCGTATTCAAGTGGAACATCCAGTCACAGAAATGATTACAGGCGTGGATCTGGTTAAAGAACAATTACGTATTGCAGCAGGTTTGCCACTGTCGATTAAACAAGAAGATGTTAAAGTACGTGGTCATGCTATGGAATGTCGTATTAATGCAGAAGATCCAAAATCGTTCTTGCCTTCACCAGGCAAAGTAGAGCATTTACATTCGCCAGGGGGATTAGGTGTGCGTTGGGATTCTCATGTCTATGCAGGCTATACCGTACCGCCACATTATGATTCAATGATTGCTAAATTGATTACGTATGGTGATACTCGTGAAGTTGCTATTCGTCGTATGCAAAATGCATTAGGTGAAACCATTATTAGCGGAATTAAAACGAATATTCCATTGCATGAATTAATTTTAGCAGATGAAAATTTCCAACAAGGTGGAACGAATATTCATTACCTTGAGAAGAAATTAGGTATGCGTGATTAATTAATCATGCTTGTGTTAAACAAAAAAGTGGATTTGCTCCACTTTTTTTATATATGGATGATTTTATGAGCAAACTTTCTCGTTATAAACAAGCTACTAAGGAAGCTCGTTGGGCATTAGGCTTAACTATTTTGTATGTAATAGGTTGGTGTTTGTGTGCTTACTTACCGAAAGGAACTTCAGGACCCATTGGATTTCCGTTATGGTTTGAATTAGCATGTATTTATTTACCTATCTTATTTATTGTGGTTGCTTATTGGGTCATTAAAATCGTCTATCAAGATATGGATTTAGATCATGAGCAAGAGGAGCAACAATAATGAATTTAGGTATTGTGCTCCCTTTAGTTATCTATTTAACTTTTGTATTTGGTGCTGCGATTTATGCTTATGTAAAACGTCAAAAAGGGGATTTTTTAACAGAATATTATGTGGGCAGTCGCTCTATGACAGGGTTTGTGCTAGCCATGACAACAGCAGCAACCTATGCGAGCGCAAGCTCATTTATTGGTGGACCTGGTGCTGCTTATAAATTTGGTTTAGGTTGGGTATTGTTAGCGATGATTCAAGTACCAGCTGTTTGGCTTGCATTAGGTGCTTTAGGTAAAAAATTTGCACTTCTTTCACGTGAAAGCAAAGCGTTAACTATTAACGATTTGTTACTTCATCGCTATAAAAATAAGTATTTGGTTTGGGTTGCCAGTATTGCGCTGTTAATCGCATTTTTTGCTGCGATGACAGTACAGTTTATTGGGGGGGCAAGATTATTAGAAAGTACGATTGGCATTGATTACCGTAGCGCATTACTGATTTTTGCCTTAACTGTCGGAATTTATACCTTCATTGGCGGTTTTCGTGCTGTCGTCTTGACAGATACGATTCAGGGGACAGTCATGATTTTTGGTACGCTGATTCTACTTGGTGGCGTTATTTATGCAGCTGGTGGTGTTGAAAGTGCGGTGCAAAAATTGACAGAAATTAATCCTGATTTAGTTAGTCCCTATGGACCGAATGAGATGCTTGATTTTCAATTTATGGCATCTTTTTGGATCTTAGTTTGTTTTGGTGTAGTTGGTTTACCACATACTGCCGTACGCTGTATGGCGTTTAAAGATAGTAAAGCCTTACATAGTGGTATGTTAATTGGGACTATCGTGTTAAGTATTGTTATGCTCGGTATGCATTTGTCAGGTGCATTAGGTCGTGTAGTTTTACCTGATTTAACTATTCCAGACCAAGTAATTCCAAGTTTAATGCTACAAGTCTTGCCACCTATTGTTGCTGGTATCTTTTTAGCAGCACCCATGTCTGCCATCATGTCGACCATTGATGCACAATTAATTCAATCTTCATCGATCTTTGTTAAAGATCTGTATTTATCTGCTAAACCTGAAATGGCACAGAATCAGCGTAAAATTAGCTGGCTTTCTTCTCTAATTACGCTAATTTTGACCGCACTTTTAATTCTTGCTGCATTAAATCCGCCAGATATGATTATTTGGCTAAATTTATTTGCTTTTGGTGGATTAGAAGCTGCATTCTTATGGGTTATTATCCTCGGTTTATATTGGGATAAAGCAAATGCTTATGGCGCGATAAGCTCAATGGTAGTCGGTTTAGCAACTTATATTTTGCTCACTTCATTCTCGATTAAATTATTTAATTTCCATGCTATTGTTCCTTCATTAGTATTCGGATTAGTGGCATTTCTAGTTGGGAATAAGGTTGGTGAGAAGAAGATAATTAAGTTTTAAAAAATATTGGGAATGAGTTAAATACTTAGGTTTGAATACTGCTATTGTAGTTTTGACTAAGTGAAACGAATAAATAATATCCTGATTAAGTTACTTTTCTCTTTTTCACACAATTTTTTATAGTGAATGTTGTAGTTGCTAACTTAGTTAAAGTAACTATCTCAAATTGAATCAAAGAATCCGCTATATTCAGGTAGCTTAAGAGAAAAGGATAGTTATAAAGGTAATAAAGGAAAACATTATGGCTTGGATCCAGATTCGAATTAATAGTACAAATATACAAGCAGAACCAATGAGTGATTATTTAGAAGAAATTGGTGCAGTATCTGTCACTTTTATGGATAGTCAAGATACACCAATTTTTGAGCCATTACCGGGTGAAACGCGCTTATGGGGTAATACTGATGTCGTTGCATTATTTGATGCTGAAACTGATATGCAGCAAATCGTTGAGAACCTTAGAGAAGCGCAATATCTTGATGCTAATTCTGCATATAAAATTGAGCAAATTGAAGATAAGGATTGGGAACGGGAATGGATGGATAATTTTCATCCAATGCAATTTGGTCAACGTTTATGGATTTGTCCAAGTTGGCGTGAGGTTCCTGATGAAAATGCAGTCAATGTGATGCTTGATCCTGGTTTAGCTTTCGGAACAGGGACACATCCGACCACTGCATTATGTTTAGAATGGTTAGATGGTTTAGATTTAACCAATAAAACGGTCATTGATTTTGGCTGTGGTTCAGGCATTCTTGCGATTGCAGCATTGAAATTAGGGGCTAAAAGCGCAATTGGTATTGATATCGACCCACAAGCTATTCTAGCAAGCCGTAATAATGCAGAACAAAATGGGGTTGCAGATCGCTTACAGTTATTTTTATCTGATGATCAACCTACAGATTTAAAAGCGGATGTTGTGGTTGCAAATATTCTCGCAGGTCCTTTAAAAGCGCTTTATCCCGTGATTAGTCAACTTGTTAACACCAATGGCGTTTTAGGGCTTTCTGGTATTTTAGCGACGCAAGCATCATCTGTTTGTGAGGCTTATGCACAAAAATTTGCTTTAGAACCTGTGCAAGAACGCGAAGAATGGTGTCGGATTACGGGAAAAATTAAATAGATAATGAAGCTATATTCTAGTACAAAAATTGAACTGAACAATAAATTGTCAAGTTTTATTTAAATTTTAATCAAGAAAACGGTTGCATTGTTAATAAAAATCAAAAAACATAAAAAAAATGCTTTTTGTATAAAAAATATGCTTTGCAAATGAGGCAAAAGTGCGTATTATAGCGACCCTTGTCGGTTAGGGTGGGTGTCAAACTGATAATATCAGGATTTATGATGTTTGAGAGGTAGTAAATGCGAATTGGTTCTTATCAACTTAAAAATCGCATTCTGTTAGCCCCAATGGCGGGAATTACTGATCAACCTTTTCGGCGAATCTGTGCTCATTATGGGGCAGGCTTAACTTTCTCCGAAATGATGTCAACAAATCCACAAGTTTGGCATACAGAAAAATCGAAGCTGCGTTTGGCTCATCACCAAGAGGCGGGAATTAATGCTGTGCAAATAGCAGGTTGTAATCCTGATGAAATGGCGAAAGCTGCTCAAGTCAATGTCGAGTATGGGGCAGAACTTATTGATATCAATATGGGGTGTCCTGCCAAAAAAGTAAATCGTAAAATGGCTGGCTCTGCACTTTTACAATATCCTGATTTGGTTAAACGTATTCTTGATGCTGTTGTTAATGCTGTTTGTGTGCCAGTCACTTTAAAAATAAGAACTGGTTGGGATCGAGATAACCGAAATTGTGTCGAAATCGCTAGAATTGCAGAGCAATGTGGTGTTCAAGCTTTAACTATCCACGGGCGAACAAGGAGTTGTATGTTCGAGGGGGAAGCTGAATATGACAATATCAAAGCGGTTAAGCAACAAATTTCTATTCCTGTCATAGCTAATGGCGACATTACTTCTGCTGAAAAAGCAAAGTATGTTCTCAACTATACCAACGCAGATGCAATAATGATCGGACGTGGTTCATTAGGCAATCCGTGGCTTTTCCAAGTGATGGAAGGCTTAATTGAAAAAGACTCGATTGTTTTAGAGCCAAGTTTAAACGAGAAATGTAATGTGATTTTACAGCATATCCAAGACCTTCATCATTTTTATGGTGCAGAGAAAGGATGTCGTATTGCACGTAAACACGTTGCTTGGTACTTACAGGGAATTCAAGCTAATCCCGTTTTTAGACAGGCTTTTAATGCAATTACTGATCCCAAAGAACAATTGATTGCTTTAGAAGATTTTTTTAATTTGATTCTGATGGATAAAGAAAAAAATGTTAGAACAACAACGTAATCCAGCTGATGCATTAACTGTATCAGTGTTAAATTCACAATCTCAGGTAACAAATAAACCATTACGCGATTCAGTGAAACAAGCATTGCGAAATTATTTATCGCAATTAGATGGTCAGGATGTCAATGAGCTTTATGAATTGGTATTAGCGGAAGTTGAGCACCCTATGCTAGATATGGTCATGCAATATACGCGTGGTAACCAAACTCGTGCAGCGACAATGCTAGGCATTAATCGCGGAACTTTGCGTAAAAAACTAAAAAAATACGGCATGGGTTAATTAGCCATTGTATTTTTAATTAATTTTTAGTTAGAGAAGGCGAACTTAGGTTCGCCTTTTTCTATATAGCTCCAGTTTGTTCATCAATCATTTTAGCGAGTTAGTAAAAGCTGAAATCTTGTTCTAATAAAGAGCATCATGTTTGTATTCAGCAATTTTAAATAAATGATTTTAACTTGCAGACACAAGCTATTGTGTTGCCACAGTCATTTCAAATGGTACTTGTTGTATTTGCTGACATAATAACAAGCTATCTTATAAAATTTTGCCAAAATTGACCGCACTTTGATTCTCGCTGGGTGGGATATAAATATCCGCGCAAACGTTTTCGTTTCAAGTAAATTTCCTTTATAATAACCTACAATTTTTTCAATTTATTTAACTCAACAGGGCTAATCCTATGTTACAAATTTTTCGTGGTTCTCCTGCGCTTTCTGAATTCCGTTTAAATCAATTAGCAACGACTTTCCAAAAATCTAGGTTGCCAGTGAAATCTTGTTATGCCGAATATTTACACTTTGCGAATTTGGTTGAAACGTTAACTGAAGAAGAAACGGCTAAATTAGATCAGCTGTTGCATTATGGACCAACACTCGCTGAGCATGAACCTGTAGGAGAATGTTTTATCGTGATTCCTCGTATTGGAACGATTTCTTCTTGGTCATCAAAAGCGACAGATATTGCACATAATTGTCGTTTAAATAAAGTGAATCGTTTAGAACGTGGATTAGCATTCTATTTTGAATTTGAACGTACTTTAACTGAAGAAGAGCAACAAAAATTAGTTTCACATATTCACGATAGAATGTTAGAAGGTATCATCCGTAAGCCAGAAGAGGCACAAACCTTATTTGACCAGCAAGAACCAAAACCATTTACGACAGTTGATATTCTTACTGGCGGTCGTCAAGCGCTAGAAAGTGCTAATGTTGAATTGGGTTTAGCTTTAGCAGAAGATGAAATTGATTATTTGCTCGAAAATTTCACTGCACTTGGACGTAATCCAAATGACATTGAGCTTTATATGTTCGCACAGGCAAACTCAGAGCATTGCCGCCATAAAATTTTTAATGCAGACTGGATCATTGATGGTGAAAAACAAGAAAAATCCTTGTTTAAAATGATTAAAAATACCTTTGAGAAAACCCCAGATCATGTGCTTTCTGCCTATAAAGATAACGCCGCAGTGATGGAAGGATCAAAAGTGGGGCGCTTCTTCCCGGATCAAGATGGGCAGTATCGCTATCACAATGAAGATACGCATATCTTAATGAAAGTGGAAACCCACAACCACCCAACCGCGATTTCACCCTTCCCTGGGGCGGCAACAGGATCTGGTGGTGAGATCCGTGATGAAGGCGCAACGGGACGTGGTGCCAAACCAAAAGCGGGTTTAGTGGGCTTTTCGGTATCTAATTTGGTGATCCCAGGTTTTGAACAAGCTTGGGAAAATCCAGTGTCTAAACCAAATCGCATTGCTTCTGCGCTCGATATTATGATCGAAGGACCTTTAGGCGGTGCAGCATTTAACAACGAATTTGGTCGCCCTGCGTTATTGGGTTATTTCCGTACTTATGAAGAAAAAGTCAAGAGTTTTGCGGGCGAAGAAGTGCGTGGTTACCACAAGCCAATCATGTTAGCCGGCGGGATTGGGAATATCCGTGCGGAACACGTGCAAAAAGGCGAAATTCCTGTCGGGGCAAAACTGATCGTATTAGGAGGACCTGCCATGAACATTGGTTTAGGTGGTGGTGCAGCATCTTCCATGGCATCAGGCAAATCAAAAGAAGATTTAGATTTTGCTTCGGTACAACGGGATAACCCAGAAATGGAACGTCGTTGCCAAGAAGTGATCGACCGTTGCTGGCAGTTAGGTGAGGATAACCCCATTCTCTTTATTCACGATGTGGGTGCAGGTGGTTTATCGAATGCGATGCCAGAACTCGTACATGATGGCGGTCGTGGCGGGAAATTTGAACTACGCAAGATCTTAAGTGATGAACGTGGTATGAGCCCGTTAGAAATTTGGTGTAACGAATCGCAAGAACGTTATGTGTTAGCGGTCGCCCCTGAAAAACTCGAATTATTTACCGCACTTTGTGAGCGTGAACGAGCGCCCTTTGCTGTGATTGGTGAAGCCACAGAACAAGAGCATTTAACCTTACATGATGATCATTTTGACAATAACCCAATTGATTTACCAATGAATGTGTTATTGGGCAAAACGCCGAAAATGACCCGTGATGTCATATCCAAAACCGTAGAAGGTACTGCTTTAGATCACTCACAAATCGACTTAAAAGAGGCGTTCCACCGAGTGTTACGCTTACCTGTAGTGGCAGAAAAAACCTTCTTAATTACCATTGGTGATCGTTCTGTTACCGGTATGGTGGCACGTGATCAAATGGTCGGTCCATGGCAAATTCCAGTGGCAGACTGTGCAGTCACTACAGCAAGTTTAGACAGCTATCACGGTGAAGCCATGTCAATGGGTGAACGTGCACCCGTAGCCTTATTAGATTTCGCTGCCTCGGCGCGTTTAGCGGTGGCAGAATCGATAACCAATATTGCAGCAACTAACATTGGCGACATTAAACGTATTAAATTATCAGCGAACTGGATGTCTGCCGCAGGTCACGAAGGGGAGGATGCCGGCTTATATCAAGCGGTGAAAGCCGTAGGTGAAGAACTTTGTCCACAACTTGGCTTAACCATTCCCGTGGGCAAAGACTCTATGTCAATGAAAACCACGTGGCATGAAAACGGTGAGCAAAAAACCGTGACGGCACCTTTATCCTTAGTCATCAGTGCATTCGCACGTGTAGAAGATGTCCACAAAACAGTCACACCACAATTACGTACCGATAAAGGTCACAGCCGCTTATTATTAATTGACTTAGGCGAAGGCAAAAATCGCCTAGGGGCAACCGCACTTGCGCAAGTGTATAAACAACTCGGTGATCAACCAGCGGATGTAGTAAATGTTGAAAATCTGAAACACTTCTTCAATGCCATGCAAGCGTTGGTGGCAGAGCAAAAACTCTTGGCGTACCACGATCGTTCAGACGGTGGTTTAATCGCCACTCTTGCCGAAATGGCGTTTGCGGGTAACTGTGGTTTATCGATCCATATCAGCGCATTAGGCGATAACGATCTTGCCGTGTTATTTAACGAAGAATTAGGCGCGGTGATTCAAGTGCGTGAGAGCGATTTAAGCTATGTACGTGATGTTTTATCACAACATGGTTTAATCCACTTAACCAAAGAATTGGGCGAAGTGACGACAGAAGATCGCATCGAAATTTCCCGTGGCACTAAATTATTATTTAGCCAAAAACGTTCGGAGTTACGTGGCATTTGGGCGGAATTAACCCACCAAATGCAACGTTTACGTGATAACCCAGAATGTGCTGACCAAGAGTTCGAGGCGAAAAAAGATCCTGACAATAAAGGTTTCTCTGCCTATTTAACCTACGACATTAACGAAGATATTGCTGCACCTTACATTGTCACTGGCAAGAAACCGCGCATTGCGATCTTACGTGAACAAGGGGTCAATAGCCATTACGAAATGGCTGCAGCCTTTGACCGTGCAGGCTTTGACGCCATTGACGTACATATGAGCGATTTACATAACGCTCGTCATCACTTAAAAGACTTCAATGCGTTAGTGGCATGTGGTGGTTTCTCTTATGGTGATGTGCTTGGCGCAGGTGGTGGTTGGGCGAAATCCATCCTATTTAACCCAATGTTGCGTGATCAATTTAGCGAATTCTTTGCCAATCCAAACACCCTCACTTTAGGGGTGTGTAACGGTTGCCAGATGGTTTCCAATCTTGCTGAAATTATCCCAGGTACAGAAGCTTGGCCACGTTTCGTGCGTAATAAATCCGAACGTTTCGAAGCGCGTGCAGCACTGGTACGTATCAATGATACCAACTCAGTTTGGTTCCAAGGCATGGCGGGTTCACATATGCCAATCGCAGTGTCGCACGGTGAAGGACGTGTCGAGTTTAAACACGCTCAACAGTTACAGATGTTAAAAGATCAACACTTAATCGTGGCGCAATACATCGACAACAACCTCAATCCAACGGAAATCTACCCAGCCAATCCGAACGGCTCCGTAGAAGGTATCACCGCATTGTCCAACCAAGACGGACGTGTCGCCATCATGATGCCACACCCAGAACGTGTATTCCGCACCGTATCCAACTCATGGTATCCAGAAGATTGGAGTGAAGATGGGGCGTGGATGAGATTGTTTAGAAATGCACGGATTAGTTTGAAATAATGTGAATTAGCTCACTGAAATTTTTCTGAATAAATGGATAATAAAAAAATTTATTATCCATTTTTTATCGTTATCAAAATAAGGAATGTTATATGTTGAGAGGCTCTGAATGGGGGCGTTGGGATCTCCATGTTCATACTAAAAATACAGCAAAGAATGATCAATTTGAATCTAAAGATATGAATGAATATTGTGAGATTCTATTTAGAAAGGCAATTGAAAAAGATATTAAAGTAATTGGGATAACAGATTATCTTAATATTGATAATTATAAAAAAGTTTTAAATTTTAAGGAGAATATTTATATAAATAATAAATTTACAGATGATGAGAAAGATAAGGTTAGTGATATTTTTATTATTCCTAATATTGAGTTAAGATTAGATAAAATAGCGAGAAAATCTTTGATTAATATTCATATATTATTTAACCCAGCATTTATAGAGGAAGTGGAAAATAGTCTGCTTACAAAAATTGAATTTCCTATCAGCACTGATTCGAGTGCTTCATTAAATCGACATGGCTTAATTAAACTAGGGAAACATAGAAACTCTAGACTTAATGATGAAGAAGCATATCTTGAAGGAATAAAGCATTTTTGTGTAGATTATAATAGGCTAATTAAAATTATTAACGAAAATAAATTATTAAAAGAAAATTGTCTGGTTTTTGTTGCAAATGGTGATAATGATGGTGTTTCAGGATTAAAAACTCACGAAGAACTCTTAGGTAGTACTAGTTCTAATTCAGAGTTGAGAGACTCAATTTATAGACAAGCGGACGGAATTTTTTCATCTAAAATAAGTGATCGAAATTATTTTTTAGGTAATGGAAAGGATAGCTCTGAAAAAATAATTGATAGATTAGGCTTTTTGAAACCTTGTATCCACGGAAGTGATGCTCATACTGAGAATAAGCTTTTTGAACCCGATCAGCAACGTTATTGTTGGATAAAAGCAGATCCAACTTTTGAAGGTTTAAAACAAATTCTCTATGAACCTGAGAGTCGAGTTCATATAGGCGCTACAGTTCCAGAATTTAAAAATGATTATGAAGTAATTGATCATATAAAACTAGATAATCTAGCTGATAATGACGTAGCTAATGAATATATATATTTTAATCAGAATTTAACTACAATTATAGGTGGACGTTCATCTGGAAAATCTACTCTTTTACAATGCTTAGCTAAAAAACTGAATAAGCCTTTAGCTGGAAATGAAGAAAGCGAAAATAAACTCTCTCATATAGAAAAATTATCTAGTAATTTACAAATTATTTGGAAAGATGGGAAAGAGGATAACTCAAGGAGAGTTGAGTATTTTTATCAAGGGCATATGTACCAAAAATCAACAAATAAAGGCATTGAAGATATTATTAAGGACATATTATTACAACAAAAAACGGATATTTTTGATAAATATGATGAGGCAATAGGCAATATTAAAATTAGTAACACTGCTAATTTAACTGAGTATTCTAATGCTCAAGAAAAGATAAAGGTTCTTAATCAATCATTAGAAAAACTTGGTAATTATAATGATGTTCTATCTCAAATAGCTAATTTAAATGAAAAAATTAATCAGCTCAATTTATCTGAGTTAAATGAACAGGATTTAGAATACTATAATAATAAAAATAAGGTATTTTTAGAAAACCATGAAAAATTTGATAAGATAACTAGTATATTGAATAAGTTAGATACTCTAAGAATAGCTGATATTTTCAGCTTCCAAATTAAACCTGGTATACCTTCATATATAGATATTCCTTGGAATCTTTCTCATGATCTTTGTGATATCCCAAAATATATAGAAAGTAAAATTAATGAAAGTCAGAAAGAGTATAGAAACAAATTAGTGGATGAGATAGATAGATTGTCTATATTGAATAGCGAAATAGAGAATGACGCTCTATTTAATAGAGTTAAGAGTTTATTAGAAAAATCTTTGCAAGCTACTCCTATATTAAATCAGCTTGAGCAAGAAAAAACTAAGAAAATTGCTATTGAAGAGATTAATACCGAAATTAAATCATTAGAAAGATTAGCCGATGAGAAATATAACAATATAGAAAATAATTGGCGATTAATGTTTGATGAGTTAGATAATTTAATTGATTCTATAAATCAAATGCCATTTAATGAAGAACAACTAATAATAAAATCTAGTCAAGAGTTTCAAGTAATTTCTTTTAAAGGATTCATTGAAGGATTTATTGATCAAAGATCTGGGCTGGCTCAACGTTTAGTTTCTGAAATACCTTTAATAAAAAATAAAATGGAGCTATATCAATTTTTTAATGAAATAAGAGATGGATTAACTAATCGGAGTATAAAACTAAGAAATAATCTTTCTCTACAGGAATTTATTACTAAGTTTTTTAGTGACTCTTGGTTTAAATTAAAATACGATGTTATCTATGATGAAGATAGCTATAATAATATGTCGCAAGGTAAAAAGGCATTCGTAGTATTAAAACTTAATTTAGAGTGTAGCGATAGTAAATGCCCCATTATTATTGATCAACCAGAAGATGATCTAGATAATAGAGCTATTTATTCAGAACTAGTAAGTTATCTTAAGGCGAAAAAATCAGAGCGGCAAATAATCTTGGTTACTCACAACCCAAATGTTGTTATAAATGCTGATAGTGAACTAGTTATTGTTGCAAATCAACATGGTTCTAAATCATTTAATACAAATGGCAAGAAGTTTGAATATATAAGTGGTAGTATTGAAAGCATTAAAGCAGAGAAAGAAAGCACTTTAACTCTTGCTAAAAAAAGTATTAGGGAACATATTTGTGAAATCTTAGAAGGTGGTGAGCAGGCATTCAAGTTAAGAGAAAGGAAATATAGTTTTTAATCAAATGGTTAGATGGCGCTCGTGTTTCACGAGTGCCTTTTTCTTTTCTTTAGAATATAAAATATTCATCACAAACCACAACATAAATAACCGCGATCAACAACATATTTCAGATATAACAGTTTTTTAATCAATACTATCGTATAATAAACAAGCTGTTTTTGCTTTTATTAGGATTTTATTTATGAAAAAACGTCAATACCTCCAGTCCCTATATGTTGTTCTTTTGGGAAGTCTTTGTTGGTTAAGTGTCAATGCTCAATCTCAGTTATTCACGCCAGAGCAAATAACTAAAATTGAAAATAAATTGATTGGAAAGCACAAACTTTCTTTACAGTGGGTGAGTTGGGAAAAGCTTGGCTCAGTGGATATCTTAAGAGATGCCGATGGGTTAAGTATTGAAGGGATACAAGAGTTAAATGGGAATTTTGTCTCTTTATTTGGCAGAATTAAAGTGATCGATGAAAACGCATTTCTTTTTACAGGGGAAATTGTCACGCGTGTTGATCATATTAACAATGGCAAAGCATGTACACGACAGGGTACGTATGAATTTCGGGCGACAGGCAAACGCAAATATTGGCGTTTACAACAAATGGAGAATCCTTGTGAACTTGTGGCTGATTATGTTGATGTGTATTTTTAGTGAGTAAAGTATGCTAGAAATTTCTGCAAATTTGACCGCACTTTTTAACGGAGAGCAAGATGACGTTAATTGAAAAGCTGAAGAAGATTGAAGACTATGTTTTACAACATAGCCAATACCGTTTTTATTTCGCTAAATCACCATTTGGTATGGCGTTAAAGGCACAATATTACTATTATCCTGAAGATATTCCTGAAGCCACTAAAGATTTGGGTACGCATTTCTTAACTCAAGCGGGCTATGAAGATTTTTATACGCCGCTTGCAGAACTGATGAGCAAGGCGAATATCACACCACCTAGCCCTGCGGAGATGATTGAGGGAGACAATTGGCGATTTTTTGCGATTAAATTCAATTTCTTTTCTCCGCTAAATCCAGCATTGAAGAAATACTATAATACAGAATATGTCACTTTTATTTGCATACCTTGCCAAGATCATGAAGGTAAGGATGATATGGAGTTGCTTTATACCTCACCAACAACGGGCAATCTATTCAAAGAAATGCGTAATAGCCAGTTGCTAGATCCAAGTCAGGACACTTATCATGCTTATCTGCAATTACTTGAAGAAGCTGTCGATTTTATGTGCGAAAAATTAGATATTGATGCAGCAGAACCAATTGACGTTACAGAAGCGTTGCATGAGTTCACTACTTTATTAAATGTTCATGATAAAGAGGAATTTAAAAAACGTTATCAACAAATTCAAGAGGCGCCTGAAAAATGCCTACTGGATTTAGTCGAACAAGGCTATGCAGCGGAAGGTGATAAACCTGAATTAGCATTTTTAAGCTATCGCTTCTTATTGCTACCAATGTTAACAGCGCTTGATACGGATTGGCGTATTGATAATGAAGAGTTAAGTGAATACTTATCAGAGGTGATTGGTAAAAAATTCAAATTACCGAAAAAAGCGCTTGAACCTTATGAAATTATCGAGCGTTTAGAGAAAAAGAGTGACTATACGTTGTTAAATATTGAAACAGAACAAGACTCATATTGCCTATTTGTTTGTAAACAGCGAGATAAAAAGCGGATTTTACAGCTAGCAAGAGTGTTAGATTTGGATATTGTGCCTTTTTAAATAGGAAGAGAGTGAAAATGCGTAATCTTATTTTTTATATTTTAAAAAGTTGGCTAAAAATGACCGCACTTTTCTGCATGTGATATTTTCCTCTGTTATTAATAATGCTACTATTGTCTAACTTTTAACAAATTATTGACATTTATTAGCACAATGGATTGGTTCGTTTTTAGTTTTCTTAGTCTCCCAGTTATTGCTACATTACTGCCTTTTTTGCCGTTTAATCATTGGACGGTACGAATTTTTGATTTCCCTCGTTTGCAGATTGCACTACTTAATTTATTTTGTCTTGGAATAGGCTGGTTTTTGCGACCTGAGCCAACGTGGTTGTTTATCCTTATGCAATTACTCAATTTAGTTTGTATGGGATATCAAATTTGGGAGATTCTAGCTTATACTGCGTTATCTCGCCCGCAAGTATTACATTATCAGGGTGAGCGAAATCAGCGTAGTATTTCATTGTTGACAGTTAATGTGCTCACACCAAATCGACAAGTGGATAAACTATTGGCTTTAATTGAAAAATGGCAGCCAGATATCGTGCTTACTTTAGAAACAGATTTGTGGTGGGAGGATAAGCTTGCTTCATTAGAAAAACAGTACAGTTATACTGTGAAAATTCCACTTGATAATTTATATGGTATGCATTTATATAGTCGCTTGCCATTGCGTAATACAGAAGTACGGCATTGGGTGCAAGAGGATATTCCATCAATTTATACACAAGCTTGTTTGTGGTCAGGTGAATGGATTCATTTGTATTGTTTACATCCTATGCCGCCAACACCAACCGAAAGTGCTACCTCAACACAACGTGATGCTGAGTTATTATTAGTTGGACAAGAAATTAGTAAAAATAACCAATCAGTATTGGTATTTGGTGATTTAAATGATGTTGCTTGGTCATCGACATCGCGTTTATTTCAGAAAACCAGTGGCTTGCTTGATCCGCGAGTTGGGCGCGGTTTATATAGTACTTTCCATGCAAAATATCCTTTTTTACGTTGGCCGTTAGATCATATTTATCATAGTAATGATTTTATGATGCGTGATATTCGCGTGTTATCTGATATTGGTTCCGATCATTTTCCAGTTTATGGCTGTTTTCAATATCATCCTTGTGTTGAAGTAGCTCAGTCTGAGCCAGATGTAGAGGATGCTGATCATGAATTGGCTCAAGAAAAAATTGATCAGGCAGAGCCTGAGAAGAAAGTTGTTGAAGAAAAGTATTGATAAAGATGGGCTAATAGGGTCTGAAATATTTGTGTATTATTATGTTTATCTGTTGCCTTCTGAAAGAATAAGCAAGTCATCAAAGCTTTTAGCGGAATAATATATTTATTCTGAAAGCTGAGAATAGTCTCTATTAATACTGGCTATAGCAGTAAAATTTATTTAGATAGGTACGTAAGTTGAGATTACGATTCTTTATTTGGGTACTTATCCATTAAAAAGAAAGAGACAGGAATTACCATTATTATGTTGAATTATGGAAAAATCGTAGTTAAAAATTTTGTATTTGTAGTGTAATAGTATTTTTAGATTAATATACCGATAGTTACGATATTTGATATACGCGAGAAAATAATAATAGTTAGTGATATTAAATATATTTTTATTAGTGTGATAGTGATCGCGGACAATTACTATAAAAAATGGGTAATATTTGCATAAGATATTACCCATTTTTATGTAAAGGAGAACATGATGTTTGCTTGGCAAAATTTATTAAATTCAGCAAGATTAAGCCATATTGATAATAATGAAACAAAAAGTAATGAAACTGAAATTTCATCTTTTGCAAGTGATTATAAAAGAATAGTGACTAGTCCAGCATTTCGACGCCTGCAGGATAAAACCCAAGTTTTCCCATTAGAAAGAAATGATTTTGTTCATACGCGTTTAACGCATTCAATTGAAGTTGCAATGATTGCGAGAGAGCTTGCGACAAATATTTGTCAGTATATTATTGAGGCTAATTTTGAGCCGAAAATAACAGAAAAACAGCGTGATGATATTTGTCGAATTGTAGAAAGTGCAAGCTTATTACATGATATTGGTAATCCACCTTTTGGTCATTTTGGTGAATACATTATTGCAAGTTGGTTTCAAGAAAAATTTTCAGCTTTATTAAAAGATATACCATTTGAAAAAGCATATTTATTGGATTTGCAACATTTTGAAGGGAATGCACAAGCATTGAGATTGGTGACAAAACTACATGAATTTTCGGGTAATCATGGGATGGATTTAACCTGCGCAACATTGAATACCATGATTAAGTATACAAGCTGTTCTAATGAGCCAAAAGATAACAATTTAGTGACACATAAAAAAATTGGCTATTTTCAATCAGAAAAGACGATTTTTAATACGATCACTTCAACAACACAAGTAGGTAAAAATCGCCATCCATTGACTTTTATTTTGGAAGCTGCAGATGATATTGCTTATTTAACAGCAGACATTGAAGATGCAATTAAGAAAAATGTAGTTTCTTTTCAGAAATTTCGTGATTTTTTACAAGAGTATAATAGTAAGGCAGTTACTAATCCAACTTTAAATAAGTATTTACTTCAAACAGTAATGTCTGAAGAAGAAAATCAAAATCGATTTTTTCTTGATATACGAACAAGATTAATGTCTGGAGCGAAATTTATTTTCACTTCAAAGTACAAAGAAATTATGTCAGGAAAATATCAATATGATTTGTTTAAAGGTAGTAATGGAGAAACGCTGCATCAAGCCCTCAAAGCATTTTCTTATCAATATATTTTTACTGATAAAAATATTCTTAAACTTGAAGTCTCAGGTTGGACTATTTTGACATTTTTGCTAGATCAGTTTATCCCTGCAGCCTTGTACTACAAAGGACTTGATGATCCTAGTTATCAAAATGATCATAAACTCCATCAAAAACTAATTGAGCTCATTTCAGAGAATCATAAACGAGTCTATCGTGAATTTGCTCAGAAGGCAGTTTCTGAGCAAGAAAAATGTTATTTAAGAGTGTTAATGGTGACAGATTTTATTTCAGGGATGACAGACAGTTATGCATATGAACTTTATATGACATTATCTGGAAATAAAATTTCATGATAAATGACAGGGAGTTAGAACATGTCTGCAAATCATATTTTTACTGAAATAGCTTATGCATTAAGTCATAATCGGTTATGTCTGTTTACTGGCGCTGGCTTTACAAAAGCAATTACGGATGGAAAGGCACCATCTTGGCGTGATTTATTACAACAAGTTTGTCAACGCAATGAGTTACCTTTAGATATTTTAGATGAAGCTAATGAATATAGTGCAGCTTTAAATTTGGAAGAAAAAGCACAGCTTATTGCTGGGTTGTTGCAAGATAAAAAGAAGAGCATTCATGTGGAAATTAGCGAAATAATTCAGGATATTCAATTAGCAATAACAGATATTGAAAATATTAAAACATTTTTTAAGAATGAGTCATTTCATCTTTTGACGACAAATTATGATAAGCTTGCGGAACAATTAGCAGGAGAGAATTATCAGAGTTTTTCGCCTAAAAAACCAATACCGAGAAGTTCGGCTAAGACAAAAATATACCATATTCATGGCGCTATTGATGCGCCCGATGGAATGGTGGTGACTGCTGAAGATTATTTTCAATTTATCAACTATGAATCCTATTTTTCACGTAAGTTAAGTGTATGTTTACATGAGAATCTTGTTGTGATATTAGGTTATTCTTTGTCAGATACAAATTTAAAAGCCATTATTAATGAATATAAGGGCTTTTCTACAGATCAGCATATTGCTTCTAATATTTTTTTCGTTTCTAGAGATAATGTTTCTCAGTATACCAAGGATTATTATTCAAATTGCTTTGGTATTCGCGTGATTGATAATATGGAAATTGACGATTTTTTTAAGGCAGTTAATGAGAAATCCAAACTAGTTAAACAGAAAAAAGATAAGAAAATCGAAAATATTAAAAATGTTTTATATAACGGAAGAGAATATACAGATTCATATTTAAAAAAAGATATTGCTTTATTTGAAATTTTAGCGTCTATACAGGCATTAGGTATTGATTTAAAAGATGAAGATGTGCTGAATTTAATTAATTGTATTCTAAAAAAGAAAATTGAATTTACTCGCCAAAATAGCGCGTGGGAGCAATATTACCACCTTGCATTATGGTTAGCCTATTTAGCCAGTATTATTAAGTTATATCATTCACCACTTAAAGCTATTTTTTTAGAGGGAGTCCAGTTATCATTGTCGATGTTAGGCGGTAGAAGAGAATGGGCAACACCTTGGGAAGCGACTCTAGAATGGCAAAAATCTTGGGGGAATATTATTCCTGAAAATCGACTTTTAATTAAAGAATATGTTGAAGAAAATATTTATAATGACTATGCAAGAAAATTAGTTGGTTTGTTATAAATCCGATTCAAATTAAAAATGGCACAAAGATTTGTGCCATTTTGCTGGGTTAAATTAATCAACAATCCTGCTTACCAAATTCATCCTTACGCAAGATCTGACGCACACTTTCATCAAACTGTGCTAAAACTTGTTCTGCATCTTGTGGATCTTTGCCTTTCGCATCTAAATAGAATTTGATTTTAGGTTCTGTACCAGATGGGCGGGCGATTAAGCGGCTGCCATTTTCAAGCACGAAGACCAAAATATCACTTTGGCGGTCAGTTTTAGTGTGATCTAAGAATTGTGCCACTTTGAAACCACCGATTTCGCTTGGTGGGTTGTTACGAAGTGCGGTCATTAATTTACCAATTTCAGATAAATCATCAACACGAATTGAAATTTGTCCACTGACATAGGCACCAAATTCTTGAGTGAATTCGTCAGCATAATCTGCTAGCGTTTTGCCTTGTTTTTTCAAGTAGCGTACTAAATCTAAGAACACAATTGCAGCGGAAATCCCATCTTTGTCACGTACTTTATCAGGGTCAACTAGGTAGCCTAGTGCTTCTTCAAAGCCAAATAATAAGCCTTCTACTTTACCGATATATTTGAAGCCCGTTAGTGTTTCTTCAGATTGGAAACCGTATTTTTTTGCAATTTCTGCCAGAGCAGGTGATGAAACTAATGAGCAAGCAAGAATCCCTTTTTGACCTTGTGCATGGTATTGTTTCGCCAAATACCAGCCTAAGAAACAACCAACTACATTACCATGTAGTGGTTTCCAGTTGCCTTCTGCATCAGGTACCGCCACCGCTAGACGGTCTGCGTCAGGGTCATTGGCAATGATAAATTCCGCATTTTTCTCTTTTGCGACTTTAATGGCTAAATCTAATGCGCCTTTTTCTTCTGGGTTAGGGAAGTTGACGGTTGGGAATGTGCCATCTGGCCAGACTTGCTCTGCGACCACATGAGGTTGTGGCAAACCTGCTTTTGTTAAGGTTTTGCTTAATACTTCATAACCTACACCATGCATTGCAGTATAAACATAGTTAATGTCAGTTTGTGGCTCTTTGGCAAGGGCTGCGGTTTTTGCAATATAAGCATCTACAACTTCGTCATCTAATACAACGAAATCTTGGCTACGAGGTAAATCTGTAATTGAACCTGCGGCAACGTTATCGATTAGCTTAGCAATGTCTTGATCGGCTGGGGAAACAATTTGTCCACCGCCATTCGCTTTACCTAAATAGACTTTATAACCATTGTCTTCTGGTGGGTTATGGCTTGCAGTGACCATCACACCTGCAGTGGTATCAAAATATTTGATGGCGTAAGCGAGTACAGGGGTTGGTAATTTGCGTGGTAATAAATAAGCTTTGATACCTGCACCAGCCATAATTTCTGCCGTATCACGTGCAAAAACATCGGAGTTTTTACGACCATCATAACCAATCACAATAGAAGGGGTTTGGTCATAGTCTTTTAAATAGTCAGCTAAACCACCAGCCGCTTGTGCGACAAGTACTCGGTTCATCCCCATGGAACCCGCTTGTAAGCGACCGCGCAAACCTGCAGTACCAAATTGTAAGCGACCATCAAAACGACTTGCTAATTCTGCGTTTGCTTTTTCATCGCCAGCTTTGGCAGCCTCAAGCAATTGCTCTAATTCTGCACGAGTTTCAGCATCGGGATCTTGTGCTAACCAATTTTGAGCGAGAGTGAAGATTGTCATAAATTCTCCTTAATTTTTTATTAAAAAATTATGTGATGTAAAACACTTCTAGACTAGCTGAAAAAGGGAAGAATTAAAATGACTAAACTCAAATTATTTGAGCTTAGTCACTTTGTAATCGATTGCTTTTTTATTTTAGTAAGAATTTAGGTTGGTTTACTCAGTCATAACAGGGATGTATGTTATTTTGTTAGATGAGGCTTTGTCGATCACAAGAGTAATGCGGCTCCCCATTTGATGATATCAAAGAAAAATTTATTCTGGTTTGTTGCAACACCATCTGGATGAGTTTTATCTTTGATTGCATTTTCTTCTGCCATCCCGCTTTTGTATTGCCCTTTCACGACGGCAAGATCATCTTTAGCCTGCATCCTTAATATTTGGCATTTGGCTTCCTCTAACGGTTTAGCCCTGTTTTGTTTGAATTTTTTATATTGATATGTCGCATAACCCATTGATTTTTCATCAGCTTGGATTATTTTTACATATTTCTCACCGATGATATCTTCTAAGGGATAGAAGAAGACGTATTGTGAATGTATATAAGCATCTTCTTGAGAGAAATGCTCACGTTGAATTCGAGTCAGATTTGGGTAAATACATTGTTCAACTTGTGTACTTGCTATTGCCCATTGTTTAGCTGCTTGATCAGAGAGTTCATAATCCAAATTAGCAAATTCAGCAGGGAAAGTAACAGGTTTAGTTGACAGACAACCTGCAAGCATATATGTCATGCTGAGTAAAAGTAATTTTTTTAACATAGTTAACCTTATTAAATACAAAAATTGGGCAGAATTTTAGCAATAATGCTCTCATTTAGAAAGTTGTGTTAGTTAAAGTGCGGTCAGTTTTTACAAAATTTTAAAGGCTTTGCGTTTAAACAAAGCCTTATGGATGATTAGCTGATTTTTAGATGTTGTTGGTGGTGAGCAATGAGTGTTGAACGGTGCCCTACACTGATAATAGTGGTGTTAGGCAATTCAGCTTTAAGTAAGCGATACATCGCATCTTCTAGACCTTCATCCATACTTGCTGTAGCTTCATCTAAGAATGCAACAAGTGGTTTATGTAACAGTACGCGAGCAAAAGATAAACGTTGTTGTTCACCTAAAGAGAGTACGCGTGTCCATTCATCTTCTTGTGTTAATTTGTTGCTTAAATGTGCTAATTGTACTTTTTGTAAAATATTGACCGCACTTTGCAAGTTGACATCATCTGGAGCAACATCAGGATAATATAACGCATCAATTAAGCGTCCTTGTGGCAAGTAAGGTTTTTGTGATAAGAACAAGGTATTGTGTTGCGGACAGTGAATAGTACCGCTTGCATAAGACCATAACCCTGCAACTGTTCTTAATAATGTGGTTTTACCAACACCGGAGTCACCTTGAATTAATAAAGATGTGCCGATAGGCAAAGTGAGATTTAAGTCTTGAATTAACGTATTGCCATTTGGTGTTTGTACGGTCAAATTTTCAAAACGTAATTGTGTTGTGCTGTCTTGGATAATCAAATCAGAAGCTTGGTTCGCTTGTTGAATCGCAGTATGGAAACCCGTTAGACGGTCCAATACGGCTCGATAAGCGGCGAAATCATCATAGGAATTACGGAAGAAAGATAACGCCGATTGTACTCGTCCAAAAGCACTTGAAGTTTGCATTAGGTCACCTAATGTAATTTGATTACTAAAATAGCGGGTAACTTGAATGACTAAAGGAAACACTACTGAAATTTGGGTCACAATTAAGTTAAAACCTGATAATTTTAAAGTACGGTGTACAACTTTCCATACGTTATCAATCACTTGATCAAATTGGGAATTTAGTAGGCGTTTTTCCATTTTTTCACCACGATAAAAAGCAATGCTTTCTGCATATTCTTTGAGACGAATCAGAGAATAACGGTAGTTAGCATTGAGACGTTCATTGGCGAAATTTAACTGGATGAGTGGGCGTCCAATTTTAAAGGCAAAAATACTGGTAAATAATACATAAATAAAGACCAGGAATACCATTGCATGTGGTACTTCAGTACTGCCAACATTCATTGTGCCAGAGAGGTTCCACAAGATGATAGTAAACGCCACAATAGAAACGATAGCGGAAATTAAGCCCGTAGCAAAATCTAAGGTATTTGAAACAAAAGAATTGATATCTTGTTGGATACGTTGATCAGGGTTATCTAACTGATTTTCAAGATATTGTGTTTTGTAATAGGCTTGATTTTCAGTCCATTTATTTAGCATTTTGCTATTGAACCATTGACGCCAGTGAATCAGAAAACGCTTACTTAAGTAATAGCTGATTAAGGCATTTCCAATACTGGATGTGGCAATCACTGCAAATACGACCATTTGCTGCCAAAACACAGTTTCATTCATGTCTTGTAATGATTTATACAGCGCGTTATACCAGTTTGAAACCAAAATATCGATACGTACCGAGAGTAAGTCAAAGAAGACGATAATAATAAAATAAAGAAGTGGACGGATATTTTTTCTTGGATTGAAATAATCTTCTGCCAATAGCCAAAGCTGGTGTCCCCATCTGGTTGTTTTTGACACAGCATAGACTGCTAAAGGGAAAAATATAGCGGTAAGTGATAGGCTTTTAAGTAGCCAGAGAAATGAGTCAAAGAGTTCCTGCGACCAATTCATAGTAATTCCAAATATAAAATTATTGTTAAAAAAATGGTTCAGTATTCTTAAAAATTTTTGTTAGTTAAGCAAGAAAAATGTGATTAAGATTAAATTTTTATTATTTCTTTAAGTTTTTAAAAACAGAGATTGATATAATTATTTGTAGTTATTTTTGTTAAATTTGAAATTGATATAGAGGTAAATTATGAGTGACATTGCGATCACTATAAGCCTCCTTGCTCTTGTCGCTGTCATTGGGTTGTGGATAGGGCATTGGAAGATTAGAGGCGTAGGGTTAGGTATTGGTGGCGTGCTATTTGGCGGTATTATTGTTGCCCACTTTATAAAGCAATATACAGAATTAGAATTAGATCCACATACACTACATTTTATTCAGGAGTTTGGTTTAATTTTATTTGTTTATACGATTGGGATTCAGGTCGGACCAGGTTTTTTTGCATCTTTGCGCGAATCAGGGCTGAAGTTAAATGGTTTTGCTGCGCTAATCGTATTACTGGGTTCTTTAGCGGTGGTTGTGATTTATATGCTGGCTGATGTGCCTTTAGAAATTATTCTCGGTATTTATTCGGGCGCTGTTACTAACACGCCTTCTCTTGGTGCGGGGCAGCAAATTCTCGCTGAGCTAACAGCTTCTCAAACTACGGCAACAATGGGGATGGCGTATGCTATGGCATATCCGTTTGGGATTTGCGGTATCTTACTTTCTATGTGGTTGATTCGCTTATTTTTCCGTATCAAAGTAGATGATGAAGCAAAAAACTTTTTAAAAGAAAGTGGGCAAGATAAAGATAGTTTGGGTTCGATGAATATTAAAGTCACAAATCCTAATTTAGATGGTTTGCGTTTAGTTGATATTCCCGGTTTCGATGAAAGGAAAGATGTTGTGTGTACACGTTTAAAACGTGATGAAAATATTAGTGTGCCACAAGCGAATACCATAATTAAACAGGGTGATCTTTTACACTTAGTGGGAGAGTTGCCGTTATTGCGTAAAATTAAATTAGTGTTAGGTGAAGAAGTGGATGTACCTTTATCTAGCTTTGCTGGCGATCTTCGTTCAGACCGTATTGTTGTCACTAATGAAAAAGTATTGGGAAAACGGATTCGCTCTTTAGGCATTCATCAAAAATATGGTGTAGTCATTGCACGTTTAAATCGTGCAGGGGTTGAGTTAGTCCCAACAGCAAATACAACATTACAATTTGGTGATGTTCTACATGTTGTGGGGCGTAGTGAGGTATTAAATCAAGCCGTTTCAATTATTGGTAATGCGCAACAAAAATTACAACAAGTACAAATGTTACCTGTTTTTATTGGAATTGGTTTAGGCGTATTATTGGGGTCGATTCCTTTCCAAATACCGGGATTTCCAGTAGCGTTAAAACTCGGGTTAGCGGGTGGACCATTGGTTGTTGCCTTGATTCTTGCTCGTATTGGGAGTGTTGGAAAACTTTATTGGTTTATGCCACCAAGTGCTAACTTAGCATTACGTGAAATTGGTATTGTGCTGTTTTTAGCTGTCGTTGGTTTAAAATCAGGTGGTAATTTCATGGATACTCTGCTAAATGGCAGTGGCTTAGAGTGGATGGGCTACGGTATTATTATTACTTTCATTCCATTGATGGTAACAGGGCTGATTGCGCGTTTATATGTCAAAATGAATTATTTAACTCTATGTGGTTTATTGGCTGGTTCGATGACAGATCCTCCAGCATTGGCATTTGCTAATGCAATTAAAGAAGATAGTGGGGCTTCTGCTTTATCTTATGCGACCGTCTATCCAATGGTGATGTTTCTCAGGATTATTTCACCTCAGTTATTAGCAATATTGCTATTTTAACCAGAAAAAGAAAAGACTGCATATTGAGATGCAGTCTTTTTTATGCTTTAGTATTATCAATTATCGTGTAGACAGTTGGAAAATCATGGCTTCTGCTTGGCAGCTGAATTCAAACTGTGCCTTTAATAATGCGCTATTTTCAGTTTTCACGATTTCACTTTTAATCTCACAAGGATCGCTTTCAGCCGCTTTTGCTTTTTGCGTTAAATAAGCTAGGGCTTCTTGTGCGAGTTCTTCTGTTGCATAAAGCTGCTCAAAATCAACTGTACAGTCAGAACCATCAATAATTGTACCAACATCAACACAGCAACAAGCTTTGGCTTCTTCAGCGTTACATTTTAATTTACTCATATTTTATCCTCTAATTTAGTAAAAATTTGCACTTATTTTAGCATTGTTCCAATCCTTCGCAAAATTTAACCGCACTTTATCTGCGTGATTGTGGTTAGAGGGTGATTTATACTGGTCTGAACTCTTATTTAAATAGAGAAATAAATTTGCACCACTATGCATACTTCTTTAGAATCCAAACGCTTATTATATATAATTTAAACAACAAAGGGCTAAAAATGGCAAGAACTAGCAAATTTACTCAAACTCTTCTTTCTTCAATTTTAGCTGTAGCAGCAGGTAGTGCTTCAGCAGCAGCTTTCCAATTGGCAGAAGTATCAACTTCAGGTTTAGGTCGCGCATATGCGGGTGAAGCCGCAATTGCAGATAATGCGGCAGTTGTCGCGACTAACCCAGCGTTGATGACACAATTTAAACAAGCTGAAATTTCTGTTGGAGCGATATTTGTCGATACGAATGTCAATTTAGAAGGTGAGGCGACTCTAATTAACCCTCAGACTAAACAACCTATGGCACAAAAATCAGCAGATCAAAAAAATGTAGTGCCAAATGGTTTATTACCAACCTTATATTTCATCAAACCAATCAATGAGCGTTTTGCTGTTGGTGCGGGTATGAACGTGAATTTTGGTATGCAAAGTAAATTTGATAGTGATTACAGTGCGGGTATTTATGGCGGTTCGACTAAATTAGCCGCAGTAAACTTAAATTTAAGCGGTGCATATCGTATCTCACAAGACTGGAGTGTCGGTCTGGGTTTAAATGCAGTACATGCCAAAGCCAAATTAGAGCGTAATGCTGGATTAGTTAGCAATCTTTATAATGGTATGGCTGGTAATTTAGGTATGACGACACCTGTTGCTAATGATTCAACGACAGTTTCTCGTTTACAAGATTCAGCTTGGGGCTTTGGCTGGAATGCGGGTGTTGTGTATGAATTTAACCAAAATAACCGTCTTGGTGTAGCTTATCATTCGCCAATTGATATTAAATTTAAAGATAGTGAAGCCTATCGATTCAGTTTACCGAAACCAATTACTGGTCCGGCAGAGTTAACATTGAATTTACCAGCATATTGGGAAATTTCAGGCTACCACAAAATGACAGATAAGTTTGCTATGCATTATAGCTTGAAAAGAACAGAATGGAGCCGTTTCAAAGAATTACGTGCAACCTATACTGATGGTTCAGAAGCATTACATAAACCAGAAAACTTCAAAGATAGTACACGTATTGCGCTAGGTGCAAGCTATGATGCAACAGATGCATTAACATTACGTGCGGGTATTGCATTTGATGAAACGCCATTGATTGAACCTTATAAATCAGCATCTATCCCAGATACCGATCGTACTTGGTATAGCTTAGGTGCAACTTATGCATTGACTCCAAATCTGTCTGTAGATGTGGGTTATACACATATCAGAGGTAAAGAAAGTACTTTCGTTGAAAAAGAAAATGGTAAGCCGCTTGTTGTGAAATACACTGCAAAATCGAAAGCAAATCTTTATGGTTTAAATGTAAACTACCGTTTCTAATTTAGGCAAAAATTTAGGATAATAAAGCGTACTTCGGTACGCTTTTTCTGTTTAAGGAGGAATATGATGCAGCCTATTTATTATTGTTATTTTGAGGCACCTGTTGGACGTTTGTTAATGCTATCTCAACATGACAAATTAACCAATTTAGATTTTGAATTAGAGCAGATTGCACCTAATCCGAAGTGGATTCTTGACGAAAATCGACCGCTCTTTGTAAAAGTGAAGCAGGCATTAGTACGCTATTTTGCAGGTGAGCCAGAAACCTTTGCTGGTATTCCTCTGGCACCACAGGGTACAGATTTTCAACAACAAATTTGGCAAGCGTTACAACAAATCCCTTATGGGCAAACATCCACTTATGGTGAGTTAGCACAATTAATTAGCAATCCAAAAGCGATGCGTGCAGTGGGTGGAGCAGTAGGACGTAACCCGATTAGTATCATTATTCCTTGTCACCGTGTTTTAGGTAAAAATCGCAGTTTAACTGGGTTTGGTGGTGGGTTACCGACAAAGCGTCATTTATTGCAATTAGAACATATTGTTTATGTGGATAAAGGTATTGAATTTGTCAAACCTAAGTTATTGAAAAAATATCGCTAAAATTAACCGCACTTTATGATCCCACATACTGAACAAGAATTACTCGCTCGTGCACAATCTATTGCGGGTTTAACCTTTGCTGAATTAGCCTGTGAGTTAAATCTGCCTATCCCTGCTGATTTAAAGCGAGATAAGGGATGGGTTGGTATGCTGATTGAAACGGCTTTAGGTGCCAACGCAGGCAGCAAAGCAGAACGTGATTTTGCTCATCTTGGTATTGAGTTGAAAACCATTCCCATTAATTCACAAGGATTACCATTAGAAACGACTTTTGTGAGTCTTGCGCCATTAATTCAGAATACGGGGGTTAATTGGCAGAATTCGCACGTTAGGCATAAATTGAGTAAAGTATTATGGGTACCTGTTGAAGGTGAACGGCAAATTCCATTAGCTGAACGTCATATTGGACAAGCAATTTTGTGGCAACCTTCAAGAGAACAAGAATATCGTTTACAGCGCGATTGGGAAGAATTGATGGAGTATATTAGTTTGGGCAAAGTTGCGCAAGTGACTGCAAAATTAGGTGAAGTATTGCAATTGCGTCCGAAAGGTGCCAATAGTAAAGCTTTAACTAAGGGGATTGGTAAAGATGGTGAGATTATCGATACTTTACCTTTAGGTTTTTATTTACGTAAAGCGTTTACGACGGAAATCCTGCAGCAGTTTTTACTTGGTGATGATTAATTTCTTGGCATTTTTTAAACAAAACTATATGATTTGTACAATTTTTTAACTTGAAGGAAACGTGATTATGTTTGAATGGCTCGCTAGCCCAGAAGCGTGGATTGCGCTGTTTACTTTAGCTGCATTAGAGATTGTTTTAGGTATTGATAAT
Organism: Pasteurella oralis; assembly: GCF_002850605.1. Classification (GTDB taxonomy): domain Bacteria; phylum Pseudomonadota; class Gammaproteobacteria; order Enterobacterales; family Pasteurellaceae; genus Pasteurella; species Pasteurella oralis. The sequence goes on from NZ_NXGB01000001.1 coordinate 232,226, forward strand.
ATTATTTTTATCAGTATTTTAGTGGGACGTTTACCTGAACATCAACGTCAATCAGGGCGCTTAATTGGTTTGGGATTAGCCATGGGGATGCGAATTTTACTCTTGCTTTCGTTATCTTGGGTAATGTCGTTAACAGCACCTTTATTTACAGTATTTAGCGAAGACATCTCAGGTCGTGATTTAATCTTATTATTTGGTGGATTATTTTTGGTAGCAAAAAGTACTCATGAAATTCACCATGCAATGAGTCCTGAAGAAGAAAATGCAGAAAATACACCGAAAAAGGTCAGTTTTATTGGGATTTTAACGCAAATTGCTATTTTAGATATTGTGTTCTCATTAGATTCTGTGATTACAGCAGTAGGTATGGTTGAGCAAATTGAAGTCATGATTGTCGCCATTGTTATTGCAGTTGGTGTGATGATGTTTGCGGCAAAACCAATAGGTGATTTTGTGGAAACACATCCAACTTTAAAAGTACTAGCCTTATCATTCTTAATTCTGATTGGTGTGGCATTAATTGGTGAAAGCTTAGACTTCCATATTCCGAAAGGCTACATTTACTTTGCTATGGGCTTCTCTGTCGTTGTCGAAATGATTAACATTAAAATGCGTAAAAAATTAATTAAGAAGCCGACAGCATAATTAGTAGTGTTTGATATAGCAAAGGCGGAGTTTACCTCTGCCTTTTTGTTTATGTCGTATAAATATTAATGCGCTTCGTCCCAATTCTTACCTATGCCAATATCGACAATCAGTGGAACGACTAATTGCGCCGCTTGCTCCATGGTTTGTTTAATGAGCTGGCTAAATTCAGCCACTTTTTCTGAGCATACTTCAAACACTAATTCATCATGTACTTGCATAATCATTTGGATATCAGGATGATCTGCGATTTGTTTATCTAATGTAATCATTGCACGTTTGATGATATCAGCTGCACTTCCTTGCATTGGTGCGTTAATTGCCACGCGCTCAGCCGCTTTACGACGAATTGCATTCGCAGAACTAATGTCGGGTAAATATAAACGGCGACCAAACAAAGTGGATACATATCCCTGTGCTTTAGCTGTTTCACGAATCTCAGTCATAAAAGTTTGTACATTAGGATAGCGTTGGAAGTATAAATCCATATACTTTTGCGCTTCGCCGCGTGGAACACCTAATTGGCGTGATAAACCAAAAGCACTCATACCGTAGATTAAACCAAAATTAATTGCTTTCGCACTACGTCGTTGCTCACTGGTCACTTGGTCTAGCGGGACAGCAAAAATTTCTGCCGCAGTAGAACGGTGAATATCTTTTCCTTCGCTAAATGCGTTAATAAGTCCTTGATCTTTTGATAAATGCGCCATAATACGCAATTCAATTTGTGAGTAGTCTGCCGCAATAATCGTATAGCCCTCACGTGCGATAAAGGCTTGTCGAATACGACGACCTTCTTCGTTGCGAATTGGGATATTTTGTAAATTTGGATCACTAGAGGATAAACGACCTGTCGCAGTTACTGCTTGATGATAAGAGGTATGCACACGTCCTGTTTGAGTATTGACCATTTGCGGTAATTTGTCGGTATAAGTTGATTTTAGTTTACTTAAGCCACGGTGTTCGACTAAAACTTTTGGTAATGCATGGTCGTAAGCTAATTCTTCCAACACTTCTTCATTAGTGGAAGGCGCACCTTTAGGTGTTTTCTTTAAAACAGGTAAACCTAATTTATCAAATAAGATTTCTTGTAATTGCTTCGTTGAGGCTAAATTAAAGCATTGACCGGCTAATTCATAGGCTTGTTGCTCAAGTGCGGTCAGTCTTGTGCCAATTTCATTTGATTGATTAAATAGTGCGTCACAATCAATTAATACGCCATGACGTTCCATGCGAGAGAGTACTGCAATTAATGGACGTTCCATATTTTCATACAATTCAACTAATGTTGGCTGCTGTGATAGTTTTTGCCACAGAACTTGCTGTAGTTTCATTGTAATATCTGCATCTTCCGCTGCATATTCGGCAGCTTGTTCTAATGGAATTTGATTGAAAGTCAGTTGTGCTTTGCCTTTACCCGCAATTTCTTCAAAGCTAATCGTTTGATGACCTAAATACCGTTTAGCCAGATCATCCATATTATGGCGCCCAGTGCTATCGAGTATATAAGACAGTAGCATTGTGTCGTAAGCGATACCTTGTACATCAATACCATTACGAGCAAAAATACTGAGATCGAATTTGATATTTTGTCCTATTTTTTCAATAGTTGGGTTTTCTAAAATAGGTTTTAGGAATGCCAGTGCACTGTTAACATCCACTTGTTGTGGTGCGCCGATATAGTCATGGCGGAGTGGAAGATAAGCTGCTTCACCATTCTCTAAAGCAAAAGAAATCCCGACTAAATTGGCAGACATGTAGTCTAAACTGTCAGTTTCCGTGTCTATAGCAATTAATTTTGCACTTTGTAATTTACTGAGCCATTTTTCCAGATCTGGCATTGTCAGAATACAATCATATTTACTGCGATCTATGTCAATTTTGACCGCACTTTCTGTTGCAACAGCAGCTGGCGTTGCTTGATAGTTATTGATTTTAACCGATTGTGTATGACCATTGGTGACAGTATTTTCTCCACTCATGACTTCGGTCAGCCAACGTTTAAACTCATAACGCCCAAAATATTCGATAAGTTGATCGTTATTTGCTGCACCAAAAGTGAGTTGTTCAGGGGTAATTTGTAAGCTGACATCAGTTTTAATGGTGGCAAGTAAGTAAGATAAATCTGCCATTTCTTTGGCACCAAGTAATTTATCCGCCAATTTTTTCGCGCCGCGAAGTGGTAGGTCAGCGACTTTATCCAAATTGGCATAAATTTCAGCCATACTACCAATTCCTTGCAATAGACCTAAGGCAGTTTTTTCACCGACACCGGGTACGCCTGGAATATTGTCTGAACTATCTCCCATTAACGCAAGGTAATCAATAATTAGCTCAGGGGGCAAACCATATTTTTCGATAACACCTTGTCGATCAAGCAAGCTATTATTCATCGTGTTAATCAGCATAATATTGTCATCAACTAGCTGTGCCATATCTTTATCGCCAGTACTGATTAACACTTTTTTACCTGCTTTTGAAGCTTGCACTGCCAGTGTACCGATAACATCATCAGCTTCTACACCTTCAACAATAAGAAGTGGAATACCTAAGGCACGAATAATATTGTGAAGCGGTAAAATTTGTTGGCGTAATTCATCTGGCATTGGCGGACGATGTGACTTGTATTGTTCAAACATTTCATCGCGAAACGTTTTACCTTTAGCATCAAATACTACCGCAATATGGCTGGGTTGTACTTGTGAAATGAGGCTTTTTAGCATATTTAACACACCATACATGGCACCAGTTGGTTCATTTAATGAATTAGTGAGTGGTGGGAAAGCATGAAATGCGCGATATAAATAAGAAGAGCCATCAACAAGAACTAAAGGATTTTCTGCAATGTTTGCCATAATCGATCCGTTTTTTAAAGTGAAAATTTGGGGACATTATAGCGTAAAAGTGAGGGAAAAGTGCGGTTAAAAATAGGAATGTTTTGTCTGTTCATGATTTATTGAATTGTAAGGAAATGTAAAAATAATCACAGAAATTAAAAAGTTTGTGATCTTAATCACGTTAAGCTAGGTATTTTGTATGAATTAATGCATTAGTTTGTTAGATTAGACCACTTACAACTTACAATTAAAATGGAGTCATTTAAGGAGAAAAAATGAAAAAGTTTAGCTTATCAATTATTGCAGTCAGCTCGCTTGTATTATTGACCGCTTGTTCAAATCAACAAGCTATGGAACAAGGTAATCAGGCACAACTACAGCAACAAATGTCTATGGGATTAGTATGGACCCAGCAATCTGGTGAATATGAAGCGTTAGCCCATCAAGCTTTTAATACAGCTAAAATTGCTTTTGATCATTCAAAAGTCAAAAAAGGCAAGAAAAAGGCAGTCGTAGTTGATTTGGATGAAACCATGATCGACAACAGTGCTTATTCAGGTTGGCAAGTCAAAACTGGTCAAGGTTTTTCACCAAAAACATGGACAAAATGGGTAGATGCAAGACAATCAGCTGCAATTCCAGGCGCAGTAGAGTTCTCTAACTACGTTAATGCGAATGGTGGTACGATGTTCTTCGTGTCTAATCGTCGTGATGATGTTGAAAAAGCAGGGACTGTGGATGATATGAAACGTCTTGGTTTTACTGGTGTAAATGATAAAACCTTATTATTGAAAAAAGACAAATCAAACAAATCAATTCGTTTCAAACAAGTTGAAGAGATGGGTTATGACATTGTGTTATTTGTAGGTGATAATTTAAATGATTTCGGTGATGAAACCTATAAGAAAACCAATGCAGAGCGTCGAGCATTTGTAGCTAAAAATAGTAAAAAATTTGGTAAAACGTTCATTATGTTACCGAATACACAATATGGTGACTGGGAAGGTGGTTTAGATAAAAACTATTTTAAAGGCGATTCACAAAGCAAGTTAGATGTTCGTGCGAAAGCAATTCACGCTTGGGATGGTAAATAAGGCTTTTTCTTTTTATTTGATTAAATGCGGTTAAATTAGCGTTAACCGCATTTTTTATTTCTTAGTATTTTGTTATCGCATTTTCAGTGTATTACTTATATCATTAGCCCATCTTGTTTCATGGGTACTATATGCAAAAAATATTTCTTATTTTGACCGCTCTTTGCTGCTTAAATAGCTGTGGGACTGTAGTGAAATTAATTGATCCGACTGAGCCTTATTCTGCGTATGCAGGCACAAAATATGATGTTGAAATGGCAAAGCAGTGGGGATTGCCTATTTTAGATTTGCCGCTTTCTTTTTTACTTGATTCCGTATTATTACCTTATGTATGGTCACAACAAACAGAACAAAGATAATCCGCTATGAAATTAAATGTGCAACAACAAAAAGCAGTTGAATATGTCACAGGACCTTGTTTAGTATTGGCAGGTGCTGGTTCTGGTAAAACGAGGGTGATTATTAATAAAATTGCACATTTAGTGGCAAATTGTGGTTATCAGCCACGCCAAATTGCTGCAGTGACTTTCACGAATAAAGCTGCACGTGAAATGAAAGAACGTGTTGCGCATTCTATTGGCAAGCAAGCAAGCCGTGGACTCATTGTGTCTACATTTCATACACTAGGCTTCGATATTATTAAACGTGAATATAAGCAGTTGGGCTTTAAAGCGAATATGACATTGTTTGATGAACATGATCAACTGGCGTTATTAAAAGAACTCACGGCAGACTTACTTGCAGAAGAGAAAGAATTATTGCGAGAGCTAGTTTCAACAATTTCAAATTGGAAAAATGATTTAATTTCACCTCAACAAGCAAAATATTTAGCACGTGATGCAAAAGGACAAACTTTTGCGCTATGTTACGAACGTTATAGTAAACAAATTCGTGCGTATAATGCGTTAGATTTTGATGATTTAATCATGTTACCGACTTTATTATTTAAACAGAATGAAGAGGTACGTTTAAAGTGGCAACAAAAAATTCGTTATTTATTAGTCGATGAATATCAGGATACTAATACTAGTCAATATGAGTTAATTAAGTTATTAGTAGGTGAACGTGCTTGTTTTACTGTGGTCGGTGATGATGATCAGTCTATTTATTCATGGCGTGGCGCACGCCCACAAAACATGATGCGCTTAAAGACAGATTTTCCTCAATTAGACGTCATCAAATTAGAACAAAACTATCGCTCAACACAACGTATTTTACATTGTGCCAATATTCTTATTGCGAATAATGAACATGTTTTCGATAAACAACTGTTCTCAAATTTAGAGTCAGGAGAGAAACTACAGATTATTGAGGCAAAAAATGAGGATGATGAAGCAGAACGTGTTGTGGGTGAACTAATTGCACATCGTTTCATGCGTAAAACAAAATATAAAGACTATGCCATTTTATATCGCGGTAATCATCAATCTCGTTTATTAGAAAAAGTGCTCATGCAAAACCGTATTCCTTATAAAATTTCAGGAGGGACTTCGTTTTTTTCTCGTGCTGAAATTAAGGATATGATGGCGTATTTACGTTTATTGGTTAACCAAGATGATGATGCGGCATTTTTGCGAATTGTAAATATCCCAAAACGTGAAATTGGTACAGTGACATTAGAAAAGTTAGGTACATTAGCACAAGAAAAGCAAATAAGTTTGTTTGAAGCGATTTTTGACTTTGAATTAATGCAACGGGTTACGCCTAGAGCTTACAATGCATTGCAAAATTTTGGTCAATGGATTGTGCAATTAAGCGATGAAATTATACGTGCTGAACCTGAGCGGGCGATTCGTACTATGCTAGCACAATTGCATTATGAGGAATATTTATATGAATATGCGCCCAGTCCAAAAGCGGCAGAAATGCAAAGTAAAAATGTCGCTACTTTATTTGATTGGATTGGCGACATGCTTAAAGATGATGAGGTTGATGAGCCTATGAGCCTAAATCAGGTGGTGACAAGATTAACTTTACGCGACATGATGGAGCGTGGTGAAGAAGATAATGAAAGCGATCAAGTTCAATTGATGACGCTACATGCGTCTAAAGGGCTAGAATTTTCTCATGTTTTTCTGATTGGCATGGAAGAAGGTATTTTACCGCATCAAACCAGTATTGATGAAGATAATGTTGAGGAAGAACGCCGTTTAGCTTATGTTGGCATTACGCGAGCACAACAAAGTTTGATCTTTTCTTTATGTAAAGAACGACGTCAATTTGGTGAAGTGTTAAAGCCTGAGCCGAGTCGTTTTTTAGCTGAATTACCAGTAGATGATGTGCAATGGGAACGTGATAAACCAGTGATGACAAAGGCACAACAGCAAGAAAATACGGCGAATCAATTAGCAAATTTACGTGCGATATTACGTGGTAAATAATTTTTTCTGTTTTATTTGCTCTAATTTGTAGAGAAATCAGTCAACTGAATAATTTTTTGTAAAAAATGATTTGACTTATTTTTAGAAAAACGTATCATACCGCCCACAAACCAATTGCGGTGAGATGGCCGAGAGGCTGAAGGCGCTCCCCTGCTAAGGGAGTATGGGGTCAAAAACTCCATCGAGGGTTCGAATCCCTCTCTCACCGCCATTTACTCAGGTTTGCTCGCTATTAAGTTAAGTTTTTTATTAAATAGCAAGTAAACAAGTGCTGCACCCGTAGCTCAGCTGGATAGAGTACTCGGCTACGAACCGAGCGGTCAGAGGTTCGAATCCTCTCGGGTGCGCCATTTTAAATTCGACTCTATTGTTTAAAATGGTTAAAGCAACTAAATCAAATTTCGACTATACGCACCCGTAGCTCAGCTGGATAGAGTACTCGGCTACGAACCGAGCGGTCAGAGGTTCGAATCCTCTCGGGTGCGCCATTTAATTTCATGTCTTCTTTATCCTGTTATCTTTGAGTTATTTGACAAGTTTATTTTACACATACAGCTTATCTGCTATCTGCTATCTGCTATCTGCTATCTGCTATCTGCTATCTGCTATCTGCTATCTGCTTCTTGTTTGGCTTGGCTTGCAAAAGTGCGGTCTGTTTTTGAGAGATTTTATGCTTTTAACGAGAAATCTTATTGAGCATGGCGTGATCGAGTTTATCTAAGATCTGTGGTTGATCGAGCAAAAGTGAATAATAATTTGCTAAAAAATAACTTTGCTCATTGGCAGGAATTGAGAAAGGGATCAGTTGTAAGATTTCTTTGTGCATAGCCAAAACTATTGGAAAACAGACCGCACTTTGAATCTTGGTTTGAAAGTCTTTATGCAGTGGTGAGGCACAATGGTGGCGCTTAATTCTGCCTAACGAATTGGCTAAATGAATCAATAGTGTTGTGGCTTGTGTTCTATTCACATCAACATGCCAATGTTGTGCCAAGTGATGTTGCGCATTGAATACAATTTCAATAATTTGTTCGTCAATTAGCTTACGAACTTGTAGCATTTTTAACTGAGATTGGATATTCATACTTTCCTCACCACGACTTGTCATTCAGTCTAGCTCAATTCTGTGTAATTAAACAGTGCATAGATCACAAATTTATAGCACAATAATGTTTATTTAAATTTCATTGAATAAACTAAAGTGATGATGTTAGATAAACAACTGTTTAGCCAATATGCTGGATTAATTTTTGATATGGATGGTACTTTAATTGATACTATGCCTTGTCATGCACAAGCTTGGCTGATGGTTGGTGAGTATTATGGATATGCTTTACAACCTGAAATCATGTATAAAATGGCAGGCGCCCCGCTGCGTACGATTGCACAAGCAATAATGCAAGAAGCGAACATGCCTTTAACTTTATTACAAGATGTGATGCGTTTAAAACGTCAGTTTGGCAAAGCACTTATTTTAAACCAAGCAAAATTATTACCTGCCGCAAATGTCGCCAAGCATTTTTATCAACAGAAAGCTATGGCATTAGGCACAGGATCGCACCGTGAAATGACATATTTATTGTTAGATAAATTAGATATTGCACATTGCTTTGAGGCTGTTGTGACTTCAGAAGATGTAGAAAAACATAAGCCAGCGCCTGATACCTTTTTACGTTGTGCTGAATTAATTCAAGTTAAGCCACAAGATTGTTTGGTTTTTGAAGATGCAGATTTAGGTGTACAAGCTGGGTTAGCCGCAGGTATGCATGTATTTGATGTGAGAACGTGTAGATTAATTACAGAGTAATTGTATGTTAAGCGATAAAGAAAAAATGCTAACAGGTTTAGCTCATCAACCTTATGATCAAGAATTAGCCGCACTGCGTTTGCGTAATAAAGAATTATTGCATGAATATAATGTATTAACTCGCCCTTCTGATAAAGAAAATAAAGCACGTTTAATCTTAACTATTCTTGGTAAAGCAACGAATATTCCACATATTAACTCTCCTTTCTATTGTGATTATGGTCAATTTATTGAAGTGGGCAAAAACTTTTTTGCTAATTATAACTGTACTATTTTAGATACAGGTGGCGTGAAAATTGGTGATGATGTTTTGTTTGCGCCAAATGTGAGTTTATACACAGTAGGACATCCCATTGATCCTGAATTACGTAGATCAGAATGGGAACAAGCATTACCTATTGTGATTGGTCATAATGTTTGGGTTGGGGGTAATGTGGTGATTTTAGGCGGTGTGACAATTGGCGATAATTCCGTGATAGGCGCAGGTTCTGTCGTCACGAAAGATATTCCTGCTAATTGTGTGGCAGTAGGTAATCCATGTCATGTCTTAAGACCAATTAGTCAAAAAGATCGTGATGACTATTTACAACGTTTTAAACCTGATTTAAATGATTGAGTTATGGTCTTGGGAATTTTGGCAGCAGCATAGTTTATACTTGATGTTTGCCAGCGCGTTTTTAAGTGCCACTGTTTTGCCAGGTAATTCAGAGGTGATCTTTGTTGGAATATTAACGCCTTGGGCTTTAAGTCAAGGAACGTTGTTGAGTGATAATGTGTTAAGCTTGTTTACAGTTGCTGTGTTAGGCAATAGCCTTGGTAGCTTCACTACCTATTGGTTTGGGCGTGTTTTGCCCCAAGTGTCAGAAAAACAACAGCGACATCCACGCTTTGGATTGGTTATTCGCAATATCCAACGTTATGGTATTTGGAGCTTATTTTTCAGCTGGTTACCTGTCATTGGCGATATGTTGTGTGTTGTAGCTGGCTGGTTGCGTTTAAATATGCTGGGTGTATTTGTGCTAATGACATTAGGTAAAGCTGTACGCTATCTTTTTTTATTGTTATTAACGATGAATTTGTTTGCAATTTGAGTAAAATAAATACGTTTTTAACGTAAAAAAACACCACCCAAAAGGGTGGTGAAATAACCTAAGGAACCAATTTTATTAAAAACAACTGCAAGTTGCTGTATTTTAAGACAGATGCCTTGAAGTAAAGTTCAAAAAAATTTAACTAAAATTGAAATAAATTGACAATTTAAAGGAAACAATTATGCCACTACTTGATAGTTTTAAAGTCGATCATACTCGAATGAATGCGCCAGCTGTACGTATTGCAAAGACAATGCGTACACCAAAGGGAGATGATATTAGTGTATTTGATTTACGTTTTTGCGCGCCAAACAAAGCTATTTTATCTGCTAAGGGAATTCATACTTTAGAGCATTTATTTGCTGGCTTTATGCGTGATCATTTAAATAGTGATGAAGTAGAAATTATTGATATTTCACCAATGGGATGCCGTACTGGTTTTTATATGTCATTAATTGGCACGCCAAACGAACAACAAGTTGCCGTAGCTTGGTTAGCGTCAATGCAAGATGTACTTAACGTAAAAGAACAAAGTCAAATTCCTGAGCTAAACGAATATCAATGCGGTAGTTATACAGAGCATTCCCTTTCTGATGCACATCAAATCGCGCGCAATGTGATAGCAAGTGGTGTTGGTGTAAATAAGAATGAAGATTTGTTACTTGATGAAAAATTATTAAACCCATAATCCTATATCTGTATGACACAGCCAGAAGGAAATTAACATGACAAAAATTGGTACTGCCTTAACAGCGAAAGCAACGAAAGTAATGATGCTTGGGTCTGGTGAATTAGGTAAAGAAGTCGTGATTGAATTACAGCGTTTAGGTGTTGAAGTCATCGCGGTTGATCGCTATGAAAATGCGCCTGCTCAACAAGTAGCACATCGTGCTTATACACTTTCTATGTTAGATGGTGAGGCATTAAAAGCGTTAGTGGAACAAGAAAAGCCTGATTATATTGTGCCAGAAGTAGAAGCAATAGCGACAGCGACACTAGTTGAACTTGAACAAGCGGGCTTTAATGTCATTCCGACAGCAAAAGCGACCCAATTAACCATGAATCGAGAAGGTATCCGTCGCTTAGCTGCAGAAGAACTGGGTTTACCAACATCACATTATCAATTTGTAGATAATTTTACTGATTTCAAAAATGCAGTAGAAAAAATAGGCATTCCTTGTGTAGTGAAACCAATTATGTCTTCTTCAGGTCATGGTCAAAGTATTTTAAAATCTGCTGACGATATACAGAAAGCATGGGATTATGCACAGCAAGGTGGGCGTGCTGGTGGTGGTCGTGTCATTGTTGAAGGGTTTGTAAAATTTGATTATGAAATCACATTATTAACTGTGCGCCATATTCATGGTACTTCTTTCTTGGCACCAATTGGACATATTCAAGTTGACGGTGATTATCGTGAATCTTGGCAACCACAAGCGATGTCTGATATTGCTTTAGCAAAAGCACAAGACATTGCGGAGAAAATTACGACAGCATTAGGTGGGCGTGGTATTTTTGGTGTGGAAATGTTTGTCTGTGGCGATGAAGTGATTTTCAATGAAGTTTCTCCACGCCCACATGATACGGGCATGGTGACCTTAATTTCACAAGAATTATCAGAGTTTGCGCTACATGCACGTGCTATTTTAGGTTTGCCAATCCCAGAGATTCATTTGATTAGTCCATCAGCATCTAAAGCGGTTGTGGTAGAAGGTCAATCCAATCAAGTCCAATTCGCTAATTTAGTAGAAGTACTGGCTAAACCGAATACCAATATTCGTTTATTTGGAAAAGGTGAGGTCAATGGTCATCGCCGTATGGGTGTGATTCTTGCCCGTGATAGCTCTGTAGCGCGTGCTTTAGAAAAAGTACGTAGTGCGCATGATAAGTTAGAAATTATACTTTGATAAATAGTGGTATAATATCGTAAAGCCGTTTAGAAACGGACCGCACTTGAGGTAAAGTGCGGTCCGTTTTTTGCTAATTTATTGAGTTAAGTAGTCTAATACGACTTGGTGATGGTTTGAGGTTTTAAATTGACTAAAGACTTGCTCAACCATGCCTTGTTCATCAATTAAAAAACTGATGCGGTGAATCCCATCGTAGGTTTTGCCTAGAAATTTCTTTTCGCCCCATACACCAAACTGTTCTGCAACTTGATGATCTTGATCTGCTAGCAAAAGAAAATTGAGTGCTTTTTTGTCAGTAAACTTTGCTAATTTTTCTGGTGAATCAGGGCTGATCCCTAAAATTACCACACCTAATTTTTCTAATTCGGTTTTACTATCACGTAAGCCACAGGCTTGTGTATTACAGCCAGGGGTCAGTGCTTTAGGGTAGAAATAAATGAGCACTTTTTTGCCTACAAATTGTTTTAGAGAAACAGACTCATTATATTGATTAAATAGCGTAAATTGTGGCGCAGGTGCACCAATTTGTAAGATTTCCATGAAAATTTCCCCGTGAGAAATAAGTTTAGATAAAAAATTTAAAAAATGACTTGCAAATTCAGGCTATTTTAGCGATCTTAAACTGCAATTTACAAGCAAACTCAACAATCAATAGAATGAATATCATTCAAAAATGATAACTATTTCAAATTAATAAATATGCTCAGGAGGCGTTATGTCAGTAAATAATTATTTATTCTCGGGTAGCATTGTTGCAATTGTGACACCAATGGACAATTCAGGTGAAATTGACTTTGTGGCGCTGAAGAAATTAGTTGAGCATCACATCGCAGCAGGCACTGATGCTATTGTTTCTGTAGGCACTACGGGCGAAGCTGCGACATTAAGTATTGATGAGAATGTGAAAACGATTTTGAAGACAGTTGAATTTGCCGATGGACGTATTCCTGTTATCGCGGGTGCGGGTGCTAATGCAACCAGTGAAGCGATTGTGATGACGAAATTATTGAATGATAGTGGTGTAGCTGGTTGCCTTTCTGTTGTGCCTTATTACAATAAACCAACGCAAGAAGGGATGTATCAACATTTTAAAGCTATTGCGGAATGTACTGATTTACCACAAATTTTGTATAACGTACCGGGACGTACTGGGAGTGATTTATTACCTGAAACAGTAGGACGTTTATCACAAATTAAGAATATTGTGGGTATCAAAGAAGCGACTGGTGATTTGACTCGTGTAGCGAAGATTAAACAGCTTGCAGGTGAAAATTTTATTTTCTTAAGTGGTGATGATGCTACTGGTCTTGAATCAATGAAATTAGGCGGACAAGGCGTGATTTCAGTGACAAATAATGTTGCAGCAGCAGAGATGGCAAAAATGTGCCATTTAGCACTGAAGGGTGAATTTGATGAAGCTGAGGTGATTAATCAGCGCTTAATGGCATTGCATAAAGATCTTTTCGTAGAGTCTAATCCTATTCCAGTTAAATGGGCAGCTTACCGTTTAGGTTTAATTGATACACCAACGTTGCGTCTGCCGTTAACTACACTAAGTGAATCCTTGCAACCTCAGGTTGAAAATGCGTTAAAAGTAGCTGGGCTACTTTAATTCTCTATGTTGTTTAGGGTCTGTATTAAATAAACAGACCCTAAACTTTTTTATTTTTTCACTGTCAAAGTGCGGTAATTTTTAACAAAATTTAGCATTAAGGAAAAATTTTATGACAAAGTGGCTACTCTCTCTTGCCCTTTTTTCCACGCTGGCAGCTTGTTCAGCAAGTAATGAAAGTAAACAACAAGCTAATGATACTTATCAAAAATCAGATGAAGCGCTACCAGCATTTATGCCGTTAGCAACTGGTGGCGTGAATTTACCGAAACAAGATACGACTTATCAGCTTCCTCAAATTAAAGTGCAAAAAGCACAGAATATTGATATTCGTCCGCCTGAGAATCCATTAGCGATTATTCAAAATTCAATTGCTCAGTTTGATGGTGAGCGTGCTTTAATTGCTTATCCAGCAGATAAACAACAGGTATATAGTGTGGCACAAGTACAGCACTTATTAAAAGAACAAAGCGTAGGTTACAAGCTAGATGGCAATAAAATTGTGACAGATTGGGCGCCAACAGGGCGTACTGATGATATTGGTAAGACTCAAATTCGTTATGAGATTGAACAAGTCAGTTCAGGTGGTTATAGCGCATTATTTGTTTCAGTATTACAGATGAAACGTGATGATGTCGTATTTACTCCAAATTTAGCAGATAAACAACGTTATAGCTCAGATCGTTTAAATCAATTAGTTGGTGAGTTAAATTCAGCCTATCATAAACAAGCCCAAGCATTAAATAACTCGAGCTTTACGCCAATTCAATCAACATTCGCCACTGATAGCAATGGACGTGAGGCTTTAATATTAGCAGCACCTTTTAATCAAGCTTGGGCAAAATTAGGTCAAGTGTTACCACAACTTGAGTTCAGTATTAAAGATGAAGTAATTGGACGAGGTTCTCGCGAATTAAAATATAGTCCTACAGGCGCGAAAAGTTGGTGGTGGCCATTTGGTAGTGCAGATACAAGCACGGGATTAGAAAAAGGCACTTATTTTATGCAATTGAGTGCACTGGGTAAACAAAGTGCAGTGGTGATTACAGATGAGGATGGTAAAGCACTTTCTGATACACGAGCACAAGCAGTATACCAAGCATTACAGAATGTTCTCGCGAGATAATCGTGCTATGAAAAAACTCAATTTAAGCAATGAATGGTTTATTCGCTTAAGTTATATTGCATTAATGGGACTGGGTTTTCCCATTATGCGTTATATGAGTATTCACTTTGACACATTAAATAATAACGCTGTCCGCTTTTTGTCAGGGGGGCAGCGTTTTCATTTTGATATGTCTGTTTAAATTTAGAGGCGAGTTTAAACAAGTCTTACAAGACTATCGGCGTTTATTTAAGTTATTGATATTAGCCTGTTTTATGACAGGGAATATGTATTTCTTTATTAATGGCATGAAACAGACATCGGCGTTATCTGGTAGTATTTTTGGTGTATTAGCAATGCCTTTATCCGTATTAATGGCGGCGATTTTTTATCCTGATGAACGCCAAAAAGTTACTAATATAAAATTTTTGTTGGGTAGCGCGGTTCTAATCATCGGTTCACTGGTATTTGTGTTTTATGGTAAACAAAGTGCGGTTGAAAATAACTTTATTTTAGGTGCAATATTTTTGACTACTGCTATTTTTATCCAATCAATTCAAAATTTAGTGGTCAAAAATATTGCAGGTGGGATGAATGTTATCATCATCAGTGCGTTTACGGCTTTTTTATCAGGCTTGATTTATTTGCTTTGGGCATGGCAAAGTGAGGTGATTTTTAATTTAGCTGATATGAATATTGGTGCTCTGATTGGGCTGAGTTTAGCTGGCGTTTATGGCATGATGACGGGAATGCTTATGGCTTTTTTTATTGTGAAAACACAAGGGATTGTCACTTTCAACATCATCCGGTTATTAGTACCACTTTCTACCGCGATAGTAGGCTATATTACTTTAGGTGAGGTGATTAATTTATATCAGGGCATTGGGGCATTATTGGTAATTTTAGGTTGTGTCTGTTGTCTAAAAATCAAAATGAAGTAAGTAATTTGTGTTAGTTCACGTCTAATTAAATAGCATGAAATGTTGTTTAATCGCTTTTGAAAGGACAGTAAATCGCATTAGTAGTTTGTTTTTTTACTGTTTAATTTTACTAATCCAGAACATGTCGTTCTTTTAATATAGAGAAAGCAAATGAAAATTCAGCAAATGATTAAACAAAATCAATTGGGTTTGTTATTCCAACAAGGTTCATTTGGTTTAGAAAAAGAGAGTCAGCGTGTTTATGCTGATGGTTCCATTGTGACAAGTGCACATCCTAGCCAGTTTGGTAATCGCTCATATCATCCTTATATTCAAACAGATTTTGCCGAAAGTCAACTTGAGTTGATTACAC
Organism: Pasteurella oralis; assembly: GCF_002850605.1. Taxonomy (GTDB): domain Bacteria; phylum Pseudomonadota; class Gammaproteobacteria; order Enterobacterales; family Pasteurellaceae; genus Pasteurella; species Pasteurella oralis. The sequence goes on from NZ_NXGB01000001.1 coordinate 248,001, forward strand.
CACCGAATAAAAAATTAGAAGATACTTATCGTTGGCTATCCGCGATTCACGAGGTTGTACAGCGTTCGCTACCTGATGATGAATACATCTTTCCGTTGAGCATGCCTGCTGGGTTACCAGCAGAACAACAGATTAAAGTGGCACAACTAGATAATTCTGAAGATGTGGCATACCGTGAATATTTAGTTAAAGTATATGGTAAGAATAAGCAGATGGTGAGCGGTCTTCATTATAATTTCCAGCTCGCGCCTGAGTTAGTTGCAACATTATTTTCTTTACAGAATACCTATCAAAGTGCGGTCGATTTTCAAAATGATTTGTATCTGAAAATGGCGAAAAACTTTTTACGCTATCAATGGGTCTTGTTGTATTTGTTGGCAGCAACGCCAACTGTCGAAGACAATTATTTTAGCGAAGATGCCGCGCCGCTTAAAGCTGGTGAATATGTACGCAGCTTACGTTCAAGTCAGTATGGCTATGTTAACGATCCTGAAATTAAAGTATCTTTTGATAGTGTGCAACAATATGTTGAAACCTTAGAGCATTGGGTCGCTACTGGAAAGCTTATTGCTGAGAAAGAATTTTATTCTAATGTCCGTTTGCGTGGTGCAAAGAAAGCCCGTGAATTATTGCAAAATGGTATTCAATATCTCGAATTTCGTTTATTCGATCTAAATCCATTTGAAGCTTATGGTATCAGCTTAGCGGATGCAAAATTTATTCACTTATTTGCTTTATTAATGATTTGGCTAGATGACACTGTAGATCAAGATGGCGTTGAATTAGGAAAAGCACGTTTGGCAGAAGTCGCTTTTGAGCATCCATTAGATAAAACGGCATATGCGGAAGAAGGTGAATTACTTTTATTAGAAATGCTTACGATGCTTGAACAAATTAGTGCGCCAATAGAATTAAGTGTGATTGTGAGAGAAAAATTGAGTCAGTTTGCTCATCCAGCACAAACGATTGGTGGACGTTTGTTCCACGCGATTGAACAAGTGGGAGGATATCAGCAATTAGGCGCACAATTAGCACAACAATATAAAGCACAAGCATTTGAACGTTTTTATGCGTTATCTGCGTTTGACAATATGGAGCTGTCAACTCAGGCTCTGCTGTTTGATTTAATTCAACAGGGCATTCAGACTGAAATTCTAGATGAAAATGATCAGTTTTTATGTTTAAGCCATGGTGAACATGTTGAATATGTCAAAAATGGCAATATGACCTCTCATGATAGCTATATTTCCCCTTTGATTATGGAAAATAAAGTGGTAACGAAGAAAGTGTTGCAAAAAGCGGGCTTTAATGTACCACAAAGCCGAGAATTTACTTCCGTTGAACAGGCTGTTGCGAATTATGCATTGTTTGAACATCGCGCTGTTGTGATTAAGCCGAAATCGACGAATTATGGTTTAGGCATTACGATTTTCCAACAAGGTGTACAAAACCGAGAAGACTTTGCTAAAGCAGTGGAAATCGCTTTTCGTGAAGATAAAGAAATTATGATTGAAGACTATTTAGTTGGCACGGAATATCGTTTCTTTGTGTTAGGTAATGAAACTTTAGCGGTATTATTACGCGTGCCAGCTAATGTCATTGGCGATGGGAAGCATACTGTAGCCGAATTAGTTGCCATGAAAAATGATCATCCACTACGCGGTGATGGCAGTCGAACGCCATTGAAGAAAATTGTTTTAGGCGAAATTGAACAATTACAACTCAAAGAGCAAGGCTTAACAATAGATTCTATTCCTGATAAAGATCGACTTGTACAGTTACGCGCCAATTCGAATATTAGTACTGGCGGTGATTCTATTGATATGACAGATCAAATGCATGACAGCTATAAGCAACTCGCTGTTGCAATTACACAAGCAATGGGCGCGGCGGTATGTGGTGTCGATTTAATTATTCCTGATTTGAATAAACCTGCACAACCCAATTTAGCGTCTTGGGGCGTGATTGAGGCTAATTTTAATCCGATGATGATGATGCATATTTTCCCTTATGCAGGAAAATCTCGCCGTTTAACGCAACATGTGATTAAGATGCTGTTCCCAGAAATTCAATAAAAAGTGCCATAAATAGAAAAGCAGACTCTCTGTCTGCTTTTTTAGTCTGCTATTTTTTCAATCAAAGTAGTATAGTTAAATCTGATATTTTGTTTTGTCACCAATATCAAAGTGCAATGGCATTTGCCATTTTTTAATAGCTAAAATCAAAAACAAGATAGCGATAATTACTGACATCACTTGTGTGGCGAAACTGTTATTAAATGGGATAATGCACCAAAATGCGGCTACGAAAAACGGCTGAATATTGAGAAAAAGAATGCGAAAACAAAAGTATTCTTTGTAGCATAATCCTCCTAAAGTTAGAAGTGCACCACCTAAAGCTAAATGCTCAAATCCCATCGACTGGCACAATAATGCGCCCCATGTTGCCATTTGTAAAATGAGCCGAAAAGATTTCATATAAATATGTAAACTTGAAGCACAAAGTACCGCTGCAACTAAAATTCCTCTATGTGCCATTTGGGCGTGATAAGGAAAAATGAGAAGCATGATACCCGCTAAAACAAAGCCTAAACGATATAAAATAACGGTGAGATAATCCCAAAAGTCCATAGGGGATTGAATTTGCGGATCTGCCATATTTTATTCCTTTCCAGTTAAAAATTGAATTTGTCCTTGTTCATTCACCGCCAAAATTGAGGCTGTTTCTCCCCAATCACCTAACACAATACGTGTAAAGTACGGTGGGATTTGGTGGATATTTTGCCGATGAGTATGACCATGAATCATTTTTTTGACAGCAAATTGTTTAAAAGTTTGTAATACAAAATCAGGATTGACATCCATAATTTCAGTAGATTTATGTTGTTTATCTGCTTGGCTTTTAGCTCGGATTTTCTCAGCAATTGTCAACCGCACTTTGAGTGGTAAACATAAAAATAACCACTGACACCATTTTTGATGTACTTTTTTACGGTAACGTTGATAAGTTACATCATCAATACAAAGTGTATCACCATGACAAAGCAAGATTTTTTCACCATATAAATTAATGAGTTGATAGGTTGGTAAAAGTGTTAAATCACAGTCTTGCGCAAATTGTCGACCGATTAAAAAATCTCGGTTGCCATGTTGAAAATAACATTTCACACCTTGTTGGCTTAAGCATTTAATTTCGGCTTTAACTTCTTCAATTAGAGGCGAGCTTTCGTCATCACCAATCCAAAAATCAAACAGATCGCCTAAAATGTAAAGAGATTCTGCTTGTGGCGCTTGATTTCGCATAAAATCGCAGAAAAGCTTGGTTAAGTGCGGTCTGTTTTCGCTAAGATGTAAGTCGGCAATAAAATAGGTTTTTCTCATTGGTTTTCTACATAGTTTTTTGTGTAGAGTAGCACATTTTTTATGTTGATTTGTACACATATTCCAGCAATTTCGCTATACTGAGCCAAATTTTTAAAGGAATAGACTTATGTTGAAATTACTCCGTACGATTGTGATCGTTTTTTGTTGTATTTTAATTTGTGTGTTTGGTTCAATTTACTCTTTTATCCGCTTTAAAAACCCAAGTAATGTCGGTATTATGGCGCGTTGGTTTGGGCGTCTTCATCCATTGTTCGGCTTAAAAGTTGAACATCGCTTTCCAAACAATGCAGATAAAGTCGGACGCTGTATTTATATTGGAAATCACCAAAACAATTATGACATGGTGACGATTTCTTATATGGTGATGCCTCGTACGGTAAGTGTGGGGAAAAAAAGTTTAATTTGGGTGCCTTTTTTTGGCATATTGTATTGGGTTACTGGCAATATTTTAATTGATCGTGAAAATCGAACGAAAGCACATGGCACCATGAATGAGGTGGCACGTCGAATTAATGACGATAATTTGTCTGTTTGGATGTTCCCTGAGGGTACGCGTAGTCGTGGACGTGGATTATTACCTTTTAAAACAGGGGCATTTTATGCCGCGATTGCTGCTGGTGTTCCTATTGTGCCAGTAGTTTGTTCAACAACACATCATAAAATTGACTTAAATTGTTGGGATAATGGCAAAGTGATTTGTGAAATGTTAGAACCCATTGATATCTCTGGTTATGATAAAGATAATGTGCGTGAACTGGCGGCTTATTGTCATCAATTAATGGCAAAACGTATTGCAGAGCTTGACGCTGAAATTGCCCAACAGAGCTAAGTTATTATGCCAACACTTTCTCGCCGTCAGTTTTTTAAAAACAGTTTAATTGCGACCGCACTTTCTACTTTGCCGGCACCTCTTTGGGCAGCGAATCGCCAGCCTTTACGTATCCCACCTTTAATGGAAACACGGCGAGGGCGCCCTATTTTTTTGACGATGCAAGCCGTAGATCATGCTTTGGAAACAGGTAAAAATGTTGAAGCTTGGGGATTCAATGGGCAATATTTGGGACCCACAGTTAAAATTCGCCGAGGCGATTTTGCGAAAGTCAATTATCGTAATAATTTGTCACAAGCTGTTGCCCTCAATATTCAAGGAATACAAGCTTCAAGCGAATTACTAGGTGGTGTAGGGCGTGTTTTACAACCTAAACAAACATGGTCACCAATTATTCCTATTACTCAATCCGCAGCAACTTGTTGGTATCATTCAGTCACCTTAGCCAATTCTGCTTACCAAACTTATCGCGGTTTGGTTGGGATGTGGATTATTGAAGATAACGAAAGTCGTCAGCCGCAGTTACCGCAAAAGTATGGGGTGAATGATATTCCATTAATTTTGCAAGATATGCGTTTGAATAGCAGTGGTTTACAGTTATTTCAACAAAATGAGAACACTTTTTTAGGTAATCGCTTATTTGTAAATGGGCAAGAGGCACCTTATTTAACGGTTCCACGTGGCTGGGTACGTTTACGTTTAGTTAATGCCTCGCTGTCACGTAGTTATGAATTACGTTGTGATGATGAACGAGACATGCATTTAATCGCACAGGATCAAGGTTTCTTACCGCAAGCTAAACGACTAAAATCAATTTTGCTGTCACCAAGTGAACGTATTGAATTATTAATTGATTTGAATGAGGGTGAGAATGTGAGTTTAATTGCTGGCGAAAAGCGTAATTTTATGCATAAATTCACCGCACTTTTTGCCAGTGATGATGAACTGATCGACAATATTATATTAGAACTACGTCCCGAAGGATTAGCCTCTGTATTCTCTAATCAGGCAGTGCTACAGTTTAATACTGATGCGGTTACGCATTTATCTGCTCAAATTGCTCAAGAACGCCAGTTCCATTTTGATGTAAACACGGGTATGGTCAATAATAAACATTTTGATCCAAGACGTGTTACAACAGCTAAATTAGGCACGACAGAACGCTGGACTTTAACGGCTTCTAGCCCAATGGGTTTTCGAATTCAGGGGGCTAAATTTGTGTTAGAAAAGCTTGATGATAACCCATTAGAATTAAATGAAATCGCGTGGAAAGACAGTATTTGGATTACAGGTAAAGTACAAATCTTAGTTAAGTTTGACAATGTCTCTTCAAACAACCATCCATTTATTTTTGGTTCTTCTAATTTAATGTTAGCAGATAAAGGCTGTATTCGATTATTAGTAGTCCAGTAGATTTTATAGAAAAGAAAACCGTTTTAATCAAATTTAAAACGGTTTTCTTATTTTGAGTATAGTTTAATCTAATCTTGTAAAGGACCACTGTTAAACATTGGTAGCCCCATGACTTTTAAACTATCTCGATAAATACCGAGTAAATCTTTAGTTGATATTTTTTGTAGTTCTTCCAACGGTTTATCTAACGAAGCAACCGTTGTTATTGTTAGCTGTTGAGGACCTGATTCCCATAAAGCAATTTCAAATAATGCTTGCCCACGACGCACATGGCTACCTGAACTAATGAGTACTGCTTGTTTAATGTTATGTTTCGCTAAAGCATAGCGAGAGAATAAGGCATTTTCAACGGTCGATCTCGCATAGTCATCGGCGTAAATTCGGTTTGGACTAATCCCTTTGTCAATGAGCCATTGTTTCATTAACTTTCCTTCGGTTTGATTATTTTTTGGTACCCCACCAGTGACAATAATTAACGCATGAGGATTTTGCTTTGCAATTTCTAATGTTTTTTCAAGACGTTCAACTAGAATTTTATTCATACTACCATCTAATTCAAGCGCATAGCCTAAAGTAATAATCGCTGAATTTTCAGGCAGTTTATCTTTTAAATGATCAGTAATGGGTGCCGTTGCAACTTTATCAATTGTCTTAAATACTTTTTCTAATAAAGCATATTTTTCGGGCGCAATGTGTTTAAGTTTACTCGCATAAGTGGAATATTTTTCTTGATTTCCCTTAAAGCGATTCCAGGAGGTTAAATAAATATGTGCTTTGACATCTTCTGGTGCAACAGTTAAAACTTTTTCATATAACTCAATTGCTTTATCAACATTACCATTATAAATATTTGAATTTGCTGCACCAAATAAGAAATCTACTCGATAAGGTTCTAACTCATAAGCTTGCAATAATAGATCAGCAATGCGTTCCATATTGCTTGGTAGTTTTGCCGTAAAGCCTGCATTAGAGACGCGAGCAGGCGAGTTTTGAATGATCACAGCTTGTTCTAACAGTTCATCTACAACTTGGCGCTGAGTTAGAAGTTGCTGATAATTCAGTTGTGGCTGCAGCGTTTGTACTTCAGTTGCACTTATCGCAGAATTTGCGATGAAAGCAGATAGTGTTGTAACTAAGAAAAGTTTAAATGGTTTTTTCATAACTTGCTCCTAATTGAGTTGAGGTAATCAGAGATATCACTTTAAAAAAAGCGGAGTAAAGATGACACATTGAAATAAGGTGTTATTCACTCTCTTTTTATTTTGTTAATAAACTTTCATAAACGTTTAGGCTGACAACTGATTTATGGCATTTCATTGTATTTTCCCCTACAAACGAGTTACTGCCTTCTTATCAATGAATTGGCGACCCAATACTTTTCAAACTCTGGTGATAATAATTTGATAAATACTATTTATCAGATTTAGTTGTTTAAGGCGATTTCTTTAAAAATAAACGTAACACAATCATCGCATACATCATGCTTGGTAAAGCAAACATAGCCGCGTAAAACAGCATCGCTAAACTTTGTTCCCATAAAGAAAGTGCTTGTGCTTCTTGTAAAGGGGCATGCGCGATTAAAAAAGAAAGTGTTACTAATGTATAAAAGAAACTAATTACACCAGAAAAAAAGGCAATTTGAACAAGATTACGTTGATGGTATTGATAACCTATACAAACGAGAGAAAATAAAAATGCAGGAATAGTCGTTAATAGAAAAACATAACTTAGATTATCAAGATTGAACGCATCAAAAAATAGCAAAAATAAAGAAAAAATGCACTGTGTTAAGAGTGGAAAAATAATAAGTGTTTTCTTATTCGTCATTGCTACTATTCCTATTTGTTCATATTGCAGCGTTACTAATATAAGCTAGGAACGCCACAATAGTTGATTTTAACGCTTGGATTTCTTAATAAATTTCATCAAACGTTTACGCTTACGTAACTGATTTGGCGTGAGCTTATTACGTTTACCTGCAAATGGGTTGTTACCTTCTTGGAATAATAAACGAATTGGCGACCCAATAATTTTCAAACTGCGGCGATAATAGTTTGATAAATAACGTTTATAAGAATCAGGCAATTTATCCATTTGATTACCATGTACGACGATAATTGGCGGGTTATAACCACCTGGATGCGCATATTTTAATTTAATTCGACGACCACTCATCATCGGTGGTTGATGCTCGTCAGTTGCCATTTGTAAGATACGTGTCAACATAGAAGTTGTCATTTTCTGTGTTGCACAAGTATAAGCTTCTTGGATCGAATCGAATAGATTGCCTACTCCGCTGCCATGTAACGCAGAAATAAAATGAACACGCGCAAAATCAATAAAGTCTAAACGACGATCAAGTTCAGATTTCACTTGATCTTTAATATCTTGATTTAAGCCATCCCATTTATTGACTACGATAACTAATGAGCGACCCGCATTTAAAATAAAGCCAAGTAAAGAGAGATCTTGATCTGAAACACCTTCACGTGCATCAATTGTTAATAACACGACATTCGCATCTTGAATTGCTTGTAACGTTTTGATTACCGAGAATTTTTCTACTGTCAAATGAACCTTACCACGCTTACGTACGCCTGCCGTATCAATAATCGTATATTGTTGCCCATCACGTTCCATCGGAATATAAATACTGTCTCTTGTTGTTCCTGGTAAGTCGTACACCACAACACGATCTTCGCCTAAAATACGATTAGTTAGGGTCGATTTACCTACGTTTGGGCGTCCAACGATAGCAATCTTAATATTTTTGTCTTGCTCTTCGACATCTTCTGCAAGTGCATCATCTAATAGTGCCGTATCTTCTTCATTAGCGAAATCGAAATCTCGCTCCCATTCATCCTGCTCATCATCTTGCGAAATTTCTGAATTTTCGACCGCACTTTGCTTGCCATCATTTGCATTCATTCGTTCTGCAATTGGTGCTAGTACTTGTTCCATCAAGGCAGAAACACCACGCCCTTGCGAAGCTGCAATTTGCTCTACTTCGCCTAGACCTAATTGATAAAACTCGGCACAATGGGAATCCGCATCAATACCATCTGTTTTATTCGCGACGACAACTGTGATTTTATGTTGGCGTTGACGTAAGTAGTTGGCGATACCAATATCGGCTGAAGTTAAGCCTGCTCGTGCATCCACTAAAAATAACACGACATCAGCTTCTTCGATGGCAAGCAATGATTGCTCCGCCATTTTTTCTTCCACACCTTCTTCTGTGCCATCAATTCCGCCTGTATCAATAACAATAAAATCATAACCAGCAATATTCGCCTGACCATATTTACGATCACGAGTTAAGCCTGGAAAATCAGCAACTAATGCATCACGTGTGCGTGTTAAACGATTAAATAATGTTGATTTCCCTACATTAGGGCGACCAACAAGGGCAACTACAGGCGTTGTCATAAAAACCTCTTTATTTAGAATTTCTGCTTATGGATTCATAGCGCAGTTAAAAATCAAACTATTATAGCGGATTCTGTGAAAGATGAGAAATGGACAAGTAATGAAAATAAAAATTATTTTTTATTAATTTATCAATGCGCGTATTTATAATTTTCTATGAATCACAAAGGTAAAAAATAATGGCTATATAAATAATATCTGTTTTTAAAATTTTATTTTTAAATAATTAAAATGTGATATTGGTCATGGTTTTTGATTCGGCTATATTGACATTTTTTCTTTTAGTATTAATGTTTCTATAATAATTTTTTTGATATGGTTTGATTTACTGCATGACTTATTTAATCATATCAAATGATTAACCAAGAATATTTTTGCTATGTTTAATTTTAAAGTGGTAAATGTTTTTTTGTCTTTTTGTGTTCTTATTCTATTTTATTACTTGTTTTTGGGGATGAGTTGGAATGAGTATAGTTATTTTAATCAATTGATGAGTAAAAATTCAAAACCATTTTTTATTAGCCAAGCGGAGTTTGTCAAAAAGAATAAAGATGGATATTGCTGGAGAGATAGAAAGTATTATTCATTAGATGAACTAAAAGATAAGGCAATGGTTCAATTAAGTTCTATATTACTTTATGAAATATATAGCGCTAGAAATGAAAAATTGGTAAAAGATGGTGGCGAAATTGAGAAAGAATCTGCATATTTTTGTAAGAAAAATAAAGAAGTATGTAGCCTTTGGTTTGTAGCTGGAGATTATACCAATGAAAAATTGAAGAAATATTTATTAAATCACTTTCCTTTATCTCCAATAAATAAAGAAGTCTTAGAAGCGTTTTATGCTAATGAAGTTATTACTCCAGAGTATTTAGAAGATTATATAAGTAATGGTAATCAATATGCATTATTTGGAAATAGTTTCTTAAATAATTATATGCTAGGCTCAGATTGTTGTGCTGTCATAAAAGATAAGCCTCCAGAATTTAAAAATTACAGACTTATTACTGGAGAGAGTAATTTTTCAAAGAGAGGAAATATTCCTGAGCAAGTTGATATCAAGGCTTATGGTATAGGAATATATTATTTTTATTTAGATTATTTTTATTATTTCGTATCAGAATCTTTTGAGGGAGGGAAGCATCATTATGTTAGAGAGTTTAATGATATAAAAGATGTTTATTTTTTAAGTAATTGTAGCGATCTTTTATTTAAGCCATATTATTCAAATTGATTTGATTTTAGTATGTGTTTTTTAATTTCTGTTTTTATAGTTGTAAATAATTTATTTTTACCATAAGGTTTGATTTTAAAAATAGTGAGGTGTTGTTATGGTTAAAATTATTAATAAAAGATATTTTTTTATTATTTCTTTGTTATTTGTTTTGATTTTTTATTATTTAAACTCAAGACATAAGCCAGATCGAGAAGATACACCTCTGTATTCCATTGATTTATCAAAAAAATTTACAAAGGTTATTGATTATCAAACAAAAAAGCATATTAAACATTATAAGTGTTTTGTATTATTGTTTGAACTTAATAGTTTTGAAGAGAAATTAGGTATTTTTCCTGTGGTTTTTAATCCTAAATATAATCCCTACACATTAACTGATGAACAGTTTTATTCTTCTTTAATTATTGGAAAACCTCACTTTTTATTGAATCTGTATAAAGATGGAGAATTAATTTTAAAAAAAGAGATATATATCACAGCTAGTGAATCATCTTTCGGCGAAATTGTGGATGGCAAGAGAATAAGTTTAGGTCAAGCTTATGGGCATTTTAAACCAAGGACATCTGCTTGTTATGATTTTATAGAAAATTCACATTATACAATAGAGTTAATTAATGATACACCATTGCCACAATATCAAGGTGTTGAAACATTCTTTAGCATTAGACATATATACAATAAATAATCTTGAAAACGAGGGAGGCAAAGTATGTCAGAAAATAAATATACTATAACTTTTAAAACTGCTATAAGAGGTCACAAGTATATCAATTATAAGAAGGAAATTTGAAAGACTGGCTATACAAGTCAGTTTGGATAAATAAAAGTAAGTAAAATATTTATTCAGCCCATTAAAAACCACGATAGATGAGAGTTTGATAGAACAGTAATAAAGTGTGAAAAGTTAAAATTTTGAATGAGATCACAAACTCAAGAGAATAATTTTTTTCTGTTATTACTTATGGTATTAAATTAATTATTTTTTATGGTGATAAATTATGATCGATTTTTTAAAGAAACATTATGGTCAAGTGTTATTGTTATTAATCCCAATCCTATTAGGATATTCTATTTATCTTTATTTTTATTTTACTAGGTTTATCTATAAAGAAGATAGAAGAGATTTCCGTTATTACCCGATTTCTTTAACAAATGAATGGATTAAGGTGATTGAGTACGATACTAAACCTAAAGTGAAGCATAAAAAATGTTTTCTTGTTGCATTTAATCATCTCCAGTTAATGGATAATTTGAAAAAGGAATTTGGTGAAAATTATTATAGTGATTTTTATTCTCCAAAATATTCTGCTTATCAAGTTGCTAAATTAAGTGAGAGTGTATTTTATCAAGAAGCTAAAGAAAAACCTAAGTTATTATTAAAGATCTATAAAGATGAGATATTAATAGAAACAAAAGATATTTATTTTTCTTACTTCTTTTCCTTTAGCAGCCTTGAAATTAATGGTGGGGGAATATCTATAGCAGAAATTTTGGGACATTGGACACTTGAGTCTGCAGCTTGTTATGATTTTTCTGAAAATACACATTATAGATTAGAAATAATAAATCAGAGTATTTTGCCGGAATACCAAGATGTGGAAACATTTTTAGTTATTAGACCAGTAGCACATAAAGTTTAATTGATAGCCTTTTATTATCTATATTTAAGGAGAATAATATGCCTGATAATAAATATACAGTAACATTTAAAGTAGCTCAGATGGGAGATGATTATATCGTTCCTATTGCTGGAGATGATAAATCATCAGCAGGTCATCTTTGGTATGTATTACATAAAAATAATGAATTTATTCAAAGTGCAGGATTTCATCCTAAATATAAAGAAATACATGGTCTAGGTGAAATTACCAACTTGGATGAGGGACGTTATGTATCTTCTTTCCCTGCTATAACTATTCAAATTAATCGGCAACAATATGAGACTTTATTAAGATTTGGAGAGTCAAATTCTAATGCTAAAGAAATGGGTTTTGATCCAACGATATACAATGGATTGAAACACAGCTGTGTTCATTATGTTTTTAGAGCATTAGAGCTTATTGGGTATAAATTCACACATGACCCTAGTTGGACATTTCCAATAAACGCATTTGCTAGTATTCGAGCTGTATTAGCAAAAAATAAAGCCATAGAAGTTAAAGAAAATCAGTTATTACCTCTTCGTCCCAATGTAACTCCTAATCCTTTAGTTCCTGGTTTAGTTAATTATTTGCGTTTGAAAAAAGATTATGAAATTATTGGGTATGATGACAGAGCAGATTATATTAAAGGGTCTATGGGAAAAGATCATCTCATAGGCAAAAGTGGCGATGATATTTTAGATGGTGGTAAAGGAAACGATGTATTAGACGGAGGTGATGGTTTTGATGTCTATCATGCAGGTAAGGGCGATACAATTATTGATTCTGATGGGCAAGGGAAAGTCTTGTTAAATAATAAAGTGTTAAGAGGAGGGGAAAGAAATAGTAAAAAAGATCCAGAGGGGGGTTATCGAAGCGATGATGGTACAGTTTATAATTGGACTGGTGGTGATTTGACGGTAGAAGGTGTGACGATTCGCAATTTTAAGGACGGCGACTTGGGGATTCAGTTGAAAATCAAGAATGATAAAAAACCTGATGTTGTTGAAGCTTTCCGTAAGGGAGATTTTGTGACCGCTTCGCCGTTGATTATTGATATGAATGGAGATGGTGTAAAAACGCTAGCGAAAGATAAACATAATGTGTATTTCGATTTAGATAATAATGGCTTTGCGCAGAGTACTGGTTGGGCTAGTCAAGATGATGCACTTTTAGTTCTCGATCGTAATCAAAATAATATGATTGATAATGGCTCTGAACTCTTTGGGAATTATACGCCATTAAAAAATGGAGAAAACGCCACAAATGGCTTCCATGCATTAGCAGAATTTGATGAAAATCAAGATGGTCTTTTAGATAAAAATGATGCTATTTGGGCACAATTGAAATTATGGAAAGACTTAAATAGTAATGGTGTTTCTGAGGCTAATGAACTAATAAATTTATCTGAGTCTGAATTAGAGTCAATTGATTTGGCGTATAAAAATAATAGATATTATGATTCTGGCAATAATTATCATGGTCAAATATCGAAAGTAACTTGGAAAGATAAAACACAAACTGACATTATTGATATTTGGTTTCATAATGATCCAAGTGATGCACGCGCGTTACCAATTAATTCTGCTATTTCTGAAGAGATTGCATTATTACCTAATATTGCTAGCTTTGGTAATATGTATAGTTTACATATGGCAATGGCTTTAAAGCCTTCCTTAGTAGAAAAAGTCAAATCTTATATTCAAGCCTTACCAGAAGATAAAGAATCTTTGTTAGATAGTCTTATTTATAGCTGGGCTGATATTCAGACAATACCAGGTTTACGTGGTTTCATGGATGGTCAGAAATTAGATGTTATTGTAAAGTTAGGTGCGCTTGATAGCTTGACTAAAGCGACTTATGCTGCAGGACCAGAGGCAGCAAAAGTGTTAGAAAAAGAATATCAGAAGTTTCGGCAATATGTTGCAGCTCATATTGAAGCACAAACTACTTATAAATCTATTTTTGATTCGGTTAAATTACGTTATGACTCAACATATCAAAAAGCAGTATATGATTGGACTCAATTTAGCCTTTACATGACTAAATTGAAAGAAGAAGGCAAACATACAGAATTTGAAACCTTAAATAAAATTGCAACGAATTTAGGCACTTATTCAACCGATTTAAACTATAACTACATTGATCGAGTCACATCTGAGGAGGGGAATGAGGGGATAATTGGAACGAAAGGTAATGATACGTTAGTTGGCTCGTCTATTAATGATGAGTTCTATGCAGGAACAGGCAATGATACGATTATTCTAAATCAAGATTGGGGACAAGATATTGTTAGATTATATTGGAAAGGTATTGGTAGCGATATTGATTCCGTTTATTTTAATAATGTTTCGCCAGATGATTTGATTATTAAAATTGTTGATACTGATATGATTATTAGCCATGTGAATGGAAAGGATCAGCTTACTATCGAACAACAATTTAAGGCAGGTTATAGCAACAACTATCGAGAAAATTTTGTTTAGTGATGGTACTGTTTGGGATGCTGACCAAATGAAAGCCGAAGCATTGAAAGGCAGTGCTGGCGCAGATGAAATAGATGGTATAAGTAATAACGATATTATTCGCGCTGGTGAGGGTGATGACATTATTAGAGGTGCTGGTCAATTATATGGCGAAGGCGGCAATGATAAAATATTTATTGTAAATCAGTATTCACCATATTCTGATGAGAAAATTACAGGTAGCTTATTATCTGGTGGTGCTGGAGATGATGTATTAGATGCTGGGGATGGGGGATATTTTTATATTGATACCTCAGATGATTTGGATTCGTTTGATCGAAAAACGATATTTTCAACGAATACATTAGATGGTGGCACTGGTAATGACATTTTGTATGGCTCATATAATAATGAAATATATCATTTTGATGTGAATTTTGGGCAGGATCATATCTATGAGTGCCGTCAAGGAAAAGCTTACAGTAATGTATTAGATTCCTATGATGTTATTCGTTTTGGTGAGGGAATTGCTGTGTCAGATATCCAGTTTATTCGTGACAATAATCATCTTGTTTTAGCTCATCGAAACAATGTTGATCGAATTACAGTGCATAATTATTTTATTGATTGGACACCGCATTATAAAGTCAATGAAGTGATATTTGCTGATGGTACTACATTAGATAGAGAACAAATTGAGGCAAAAGTAATACGTTATGGCTCTGAGAATGGGGATAAGTTATTCGGCACAAATAGCGCAGAAACGATCAATGGTAAAGGTGGGAATGATTACATTGATGGTAAAGGTGGGAATGACCTTTTAGTTGGTGGTTCGGGTGATGATACCTTAGTCGGCGGGATTGGTAATGATATTTTATTAGGTGGTGCTGGTAAAGATAGCTATTTGTATTATGCCGGTCATGGAATAGATGTTGTTAAAACTAATGGGGGAGGAGATGTTTTATTTTTTCAAAATATTAAGCGTTCTCGTTTAAGTTTTCACCGTAATGGAAATGATTTAATTGCATTAGTTGATAAAAATATTAATCAGCAAGTAAGAGTGTTAAATCATTTTGTTGATAGTCAAAGTGCGTTAAGTGCAATTGGTTGCGCAGACGGTTATTTCAATACTGCAACTATTGCTAACAAGTTAACGGTATTGCCACAAATTGAAAGTCAAGTGAATGTACAAGCACAGCAACTTGTTGATAATCTTATACAGACTATAGCAAGTTTTGAAGGAGAAGATGGGGAGGCTATTTCTCTGACAGGAAGTATTAATCCATCGCTTCATACTTTATTAGCCGTGAATGCTGCTGCATAAGAAAAGAGTAAGTAAGAGAGTTGGTTTTTATTACCAACTCTTTTTTATTGCATATCATTTAGTAAAAAGGTGAAAGTGCGGTTGGTTTTTTAAGAATTTTGAACTTAATCACAGAATTGAAATTTTTAACCCGATATAAATTGTGGTTTTTTGAGACTTATGTTAATTAATTTCTTGAACAAAAATAATAAATTAATTTCAATTTAGGTCTTAACATGTCTATACAAACTCCTCCTGATTTAGCGCTTTCTGCGCTAGTAGTATTAGCCAGTTTTCATCGTATTTCTGTCAATCCTCATCAACTGAAACATCAATTTGATATTTATGGTACAGGTTTAAGCAAAGCGAATTGGTTACTTGCAGCAAAAAGTTTAGGTCTGAAAGTAAAAAGTATCAAAAAAGAACCTCATCGTTTACCTTTTTTATCATTGCCTATTATGGTTTGGCGTGATGATGGCAAGCATTTTATTTTAGCGCGTATCGATCAAGAGCATGGACGCTATTTGATTCATGATTTGGAAACAGAAAGTCCAGTCGTATTAAATGAACAAAAATTTAGGGAGCGATATCAAGGTGAAGTCATTGTGGTTGCTTCCCGTGCTTCTGTATTAGGGAGTTTAGCGAAATTTGATTTTACTTGGTTTATTCCTGCTATTGTGAAATACCGCAAAATCATTGTTGAAGTATTAGTGGTGTCTATTGTGTTACAACTTTTTGCGCTCATTACACCGCTCTTTTTTCAAGTTGTGATGGATAAAGTCTTAGTACATCGAGGATTTAGCACATTGAATGTCATTGCGATTGCATTAGCTGTAGTAGTGATTTTTGAAGTTGTACTTGGCGGCATTCGTACTTACGTATTTGCTCACACAACTAGCCGTATTGATGTGGAGTTAGGCGCTAAGTTATTTCGCCATTTATTAACCTTACCGATTTCTTATTTTGAAAATCGTAGAGTGGGAGATACGGTTGCTCGCGTGCGTGAATTAGAGCAAATTAGGAATTTTTTAACGGGTCAAGCATTAACTTCAATCTTAGATTTATTATTCTCTTTCATCTTTATTGCGGTGATGTGGTATTACAGCTTTTGGTTAACGCTAGTTGTATTGATTTCTTTACCTTGTTATGCCATTTGGTCCGCTACAATTAGCCCAATGTTACGTCATCGCTTAAATGAAAAGTTCGCGCGTAATGCGGATAATCAATCTTTCCTAGTTGAATCTGTCAGTGCGATGAACACCATTAAATCAATGGCGGTCAGCCCACAAATGACAGAGCATTGGGATAAACAGTTAGCAGGTTATGTGCACGCAGGGTTTAAGGTCACAAAATTAGCGACGATTGGGCAACAGGGAGTACAGCTAATTCAAAAATTAGTGATGGTTATCAATTTATGGTTGGGCGCCCATTTGGTCATCAGTGGAGATTTAACTATAGGTCAATTAATTGCTTTTAACATGTTAGCAGGTCAAGTTGCGGCACCAGTGATCCGTTTGGCTCAACTCTGGCAAGATTTTCAACAAGTCGGTATTTCTGTGAGTCGTTTAGGGGACATTTTAAATACGCCAACAGAAAACCCGACGAACCGATTAACTCCACCTGAAATCAAAGGTGATATTAAGTTCCAAGATGTGTCTTTCCGTTATCGTCCAAATGGTAATGAGATCCTTAGTCATTTATCACTCTATATTAAAGCTGGTGAAGTGATTGGGATTGTTGGTCGTTCTGGATCGGGTAAAAGTACTTTAACTAAGTTGATCCAACGTTTATATGTTCCTTCAGATGGCAAAGTATTAATTGATGGTCATGATGTCGCATTGCTTGATCCTGCATGGTTACGCCGCCAGATTGGCGTTGTGTTGCAAGACAATATTCTACTTAACCGTTCAATTCGAGATAACATTGCGTTAAGTGAGCCTGCTATGCCGATGGAACGTGTTATACAAGCGGCAAAATTAGCTGGGGCAGATGGTTTTATTGCTGAATTACCAGAAGGATATAACACTATTGTTGGTGAACATGGCACCAGTTTATCAGGCGGACAACGTCAACGTATTGCCATTGCTCGAGCACTTGTTACCAATCCCAAAATCCTGATTTTTGATGAAGCAACAAGTGCCTTAGACTATGAATCAGAACATATTATTATGCAAAACATGAAGCATATTTGTCGGGGACGAACGGTGATTATTATTGCGCATCGTCTTTCTACGGTGCAACAAAGTGATCGTATTTTAGTATTAGATAAAGGACATTTAGTCGAACAAGGTAGCCATCAACAATTATTAGAAAAAAATGGCTTGTACCATTATTTACATCAGCTACAGGCGAATTAGGGAGAATTGTCGATGAATTTATACTGGCAAGGATTATGTGATTTGGCCAAGCGCTATTTAGGTATTTTTAAAGAAGTTTGGAAAGTACGTAAACAATTAGATACACCAGTACGTGAAGCCGATGAAAATGCGTTTCGTCCCGCACATTTAGAATTGATTGATACCCCTGTTTCTGCATTACCAAAATGGATTGCGCGTCTAATCATGCTCTTTTTATTGCTTGCTATCATGTGGGCATGGCTAGGGAAAGTCGATATTGTTGTTGTTGCACAAGGTGAAATTACGCCAAGTGGGCGCAGTAAAATTATTCAGCCAATTGAAACAGCCGTAGTAAAAAAAGTGTATGTCCGTAATGGTGAGGAAGTGAAAAAAGATCAGCTGCTCATGGAGCTTGTGGCATTAGGGGTAGAAGCGGATTATTCAAAATCAGAAGAGGCATTAAAAGCGGCTAAATTATCTCAATTGAGGCAACGTGCTTTGTTATATGCAATGGATACAGGTAATCAACCAATAATGGAAGAAGATGAACAAAGCCAATTGCTGTTTTCGAGTGAACATCCGTTATTTAAGCAAGAAAAATTACTTGCACATAGCCAATATATTGCTTGGAGAGCTCAGAAACAAAAATTAGAAGCGAGTATCGAACAACGTCAAGCAGAAATAAAAACCACCGAAATTGAAGTGGCAAAGCTACAAGAAATGCAAAAATATGGTAAAGAACTCAGGGATGGATTGAAAAATCTTTACAAAAAAGGGCATAGTTCAAAACAAGAGTACTATGCGCAAGAATACCAGTTTATTGAATTAGTCAATAATTTAAATGCACAGCGTAGTCGACTAAATGAACTGACTGCCAGTTTAACTCAAGCAAACGAAGATTATCGCTACTATATTGAATCTTTTCGCCGTGATGTGCTAGAGCAGCTTCGTATGGCAAATGATAATGTGACCCAGTTTGCTTTTGAAGTAGCGAAAGCGAAAGAGCGTCAACAATTTACTGAAATTCGTTCGCCAGTCGAAGGTACGATACAACAATTGCAAACTTATACACTTGGCGGTGTTGTTACCACCGCACAATCTTTAATGGTGATCGTACCAAAACAAGATTATTTAGAAGTAGAGGCAATGATTAGCAATAAAGACATTGGTTTTGTCAATGTGGGGCAAGATGTAGTGATTAAAATAGAGGCGTTTCCTTACACACGTTATGGCTATCTAACAGGCAAAGTTAAAACAATCAGTTTTGATGCGATTGATCATGAACAACTCGGTCCTGTTTTTGCGACAACGATTTTAATTGATCAAAGTACTCTACTGATTGAAGGTAAAATGGTGGAATTAATGGCAGGTATGGTAGTTTCTGCTGAGATTAAAACAGGTAAACGTAGTGTATTAGATTACTTATTTAGCCCATTAAAGACCACACTAGATGAGAGTTTAAGAGAGCGGTAATAAAAGTGCGGTAGGTTTTAGAAAAGTTTTGAATAGGATCATAAATTAAACAAAGTTTGTGGAATATCAAGTCGTAGTTATATGACGAATCATATGTTAAAGTTTAAACCCGTTAAATAACCAAGAGGTGGAAGATGGCGGAAGAAAATGAAGAAAAAGGAAATGGATATATTTTATGGTTCATACTAGCTCTCCTTTCAATCTATTTATTTATTACCATACAAGAAAGGCGGGGTTATTGTTTTGACAAATGGGAGTATATCCATAACCTTTATACTGAGCAAGAGTTGATCGATAGAGGGGTTGAATATGTGGTATCAACAATGCCGTCAGGTGTCATTGAACCAGATGGAACAACAAAAGAAATAAAACGCTATTCTAGCGTTGAGGAGTTTAAACAGATGAACTCAGATTGTTGTACATTAACGACTTTTATTGATGAAGGAGATGGCTATCCAGATGACTATGGATATGGTTATATAAGAATTGAATATTTAAGGCATTATGTCGAGAATTTAGAACCTGATCATGAAGTAATTTATCTTGAATATACGCCTTGTGGAGAGTTAAGGGAAGAGGTTGCATTTTAAACATAAGTAATAGTGAGGTGAAAATGACATTACCAACAGCAACAGAAATAACGAACGCATATTTATATAAAAATAAATTAACCCCTAAAGAGGAAGATAGATTAGATTCAATACAAATTCTTGAAAAAGAAATTAAACCTTTTAAGGTAAATAAGAACAAATTTATGGATTCTAAAACAGGACCTGGACGATTTGTTACAGCAGCTGATTTTGATATTCTACATTTGTTCTTTAGACCATTTTCAAATGCATTTAATGCGTATTGGGGAGATGTAGTTCCTTTAGGTGAGCTTGCTCCAGGAGAATATACAAAAACTCAGATATTACAAAAAACAGGTTATTTAGATGTTAATGGGAAAGCTCTTAATGGATTTGCTGGCGTAAAGCAAACTTTAGCATTTTATGATGATGGGCAAGATGATCTTTTAGAGCGAGCGTATATTTGGAATACGACGGCTTTTAAGATTACTGATGAAGCGATTTTTGTCGTAGAGAAAAATGGTAATCGTTATATTAAAAATTTTGCGATTGAGCCTCATAAAAAAGAAAACTTCGATTTTAAAGGAGGATTTTGGTCTAATCTGGCTAACCTTACATTAGAACCACAGATTGATCCCTCTGGAGTTGGTAAAAAAGTCATAATAGAGTTTATTGGTGAGGTTGAGAAAAAAACTAAGTTTACGAAAGCCGATTTTATTGCTGAGGAAGAGAGAAAAAATCATTTTAGTATTTTAAATGGAGCAGAGGTTGGATTAAAGCTTAATAGATTAATTGAAAGACTTTGGAATAATGGTTCTATTAAGCATTTATATAAAGGTAAGCCTGTTATTTATGGTTCAGTACAAGATGATAAATTAGACGGAGCTACGACACTTACTGGGGTAGAGCTTGATCTAGAGTCTTACATCGAAATGAATCAGGATGGACCTATTAGATATCATAGATTAATGAATTATGTCAAAAATGGTATCACTTATGTAACAGGTAAAGGAAATGATGAAATCAAGGGGACTAAATATAATGATATTTTTTATGCTGGCGAAGGGAGTGATCTTTTAGAGGGCGGAGAAGGGCATGATATTTATTATGTGACAAATGGCGATATTATTATAGATAGTGATGGGAATGGAGAAATTCGTTTTCAAAATAAGGATAATAAATATCCAGAAGAAGTAAAAAATGAAGATAATGAAGTCGTACAAAACATGTATTTCGGTAAAATTACTGAAATGCGAGGACGTAGTGCTAAGTTTGTTGGTTCTGATGGTGTGAGTACTCCTTATTCTTATCAACTGAATGGTTTGTCTTTTAAAGATGGAAATTTTTCTGCCACTTTAATTATGACTAATTTAGTGACAGGACATCACATAACGATCAGAAATTTTAAAAATGGTCAGTTAAACATTTATTTAAATGATCTTATACATTTCGATGGTGAAATGTCTGTTATCCAATATTATTTTGAGAAAGGTGAAAATTTATTTGATACTTATGATGTGGATCCCGATGGTTCTGGTTATAACTGGGCTAGATTAAAACATGGAAGCTATAGAAGTGAGTCTACTGATTTAGATTCACGCAGAGATAATAATTCAAATGGAAATGGTTCCAATGGAGGTTCTAACGGAGGTGGTTCTAATGGAGGTGGTTCTAATGGAGGGAGGGGGTCCCCTAATCAGCGTGGACGCAGTCCTCAACTCTATGATCCTTTAGTCCTTGATCTTGATGGAGATGGTATTGAAACAGTAGGACATAATGGTCATTCTGGTTCATTATTTGATCACGATGCTGATGGTATCCGAACATCTACTGGTTGGATAAAAGAAGATGATGGGTTTTTAGTCTTAGATAAGGATGGCGATGGTAAGATTACGAATGCTTCAGAGCTGTTTAGTGATATGGTAATCTTGTCTGATTCAACTCGTGCTCAACATGGATTTTCTGCGCTAAAAGATTTGGATAGTAATGATGATGGTGTGATTGATAAACAAGATACAAAATTTTCGGAATTGAAACTATGGCGAGATTTAAATCAAAATGGGATAAGCGAAGAAAATGAGTTATTTAATTTATCTGATTTTGCGATTAAATCATTACATACAGCTTATGAAGATCGCTATGATGAAATGGCAGGCGATAATGTGTTAAGCCAACTTGGTAAATATGAGAAAGAAGATGGTTCATTCGGTGTCATGGCGGATATTAATTTTAGCTTTAATCCATTTTATAGCGATTTTGCTGAAAAATTGAAGTTAACAGAAGAACAGGAAAAAATCATCAATCTTAGAGGTATTGGGCGCGTTCGAGATTTAAGAGAAGCCGCAACTTTATCAGCAGAGTTAAATGATTTATTGCAACAATATACTATTGCTAAAACGCGAGAAGAGCAACTTGCTTTACTGCCTAGTATTTTGCAAAAATGGGCACAAACAGATAATAAGTATCAATCTTATGATTTGCATTTAGAAAAAACAGTTGAAACTGATGCGCCAGATGCGGAAGTTATTCGATTAACACCAAACCAGCTAAATGCATTAAGAAATGCGCAGCATGATCCTGCCGTTATGCAACGTTTTGAGGATAATAAAGCAAAAATTTCGACGATCAATTCTTTATATAGTATGAATATTGCCCAACTCTATTATACTGTTGATGAAGATATTGATTATATTACCGATAAAATAAATCAAATTTATAACAATTCAATTCAACTTGCCTATGAATCTTTGTTGTTACAAACACGTTTGAAAAAATATGCAGATTCAGTCGGTTTTCTTTATAAAGATGGCGTATTAAGCCGTGATTATTCTTATACA
The DNA here is from genome assembly GCF_002850605.1 of Pasteurella oralis. GTDB lineage: Bacteria > Pseudomonadota > Gammaproteobacteria > Enterobacterales > Pasteurellaceae > Pasteurella > Pasteurella oralis. The sequence goes on from NZ_NXGB01000001.1 coordinate 270,915, forward strand.
GTTCAATTATTTAATGAAACATTTGCTGAATCACCTTCTAATGCCTTAACTGATTTAAGTGAGTATATTGCGTTTTTAAAAAATCCAAGAGAATGGTATGAAGGATTACTTTTGCTCAATAAATACTTTGAGACTGCACAAAAAGAAGGTTTCGCTGAAGATTGGAAAGCAAGTTCAGGAAGTATTTTAGGGTACTTACATAAAAAAGGGATTGTGTTTACTGAATCAGTGGTTTTAGAAAGTAATAAAAGTGATGATATTATCATCGGAAATGCGATGAATAACCAGTTAAAAGCAAAAAATGGTGATGATGTATTAGTTGGCGGTGCTGGTGATGATACATTATATGGCAGCTATGGTTCAGATACCTATTTATTTAGTCGCGGACATGGTCATGATGTGATAGAGGAATATGATGATTCAACGCCGACCAAACATGACCGTATAGTATTTAGTGATGTGGCATATAGTGATGTGAAGTTCCGTCGAGAAGGGGATGATTTACTGCTGTTTGGTTACAGTGAGACGGATTCATTGCGTTTGAAGGATTTCTATTACAGTGCACGTTATGAGGTGGAAGAGTTTGTGTTCACGGATAGAAGCTTAAGTTTAACGACGATGCGTGAAGAAGGCATCCGTTTTGTGGGTACATCAGGTGATGATGTAATGACAGATTGGAAGGATGCACAAGCTAAGTCGATTTTTGAAGGTGGTTTGGGCAATGATACCTTGAAAGGGCATTATGGCGATGATACGTATTTATTTAGTCGTGGACATGGTCATGATGTAATAGAAGAATATTCTTCTAATAGCTCAGATATTGATGTTATTCGTTTTGTAGATATAAATAATCCAGAGAAACTTTGGTTTTCAAGAAAAGATAATCATTTGTTGATTACTAACTTGGATACAACAGATACAGTGACTGTAAACTACTGGTATTCTAGCCAAAAATATCAAGTTGAACGTATTGAGTTAGGCGATGGCCGCTCATTAGATCCTAGCCAAGTAGATAAGCTAGTATCAGCAATGGCAGCGTTTGAAACACAGCATGGTAGTGATATGTTTTCAGTTCAACAAGATGATGTGAAACAGTATATAAGTACTTTAGCTGTGGCGAGTTATTATTCTTAAATATATTAAAAAATAAATAATGATCTGTTTTTAATTAGTTGATTATTCAACTTTTTAAGGCAGATCATTTTTTGTTGGTAAATATTTATTACATATAGTTAGAAAGAATAAAGTGTGGTTTGTTTTTATAGGTCGATGTTTATTAATGTCTTAGCTTTTTTATAAGGCCCCTCCAAGTCTAGCGGGTTTTACGCTAGTGATATTGGCTAGTTTTGACGGTATTTCTGCCAATCTTCACTAACTGAAACATTAATTTACTATCTATGAGATGAGGTTAAGCAAAGAGAATTAGTTAGTTGTGGTAAAAATTTACATCTGAAAACAAAAATATGTCATTTATTGAAATTCGTTCGCCAGTCGAAGGCACGATACAACAATTGCAAACTTATACACTTGGCGGTGTTGTGACCACCGCACAATCTTTAATGGTGATCGTACCAAAACAAGATTATTTAGAAGTGGAAGCGATGATTGGCAATAAAGACATTGGTTTTGTCAATGTGGGGCAAGATGTAGTGATTAAAATAGAGGCATTTCCTTACACTCGTTATGGCTATCTAACAGGCAAAGTCAAGACAATCAGTTTTGATGCGATAGATCATGAACAACTTGGTCCTGTTTTTGCGACAACGATTTTAATGGATCAAAGTACTCTACTAATTGAAGGAAAAACAGTAGAGTTAATGGCAGGTATGGCAGTTTCTGCGGAAATTAAAACAGGTAAACGCAGTGTATTAGATTATTTATTTAGCCCACTAAAAACTACGTTAGATGAGAGTTTAAGAGAGCGGTAATAAAAGTGCGGTAGGTTTTAGAAAAGTTTTGAATAGGATCATAAATTAAACAAAGTTTGTGGAATATCAAGTCGTAGTTATATGACGAATCATATGTTAAAGTTTAAACCCGTTAAATAACCAAGAGGTGGAAGATGGCGGAAGAAAATGAAGAAAAAGGAAATGGATATATTTTATGGTTCATACTAGCTCTCCTTTCAATCTATTTATTTATTACCATACAAGAAAGGCGGGGTTATTGTTTTGACAAATGGGAATATATCCATAACCTTTATACTGAGCAAGAGTTAATTGATCGGGGAATTGAATATGTAAATGCTCATGAGTTAGGAGGAAGGGTATGGTTAGAGAATAAAAGGCTAGAAAGTAAGCGTTATTTAAATATAGAAGAATTCAAAAGATCGAATCCAAATTGTTGCAGTTTAACAATATTTATTAATGAAGGAATAGATGGCTATCCAGATGATGATGGATATGGTTATATAAGAATTGAATATTTAAGGCATTATGTCGAGAATTTAGAACCCGAGCGTGAAGTAATTTATCTTGAATATACGCCTTGTGGAGAACTACATAGAAAGGCTTCCTTTTCAAAAAATAAATAAGAGTGAGGTGAAAAAATGACATTACCAACAGCAACAATAATGAGGAATTTATCTTTATCTAAAAATCAATTCACTCTGAAAGGGATGGAATGCGTAGATTCCCTATTTCAAGCATGCAGTAATATGGATCATGGGTACTGAGGTGGCAGATGGCAGAAGAAAATGAAGAAAAAGGAAATGGATATATTTTATGGTTTATATTATTTCTCGTCGCAGTCTATTTATTTATTACCATACAAGAAATGCGGGGTTATTGTTTTGACAAATGGGAATATATCCATAACCTTTATACCGAGCAAGAGTTGATCGATAGAGGGGTTGAATATGTAGTATCCACTATGCCGTCAGGTGTCGGAAAAACAAAAGAAATAAAACGTTATGCTAGTGTTGAGGAGTTTAAACAGATGAACCCTGATTGTTGTAAATTAACAAGATTTATTAACGAAGGAATAGATGGCTATCTCGATGACGATGGATATGGTTATATAAGAATTGAATATTTAAGGCATTATGTGGAGAACTTAGAACCCGATCATAAAGTGATTTATCTCGAATATACGCCTTGTGGAGAATTAAGCGAAGAGGCTTCCTTTTCAAAAAATAAGTAATATGGAGTGAGAAAATGACATTACCAACAGCAACAGAAATAACGAACGCATATTTATATAAAAATAAATTAATTCCGAAAAAAGGAGATAGATTAGATTCAATACAGCTTCCTGAAAAAAGAAGTGAACGTTTCAAAGTAAATTTTAATTGATCAAAATACTCTACTGATTGAGGGTAAAATAGTGGAATTAATAGTGGGTATGGCAGTTTCTGCGGAAATTAAAACGGGTAAACGTGGTGTATTAGATTACTTATTTAGCCCATTAAAAACTACGTTAGATGAGAGTTTGCGAGAGCGGTAATAAAAGTGCGGTGGGTTTTAGAAAAGTTTTGAGCGAGATCACAGAATAGAAATAATAACTAGTAAAGCGTTGTGTTTTTTTTATCTATATGATATTCAAAGGATAGAATATGGTTATTCTTAAATTTAAAGGAGAGAGGATGCGTTCTTTTTCTAAGAAATATCTTTGTTATATTTTGATTTTTTCCTTTATTATTTTCCCTCTTACTTGTTATCTTCTATGGCTTAAAGACGTAAATGATATTCGCTGGTATCCATTTGATTTTTCAGCGTCAGCAGAAAAAACGATTGTATATAAAACCACTTATCCCACTTGGCGTGAAAAATGTATAGAGATGGCAATAGAAATAAGGGAACGTGAGGATATAGGCTATTATGATGCATACTATTCTTATCCCCAAATTGACTTTCCAGACATGACTATAGAAGATTTCAAAATAGCGATGCAAAATAAACCAAAGATATTAATTCAGATTTATCAAGATGATACTTTAATAAAGGAATATCCTCTTTATTTTTTTGCTAGTTATGGAATCGGACATATTGACGTAAATAATGAAAATTATTTTGTGAGTGCAATTTTGAGTATATCTGAGCCAGGGGTTAAGGCTTGTTATCATTTTTCGCCTTTTTCAACGTATAAAATTAAGTTTATTAGTTTAGTTCCAATTTCAATAGCTAAAGATAGGAAGCATTTTCTAAGTATTAGACCGACTAGAGTAAGATAAATATTTCTTTAAATAGCATAATAGCTGTTAAATTACTTATGTAGTTTAAATAAGTATTCATTTTTTTGTTTGATCTAGTATGTTGAAAAGATAAAAATTACTCTATTTTATATAATAATTAGTTAACTTAAGTGCCTAATTTATATTCATTTAACCAAAAAAGTAAAAGAATAGATGGGTATTCTGTAACAGTGAGTTACTGAGGAGTTCTTATTGACAAGATGTAGTACTAGCTTAAAAAGCAGAATATGTTGGGTATACTTCTTGCAATATTTGATAGACGTATTGTTATTACAAATAAAAAAGCCACTTTTTAAAAGTGGCTTTTTTTGAAATTCGTTGGCGGAACGGACGGGACTCGAACCCGCGACCCCCTGCGTGACAGGCAGGTATTCTAACCAGCTGAACTACCGCTCCGTAGTAGAATAAAATTGGCGGAATGGACGGGACTCGAACCCGCGACCCCCTGCGTGACAGGCAGGTATTCTAACCAGCTGAACTACCACTCCGCATAGGTGAGGCGTATATTAATGACGAACAGGATTTTCGTCAACTTTTTTTTTCATATTTGCAGCTACTTGATTAATCAATGAACGATCTTTTTAGTGTATATTTTGTTCTTCAAGTCGTTTTTGCCATAAGCAATTTCCTTTACTTTTTTTATGCAATAGCTGAATGTAATCAAGGTGTGCTTGCAACTCATCTTCATTGGGTTGTAAGCATTTTAAATCTTGTGCAAAACTAACCGCACTTTGGATTTGTACTTGTTTTTGAACTGTAGCAACAATAGGCTCAGGTTCTGCATCATCAAATAAGCTGGTTTGCCCGCCTGTCATAGTCAGATAAACATCCGCTAAAATTTCCGCATCCAGTAATGCGCCGTGTAAGGTTCGTTTGCTGTTATCAATACCGAGTCGATCGCAAAGCGCATCTAAACTATTACGTTTCCCTGGATACATCTGGCGTGCCATTTGTAAAGTATCTGTCACTAAACAAATATTATCTGTGTTGATGTTTAAATTGAGCTTTTTAAATTCATAATCCATAAAACCGACGTCGAAGGGTGCATTGTGAATCAGCAATTCTGCACCTTGAATATAGTCAATGAATTGTTGCGCAATTTCATTGAAGCTAGGTTTATCTGCCAACATTTCATCTGTAATACCATGAACTTTGATTGCTTCTGGGTCGACAGGACGATCAGGTTTGATGTAAATATGGAAGTTGTTACCAGTAAGGCGGCGGTTGATCATTTCGACAGCACCTATTTCAATGATGCAATGCCCTTCATAATGAGCACCAAATTGGTTCATACCAGTGGTTTCGGTATCCAGTACAATTTGGCGAGTTGGATTGATTGATACACTCATTTTCTTTTCTATATATTTAAATTAATTTCGGTTATGATCTTGGTTTAATTCTGAATTGTAACAAAGATTATGCAAAAACAAATTGAAATTTTTACTGATGGCTCTTGTTTAGGCAATCCTGGTGCTGGTGGGATTGGGATATTGTTGCGTTATAAACAACATGAAAAACAGATCTCAAAAGGGTATTTGTTAACAACGAATAATCGAATGGAATTATTGGCTGTGATTGAAGCCTTAAACAGCTTAAAAGAGCCTTGTATCGTGACTTTACACAGTGATAGTCAATATATGAAGAATGGGATCACAAAATGGATTTTTAACTGGAAGAAAAATAATTGGAAGGCGAGTACGGGTAAACCAGTGAAAAACCAAGATTTGTGGATACAACTAGATCAAGCTATTCAGCCTCATGCTATAAACTGGCAATGGGTGAAAGGGCATTCAGGACATGTTGAAAATGAAATTTGCGATCAGTTGGCAAAAGCTGGAGCAGAAAATCCGACTTTAGAAGATGTAGGTTATCAACCTGACTAAAACTTGATAAAAACTGACCGCACTTTTGTGGTTTAAGTCAGATCGTTTGTTAAGTTATAAGTGACCTCGTTAGCTGTAAGTATAAATGGGAGTGAGGAACGAAAGGCTGCTAACATGAGTTAAAGCAATTTAAGTTTCTAGCCAATTTATATTTATCACACTATTTTTTTCCTCTGCAAATAATTCTATTCTTATCTGCTCTACTGTTGGCTATTATCATTTTTAAAAATAATTCGATATTTGCGGAATTGATATACATAAATCTTTTATCGTATAAAATGCATACTTTTAAATGATTTTAAAACTAAGGAAAAAAATGAAAAAAAATCTTATCACAACATCTGTTTTACTTGCCTTACCAACTTTAGTGTCTGCTCAAACTGAGCAAACTCATACTGAGCTTCAACCAATCAATGTTTATTCTGCTTATGCTGTGCCAGTCATTCAAGATAAAACGGCTTCCTCAGTGACAGTGTTAACTGAAAAAGACTTTTCAGCACGTAATGCCACTTATGTGAGTGATGTCTTGAAAACAGTACCAAGCGTTGCTTTAGGTATAAGTGGTGGGCGTGGCACACTAACCAGTCTTTTTTTACGTGGTGCAAATTCAAACCAAACAGCGGTGATTATTGACGGTGTAAAAATGAAGCCTGCTTCCAACTTAGGTTTTGATTTTGGTGGTTTAAGTTTGAGCAATATTGAACGAATTGAAGTACTACGAGGGGAACAATCTGCGCTTTGGGGTAGTGATGCGATGGGCGGTGTCATTTATATCACGACAAAGAGTGGGCTTTATCAAGAGAAACCTTTTAATTTCGATTTTGATTTAGGTGTCGGTTCTCATGGGACATTTGATGTTTCAGCCACACTTTCTGGCTACAAACAAGGGTTTTATTACGCGTTGCATGGTGATAATCATTACACCAAAGGTATTTCAGCATTAAGTGCTAATAAATTCTATTATACTTCCACAACAGGTACTGACTTTTCAACTGGTGGAGCTGTGGAAAAAGATAAGTTCCAACGCGATAATGGGTCTGTGCGTATAGGCTATGATGACAGTAATAAAGGTATTGAAGTATTAGCATCACATTCCTCGCAAACAGCTCACTTTGATGAAACTTACGATCGTCCAGAAACCTTCTACGATGATCAGACTCGTACCCGTGAAACGCTATTTAAGTTGAGTGGTTATTTGGGCAATGATCAGGAATTATTAACGCATAAAGTGGCAGTGAGTCAGTTAAAAACGGATAGTGATACTTTTACAACGACGAATCTTTATGATCCGAATACTTATGCCAAAATAGCGACTGTTCCAAGTACAAGCGCTTATGATGCCAAAAAACTTGCAGCCAGTTATCAATTAGATGTGAATTTTGATCGTGAAGGGAAGACTACACAAGCGGTCAGTTTTTTAACCGAATATCAACACGCAAGCTATAACTCAAGTCATTATGCGAACGGTGAGAAAACATTAATAGAGAAAAGTATTGCAGCTGAATATCGTTTATTTACTGAAACTGATCATAGTATCTCATTGAGTGGTCGTTTTACCGATAATGCACCCTATCAAAATGCATTTACTGGGCGAATTGCAGGGGCATATCGCTTATCACCAAATTTTCGTGCACATGCAAGTTTAGGCAGTGCGATTCAAAACCCGACCTTAATTGATTATTATGGTTATTTTGGCACTTATCGTGGTAATCCTGAGCTAAAACCCGCTAAAAGCTTAGGTGGTGATGTTGGTTTATTAATGGAAAATCACGATAAACGCCATAGTTTAGATATCACTTATTTTGCGCGTAACGTGAAAGATTTTATTGCAAGTAACCAAAGCTATACAGCATCAATTAATCTCGCTGGTACAACTAAAGTTAAGGGAGTTGAGGTTGTGTATAATGGCAAGTTAACGGATGTGTTAACGACTTATGCGAATTATACATTTACTCAAACGAAAGACAGTAACAATATTGAATTACCACGTCGTCCAAAACACTTAGCGAATGCAGGTTTCACTTATCAAATGACACAAGCATTAAGTAGCGATTTGAGCGTTTCTTATGTAGGTAAACGTTTAGATACTTATCCTCAAGTAACTAAATTACCTTCTTATACGTTAGTCAATTTAGGTGTTAACTATCAGTTGACTGAAAACTTGACGATCTATGCAAACTTAAATAACGCTTTTGATAAAAAATATGAAAATATTCTTGGTTATGGGCAAGATGGTCGTAATGTCTATATTGGCTTAAAAGGTTCATTCTAATGTCATCGGGCGTGGTGACACGCCCTTTTATTATGCTCAAAATTCTGAAAATATCTACCGCACTTTTATTGACAATCAGCACCGCTCAAGCGGAACAATTTGTATCGCTTAATCTCTGTGCCGATCGCTTGTTGATCGAACTGGCTCGCTCTGGACAAATTGTGGCGATGTCAAACTATTCTGCTAATCCGTTGATGATGTTGGATAAACTCAACAATGATAAACCACAAATTGAGCCAACTTTAATTAATCTATTGCCTTACTTAGATAAAACCTTACTTATTAATGAACAGTTTTATCCACAATTAGTAGAAAAATTACGCGTTTTAGGGGTAAAAGTAGAAAATATCAGCAATCCACAATCACTCGAGCAATTATTTGAGTTAATTTTACATCTCGGCAAACTAACCGGTAATCAACCCAAAGCTGAACAATGGGTGGAAACGCTTAAATTGCAAAATTTCCGCTTAGACTTACCGTTTGCAAACACTTTGATCCTATCAGATACAGGGATTGTCGAAAGTCAGTTACAACCTTACCGTACATTGCTGGATTTGCTGGGCTTATCGCCGCTAAAAACAGTTTTAACTCAACAAAATTTTTCCCTAGAGAAGCTGTTACTTAGTCAACCAAAGGTGCTTATTCGCCTAACGGATAAACGGGGTTACAATGAACAAGCGGAACTGCTTAATCATCCAATTTTACAAAAAATCTTCCAAAATCGACCGCTTGCAACCATTCCATTAAAATACAGCTATTGTTTTGATCATGGACTGTGGCAAGGGGCAGAGAAGATTTATCAGCAAATAAAACCGGTTGAGGGAATGAAAAATTGAGCCAGTGACGACTTATCAACATTTGAAATTAATTTAATGAAATAAACTACTAAAAATGATGCAACCTAGAACCTTAAATCTTATTTTATTTCTGTCGCTGATTGCCTTGATTGTCTTTGCCTGTAGCTATCAACTCAGTCAATTTAGCGCACTTGCTAACGCTGAAGGTATGTTGACAGATATGCGATCCCTTGTACTATCTGATATTCGCTTGCCACGCATTTTGTTGGCGGTTCTTACTGGTGCAAGCCTTGCTTTAGCGGGCAATGTAATGCAGGGAATTTTTCAAAATCCATTAGCCAGCCCGGGATTATTAGGCAGTGCCAATGGGGCAACTACTGCTAGTGTGTTTATTCTGTACTATTTCTCTGCGCCCTTTACTGTATTACTATTCGGTGGCATTGTGGGGGCATTATTGAGCTTTTTAATCGTTTATTTCATCGCCAGAAATTATGGTACTACAATGATGATTTTAAGTGGCGTGGCGGTGAATATGTTACTCGGCTCCGCCATCGCCTTGTTACTTTCCAACGCGCAAAGCCCTTGGGCATTAGCGGAACTTTATCGTTGGCTACAAGGCTCGCTGATGTGGGCAAAATTTGATATGTTATTGCTTTCGCTGCCGATTGTCTTTATTGGCATTTTCTGTATTTATAACCAACGGCGCTATGTTGATTTACTGACCTTCGGCGAAGAAACCGCTAGCACAATGGGCATCGATCCCAAACAGAGCTTTTTTATCACGACTTTTGGTGTGGCATTGCTCGTAGGAGCGACGATTCCGCAAACGGGGACTATTGGCTTTATTGGCTTAATCGCACCGCACTTTGCTCGTATGCTGCTTAAAAAAAGTCCGTCACAGCTTTATCTTACTAGTAGTCTAATCGGTGCTTTGCTATTACTAGTAGCAGATCTCAGCATTTTGTATATTCCATTCTTCTCACATATTTATATAGGCACCCTCACTGCACTTATTGGTGCCCCTGTGTTGATTTGGATTTTGCTTACACAACAGCGAAGAATTGCGAATTAAAATAGAAGCTAGTCCTGTACCTGTCTATTATCTCTCAGATTTTCAGGTTGGCACAGGTCGCAACCCTTATGGAAACATGATGATAAAAGTAGAAAATTTAACCTTATCCTACGCTTTAAAAAACATTAGCTGCCACATTCCGCAAGGCAAATTAGTTGGAATTATGGGCGCAAACGGCGCAGGTAAATCGACTTTGCTTAAGGCAATGGCTGGGATTGTGCCTGTTACACGCGGTAAAATTTGGCTTGGCTCTCGCAAATTGAGTGAGCTATCCCCTACAGAACGTAGCCAACAGATCGCTTACCTCGCCCAAAGCACTGCCATTCATTGGGATTTAAGCGTCTATGATGTCATCGCCCTCGGCTTGCCGCAGCTGTTGCCAGCGGACAAAGAGCAGCAAAAAGTGCGGTCAATTTCCGCCCAGTTTTCGATTGCTCACTTGCTCGATAAACCTTTCCAACAGCTTTCTGGCGGCGAAAAAACTCGCGTCCAACTCGCGCGTTGTGCCATTAAAAACGCGCCTATTTTGCTTGCCGACGAACCTATCGCCGCCCTCGATCCCTACTACCAAATCGACATTATGGAGCAACTCAAGTCTCTAACACCTGAAAAAACTTGTGTGGTGGTGATTCATCATTTATCACTGGCGTATCGGTTTTGTGATGAAGTGGTGTTGCTCAAAGATGGCAAAATTATCGCGAGTGGTAAAACTGAAGAGATTTTAACTGAAAATAATCTTGCTCGAGCTTTTAGAATTAAAGTAGAGATTGATCAAAAAAGTAAAGAGATTATCAATATAAAAACATTATAATTTTAGTTAATAAAGTTGTAGCCGACCGCGAAATTCGAGAAACACAACCGCTTAAAGTGAGAAATTTTTACAGATTGATTTTTCCCATTTTAAGCGGTTTTTTATTGTCTTTAAATCGTGTTTAAACCACCTTTAAAATTTATAAATCAAATTATCCTCGTACTTACCGTTATAACTTGCTGATGCATTAACTGTAATTCGATTGACTTTATTAAATGCTTGCCAATTATCCCATTTATCTTCCACCATTGCTTCAATAAATCTAATAAACTCGGATTTTGTTGAGCTGAAGAAGATAAATGGTGGTTTTGTGAGGTGAATTAATCGTAAGAAGTCGATTAAATCAAAATAACTAGCCTGTTTGTAGCTTTCCTGTCTTGTACACAAATAAGGAGGATCTAATATTAATAATACCTTTTCGTTATCTATAAACTTAGGTAATAGTTGATGAAAAGACTCATTAATAACTTCTAAGCCATCCAGATAACCATCGGCTAATTCATAGTCACTTTTTCTAATGCAATTATAGAAACGCTGCTTAAATAGCTCATCTAAAGAGTTCACTTGCTGACCGCTAAAAAGCAGCCATGAAGATCATTGACAGATCTGTCTAAATACACACAAATCGCTAGAATAATTGCCATCAATAACGCACCTCCAAATTGAATCGTGCCTGTTGTAGAAAGGCGTCCATTATCATTTGTGATGAGTTCTTTGAGTCCCATGTAATACTCCTTATTCAAATAAGTGTTCATCATTAATCACTTGCTCACTGTCGAGCCAGCTCCATACGTCAAAACAAGGGCAATCTTTCAGCCACTCGTTAGGTGTGATTATGCCGTCGCCATTTAAGTCAGGGCTTAAATCACGATGTCCACAAATACGAGCGCTGGGAAATCGGCTTTCTAGGTTGCGTAAGAGTTTGTGCAAGGCTTGCCATTGTTCGCGAGTATATTCACCATGGTTTTTACCCATACCAGTGATGCCTCCCACAAGACAAATGCCAATAGAATTTTGATTATGACCTCTGACGTGGGCACCTGTTTCACCAACCTCACGTCCAGTCTCAACCCTGCCGTCAGTATCAATAATGAAGTGGTAGCCCACGTGTTTTAAGTGTGGGTTAAAGCGTTTGATATGAGCAAGATTGCGTTTAAAGCCTCGCTTTGCGTGCCATTGGTCGATGTGTTCGGCTGCGGTTTGATTGTTGGTGCGTAACTGTTTTCCGTTTCGTGTAGCAGAACAATGAAGCACAATTTTGGCGATATGGATGGATAATGACATTTCTTAAAACTCCTTTAATAGACATTAAAGAAAGTTTAAGAAATCTAAGACTATTACTACATTAAAGCACTTTAAAGAAAAGGCTGTCATAAGACAGCCTTTAAATTAATGGTTACGATATTTATGTGCTGGGATCTCAATGCGGAAAACACCGCCTTGAGGATGATAAATTCGTTTACCGTTCTTAGTGATGTATGGGGTAAAAATTACCACCACTTGCTCACCATTAGGATTGGTTTCGAATACCATGTAAACCTCCTCATACGTTAGGAGGGCGTATTTATTATTGTAATTTTGTGAGAAAACACACAATTTACAAACTTAATCCTTGCGAAAATCTACTAAAAGAGTAAAATCTGCATTGCGTTTAGGTTAAGAAAATCAGTAACGCCCTATGGAACTGATTTTTTTGCTCTTTATTTATATTTAATAAAGTACTGCAATACTTTATTAAATCTTAGAAACCCAGTCCTTGTGATTGGGTTTTTTACATTCCATCAAAGTCAAGTTCTAACTGTGGTGAGATGCAAAATCCTAGTCTTTCTAATACAATTTCTGCAAATGTATCAGCTTGCCATTCAGCATCTTCATTCTTGGTAGGTGGTATCTTCGCGTTATGTAATACCGCTCTGTGCCCTAAAAACAAATGCCCAAATTCATGAAAAATAATGAAGAGCGATGTTCTATCCCCTCTACAGGCTAAATTATAGGTACTTTCGGGGATTGTTATCGTAAATGTGTTTGGATCAAAATGCCCGCGAGTTAGATTTTTTGTTGACTTAGCCCATTCTTCATCAGATTTTACCGATATATTAATAATAAAATTACTTCTCTCTTCAATTTGTTGAAAAACCTTTTCGCATTTCTTTCGTACCCGTTTATTGAGTGCGAATTCATTACAAAAATTTATTGCAATAGAGGCTACTTCTACTTCTTGCATAGGATGGACTCTATTCCCACGTAATTCGTATATACTCATTTTTTCTCCTTTTCATGACTAATACGAGTTAATAATTCTGAAATTTGAGCTAGTTCTTGAGCGGTATAACGCGAGTTAGCAAATCCAGCCACAAGCATCTTATGATTCTCGGATAAACCCTCAATCGGTACATTTTGATTAGATACATCAGCTAATTGTTGTAAATTAGCAAGTTCAATACCTTTTTCTTTGAAAAAATGAGTGATTTCAGCAACCCATTTTTTAGAAATCTTCTTACTACCAGTTTCCAGTCCGCTCAAATATGCTGGGGTAGTTTGTAATGCCTGAGACATTGTAAGCAAAGTTTCACCGGCATCAATTCTAGCCTTACGAACAGCTTTGCCGAATTCTGTAAGTGCCATAATATAAATCTCCTAATCCTAGTTAAATTACTCCTATGGAGTAACAAATTGAATAATACATAATAAATATAAATAATTCAACTTTTTTAGTTAAATTTTTATACATTAAAAAACGCCCTTCTGGACGTTTTTTCTCACTTATAACGGTTACGTATTGCCAAACATATCAAACTGCCGTCTTGCAATTTCTTCTTTAGTGACCTTCTTCACAATTTGATAAATCCATTGCATAGATACGTTGTATTTTCGTGCAAGTTCTCTGTGATTTGAGCCGTTAAATTCGTTGAAAATTCTGCGGTCACGTTCACTAAGCAATAAGACGAGATTACGTGGTATATAAATCACTTCACCGCCCCAGCTTTGAGCGATATGGCTTGCGACTTCGATACCGATTTGCTTGGCTAATTCTGAGTTGAACTCGTTGCTTTTTACTTTCGTTAATAATTGAGTTTCAATATGTTTAGCTAAATCAGCTAAGATTTCAGGTGCTTTTTCATCAAAAATATCCGCATTTGTACTCATCATTTAGCTCCTATTTTGTTATCTTTCCACGCTTTCCAAATATCGTAGCCTTCTAAGTTTTCAACTGGTTGCCCCAATCGATATATACGATCTATGTATAAAATGGCGTCTTCTATTTTTTTATCTTGTTCTTCAGATATTGTTTTCTTTTGTTGTTGCTCTTCAGCTTTACATCCTCCAACACCTGAGAAATGTGGTTTATTTGTTTCATACACTTGTTTTAAATAATTATGGTTTACCAATGGGGCAGTGTTTTTATATTCACGGCGTTTATTTTGTACTGCGTTCACCGTTTCGCTTAATGCATGGGCTAACAAATGAGATTGAGGAAATAAACTTAATACATCATTAATTAGCTTTACTGCTCTTGCATTATTTAATGCCGATTTTGCAGGGCGAAAGAGAGCAATATAACTAACCAGAGGACGAGCAATACCGTATTTCAACTGAGTTAAAATTGTGAGTAATTCACGTCCCGCATCGTCCTCAAGTAACTGATCTAAATTGATATCAGAGTGGCAAACGGGACAACGACCTAATTTCATTCACTTACTCCTTTTCTTAATGTATTTATTTCTCGCTCACGCCACTTTTTCAAGCGTTCTAATACAATCGTTCCTTGTCTGTAATCTAATGCAGCTACACCCAACACCATTAGTTTTTTAGGCTTTAATATGGGATTGATCACATTACGCACAAATTGATTTAATGCTTCTTCCGAACCATCACGCAAAAAGCCTTGTTTTGACATTTCAATCCAAACAGCTCGAATTTTTAAAGCAATGTCGTGTTTGACTACGGCTTTTCCTGAACTTGGACTGTGATAGTTTGAAGTGCGAGTTTTTTTGTGAAAACCTGCTGCGTTATTTTGAAAGCCTTTCGTTTCTAGCGCACTTAGCACTTTCTCTAACTCTGCAACTTTCATCTGTTTACAGGTACTTTTTCCTGTCAAATTCATTAATAAAGAACGATAAGTTGATTCATCAATTGACAGCTTGTGCTTGGCAATATGGATAAGTTGAATATATTTTGCTTTAGTGTATCGCATGATGTTTTCTCGTTTATGTTAAAACACATTATTCAGCCCACTTTGGGTTTGGGAAGTGGGCTGTAAATGGGTTTTATATGCTTCTTTTCCTTTTTTTTATAAAAGCTTTTACTAATTTAGCGTATAGGATTATTCCATCTAAATTTGCAATAAAATCTGAAATAAACTCTTCTTCAGTGTAAGTATTATTCTCGGTTGGATCGTTTTGTTGTAAGAACTCTGTCAAGGGAAGATTTCTATAACTCATAAATGTCTCATAACAATATTTGCTGATATCGTCCATTGCATCTAAATTAAGTAAGATTAATGAGCCTTCTAATTGATATTTGTTAAAAAAATCATCTTTTGTCATTTTCTCTACCTAATTGATCTCTACTGGTGTCATTCGCCAATTGAGGCGTTTTAGCTGTAATGTTGCAGTTTGTAGTAATAAAGTGTTGGGTTTTCCCTCTGTGCTTCTCAAAACTTCATCTTTAGCGAGCTCTAATAATTGTTGAATCGTATCGATTTCTTCAACAAGATCCTGTTTATTCATAATTTCTCCTTTATTATCTTAAAACACATTTTGAACGCCCCTTAAAATCGGTTTTAAAGGGCGTTTAAATGGGCTTTAATCTGATTACATCACTTCCTGTTCGAAAGGTTTGATAATAAATTCTTCTTCACCTGATTTGATATTTATTCCCTCAATAGCAGAAACAGCTTGTGGGTCTGCTAATACAGCTTCTTTATTCACTTCCGATTTCGTTCTGATGAATTGATATAAACCAAAACTTTCAAGTAGCTCAATGACTGCTTCAGCATTTCTGACACTGACTGAAGGTGGCTTAATACGCCATTGCACCTCACCTGTTACGAATGAACCAGTTTTGCATTTGCCGTTATCGGTCAATTCATTTCTATGTACTTCACACCACATCTGAACACCTTTTTGCATTGGTTTTAGTTCTTCTTTCACACTGTCTAAAAGTGGAGCGTAACGTTCAGAAATAGCGGCAAGTTCATCATTCATTTCCGTTGCTAAACGTTGTAATTCGCGTTGTTTATCACCGATTTCTTTAATTGCAATTTGCACTTCATCACGACTTTGGTAGATTGCCGTTTGAGTTGCACTTTTCATTCTGGTTGCTTTCTTAGCCATTGTTTTTCTCCTGTTTTTCATCAAATAATCCCATAGCCTCTGCCATATTGAACATAGCTTCATACGTCACTAAGCAAGCTTTATCATTGCCGTCCGCTTTAATTTCAATGCCCGATGAACGTTGATATACATTAACGTGATATGTTTTGTTATTGATTTCTGTTATTGCATCTCCGATGTGTTCTTTCAATGTAATACCTAATTTTTCATATCGAACTCCTAGCTTCTCTAACTGAGCTTTGCATTCTTCTTTTGTGATTTGGTTTTCCATTTTTTCTCCTGTTTATTTTGGAATATCATTAGTTTTGGTTGTACAAGTGTATGGGTAGAAGTCTTCATTAATCTTCGGCGTGATACCGCCTTTACTTATTACTAAGTAAGTCACACCGTTTATACATACTTCTGAAATTTGTCCTACTAGCCCTATATATGTTTTATCTCGACTGACTTTTTGTATTTCGCCACATCCGACTAGAGCAAGCAGACTGAAAATCACGATGCTTTTTTTCATTTTCTTTACCTCGCTAGTTAAGATACTTACGCCAAATCACACGAATACCTTCAACTGTCATTTGGGCTTCTTGATAGCGCTTACCGTCTGAACCAGTGATGAAAACAAAAGCTTTGTTTTCACTCTCTAACCGTTCAGTGTTAAAGCAAGGTTGTACACGTAAGGTAGGACGGATTTTTTCAAAATGAATGTTAATCACGCTAAGCCCCATTTCATCTAGCTTGTTAATTGCTTTTTGTACTTGTTTTAGGTATTTGCTCATCACTTCATTATTGTGATTGAGCGTTGTTTGTTGCTGTCCGTTCATCATATTTAGTTCGCTCCCTTCATTTGTGCTTGTGCCGTTAAAATCAGATCTAATGTGATCACTTTTCCTTGTCCCTTAGCTGTCATGCCCGCAAGACGTAGATATTGTGTTAAGGCTCTCAAACCACCTTCCTTGCCGCCAATGTCGTAAAGCACTGTCATTAAATCGTTGTCTGTTACATCTAGCCCCCACGCTTGCGCAATCGCTTTAATATCGCCCTTTGTGCTGGCTTTTAAGCCACAATTGTTGCCGATACGAGACCATAAACGGGCGTATTCATGGGCTTGGTTTACGCCACCTTGAATGCGTGTATAGACTTTGTCATTGCCAATTAATGCAAAGCCCACTTCAGCCTCTTCTTGAATAATGCGGATTTCCTCTAAAGCGTCATAAGGAAGGTGATCGCTTTCATCAATAACGACTAAACCTTGCGTACCTTTAATTTTCTTGGTGATAAGGCGACTTAAGCGGTCTTTACGACGTGGTGCATCATTAATGCCAAGCTCTAATGCAAGTTCGTATAAAATTGAACTTAGCGTTGCTCTTGCTGGGCTTGCGGTAATCATCCACACGTTTTGATTATGCTTTTTGTATTCTTGGCAGGCTTTTGTCTTACCCACACCTGAAGCACCGTAAACAGTGACCATTGTGGGTAAAATGCGTGCCATATCTAACGCACCAAATACTTTCTTAGCAGTTGGAATTTCGATAAAGTGCGGTGCTTCTACGAAGACTTTTTCTTTCTTTTCTTGTGTCGCAAGCCAGTTCGTGAGTGCACTCTCGATGTTGTCGATATTGCCTGCATAATTACCCTTTAAATAAGCACTCAATGCACCTGCTGAAATGCCAATTTGCTGTGCAATATCACGTTGACTAATATTTCCTGATGCTTTAATTGCATTGATTTGGTTAATTAAGCTCATTTGATTTCTCCTATTTAATGCCTTTTTCCTGTTTAATCATTTCAAGACCTTTACGCCAGCCCTGCTCGAAGGTATCTTCTTCATCATCAAGAACGACTTCTGTCTTTTTCACTACATTGCCTTGTGTGTGAAAGAGTTCAATAATTTGGGGTTGTTGGATTTCTTCTTCAAAAGTTGGCTCTGGTAGAAAACGAGCAGACTCCTGAGCATCCATAGAAAGTTGTGCTTTTGCCGCTTGTTTTTGCGCTTTAACCCATTTTTTACGTGCTTTATCGTGTTCACGACCTGCTGCTTTATCACCGAATGCTTTAGCACTTGAACAGAAAGCTTCTGCTAAGAAAATGCCGTCTAATGAATACACCCAAACTTTGTTGTGTAGGTCGGCAGGGTCAAACTTAACCACCACTTTTTTATGGTGGGAGCCGATGAGATCAATTGCTTCGTATTCGTTTTTACCGCCGTGGACTTTACCCCCAACATCAAGTGTAAATTTGCCGTTTTTCTTGAGGGTAGTTGCCTCACTCATGAGCATTAAGAAACGCATTTGTTCTTGGCTGGCTTTACGCACTCTCGCTTTTGCATAGTCACGTTCAAACACTTGGCTGAAACTGTAAACGCCTTGACAGATTTCGGTTTCACGACCTTCTCGTTCGTTAAAGGTACGGATGCCATCTTCTAACGCTAAGATAAAGGTGTCATAGTCCACACCTGCTTTCCCACCATTGTAGTTGTCGGGTTTGTTGTAGATATTTTCCCCTGCGTAGAACCCTGCTAATTTAGGGTGTTTATCTACTAACTCACCAAGCCCCCCGTGAGAAAATGCACGTTCAACTGGTTTTGCTTGTCCGTGACCTTTACCAAACTGTATAGAAGTCCATAACAATTCGATACCTAGCAGAGGAATGATCCCTTTCACGTCATCTTCTTTTACTTTGAAGCGATAGCGGTTTTTCACCCCACCTGTCATCCATTTATTCGCAGCAGCCCTTGTGTTATCAATCGTGCATTTTTTCGGTATGCCGTATTTCCAGATTAAATCCATCAAGCTTAGGCGGATGGTGTCGCTGTTTTCGCTTAAATCGACACGGTACGCTAAGATTTTGCGTGTTCTAATGTCTTGCCAAATCCAAGTTTTCGGTCTGACGATGTCGCCGTTATGCCATTCAACAAACACGTTGTGCTGATAGCCATCACCGTTGATCCATTCCAAGGCTTCTAAATCAGCCACACTGCGTTGCATGGTTGGGTAATATTGGCTAAGAGCATGCTCGCCATCTCTTAAAAACACTTGTTGCACTTTTGGTATTTCACGTTCGATTTTGCGTTTCACACTGCTTAGGGAAGGGATGACCCAACCTTGTTCATGTGCGGCACGTTTTAATCTTTCATAACAAGAACCAAGCTGTGGGCGTTCATTGCGGAAATAATCTGCTTTGAAGGATTCCCACGCTTCAGGCGTGAACTCAGCTTCTGCACTTTTTCTGTTTGTGCCGTGTTTATCAATCAATAACGGCAACCAATCAGAACGTTCAAAGGTTCTCACTTTGTAGTACCAGCGTTTAAGTGAGCCTTTCGCTACATTAAACTCGGTCGCCACCATCTCTAATGCATCCATTAACTTGATATTATTGCGAGTTAAATCATCAATTTTGTGTAACAAAACTAGCTTTTGTTGTGCTTCCGAACGTTGTTTTTCACTCGCTTTGTCAAACGGTGCCCAAATGACTTCAGGTAAGTAGTTTTTGTGCGCTACACCACGAGTTGGCTCTGTAAAACATTTGTTCTCAGTGTGTTTTAATAAAATTTCAGCTTGGATTTCTTGCGGTAAACTCTCAAATGCATATTCAAGTCCACCACCGCGACCTTCACGTTTACGTGCGGTCCAACACTCACGTTTTGCTTTTTCTTGTACATTTTTGTGTGCGTGCGGTGCAGAATTTAACTTAAATGATGCAATCTCCATTGCAGAGTAGTGCGTTTTTATTTTTAAGTTACTCATAAACGTTCCTTTTCTCTTTCATTTAACGTAAAAGTTGTTTATGATTAAAACTTATCAATTAATTTTGGACGAAAATTACGTTGTGAAAATCGCTCAGCCCATATAACTTCAGGCGGTACGCCAATTGCATTCGCAATGATTCGTTCACATTTTGGATAAGATTTGTTTAACGCAGATTTGAGTGTGCTGTAGCTCAGCTCACATTCTTCTGCTAAGGAACGTAATGACCAGCCATTCTTTTTTAAGGCTGCGATGATATCCGCACGATGCCAGTCTGTTGCGGCTTTTTTAGTTTCGTTTAATACACCCATTTTATACACCCTTTGAGCTGTCTTAATGAGTGTATTAAAATGTAAAAGTTTAATTAAATCAGGCGTAAATGTTTAAATGTTTGAATTATTTTATGTAAAAGTTTAATTTTATATAAAAAACAAACACTTAAAACAAACATTTATGCGTAAATCTTTGCGCGACAAAAGGTAAAAGATGAGTAAGCCAAACATTTACGATAAGGACTTTTCTGAGAGAATGTCTTTAATTGCAAAAACACTGTTTAAAGATAACTACAGTGAATTTGCAAGAGCAGTAGGAGTTGTACAGCCATCACTTGTTAGATGGGTCAAGGGAGAAGCTGACACGAGCCGAACCAATTTGATAAAAATTGCAGAAGTAACCAACGTAAGTGTTGAATGGTTACTGACAGGAAAAGGAGAAATGTTTAAAAGCGCTGAAAACACTATAAAGAAAAACGCAACATCTGTATCTGAGCCATCAAATGTGGTGATGATACCAAGTTATTCGTCCGTTCAGGTTTCAGCAGGATTTGGTAGCTTTAATGATGGCGTGACTAAACCTGATGATTATATTCCTTACCCAACGTCATTATTACAAAAACTGGGCGTTAAACCACAATTTGCTGCGGTATTTTGGGCGAATGGTACGTCAATGCGCCCAACCATAGATGATAAAGATCAAATGTTAGTGGATTTAGCTAGAAAAGAAATCAAGGGCAATAACATTTATTTGGTTCAGAGTGAGTCCAGCGTTTGGGTGAAGCGTGTAAAAATGAATTGGAACAGTATAGAATTGATTTCAGACAACCAAGAAGAGTACAAGCCAATTATTCTTTCAAAAGATGAAGCTGAAAAACTTCAAGTTATTGGGCTAGTCACCCATATTGGAAAAAATATGATTTAAACGCAATTTAAACACTTTTAAACTTGGTTTTTAATTTCCCATTTTAAACGGTTAAATTTGCATTTTCGCGAATTTTTTCCCATTTCATTATTTTTCTTTTTTCTTGATATAAAACAGGGGCTAAATTCTCTCAAGCCCCTGTTTATGCGGTTTCCGTCCCATTTAATCCCGAATTTTCCCGCCAAATCCCTATTTCTCTTTTTTTCTCATTTTAAATGGTTGGTTACAAAAGTATATAACTTATACTAAGTTTAGAAGCTGAGCTTCAATTTATTGAGGTAATAAAATCAATAACTTTATATAATTTCACAAATTATTTAAAATCTTCAAGAGGTTAATTTATGTCAACTATTGATAAAGCAATATTAGATACAGATAAAGTTATTTGTAGAAATATAGATAATCTATGTGGAGAGAGAGGTTTTTTATCTCAAAATATATTGTCTCATTTAAGAAACTTAATAGAATATATTAGTCAGAAAATATTTGTTTGTTATTCTGAACCTAATGATTATGAAAGTAAAAAGAAAGCGTTAAAAAATTTAAAATATAAAAAACAAGGGGAGTTAAAGTTTCTATATGATTTTCATGAGCTATTGCAAAAATCCGTTTCTCATTACACTCTTGATGAAAATAGTTCAGAAAGATTAATGTTGAAATATTATGAATATTTATTAAAAACTAAGAGCTACTTGAAAAATCATTATGAGCTAGAAATTTTAGGTAATATTCATAAATTTCCAATAAATATAGATAAGGGATTGCAGGAGTATTACGAGAAAATTTATGCGAAAATATTTCACGCATCAAAAGAAGGAAAATATTTAGATTATCAGGATAGATATTATATTAAAAAAGTAAAACCAGTTTTTTTTAATGGTGATGTTTTCTATGAAGTTACTTTTAATATTGCAGATGATAAAGTAAGTAAATTTGACCGAATAATTGCATTTACTAGGCTTGATATTTTAAATAATTATGCAGTAAAACTAAATATAAGGGAAGAGTTTATTGATGTTTTAGAAAATAAAATGCCTATAAAAATTATTGATGCTTGGGAGGTATCAATTAGACCATGTGAGTTGAAAAGCTTTTCAAAAATATTTGGAATGCCATCTGTGCATCATGCAAGCAAAGAATATTCTGCATTAATGTATTTATTAACAAGCAGAAATATAAATTTTTTAGATGTTATTAAGTTTGAAGATAATGAATATGATAATTTTAAACAAGAAATTATTGATAAAGCTAAGACTGATAATTTTGTTAGAGTATTAGATAGATGTAGAAGTATTGTATTAGGACAAATAAAAGGATGTAATGTCATAGCTTATTTGCTTTATAGATTGAATAATAAAATTATAAAAAAACAGTATTCTGAAAATAAATGTCATCAGCTATCTGATTTAAATTTATCGTATGGTTGTATTCCTTTTGACGAGATGCCATTTGCAACATCTTTAGTGAATCACAATCCAACAATATATGATTTGATGGGTAGTATAAATGATGTTGGTAGAGAACATGAATTCTTAGCTAGGAGTATTAAAAATAAAACGGAGACTGATGGCACGCTTTTTGTTCATAAAAATAATTTAGTAAACTTTCCTAATTTAAGTAATTTGCTACAAACTTATAATGGTAAGATATATCACAAGCATAATAATAGAAAACTCATTGAATATGGAGATTATATTTATACGAAGGGTTATGTAGAAGATTGTAACTATATAATAGATAAAATAAAATCATTATCAAAATCTGGTTTGTCAGGATATGCTAATTCAGTTGATTCTTGGCTTGAAAATACTTCAAATAATATTGACTGCCCACAAAAATTAGGTTTATTAAAGAATATGTTCAAAGATTCAAAGGTTTCTCTTATTTATGGATCAGCAGGAACAGGAAAGTCAACTATGATAA
Organism: Pasteurella oralis; assembly: GCF_002850605.1. Classification (GTDB taxonomy): domain Bacteria; phylum Pseudomonadota; class Gammaproteobacteria; order Enterobacterales; family Pasteurellaceae; genus Pasteurella; species Pasteurella oralis. The sequence continues at coordinate 294,138 of NZ_NXGB01000001.1, forward strand.
ATCACATTTCTAAATTCTGGTCGGATAAAAATAAAGTATTTTTAACTAATACAAACCCAGCAATAAATAACTTAAAAAGAAAAGTAACTTCTAGTAATTGTACTTTTTATACAATAAATAAATTTCTTATTTCTAAACATATAAATAGAAAAATGGATATATTGATTATTGATGAGTGTAGTACTGTTAGTAATAGAGATATGAAAGAGATTTTAAATGTATCAAAGTTTGAATTACTTGTTTTAGTTGGGGATTCTTATCAAATTGAATCTATAGTATTTGGAAATTGGTTCTATATAATAAAAGATTTTATTAAATCTTCATCAATACTTGAACTTACTATCCCATATAGAACCTCAAATAAAAAGCTATTAACTATTTGGGATAGAGTAAGAAATCTCGATATTGCAATATTGGAACCTTTGGTTAAGAATGATTACTCCACTTATTTAGATACATCTATTCTAGAAAAAAGAGAAGATGATGAGATTATACTTTGTCTAAATTATGATGGTATATATGGAATTAATAATATTAATAAATTCTTACAAAGCTCTAACGAAAATGAAGCAATAACTTGGGGGGTTAATACTTATAAAATTGGCGATCCAATATTATTTAACGAAATAGAAAGGTTTTACCCTCTTATTCATAATAATATGAAAGGTAAAATTATAGATATTAATAAATATGATAAAAAAATCGATTTTACTATTGAGCTGGATATAGCAATAAATGAATTGGATGCGAAGATATATGACTTTACTTTATTGGGGAATTCAAATAATAGTAACTCAATAATTAGATTTTCAGTTAATCAATATCCAGGGACTGATGAGGATGATGACTCATCTAGCTCTCTAGTACCATTCCAAATTGCTTATGCGGTATCAATACATAAAGCACAAGGATTAGAATATAAGTCAGTAAAAATTGTGGTCACTAATGAGGTTCAAGAGTTAGTTACCCATAATATCTTTTATACGGCTATTACGAGAGCTAAAGAAAAACTCAAAATTTACTGGTCTCCAGAATCAGAAAAGAAAGTTCTAGAAGGTTTTAAACTTAAGAATTCCAATATAGACATAGGATTGTTAAGAAAAATAATGAATAATTGATATAGAAAAAGTTTTAATTTGGTCTGGTTATATAATCTATTTAACTTAGATAGTGTTTTAAAAACTCTATTTTTTATAGTTTGAGTTATTATTAAGGCACTAGTAAATAAGTGAGTAAGTGCTAGATTTAAAGTAATAAGTTTGCGTTTGCTCATCCATAAAACTTCAAGAAAATAAGCAATTTTAAGTGGCTATGATAGCTAAAATTATCTATATTCGCATCTACTTAAAACAAACTCTGCTGCCCTTCCAAAAACTCAGGCTTGGCTTTCACATCAAATCCAAGCTCCGCCAAATAGCCTTTTAACGTTTCGATATTGTAGAACGAATGGCTTTTAGTAGTGTTTTGGAAATAGAGATAGAGCCTGTCAAATTCGGCTCGGCGTTGGTGGAGTAGGAGAGCTAAACCTTGTAATTCGGCTTCGATATAGCGGTAATCGTGGCGTTCTGCCGCGGATTGGGCTTTGTGCCAGTGCGGATTGCGACCGTGTAGACGCAGGTAAGCAGTGCGTTGGTTGGGGTAAAATTGAAAGTCGGGCAGCCCGATATTTTGCGGATAATCCACATTACACCAAATGAGGTTCTCTTTGCCGCGAAAATAGTCCAACACCGACTGCGTATGCCAACTTGGGTGGCGAAATTCAATCGAGAGCGGGTAGTCGGCAAACCACGACACCAGCTCAGCAAGATAGTAGCGGTTGGCGTGAGTGCGTTCAAAACTGGACGGAAACTGCACGAACAAATTCGCCAAGCAATTTGCTTCCACCAACACTTGCAACGCCTGTAAAAAAGCAATTGCTTGCGCGCGCGTGGCGGTGCGTTTATGGCTAAAATCCTGATGTAATTTTACCGAAAACTTGAGCCGCCCCTGCGCCTTTTTCAGCATTCCCTGCAACGCCTTCGCCCCAATCGGCGCGTGAAAGGTGCTGTTGATCTCAACTGTATCGTAGTGCTGGCTGTAAATGGATAGAAATTCGGTTTTTTCTGTACCAAAAGGGTACAGCGACCCGATTAAATCAGTATCGCTGTAACCGCCTGTGCCGATGAGGATTTGGGGTGTTTGCATAGGAAAATGATTAATTATGTAAATATACTACTGAATTTATAAATTGCCCCTAAAATTCCTGCTAATACAATGAATAATGTATAGGCTGGGTGGGCTTTTATTAATTCTGGAATAATTGAGTAATGGAATCCATACTTTTCTCTAAATGTTCCGTTGTTTATCAATGTGTTGGCATGAGCACGATCAAAAAAATTAGCTAGCATATCTAGTTTTCTTAGCGTGGACATATGTAGGGCTTTGTAGCCTTTATTTTTAAAGGCGTTTGCTTCATCTTCACCATTCATTGCATCTTTTATTGCGACATTATTCATAGCCGCTAGAACCATCATTCGTCCATTATATGTAACACCGTCTTTTTCATATTTATGGCTGGCGTAATTACGGCCATATAAAGAAACTAGCACTCTTGCTAGATCAAACTTGCGATTATCTGACATAACAAATGGTTCACCTCCAAGAACCCTATATCTATGCTCTAAAGCTTGAAAGCCATAATTAATATCTCTCATGTTCCAATGAATATAATGAGCTTTTGGATTCATTCGAATAAAGTTAAAATAAGAGTCTAAAACATCTTTTTCTAGTTCATCTAATGATGAATCTATCTCATTTTTTTTCTTTATTTCTGCGGATAGCCAAATTGACCAATAGTGTGTTTGAGCATCTTCTAAATTTCTTAACCCGATAGATGTTACTCTTCCGGTTCTAAACTCTTTCTTTTCTTCATCATAAAATGATTCGCAAGAATAGTGAACTATGTAATTATTGGATTTATTGGAATAAATTTCATTCATTAGCTCACGATTACGTTTTCTATTTTTTAATCGTTCTAGTTCTGATACTGCTGTTTTACTCATTAGCCATATCCTTAAGTTACAAAAATATTTTAAATGGTCGTTAAAGAAGTTTTAATTTCACTTCATCACCACCCCCAACCACTTCACCATTTCTCTCTCATCCCACCCTTTCCTTTTCGCATAATCCATCGCTTGATCTTCATCAATCCGTCCTAGTGTGAAGTAGCTACTCGCAGGGTGGGAGAAGTACCAGCCACAAACTGACGCCGCAGGCCACATTGCGTAGCTTTCGGTGAGTTTCATACCGATGCGTTGTTCGACTTCGAGCAAGTCCCAGATGATTTCTTTTTCGGTGTGTTCTGGGCAGCTTGGGTAGCCGGGGGCGGGGCGGATGCCGATGTATTTTTCGTCAATTAGGTCTTGATTGTTGAAGCCCTCGTTTGGCGAATATCCCCAAATTTTTAACCGCACTTGGTGGTGCAGATATTCCGCCATTGCTTCGGCGAGGCGGTCGCCGACCGCTTGCAGCAAGATGGCGTTATAGTCGTCGCCAGCGGCTTTGTAGCCCTCGACTAAGTCGTGCTCTTCCGTGCCGGCGCACACAGCGAACATTCCGAGCCAGTCTTTTTGTCCGCTTTCTTTATCGGCGATAAAGTCGCTCAAGCAGAGGTTATACGGACTTTTGCTGTTTTTGCTGCGTTCGCTCTGTTGGCGCAAGTGGTAGCAAGTGCCTGCCACTTCGGTGCGCGCTTCATCGCGGTAAACCACAATATCATCGCCCACGCGTTCGGCAGGGAAGATGCCCAAAATCCCCGTTGGGTTGAGCTTGCGGTTTTGTGCCAGTTCGTCCAGCACCACTTGCGCATCGTTCCACACTTTGCGCGCTTCTTCGCCGCCTTCAGGGAAGTCGAAGGCGTCAGGGTAGCCACCCATCAAGCCCCACACGCGGAAGAACGGCGACCAGTCGATATACTCGCGCAATGTTTCGATTGGGACGTGTTTGAATTCGACAATTCCTGTTTGCTGCGGCTGTGGCACTTGGTAATCCGCCCATTCGCCCGCGAAGGCGTTGAAACGGTTTTCGCGCGCCTGTTCGATTGGCAACTGTTTGCGCAGCGGTTTGCGGTTGGAGAACGATTGCTGAATTTGCTCGTACTCTTTTTTGGTGCGCTCCCACAGTTCCGCTTTGGTTTCAGGGTTCATCAACGCCGCACAAACCGTTACCGCGCGCGAAGCGTTGGTGGTGTAGATCACTTCGTATTTATATTTCGGGTAGAGCTTGATCGCGGTGTGTTCTTTGGAGGTGGTCGCGCCGCCGATTAACACAGGAATGTTCAAGCCCAAGCGGTTCATTTCGTCGAGGAAATATTCCATTTCGTCCAGCGATGGTGTGATTAAGCCGCTCAAGCCGATGATGTCGGCTTTTTCGTTGATCGCGGTTTCGATGATTTTGTCTGCCGGCACCATTACGCCAAGGTCGATCACTTCAAAGTTGTTACATTGCAGCACCACGCTCACGATGTTTTTACCGATGTCGTGTACGTCGCCTTTCACGGTGGCGATCACGACTTTACCGCTCGATGAACCTTTCTGTTTGGTGGCGTTGATAAACGGCTCAAGGTAGGCGACCGACTGCTTCATCACACGCGCCGATTTCACCACTTGCGGCAGGAACATTTTGCCGTCGCCGAACAGGTCGCCGACCACGTCCATTCCTGCCATTAGCGGCCCTTCGATCACTTCCAGCGGCGAGCTAAATTGTTGGCGCGCTTCCTCGGTGTCTTCGATGATGTGAGTGGTAATGCCCTTGACCAGCGCGTGTTTGAGGCGTTCAGCTACCGGCAAAAGTCGCCATTCTGCGACCGCACTTTCGTTGTCGCTACAAGCGGTCTGATCGCGTAATTTTTCTGCAAATTCGAGCAAGCGGTCGGTGGCGTCCGCATTGCGATTGAGCACCGCATCTTCCACCACTTCGCGCAGTTCAGGATCGAGATCGTCATAGATCGCCAACTGCCCTGCGTTCACAATCCCCATATCCATTCCCTGCTTGATCGCGTGGTAGAGAAACACGGCGTGAATCGCCTCGCGCATTGGGTTGTTGCCGCGGAAGGAGAACGACACGTTCGACACACCGCCCGAAATTTTGGCGTGCGGCAGACTGCGTTTAATGCGCCCTGTGGCGTTGATGAAGTCCACGCCGTAGTTGTTGTGTTCTTCGATCCCCGTGCCGATGGCGAAAATGTTCGGGTCGAAAATGATGTCTTCAGGCGGGAAGCCGACTTGCTCCACTAAGATGTTGTAAGCGCGGGTACAAATTTCCACTTTTCGATCTTCGGTGTCCGCTTGCCCCACTTCATCGAACGCCATTACGACCACCGCCGCGCCGTAGCGGCGCACCAGCTTGGCTTGGCGGATGAAGTTTTCCTCGCCTTCTTTGAGTGAGATCGAGTTCACAATCCCTTTGCCTTGAATGGATTGCAAGCCTGCCTCAATCACTTCCCATTTGGAAGAGTCAATCATCACGGGGACTTTCGCCGCATCGGGTTCGGTCGCCATAATGTTGAGGAAGCGCGTCATACATTTTTTGGAGTCGAGCAGGGCTTCGTCCATATTGACATCAATCACTTGCGCGCCGTTTTCCACCTGATCGATCGCGATCTCCATCGCCTCGGCGTATTTTTCTTCCTTAATTAACCGCTTGAACTTCGCCGAACCCGTTACGTTATTGCGCTCGCCCACGTTCACAAACAGGCTTTCGTCATCAATGTTGAGCGGCTCCAAGCCCGACAAACGCATTGCGGTTTTGAGCTGCGGCAGGGCGCGCGGTTTGATGCCTTTAGTTACTTCGGCAAAGGCTTTGATGTGTTCGGGCGTTGTGCCACAGCAGCCGCCGACAATATTCAAAAAGCCGCTCTCTGCCCACTCTTTGATGTGCGCCGCCATTTCGTCCGCGCCCAAATCGTAGCCGCCAAAGGCGTTCGGCAAGCCTGCGTTCGGGTGGGTGGAAACGTAGCACTCACAGATTTTGGATAATTGTTCCATATATTGTCGCAGTTCTTTGGGTCCCAAGGCACAGTTTAAGCCAAAGCTGATTGGTTTAGCATGCCGAAGAGAATTGTAGAATGCCTCGGTAGTTTGCCCTGACAATGTGCGACCAGATGCATCAGTAATTGTGCCAGAAATCATAACTGGTAGTTCGATATTTAATTCTTCAAATACTTGATCAATCGCAAAGGCAGCTGCTTTAGCATTGAGAGTATCAAAAATAGTTTCGATCATAATCAGATCTGCACCACCAGTAATGAGCCCTCTCGTTGCTTCGGCGTAAGCATCAACTAATTGCATAAACGTGACATTGCGAAAACCTGGGTCATTAACATCTGGCGAGATCGAGGCTGTACGGTTGGTCGGACCTAAAATTCCAGCAACGAAACGCGGTTTTTCTGGTGTAGAGTATTGATCTGCAATTTCACGAGCCAGTTTCGCGCTTTCAAAATTAAGCTCATAGGCAATTGATTCTAAGGCATAATCGGCTTGAGCAATGGTCGTTGAGCTAAAGGTATTGGTTTCAATGATATCTGCGCCAGCTTGTAAGTATTGTGCGTGAATTTCTCGGATGATTTCTGGTTTGGTTAAGCTCAATAGATCATTGTTGCCGCGTAAATCAATTGCGCTATTGGCAAAACGTTCGCCGCGAAAATCTTGTTCTGTGAGCTTATATTTTTGGATCATTGTACCCATCGCACCATCTAAGATTAGAATGCGTTGTGCGAGGGCGTTTTTAAGTAATACAGTTGTGTTTTTCAAAGTAATTGTGTCCATTTTCGAGTGTTTTATAAACTAAATGAATAATAAAAAGCCACTATAACACTGTCAAATTTTATCTTTATATTTTGTATCAATATGATATGAGGAGGAAAATGGGACTATTTATGATAGTTTCTTGCACCAAAAATTGCAGTACCAATTCTTACCATTGTTGAACCGCACTGAATTGCACTTGCCATATCATCGGTCATGCCCATAGAAAGCGTATCAATTTGAGCGTCAGGGAATGATTGTTGCAATTCTATAAATAATGCGTTCATTGCATTAAATGCTTGTTCTTGCTGTTGAATGTCATCTGTTGGAGCAGGGATTGCCATTAAACCACGTAAGCGTAAGTGCGGTAAGTTTTGAATGTGCTTTGCTAAAGTCAACATTTCGCTTGGTACAATACCTGATTTACTGTTTTCGTCGCTGATATTAATTTGAATTAGAATATTTAATGGTGCTTTGTAATAAGGACGTTGTTCATTGAGGCGGTCGGCAATTTTTATACGATCAAGCGTTTGCATCCAGTCAAAGTGTTCTGCGACTAAACGTGTTTTATTCGACTGTAAGGGACCAATGAAATGCCATTCTAATTCGATATTTTGTTGTTGAAAATAACTAATTTTGTCGATGCCTTCTTGTACATAATTTTCACCGAATGCTATTTGCCCCGCTTGATATGCCGCTAAAATGGCATCAACGGGCTTAGTTTTAGAAACTGCTAATAACTTGACTGCACTTTGAGGGCGGTTGGCTTGGTCTAAATAGTAATTTATTTGAGTTTGAATTTGGGTAATATTTTGTTGGATTGTCATACAGAAGGTATCCTGCTAGGAAATCGTTTGCAATTATGGTTGAGTTAAAAAATATCAGCTATATTACAAGAACTTGCCGGATTTGAAAAATTTATAATATTTTTGCATTTTCTGTTTGACAACCCCAGTAAATTTAGGTATTTCTTACACATCCTTTTTTTATTTTTAACCAATATGATGAATAAACGCACTTCTGTAACCATGATGATTATGACCACCACCATTATTATGATGAATGGTGCGGGTTAGTGCGTAGCAAAAAGATCGAATTCGACAAAACCCGTGCTCAGTAAAAAGTGCGGGTTTTTTTATGAAATTTTTATAATATTTTGAAATTCACAACATCTAGGAGATTTTATTATGCGTGTATTAAAATTCGGGGGGACTTCGTTAGCTAATCCAGAGCGTTTCTCGCAGGCGGCACAACTGATTGAAAAAGCACACTTTGAAGAACAAGCCGCGGGCGTTTTATCTGCACCTGCTAAAATTACTAACCATCTTGTCGCCCTTTCTGAAAAAGCCAGTTTAAATCAACCTACCGATACGCATTTTGATGAAGCTTTAGAGATTTTTTATCACATTATTAATGGATTACACGCAGAAAATAATCAATTCGATCTTGCTGGTACTAAAGCATTGATTGATGCTGAATTTGCACAGATCAAAGCAGCTTTAGAAGAAATTCGTCAGCAAGGTTTTGTTTCTGATGCGTTAAAAGCAAGCATTGATTGTCGAGGGGAAAAATTATCAATTGCGATGATGAAAGCTTGGTTTGAAGCGCGTGGTTATGAGGTCACATTAATTAATCCTGTTGAGAAATTATTAGCGCATGGCAGTTATTTAGAATCTTCAGTGGACATTGAAGAATCGACTAAACGTGTTGATGCAAAATCTATTCCAACAAAAAACGTGGTTCTGATGGCAGGTTTTACCGCAGGCAATGAAAAAGGCGAGTTAGTTTTATTAGGACGTAATGGCTCTGATTATTCGGCTGCGTGTTTAGCTGCGTGTTTAGGTGCCAGTGCTTGTGAGATTTGGACTGATGTTGATGGGGTTTTCACTTGTGATCCGCGTTTAGTGCCAGATGCTCGCCTGTTACCAAGTTTATCTTACCGTGAAGCGATGGAACTTTCTTATTTCGGTGCGAAAGTGATTCACCCTCGTACCATCGGTCCTTTAGTACAAGGTAATATTCCTTGTTTAATTAAAAATACAGGGAATCCAACCGCACCAGGTTCAATTATTGATGGCAATGTGAAATCTGAACAGCTACAAGTCAAGGGGATTACAAATTTAGATAATGTGGCTATGTTTAATGTTTCTGGCCCTGGTATGCAAGGTATGGTGGGGATGGCTACACGTGTTTTCTCTGCGATGTCGAATGCGGGGGTATCAGTTATTTTAATCACGCAGTCTTCGTCGGAATATAGTATTAGTTTCTGTGTACCGGCAAAATTAGTCGATGTGGCAAAACAGGCGTTGGAAAAAGAATTTGAGCAAGAGTTGAAAACAAATGATCTTGAGCCAATAGACGTGATTAAAGATTTGTCGATTATTTCAGTTGTTGGTGATGGAATGAAGCAAGCGAAGGGGATTGCGGCGCGTTTCTTCTCAGCACTTGCTCAAGCTAATCTCAGTATTGTTGCGATTGCACAAGGTTCATCGGAACGTTCAATTTCTGCGGTCGTGTCATTAAATAAAGCGATTGAAGCAGTAAAAGCCACACATCAAGCGTTATTTAATAATAAAAAAGTGGTGGATGTCTTTTTAGTTGGTGTTGGTGGTGTTGGTGGTGAGTTAATCGAACAAATTAAAAACCAAAAAGCGTATTTAGCAAAAAAGGACATTGAAATTCGTGTTTGTGCAATTGCTAATTCTAATAAGATGTTACTTAAAGCGGATGGATTATGTTTAGAGAATTGGCAATCTGAATTAGAAAATGCGACGCAACCCTCTGATTTTGATGTATTGCTTTCATTCATTAAGTTACATCATGTCGTGAATCCTGTATTCGTTGACTGTACTTCGGCTGAATCAGTATCGGGCTTGTATGCAAGAGCACTAAGTGAAGGATTCCATGTGGTTACGCCAAATAAAAAGGCCAATACACGTGAGTTAGCCTATTATAATGCATTGCGTGAAAATGCGCGTAGTAACCAACGTAAGTTCTTATATGATACAAACGTGGGTGCGGGTTTACCTGTAATTGAAAATTTGCAGAATTTGTTAGCCGCAGGTGATGAGGTGATGAAATTTAATGGCATTTTATCGGGTTCATTGTCATTTATTTTTGGTGAATTAGAAAATGGGCTTTCATTATCGGCAGCAACTGCACTTGCACGTGAAAAAGGGTTTACTGAACCTGACCCGAGAGAAGATTTGTCTGGGCAAGATGTCGCACGTAAGTTGCTTATTTTGGCTCGTGAAACAGGATTACAACTTGAGCTAACTGATGTGGAAGTAGAAAGTGTATTACCTGTAGGATTTGCAGAAGGAAAAACGACTGCTGAATTTATGGCGATGTTACCTGAGTTAGATAGTGAATTTGCAGCCCGTGTTGAGAAAGCTAAATCAATGGGTAAAGTACTACGCTATGTTGGGCAAATTGAAAACGGCAAATGTAAGGTGTCTATTGTAGAAGTGGATGCAGAAGACCCATTGTATAAAGTAAAAAATGGTGAAAATGCTTTAGCCTTTTATACACGTTATTATCAACCAGCACCGTTACTTTTACGTGGTTATGGCGCAGGTAATGCTGTGACGGCGGCGGGTATTTTTGCTGATATTTTAAGAACGCTACAAGCTTAATTAGGTAAATAGATGGAAAAGAATATGCTTAGAATTTATGCACCTGCATCAAGTGCGAATTTAAGTGTGGGATTTGATACTTTGGGGGCAGCAGTGTCCCCTATTGATGGTTCATTATTGGGTGATGTGGTGCAAATTGACGCAATTGCAGCTGGATTTGAGCTAGAAAATGCGGGTTATTTTGTACGTAAATTACCAAAAGAGCCGCAAAAGAACATTGTATATCAAGCTTATGTGTTATTCAGTGAGCGTTTAAAGTTACGTGGTATATCAGTTCGTTCATTACGTTTAACACTTGAAAAAAATATGCCAATTGGCTCTGGCCTTGGTTCGAGTGCTTGTTCAATCGTGGCAGCATTAGTTGCCTTAAATCAATTCCATGACGAACCTTTTTCTAAGATGGAATTATTAGAGATGATGGGGGAGTTAGAGGGGCGTATTTCAGGCTCGATTCACTATGATAACGTAGCGCCTTGTTATTTAGGTGGTGTGCAATTAATGGTGCAGTCTTTAGGGAATATTTGTCAGCGATTGCCATTTTTTGATGATTGGTATTGGGTGCTAGCTTATCCGGGAATTGAAGTGTCAACTGCAGAAGCGCGTGCGATTTTACCAAAGAGTTATACGCGCCAAGATGTGATTGCACAGGCGCGTCATTTAGGTAGTTTTGTGCATGCTTGTCATACTAAACAAGCACAACTTGCAGCGTTAATGATGAAAGATGTTATCGCAGAGCCTTATCGTGAAGTTTTATTACCGAACTTTGCTGATGTAAAACAAGCGACACGTGATTTAGGGGCATTAGTGACAGGTATTTCAGGTTCAGGTCCAACGATTTTTGCTATCGCACCTGATTTAGCTACAGCAATGAAATTATCGACGTATTTAGAAAATCATTACTTGCAAAATAATGAAGGTTTTGTACATATTTGTAAGGTTGATAATGTGGGTGCAAGAGCACTAGGTTAATTGAAAAAACGGAAAGAATATGAATTTATACAACATCAAACATCCTGAAGAACAAGTCAACTTCGCTCAAGCTGTACGCCAAGGTCTAGGTAAGAACCAAGGTTTATTTTTCCCTGAAAACATACCGCACTTTGATGATATCGATGAATTATTGGCATTGCCGCTAGTTGAACGTAGTCAAAAAATTCTTAGTGCATTAATCAGTACAGAAATGACAGAAAGCCAGTTAGCGCAAATGGTAAAAAATGCGTTCACCTTTCCTGCGCCTGTCGTGAAGGTCGAAGATAATGTGTATGCCTTAGAATTATTTCATGGTCCGACATTAGCTTTTAAAGATTTTGGTGGGCGTTTTATGGCACAAGCCTTAGCGACAGTGCGTGGCGATGGTAAAATTACAATTTTAACGGCAACATCTGGTGATACAGGGGCGGCCGTTGCCCATGCCTTCTATGGCTTAGAAAATATTGATGTAGTAATTTTGTATCCACAAGGCAAAATCAGTCCGTTACAAGAAAAACTATTTTGCACTTTAGGTGGTAATATTCGCACAGTGGCAATTAAAGGGGATTTTGATGATTGCCAAGCCTTAGTGAAGCAAGCTTTTGATGATGTTGAATTGCGCCAAACGATTGGATTAAATTCAGCCAACTCAATTAATATTAGTCGCTTGCTAGCCCAAGTTTGTTATTACTTTGAAGCAATGGCTCAATTACCAAAAGAGATGCGTAATAATGTCGTTGTCTCTGTACCAAGTGGTAACTTTGGTAACTTAACTGCGGGGTTAATTGCTAAGTCATTAGGTTTACCAATTAAACGTTTTGTCGCTTCAACTAATGTTAATGACACGGTACCACGTTATTTACGTAGTGGTAATTGGCAGCCGAATGATACTGTTGCAACACTGTCTAATGCGATGGATGTGAGCCGTCCAAATAACTGGCCACGTGTTGAGGAGTTATTTAAACGTAATGGGTGGGCATTATCAGAACTGCATTCTGATGCAGTGAATGACAGTGAAACTGAGCAAACTTTAAAACAAATGTATGATAAAGGTTATTTATGTGAACCACATGGTGCGGTTGCGTACCGTGTTTTAAAGCAAGATTTGCAAGAGGGTGAAAATGGATTATTTTTATGTACAGCTCATCCTGCGAAATTTAAGGAAAGTGTCGAACGTATTCTGCAACTTGAATTAGATTTACCAGAAACCTTAGCGAAACATGCTGCATTGCCATTATTATCCGATGTAATGGAAAATGATTTTGCAACCTTGAGAGCTTATTTATTAGGATAAACTATTTTCCCCTCTTGGTTTCAAGAGGGGAAAATATTGAGATAAGCAATCTGTGTTTATGCCATGAAAAATCAAGACAAATGATGTTAAAGAAGAAGGAAAAGAGATTTTTAAATGAGCACTTTTATTGCTTACGCTAACATCCACCAGCCCTATCCTCTAGACACTATTCCTTCTGAACTGTTAAGTGAGAAGCTACGCCAACCTTTAAAAAGCCAAAATCAACGAGTAAAAACACGTCATCGTTGTCGCTGGGTTGCGCATTTCTTATTATGGGAATTACTCAAAATTTCTCAAAAACCGACCGCACTTTTAAAACACATTGACTATAGTGAAAATGGTCGCCCACAATTACCTATTGATGAGGTAGATTTTAATATCAGTCATTCTGGCGATTGGGTAGCGGTTATTTTACATGTTGTGCCTCAAGGAAAAAGTACCGTAGGGATTGATATTGAATGCCCAAATAAAAAACGTGATTTTACTGCACTATTAGCCCATTTTGCTGCGCAACCAGAGCAAGATTGGTTTCAGCAACAGCAAGATCATCAGGCTGCTTTTTATTTAACTTGGTGTTTGCGTGAAGCTGTATTGAAATCGCAAGGGATTGGAATTGTAAAGTTGGCGGAGGTGAGCCATGACCCGATTTTACGTCAAATAAGATCAGATTATTGTCCAACAGGTCAGCTTATTTTTAGTCAAAAACTCCCTTTTTATTTGGCTTTTTTTGTGAATACGCTTGAGCCAATTGATTTTCGTTATTTTGCGTGGGATGGTCAACAATTAGCTATAACCGCTTCACCACCCTATATTCATTATGTTGTAAATCAAAAGTGACGAAGATGGCATTAATTATGTTGTTTTCAGAGTATCTTGTAGCGCTGGAACAACGTGTCATGTGGAATGATTATAAAGGTTATACTAGTAAGATTAAGTAAAAATCACCACAATGTCTGATTTAACAGCGAGGCGACAAAAACATTGTATTTCAATTATTTATCATTTTTTATCAATGCTATCTGATAGTGATTTTTTAGTAGTTTTAGTGCTTAAAAAATGGAAATGTGTCATGGTTCCTCTTAGCTTGCGGCTTATTTTTTTGTTGGCACTTTAAATCGTAAAAAATATCCCCATTTAGTAACGGGTTTCGTTAGACTTAATACAATATTTTGTTTAGACTGTTAAAATTTGTTTAAGCAAGTAACAATTTTTTGACAAATGGAGAACGTAATGTCATTGAACGGTTCAGATCAAGATCCTTGGGGCAAACCAGGGCAGAAAAAGCCTGAAAACAATCGTCCTGATAATGAGGGTGGACAGCCGAATTGGAACGATAATTCACGCGGAAAACAAAACAATCGCGATCAATCGCCACCAGATATTGAAGAAATGTTTAATAATCTTCTGAAAAAGCTCGGAGGGACAGGTAATGGCGGTAAACGTAATAACTCAAATCAACCTCCAGTATTGAATTTGGGTAAATTATTACCTGTTGCAGCAGTAGTTGGTGCTATTGTTTGGGGTGTGAGTGGTTTTTATACCGTGAAAGAAGCCGAGCGTGGTGTTGTCATGCGTTTTGGTGAATTGCACTCAATTGTACAACCTGGTTTAAACTGGAAACCGACTTTTATCGATCGTGTTATTCCTGTTAACGTCGAACAAGTGAAAGAGTTAAGAACTCAAGGTGCTATGTTAACGCAAGATGAAAACATGGTGAAAGTGGAAATGACTGTGCAATATCGTGTGCATGATCCTGCTAAATATTTATTTAGTGTGACTAATGCGGATGATAGTTTGAACCAAGCAACAGATAGTGCATTACGTTATGTGATTGGTCATATGTCGATGGACGATATTTTAACCACTGGTCGTTCTGTTGTGCGTGAGAATACTTGGAAGACCTTGAACACAATTATTGAGTCTTATGATATGGGGCTTGAGGTTGTTGATGTTAACTTCCAATCAGCTCGTCCGCCAGAAGAAGTAAAAGATGCTTTTGATGATGCGATTAAAGCGCAAGAAGATGAACAGCGTTATATTCGTGAAGCAGAAGCTTATGCGCGTGAACGTGAGCCAATTGCTCGTGGTGACGCACAACGTATTTTAGAAGAAGCAACAGCTTATAAAGATCGCGTAGTATTAGATGCGAAAGGGGAAGTCGAACGTTTTGAGCGTTTATTACCTGAATTTAAAGCAGCACCAGAATTATTACGTGAGCGTTTGTATATTCAAACGATGGAAAAAGTGATGGCAAATACACCTAAAGTGATGTTAGATGCAAATAGTGGTAATAATTTAACTATATTGCCATTAGAACAAATTTTAAAAGGGCAAGCGAATAAATCTAAAGCGACTCAAAGTAATGTTGAAGAAAGTCGTCCTGTTATTCGCGTTGAAACACAATCAACAACGCCATCATATTCTGCACCTGCAACAAGACAAGAGAATACTCGCCAAGGGAGATTTAACTAATGCGTAAATTTTTAACCCCTGTTATCGTGATTATTGCGGCAATTTTGTATTCTAGTATTGTGATTGTCTCAGAAGGCACACGTGGCATTATGCTTCGTTTTAGTAAAGTACATCGTGATGCAGATAATAAAGTTGTTGTTTACAATCCAGGTTTACATTTCAAAATTCCATTTATTGATTCTATTAAGATTTTAGATGCTCGTATTCGCACTCTTGATGGACAAGCCGATCGTTTTGTCACTGTAGAGAAAAAAGACTTACTCGTAGATTCTTACGTGAAATGGCGAATTAGTGATTTTGGTCGCTTCTATACTGCTACAGGTGGTGGTGACTATGCACAAGCCTCTAATTTATTACGTCGTAAAGTGAATGACCGTTTACGTTCTGAAACAGGTTCAAGAACAATTAAAGATATTGTATCTGGTACGCGTGGTGAATTAATGGAAGGTGCACGTAAAGCACTTAATACTGGTGCAGATAGTACGGCAGAGCTAGGGATTGAAGTCGTTGATGTGCGTGTAAAACAAATTAATTTACCTGATGAAGTATCCTCATCTATTTATCAACGTATGCGTGCAGAGCGTGATGCTGTAGCGCGTGAACATCGTTCACAAGGTCGTGAAAAAGCGGCATTTATTCAAGCAGACGTTGATCGTAAAGTGACTTTAATTTTGGCTAATGCAAATAGAACAGCACAGGAATTACGCGGTTCTGGTGATGCAACTGCAGCAAAAGTATTTTCTGATGCGTTTTCACAAGAGCCACAATTCTATAGCTTCTTGAGAAGTTTAAAGGCTTATGAAAGTAGCTTTGCAAATTCAGAGAATATGATGATTTTAAAGCCTGACAGTGAATTTTTCCGCTTCATGCAGGCACCAACCAAGTAACGCTTTGTGAATTGTAAAAAAGGCGTTAGTTTCAAAACTAACGCCTTTTGTCTTTTGAGGGACATTTGTTATTCTTCTAACATTAATTCTTTCAAATACTGAAAAATTTCGCGATATGCTTTTGGTGGTTTATTTTGCGCTTTTTCTTTTTGGGCAGAACGGATTAAATAACGTAAATGCTGACGATCTGCTTCAGGATGTTGGTCTAAAAATTGTGTAAAAGCATCATCATTGTCAATTAATGTATCACGTAACATTTCCAGTTTATGTAACAGTGCTTGCTGTTGATTATGCTTATTTTCTAGCTTGTCTAATGCTTCTTGAATCGGCTCAACTTCAATATTGCGTAACAATTTACCGATATATTGTAGCTGGCGGCGCTTTGCTTCTTTTTGTAAACGTTGTGCTAACTCAATCGCTTCGAGTAACTTATCTTCTAATGGAATTTTATCTAATTTTGCTTTGTTGAGGTTAACCAACTTTTCACCGAGTTTTTTTAATGCTTCGGCATCACGTTTAATTTCACTTTTACTCACCCAAATAATTTCTTCTTGTTCTTCAGCGTCCCAATCGGTGTTATCCCAATCAATGTTCTTTTTGCCACGCTTTGCCATTTTCTTTCCTTTATCTTACAAAAAATAAGCCAACATTTTAGCATGAAAATTGAAAATAGGATAAAATGCCACAAATTTGTTTGAAGGAATCAATATGGAAAATACTGAAAAATCGACCGCACTTTTATTGCAACAAGAGCAAGAATTGCGTGAAGCAGTAAGTTATGCTGTGGCCATCGCACAAAAGGCAGGGGCAACTGCTGAAGTGGCTGTGACTAAAGTAAGTGGTTTATCTGTTTCAACGCGTTTACAAGAAGTTGAAAATGTTGAATTTAATAATGATGGTGCCCTAGGTATTTCAGTATATTTAGGCAAGCAAAAAGGCAATGCGTCGACTTCGGATTTAAGTCATGATGCAATTAAAAGTGCGGTTGAAGCGGCATTGGCGATTGCGAAATATACTTCACCTGATGAGTGTGCTGGTTTAGCTGATCGTGAATTAATGGCATTTGATGCACCTGATTTGGATTTATATCATGCTGCAGAGATTGATGTAGATCAGGCGCTAGAACTTGCTTTAAGAACAGAACAAGCAGCATTGGAATATGATAAACGCATCGTGAATAGTGAAGGTGCAGCATTTAATTCGCATACTGGAGTACGTGTGTATGGTAATAGCCATGGTATGTTGCAAAGTTATTTATCAAGTCGCTATTCGCTCTCATGTTCTGTCATTGGTGGTATTGATGCTCAATTAGAGCGTGATTATGAATATACTATTTCACGTAATGTCAATCAGTTAGAAAGTGCCAATTGGGTGGGGGAGAACTGTGCTAAGAAAGCCTTAGCACGCTTGCAACCTCAGAAATTGGCAACTCAGCAAGTGCCAGTGATTTTTGCTAATGATGTTGCAACAGGATTAATGAGTCATTTAACTGCTGCGATTAGTGGTGGAAGTTTATACCGTAAAGCCAGCTTTTTATTGGATCATTTAGGTAAGCAAGTGTTGCCAGATTGGTTTCAGATTAGTGAGCGTCCACATTTAATTGGGCAATTAGCATCGTCACCTTTTGATAGTGAAGGAGTACGTACTCAGAACCGTGAGATCATCGAACAAGGGATTTTACAAACATATTTATTGACCAGTTATAGTGGTAAAAAGTTAGGGATGCAAAGCACGGGACATGCTGGTGGTATTCATAATTGGTTAGTCAAACCAAATTTAACGGGTGGCTTGCAAGCACTGTTACGTCAAATGGGGACAGGTTTACTCGTCACTGAGCTAATGGGACAGGGGATAAACTTAGTGACTGGTGACTATTCACGCGGTGCAGCGGGTTTCTGGGTTGAAAATGGTGAAATTCAATATCCTGTCGCTGAAATTACTATTGCAGGGCAATTGAAAGATATGTTGGCGAATATCGTTGCAGTAACTGATGATATTGAGTATCGTTCTAATATTCAAACTGGATCAATTTTATTAGATAACTTAAAAGTATCGGGTAATTAATTTTTGAAAATGAGAATAATTCCTATTGACATGTATAAATTATTTGCTAAGATACGTACATCTGTTAGAGATTCGGTTGAGAATGATAGAGTAGGTCGTTTTCAGTTAGGGTCATACTCCAAACAGGTAGAGTAGAAAGTAAATTCGTTAGGGTATTTGTGGGCTGAAGGTTTAAACTTCAGCCTTTTTTTTGTAGAATGCACTTTTACAATCCCTATATAAGGTAAAACAAAATGAAAAAACACCATGTTGGTATTTTAATCTCAGAAGAGAAAGTTCGTGCTCGTATTCAAGAACTTGGTCGTGAAATTACGCAGTATTACCAACAAAAAGCAGTAGATAAATTGATTGTTGTTGGACTTTTACGTGGTTCATTTATGTTTATGGCGGATTTGGTCCGTGAAATTAGTTTGCCAGTTGAAATTGAATTTATGACAACGTCAAGCTATGGCAGTGGCATGACAACGAATCATGATGTGAAAATTAGTAAAGATCTTGATGGCGATATTAAAGATGAACATGTCTTGATTATTGAAGATATTATTGATACTGGTTATACCTTACAAAAAGTGCGTGAGATCTTGAAATTACGCGATCCAACGTCTCTTACTATCTGTACACTACTTGATAAACCCTCTCGTCGTGAAGTTGAAGTGCCTGTTGAATGGGTAGGTTTCACTATTCCAGATGAATTTGTTGTAGGCTATGGTATTGATTATGCACAGCGTTATCGTAACTTAGGCTATATTGGTCATGTTGTTTTAGAAGAAGAATAAAATTATTGTTGGAGATTAAGTAAAAGGAGAATTTATGTATTTTGATCAAATTAAAGCGGAATTAAATGAAGCGGCTGAAGTTTTAAATAAATTTATTAGTGATGAAAATAACATGAAATTAATTCAGCAGGCCGCGTTATTAATTTCGAATAGCTTCCAGCAAGGTGGCAAAGTATTATCTTGTGGTAATGGTGGATCACATTGCGATGCAATGCATTTTGCAGAAGAGTTGACAGGACGTTATCGTGAAAATCGTCCGGGTTATCCTGCAATTGCAATTTCTGATGTTAGCCACATAAGCTGTGTGAGTAACGACTTTGGTTATGAATATGTCTTTTCACGTTATGTTGAAGCAGTTGGTCAAAAAGGAGATGTATTGTTTGGTTTATCCACATCAGGTAATTCAAAAAATATTCTGAATGCTATTCAGGCAGCAAAAGAAAAAGGCATGAAAGTGATTGCATTGACAGGTAAAGATGGTGGTCAGATGGCTGGTCTTGCGGATGTTGAAATTCGTGTTCCACATTTTGGTTATGCAGATCGAATTCAAGAGATCCATATTAAAGTCATTCATATTTTAATGATGTTAATTGAATTTGAGATGGCAAAAGCGCAATAGTCTTTGTTTTGACCGTAAAAAAGTGCGGTCAATTTTGTTACTTTTTTATATAGTACAATCCTCAATCATTGCATGATTGGGGATTTTTTTATTGGTGATATTTTTTCTACAATATTTATTGCATAATTATGCAATAAATATTAATATTATTGCAGTTTTGCAAATATAGAGATTTTTTAAACAATGGCAATTAGTGTTAAAAATTTAAACTTTTTTTATGGTTCTTCACAGGCTCTGTTTGATATCAGCCTAAACGCAGAAGAAGGCGATACTGTCGTATTGTTAGGACCAAGTGGGGCGGGAAAAAGTACATTAATTCGTACTTTAAATTTATTAGAAGTGCCGGCATCTGGTGAGTTAGTTATTGCAAATAACAAATTTGACTTATCAGCAACAACGACTAACCCAAAACAAATTTGTCGTTTGCGTCAAGATGTTGGGATGGTTTTCCAACAATACAACCTATGGCCACATTTAACAGTTATTGAAAATTTGATTGAAGCACCTAAAAAAGTGCTACAGCTTGATGATCATACGGCACGAAAAGAAGCATTGGAGTTATTAACACGTTTACGTTTAGCACAATTTGCAGACCGTTTTCCATTACATTTATCGGGTGGTCAACAACAGCGTGTGGCGATTGCTCGTGCATTAATGATGAAACCACAAGTTTTGTTATTTGATGAGCCAACTGCCGCGTTAGATCCTGAAATTACAGCACAGGTTGTTGATATTATTAAAGAACTGCAACAAACGGGGATTACCCAAGTGATTGTTACCCATGAGGTTGCCGTGGCTAAAAAAGTTGCGACTAAAGTTGTATATATGGAACAAGGTCACATTGTAGAAATGGGCGATGCAAGTTGTTTTGTACAACCCAAAACAGAACAATTCAAACAATATTTATCACACTAAAATAAGGACACAACATGAAAAAATTACTTTTAACTGCACTTTTAGCAAGTACTGCGTTTGCTGCGACGGCGAAGGATATTACATTTGCCATGGAGCCAAGTTATCCACCATTTGAGTTAACAAATGAGAAAGGGGAAATTATTGGTTTTGATGTGGACATTGCGAATGCAATTTGTAAAGAAATCCAAGCAACTTGCCATTTTAAAGGACAAGCCTTCGATAGTTTAATTACGGGATTGCGTTCTAAGCATTTTGATGCGGCGATTTCTGCAATCGATATTACAGAAGCTCGTGCAAAACAAGTGAGCTTTAGTGATCCTTACTATGATAGCTCGACGAGCTTTATTGCGGTGAAAGGTAAGCTAAATGATTTAACTCAAGTGAAAAAAGTTGGTGTGCAAAATGGAACAACGTATCAACAATACATTGTTGCTGAAGCGAAACAATATCAACCAGTACCTTATGCAAGCTTACAAAATGCAGTATTGGATTTGAAAAATGGCCGTATTGATGTGATTTTTGGTGATACTGCGGTATTAGTTGATATGCTACAAAAAGAAGAAAGCTTAGGTTTTATTGGAGATAAAGTGACAAACCAAAAATATTTTGGTAACGGTTTTGGCATTGCAGTTAATAAAGCAAGTAAAGAGCTATTAGCAGATCTTAATAAAGGATTGGCTGCGATTAAAGCAAGTGGCGAATACCAAAAAATTTATGATAAATGGATGACACAATAATCGATTATGTTTTTTGATTATCTTTCTTTGATGTATAGCGCAACCCTAATGACCTTAGGGTTAGCGCTTTGTTCATTAATTGTTGGCTTAATTTTGTCTGTACTATTTGTGGTATTAGAAACCAGCAAATGGGCATTAATTCGTAAACCAACTTCTGTTGTCGTCACTTTACTACGTGGCTTACCTGAAATTCTCGTCGTGTTATTAATTTATTTTGGTTCAACTGAAGTCGTTGAAATGATAACTGGAGAATTCATTCAATTTAGTGCTTTTAGTTGTGGTGTGTTTGCACTTTCAATTATTTTTGCTGCTTATGCTTCTCAATCATTGCGTGGTGCGATTCAAGCTATTCCGTTGGGACAGTGGGAATCAGGCGCAGCGTTAGGTTTAAGTCGAGGTTATACTTTTGTACATATTGTGATGCCACAAGTATGGCGCCATGCACTACCGGGACTAAGTAATCAATGGTTAGTGTTGTTAAAAGATACTGCACTTGTTTCACTAATTGGTGTAGAAGATTTAATGCGTCAAGCAGAACTGGTCAATACTGTCACTCATCAGCCTTTCACTTGGTATGGTATCGCTGCGTTATTATATTTAGTGATTACTTTGGTAAGCCAATTTATTATTCGTAAATTGGAACTGCGTTTTACTCGTTTTGAAAGAGAGGTGAAATAATGTTTCAAGAATATTTCATGGTGATTATTCAAGGTATCCCGACTAGCCTATTATTGACTGTAGTTTCCTTAGTAGTTGCCTTTGTGCTCGCTTTACTATTCACTTTTGCTTTATCTATTGGGAATAAGTTAGTTAAATGTGCGATTAATGTTTATTTGACTTTATTTACTGGTACGCCATTGTTAGTCCAGTTTTTCTTGATTTATGCAGGACCGGGACAGTTCCAATGGGTGGTCGACAGCGCGTTATGGCCGTTGTTTTCAAATGCATGGTTTTGTGCAATGTTGACATTAGCGTTAAACAGTGCGGCTTATTCAACGCAACTTTTTCATGGTGCGGTGAAAGCAATTAGTAAAGGGCAATGGGAAAGCTGTGCTGCGCTTGGGTTTACCCGTTTAGAAACCTTAAAAATTTTGATGCCATATGCTTTGAAACGAGCATTACCTTCTTATAGTAATGAAATTATCTTAGTGTTTAAAGGCACAGCGCTTGCTTCAACAATCACTATTATGGATATCATGGGCTATGCTCGACAGCTTTATGGTACGGAGTATGATGCATTAACTATTTATGGTATTGCTGGCGCAATTTATTTAGTCATCACTGCACTGGCGACAGTATTATTGCGTAGACTTGAAACGAAAGTGCTTACCTTTGAGCGTTTAGAGGTTGAGAAAACATAATTAGCTAGAGTTAAGTGCGGTGGAAAAAAAGCGAATTTTAAACAAAATTCGCTTTTTTGGTTAATTAACAATCCAACTAGCAATACTAATGACTAAAGCAAAAATAATAAACCACACTAAATGTAATTTAGCACTTTGTTTATTAATTTCTTGATTATGTAAACGTCGTTCTTCTAGCTTCTGTCGATAAAGCGCCAAATCTTCTTCTTTAAATGAAAAGCCACAATGAGGGCAACTGAGTGCACTGTCACTTACTTTATGCCGACATTCTGGACAACGATGTAAAGCCATTTTTCCTCTCTGATTGCAATTTTTGCTCGGATCCTATCATAGTCATATTGAAAAGTGCGGTCATTTTTTTACAAATTTTAAACAAAATTACATCACAAGAAGCAATAAATTTCATTTTAAAGTAATAGATTAACTGCTAAATCGTGATAGGTATCACAAAGTACACCTGTTTCCATATGATCAGTGTATGGGACTGCTAAATCGTGATAGGTATCACAAAGTTGTAAATATTTTGTAGTGTCAATTTATTATACAGTTTACTTGCTTGTAACAAGTGAAATAAAATACGCAATGCTTTTTATAAGAAAAGTTGTTTTAATATTTCATCTATTAAAATAGGTACTTTATTATGTTATGGTTCTTCTTTTGCGTTGCAATTTTATTGCTTGGTTATTTTGTATACGGAAAATTCATTGAAAAGGTCTTTGTGATCAATCCAAGAAAAACAACACCAGCTTATAGCATGAATGACGGTGTTGACTATATGCCAATGTCAACCAAGAAAATTTGGTTAATTCAGTTATTAAATATTGCTGGTACAGGTCCAATTTTTGGTCCGATTTTAGGGGCATTATATGGACCAGTTGCAATGTTATGGATTGTGATTGGTTGTATCTTTGCTGGCGCGGTACATGATTATTTTTGTGGTATGTTAAGTGTACGCAATGGTGGAGCATCAATGCCAACATTAGCTGGTCGCTATTTAGGTGCGCCGGTCAAAGCGTTCATTAATTTACTTGCTGTTGTGTTATTACTTTTAGTTGGTGTAGTATTCGTTGCAAGTCCTGCGAAATTATTGAGTACAATTACAGTCGATAATTTAGGTGTTGTTGAAAGTGCAGGGGCAGCTGCAACAGTATTTGGTTACGATGCTGCAACAGTATTAGTGATTTGGACAACTATCATCTTTGTGTATTACATCATCGCGACATTATTACCAATTGATAAAATTATTGGTCGTATCTATCCATTATTTGGAGCATTATTGCTCTTCATGACATTTGGTATGATGTATGGTTTAGTCAGCAGCCACTTAAATTCAGCTGAACCAATTGAGTTTTTCCGTACAGTTGGTGGTTTAGATTTCGATAAATTCTTCCAAAACCTGCAACCTAAAGGTGATTTACCAATTTGGCCATTATTATTCTTAACGATTTCTTGTGGTGCATTATCAGGTTTCCATGCTACACAAACACCATTGATGGCACGTTGTGCACAAAATGAAAAAGAAGGGCGCTTTATTTTCTATGGTGCAATGATTGCAGAAGGGGGTGATTGCATTAGTATGGTGTGCGGTAGGTTTAAGTTTCTATCAAGATCCAGCAGCATTACAAGCTGTTATTGATGCTGGTTCACCATCAAAAGTGGTTTATGATTCATCAATATATTTCTTAGGTGCTGTAGGTGGTGTATTTGCAATTTTAGGTGTTGTTGTATTGCCAATTACTTCTGGAG
The DNA here is from genome assembly GCF_002850605.1 of Pasteurella oralis. GTDB lineage: Bacteria > Pseudomonadota > Gammaproteobacteria > Enterobacterales > Pasteurellaceae > Pasteurella > Pasteurella oralis. The sequence continues at coordinate 318,395 of NZ_NXGB01000001.1, forward strand.
ATACTGCTTTCCGTGCTGCTCGTTTAATTATTGCTGAGTTCTTTAAATTTGAACAAAAAACACTGGTTAAGCGTTTAGTGATTGCGATTCCATTATTTGTGTTAGGTTTTATCGTATCGAAAATTGACTTTAGCGTATTATGGCGTTACTTCAGTTGGGCAAATCAAACCACTGCGATGGTGATGTTATGGACTGCTGCTGCTTATTTATTCCGCTACGGCAAATTCCACTGGGTATGTACTTTACCAGCGATGTTTATCAGCACCGTATGCTTTACATACTTAGCTTACAACAAGATCGGTTTCAACTTAGATTACCAACTTTCCGTTTATATTGGTTTAGGGTTAACTGTATTCTGTAGTATCTTATTCTTCACCTTATTAAAACCAATTGCAAAAGGTGATCCTGACGCGTTAGTCGATGACTTAGTCAAACAGTAATCATATCAAATTTAAGTATTTACTACACCCTATCAATTCATATTGGTAGGGTGTTTTTTATTCTGCTTTCTTACTTATGTTTAAGTAACAACATTATTGCATAGCTTACTTTTTCATCTAATGAAAAATATACAAAACTTTACTTCTGAAACAGTTAAATTGCTTGCAAGTTAAGCAAACTAATAATAAACTTAAGAAAAGTGGTAATAAGTGGAGTTTTGTGGTAAAAGTTAGCAAAAATTCCTAAATTTCATCTTGTAACAATCACAAAAGGGAAACAATGATGTTTCGTGGTGCTTCAGCAGTTAATTTAGATTCGAAAGGTCGCATTGCGATCCCGACTCGTTATCGTGCTGAAATTCTTGAGCAGAATGCCGGTCAAATGGTATGCACTGTGGATATTCGCCAACCTTGTTTGTTACTTTATCCATTAAAAGAATGGGAATTAGTCGAACAAAAACTTTTAGCGCTATCAAATTTCGATCCGAATCAACGTAGTTTACAACGCGTCATGTTAGGTTATGCCACCGAATGTGAGTTAGATAGTGCAGGACGTATCTTAATTAGCGGTCCATTACGCCATCACGCGAAATTAGAAAAGAGCCTAATGCTTGTTGGGCAATTAAATAAATTTGAAATTTGGAGCGATGCAGAATGGCAAGCTCAAATTGAAAAAGATATGGTGTTAGGTACGAGTGGTCAATTTGCACTATCAGAAGAATTAAAAATGCTGTCATTATAAAGAAAGGTGACTTTCTCACAACAGAACAGCAGCACTAGCAAAAGATAAGCGGTGCTAAGCACCGCGTTATCTTACCTTAACATTTTATCCCTTTTATTTTTTGTACCATTGGTAACTGTTATGAATATGCAAAATACTTTTTCATCGCCTGAACATATCACCGTTTTATTACATGAAGCGGTTAATGGGTTAGCATTGAAAGAAAAAGGTATTTATATTGATGGTACATTCGGACGAGGTGGTCATTCTCGTTTGATCCTTTCCCAACTTGCCGATAATGGTCGTTTGATTGCAATTGATCGTGATCCACGAGCTATTGCAGAAGCAAATAAAATTCAAGATCCACGTTTTCATATTGAACATAATAGTTTTTCTGCAATTCCAGCAATTTGTGAAAAACTTGGATTAACAGGCAAGATAGATGGCATTTTATTAGATCTTGGTGTGTCTTCTCCACAACTTGATGAAGCAGAACGTGGTTTTAGCTTTATGAAAGATGGTCCGTTAGATATGCGAATGGATACCACACAAGGTCTGTCTGCCGCTCAGTGGTTACAACAAGTTTCTGAACAAGACTTGGCTTGGGTGCTAAAAACTTTTGGTGAAGAGCGTTTTGCTAAACGTATTGCGAATGCCATCGTCAATTACAACAAAAGTGCATTACAAAATAATACAGAACCTTTAACACGAACATTACAGCTTGCTGAATTAGTAGCTGATGCAGTGCCTTTTAAAGACAAACATAAACACCCTGCTACGCGAACTTTTCAAGCCATTCGTATCTTTATTAATGCTGAATTAGATGAATTAGAAAGCGTATTGCAGTCGGCACTTGCGATGTTAGCAGAAAAAGGACGTTTAGCAATTATCAGTTTTCACTCGTTAGAAGATCGTATGGTGAAGCACTTTATGCGTAAGCAAACTAAGGGGGAGACGCTACCAAAAGGTTTACCATTACGTGATGACCAAATTAAACGTACACAAACTTTAAAAACCATTGGTAAAGCAATTATGCCAAGTGAACAAGAGCAGGCACAGAATCCACGCTCAAGAAGTGCGGTATTACGTATTGCGGAGAAGATTTGATGTTAGAAAATAATGATCGCTATCCGCTACAAAATATTATTTTAGAAGATTTATTTAATTCAAATAAAACTATCATGGCATTGTTGTTACTGATTGTGGTTACTGCATTAGCGACTATTTGGATGACACATCAAACGCGTATTTTAGTCGCTGAAAAGGGACAGTTAGTACTAGAACACCAAGCTCTTGAAAATGAATATTTGAATTTAAAATTAGAAGAAGCAACGCAAAGTGATAATACACGTATTGAGGCGATTGCGAGTCAATTAGGTATGAAGCGAGTTCAACCAGAACAAGAAGTGTTGATCCTAGAGTAATATTTGAGGATAACAGTATGGTTAAATTTAATACGACAAAGAAAATTAAACGAGCGAAAAGTGTAAAAATAGCAAAAAATGACGCGATTAAACTAAATAAGCCAAAAGTGGTTTATGAAAATAGTTTTTTAAAATGGCGTTATTTTGCCGCATTGGCTGTTATTATGAGTTGCTTAGTCGTGTTAATTGGTAAAGCTGCGAATGTGCAAATCATTAATGCGGATTCTTTAGCTGATGAAGCAGATAAACGTTCTTTGCGTACACAGGAAATTCAATCTGTGCGTGGCTCGATTTTAGATCGGCATGGACAATTACTTTCTGTTAGTGTACCGATGTATTCTATCGTGGCAGATCCTAAAGATATTTTTGAGAAAAATTCTTTGGTGGATAAAGAGCGTTGGAAAGCTTTAGCGGAAGCCTTAGGGGTTTCTTATAATGATATTCTCAAGCGTATCGAAAAAAATCCAAAATCACGCTTTGTTTATCTTTCGCGTCAAGTATCGCCAACAGTCGCCGATTATGTGCGTGAATTAAAATTAAAAGGAGTTGTACTGAAAAATGAAGCACGCCGTTTTTATCCGCGTGTTGAAGAAGTCGCTCATTTGGTTGGTTATACCAATATTGATGGTGAAGGAATTGAAGGAATTGAAAAGAGTTTTGATTCATTATTAATTGGTAAATCAGGTTCTCGTACTTATCGTAAAGATAAATTCGGCAATATTGTTGAGAACATTGCAGATGTTAAAAAATATGATGCACAAGATGTCACCTTAAGTATTGATGAAAAATTACAATCCATGGTGTATCGTGAAATTAAAAAAGCAGTAGCAGAGAACAAAGCTGAGTCTGGTACCGCAGTATTAGTGGATGTGCGTACTGGTGAAGTATTAGCAATGGCAAATGCCCCTTCTTATAACCCAAATAATCGTGTTGGCGTCAAAGCGGATTTAATGCGTAACCGAGCAATTACGGACACTTTTGAACCAGGTTCAACAGTCAAACCATTTGTGGTGCTTGCGGCATTACAGCGCGGAGCTGCGAAACGTAATGAAGTGATTAATACTGGTCCTTTGGTGTTGAATGGGCATGAAGTACGAGATGTTGCGCCTCGTGATCAATTAACACTAGATGGTATTTTAGAACATTCAAGTAACCGTGGTGTGAGTCGTTTAGCATTACGTATGCCACCAAATGCCTTAATGGAAACTTATATGAATGCGGGGTTAGGCAAGCCAACTGATCTTGGTTTAATTGGTGAACAATCGGGTTTGTTAAATGCAAACCGTAAACGTTGGTCTGATATTGAACGCGCTAACGTCGCTTATGGTTATGGCATCAATGCAACACCATTACAAATTGCGCGAGCTTATGTCACCTTAGGAAGTTTCGGTATTTATCGTCCACTTTCTATCACTAAAGTTGATCCGCCTGTTATCGGACAACGTGTGTATTCTGAAAAGATTACACGTGAAGTGGTGAATATGATGGAAAAAGTAGCGATTAAGAATAAAAAAGCGATGGTAGAAGGCTACCGTGTTGGTATTAAAACGGGGACTGCCAAAAAACTTGAGAATGGTCGCTATGTGGATAAATATATTGCTTATACTGCGGGTGTCGCCCCAATTTCAGATCCTCGTTATGCTTTGATTGTATTAATTAATGATCCAAAAGCAGGGCAATATTATGGTGGGGCAATTTCAGCACCAGTGTTCTCAAATATTATGGGCTATGCACTGAGAACTAATAATATTCCACCAGATGCAATGCCACAAGATAAAACGGCAAGACGCGTTGTGCGTTTGAATAGTGATAATGGAACGAAAACCAATTAAGAAAAAATTATGCGAAAATTGACCGCACTTTTGGGGCAAGTTGAACTTGCCCCAAACATTGAACTTACGGAAATGATTTTAGACAGTCGAGCAGTACAGCAAGGCTGTCTTTTCGTTGCTTTAAAAGGACATCAAGTAGATGGTCGTCACTACATTTCACAAGCTATTGAAAATGGAGCGGCTGCTGTATTATCTGAAGCCGATTTGGCAACACAGCATCTACAAATCCGCTTTGAACAGCATGTACCTATCATTTCTTTCTATCAACTCAGTCAACATTTATCGCAGCTAGCTGATCTTTTCTACAATCATCCATCGCAAAAACTAACCTTAGTTGGTGTGACCGGAACGAATGGTAAAACCACAATTTCACAGCTTTTAGCACAGTGGACAACATTACTAGGACATAAAAGTGCAGTCATGGGGACGATTGGAAATGGCTTATTTGGACAAGTAGAAGAAGCTGCGAATACGACAGGGTCTGCTATTGAAATCCAATCTGGATTAGCCAGTTTTGTTAAACAGGGGGCTGAGTTTGCTGCGATAGAAGTATCATCACATGGTTTGGTGCAACATCGTGTCGAAGCACTCGATTTTGCGGTCACTATTTTTACAAATTTAAGTCGCGATCATCTTGATTATCATCACACGATGGAAAACTATGCAGCAGCGAAAAAGCGCTTGTTTACTGAATTAAGGTCAAAACATCAGATTATTAATGTGGACGATGAGATCGGTCGTGCTTGGTTAACACAACTTCCTTCGGCAGTCGCGGTGAGCTGTAATCCAAATTTCCAAACAACGCAGCAACAATGGCTAAAAGCGACACGTATTGTTTTTAACAATAAAGGTGCTCATGTGCATTTTGAATCAAGCTGGGGTAATGGTGAACTACAAAGCCATCTAATTGGCGAATTTAATGTGAGTAATTTACTGTTAGTGTTTGCTGCTTTGCTTTCTCTTGGTTATGAGCAACAACAATTAATGCAGAGCGTCGCACAATTAACGGGCGTTTGTGGGCGTATGGAAATGTTGAGTGCAGAAAAGCATGCGACTGCAATTGTAGATTATGCACATACGCCAGATGCACTAGAAAAAGCATTACAAGCTGCACGTTTACATTGTCATGGTCAGTTGTGGTGTGTGTTTGGCTGTGGTGGTGATCGTGATCGTGGTAAACGTCCGTTAATGGCGGCAATCGCTGAACAATTGGCGGATAAAGTCATTGTGACTGATGATAACCCTCGTACTGAGTCGCCTATTCAAATTGTTTCCGATATTTTGGCGGGGTTTAGTTCACAAGCTGAAGTAAAAGTGATTCATGAGCGTGAAAATGCTATTGCTTTTGCTATTCAACAAGCAGCAAAAGATGATGTGATTTTGATCGCAGGGAAGGGACATGAGGATTACCAAATTATTGGTCAACAAAAGCAGCATTTTTCTGATCAAGAAACGGTTCGAAAATATTTTAATATGAGTTATTAGCATGCTTAAACTGACAACAAAACAATTAGCTGAAATTTTAAATGCACAGCTTGTAGGCAGCAGCGATGTCGTGGTGGAAAATATCAATACTGACACACGTCAAACGGTTGGCAAAAGCCTTTTTTTTGCGTTAAAGGGTGAACATTTTGATGCACATAATTATTTAGCGCAGGCTGTTGAACAAGGGGCGGTTGCTTTAGTTGTACAACAATGGGATCCAAACGTTTTCGTACCGCAATTGGTCGTGCAGGATAGTCGAGTCGCGTTAGGAGTATTAGCCAAGTGGATAAAAGCTAAAGTTGCACCTTTAACTGTTGCTATGACGGGATCTTCTGGTAAGACAACCGTGAAAGAGATGACGGCAAGTATCTTACAAAGTGCGGTCGGTTTTGACAAAGTTTTGTTTACTCAAGGTAACTTTAATAATGATATTGGCGTGCCGTTGACTTTATTACGTCTGACTGAGCAACATCAATTTGCGGTGATTGAATTAGGCGCTAATCATCAAGGTGAAATTGCTTATACTACCAGTTTAGCTCAACCAGATGTGGCGTTAGTAAATAATGTTGCTGCGGCACATTTAGAAGGCTTTGGTAGCCTTGAGGGCGTGGCAAAAGCGAAGGGGGAAATTTTTCGCGGTTTGCCAGATCGTGGCATTGCTATTGTTAATAAAGAGCATGATTACTGTCCATCAATGTGGGCTGCGGAAATTGGTGAGTGTAAAGTCCAATATTTTGCTTATGAAGACAGTAGAGCCGATTTTTATGCAGATAAAATACAATTTACAGAATCAGGTTCCATTTTTGATTTACATACCCCAGCAGGGCATGTTCAAATTCAATTGCCTTATTTAGGTGAGCATAATATTAAAAATGCTTTAGCCGCCACAGCGTTGGCAATGAATGTTGGAGCAAGCTTAGCACAAGTTAAACACGGCTTGGAAGTGCGTTCACAGGTAAAAGGGCGTTTATTTCCGGTACAACCCTGCGCTAATTTATTGTTATTAGATGATACTTATAATGCGAATGTGGATTCATTACAATCTGCGATTAATGTGCTAAAAAAATATACTGCTTTTCGCATTTTAGTCGTTGGCGATATGGCAGAATTGGGTGAAAATACGCAATTTTGTCATCAACAAGTTGCGGATTATGCTAAAGCCGCGCAATTAGAGTTAGTGTTATCTTTTGGCTCAGAAAGTGCGTCAATTTCTCAAGCTTGTTTAGGACAACATTTTACTGAAAAAGCACCACTTTGTGCTTATTTAACGACTTTGATTAAAGAAAAATTACAACAAAATCAAAAGATTGTATTATTAGCAAAAGGATCGCGTCGGATGAAAATGGAAGATGTGATTAATACCTTAAAGGATAATTTTATATGTTAGTCTGGCTTGGTGAGTTTTTACAGCAATATCACAGTGGATTTAATGTGATTTCTTATATTACAGTGCGTGCAATTCTTGCATTATTGACCGCACTTTTATTGTCGTTATGGATTGGACCTAAAGTGATTCGCCGCTTACAACTACTAAAATTTGGGCAAGAAGTGCGTGATGATGGTCCAGAAAGCCATTTTAGTAAGCGTGGTACACCGACAATGGGTGGCGTAATGATTTTATTTTCTATTGGGGTGAGTACTATTTTATGGGCAAATTTAGCTAATCCTTATATTTGGTTTAGCTTGTTTGTGTTATTTGGTTATGGTGCAGTGGGTTTTATTGATGACTACCGCAAGATTACACGTAAAAATACCGATGGTCTGATTGCGCGTTGGAAATATTTTTGGTTATCCGCCATTGCACTTGTTGCTGTATTTGGTATGTATACGTTAGGTAAAGATACTGATGCTACGCGTTTAGTCGTACCATTCTTTAAAGAAGTTATGCCTCAATTAGGCTTATTTTATATTGTATTAGCTTATTTTGTGATTGTTGGCACAAGTAATGCAGTTAATTTAACTGATGGTTTAGATGGCTTAGCCATTATGCCAACCGTTTTTGTCGCAGGTGCATTTGCTTTGATCGCATGGGCGACTGGTAACATTAATTTTGCTGAATATTTACATATTCCTTATATTAAATTTAGTGCTGAATTAGTTGTCTTTTGTACTGCTATTGTCGGTGCAGGACTAGGATTCCTATGGTTTAATACTTATCCTGCTCAAGTTTTTATGGGCGATGTGGGTTCCCTTGCGCTTGGCGGCGCATTAGGTGTAGTGGCAGTGTTAGTACGCCAAGAGTTTTTATTAGTAATTATGGGCGGGGTGTTTGTGGTTGAAACCTTATCTGTGATTTTGCAAGTAGGCTCCTATAAGTTACGTAAGCAACGTATTTTCCGGATGGCACCAATTCATCACCATTTTGAATTAAAAGGCTGGCCAGAACCACGTGTGATTGTGCGTTTTTGGATTATTTCTTTAATGCTTGTGTTAATTGGCTTAGTCACCTTGAAATTGCGTTAACGATAAAATTATAAGAGAAAAACAATGCAAACTTCCTATCAAAATAAAAAAGTCTGTGTTATTGGATTAGGCAAAACGGGTTTATCCTGTGTTGATTTTTTGTTAGCAAAACAAGCCGATGTGCGTGTTATTGATACGCGTCAACAACCAACAGGGGCAGAACAATTAGCACAGCATATCCCACTGCATACTGGAAGCTTAAACCAACAGTGGTTGTTGGAAAGTGATTTAATCGTGATTAGCCCAGGCTTGGCTATCAAAACGCCTGAAATTCAGACCGCACTTGCTGCTGGGGTAGAGGTAGTTGGTGATATTGAGTTATTTTGCCGTGAAGCAGACAAACCGATTATTGCTATTACAGGCTCGAATGGCAAAAGTACTGTCACAACATTAGTCGCAGAAATGGCAAAAGCAGCAGGCTTAAAAGTCGGTATGGGGGGAAATATTGGTATTCCGGTCCTTTCTTTACTGGATCAAGTTTATGATATTTATGTGCTAGAACTTTCTAGTTTTCAGCTAGAAACCACTTATAGTTTACAAGCAATATCTGCCACAGTATTAAATGTGACAGAAGATCACATGAATCGTTATGTTGATTTAGAAGACTATCGCCAAGCTAAATTAAAAATTTATCATAATGCAAAAACGGCAGTGGTCAATATCGAGGATCCATTAACGTCAACAGAAAGTGTGAAAAGTGCGGTCAGTTTTGGCGAAAAAAATGCGGATTATTGGTTAAAAACAGAAAATGGCCAGCAGTATTTAATGGCAAAAGAGCAAATGATTTTGCCTTGTGATGAAATGAAATTAGTTGGTCGTCATAATTATATGAATGCGTTAGCCGCTATAGCTTTGGCACAGGCTGCTGGTATTAATCTGGAAGGCATTCGTACTGCATTACGCCACTTTGCAGGTTTAGCGCATCGTTTCCAATTGGCACATGTTGCTCATGGTGTGCGTTGGGTCAATGATTCAAAAGCAACGAATGTGGGAAGTACTGTTGCAGCATTAACAGGATTACATGTCGAAGGTAATTTGCACTTGCTCTTAGGTGGTGATGGCAAAGGTGCTGATTTTTCAGAATTAGCACATTTAATTAACCAGCCACATATTTATTGTTATTGTTTTGGGCAAGATGGGGCAAAATTAGCCAATTTATCAACGCAAAGTCAACTTTTTGATAATATGGAACAAGCGATTATGCAGCTACGCTCTCGTTTAAAAGCGGGTGATATGGTACTCCTTTCTCCTGCTTGTGCTAGTTTAGATCAATTTCCAAGTTTTGAGAAACGCGGTGAAGCGTTTACCCGTTTAGCCCAATTAAGTTAGGTAATACATCAATGCAATTTTTAGAAGAAGTAAAACAGCAATATGATCGTTGGACGCGTATTACACCGACCAACTTGTTGTACGATCGTGCCTTACTTTGGTTATTTATTGTATTACTTTTAATTGGATTGCTGGCAGTTTCTTCAGCCTCTATTCCTGTCGGCACACGCTTGTTTAAAGATCCATTCCATTTTGCGAAACGTGATGCGATTTATGTTTTTCTTTCTTGTGTAACTTGTTATTTGTGTGTACAGATTCCAATTGAAAAATGGGAGAAATGGCATGTACGTATTTTTGCCTTAGCTTTATTTTTATTGGTTATTGTTTTGATTCCTGGGATCGGTTTATCTGTTAATGGCGCTCGGCGTTGGATTCCAATGATGTTGTTTAATTTTCAGCCAGCAGAATTTGCCAAGCTCGCACTCACTTGTTTTTTAGCCAGTTATTTTACCCGTAAATATGATGAGGTTCGTAGCCGTAAATTAAGTGCTTTTAAGCCTTTTGCTTTAATGGGGATCATGGGGGCATTTTTACTTTTACAGCCCGACTTAGGGAGTACCGTCGTACTTTTTGTGATTACTTTTGGGTTGTTATTTATTGTTGGCGCGAATTTCTGGCAGTTCGTGGGGTTAATCGCATTTGGTGGACTTTTATTTGTCTGGTTAGTCCTTTCTTCTGCCTATCGTTTAAAACGTTTCACTGGCTTTTTAGATCCATTCAAAGACCCTTATGGTACAGGTTTCCAATTATCTAATTCACTGATGGCATTTGGTCGCGGTGAATGGGGTGGTGAAGGCTTAGGTAACTCGATTCAAAAATTAGAGTATTTGCCAGAAGCGCATACTGACTTTGTGATGGCGGTAGTGGGTGAAGAATTTGGTTTCTTTGGCATTGTGGTGATTGTTATTCTGCTTGGTTTATTAATTCTACGCGCCATGAAAATTGGGCGAGAATCTTTATTATTAGAGCAACGTTTCAGAGGCTTTTTAGCATTTGGGATTAGTTTTTGGATTTTCTTTCAGGGCTTTGTCAATTTAGGCATGTCATTAGGTTTATTACCAACCAAAGGGCTTACTTTCCCTTTGATCAGTTATGGTGGTTCAAGTTTAATTATTATGTCTATGACTGTAGGGTTGTTATTACGTATCGATCATGAAAATCGTTTAATGCAGATTGGTCAAGCTCGTTTGCGAGACGATTAAAATTGGTAAAAAATCGACTGCACTTTTGTTAAAAGTAACATTAACTGGCAAATCGCAAATAAGATAAAAAAGGAAAGAATGTGACGGGGCAAAACAAAAGATTATTAGTTATGGCAGGCGGAACGGGCGGGCATGTGTTTCCTGCGATTGCTGTTGCACAATGTTTACAAGAACACGGCTGGGAGATCTGTTGGTTGGGAACGAAAGATCGTATGGAAGCCCAGTTGGTCCCAAAACACGGAATCCCAATTCGATTTATTCAAATTTCTGGTTTACGAGGTAAAGGCATTAAAGCGTTACTTGCGGCGCCTTTTGCTATTTTTCGCGCAGTATTGCAGGCTCGACAAATTATTAAAGAATATCAACCTCATGCAGTATTAGGCATGGGTGGCTATGTTTCAGGACCGGGTGGACTTGCTGCAAAACTTTGTGGTGTACCAGTCATTTTACATGAACAAAATGCCGTAGCTGGATTAACAAATAGTTGGCTAGCTAAAATTGCAAGGCGTGTATTGCAGGCTTTTCCAACTGCCTTTCCAAACGCTGAAGTCGTGGGCAACCCTGTCCGCCAAGATCTGTTTTTACAACCAACTCCAGAGCAACGCTTTGCTGATCGTGAAGGTAAATTACGTATCTTAGTGGTTGGTGGTAGTCAAGGGGCAAGAGTATTAAATCATACTTTACCCCAAGTGATTGCCCAATTGAGCGATAAGCTTGAAGTGCGTCATCAAGTAGGAAAAGGTGCAGTAGAAGAAGTAGAAGCACTATATGCAACTCATGCTGCTGTGAGTGTGACAGAATTTATTGATGACATAGCAGAAGCTTATGCTTGGGCAGATATTGTTATTTGCCGTTCTGGGGCGTTAACTGTTTGTGAATTAGCTGCCGTCGGCACAGCGGCTATTTTTGTGCCATTCCAACATAAAGACCAACAACAATATTTAAATGCAAAATATTTGGCTGATGTCGGTGCAGCAGAAATTATTCAGCAAAAAGATTTGAGTGCACAAGCATTAGTTGATTTATTAAATCAATTGGATCGCGAAAAACTGCGAGTAATGGCAACCAAAGCCAAAGCGATGGCAACACCACTTGCTGCACAACGCGTCGCTGACGTGATCATTGAAGAAGCAAATTAAAAAGTAGGACAGAAGCATGATGAGATCAAAATGTGGAAAAGAATTTCAACAACGAGTACGCGATGTTATTCCTGAAATGCGCCGTGTACGCCAGATTCATTTTGTAGGAATTGGTGGTGCTGGTATGGGAGGAATTGCTGAAGTCTTACTGAATGAAGGATATTTTGTGACAGGCTCTGACATTATGGAAAGTGCGGTCACAAATCGTTTAATTTCATTAGGAGCCAAAATTCATTTTTCCCATGCCGCAGAAAACATTGATGGCGCAAGCGTAGTTGTTGTATCAAGTGCAATTAAGCCAGATAATCTTGAAGTTGTTGCTGCTCAAGAAAAACGTATTCCTGTGATCCAACGTGCACAGATGTTAGCAGAAATTATGCGTTTTCGTCATGGCATTGCTATTGCTGGGACACATGGTAAAACTACAACTACCGCAATGATTTCAATGATTTATGCTCAGGCAGGATTAGACCCTACTTTTGTTAATGGGGGATTGGTTAAATCAGCAGGAACTAATGCCCATTTAGGTTGTAGTCGCTATTTAATTGCAGAGGCGGATGAAAGTGATGCGTCTTTTTTACATTTGCAACCTATGGTGTCTGTTGTAACGAATATTGAACCAGATCATATGGAAACTTATCATGGCTCTTTTGAGGAAATGAAACAAACTTATGTGAATTTTCTCCATAACTTACCTTTCTACGGTTTAGCCGTTCTTTGTGCTGATGATGATGTTCTTACTGAGCTGACACCTAAAGTTGGACGTCAAGTGATTACTTATGGTTTTACTGAAAAAGCAGATTATCGCATTGAAGATTATCAACAAACGGGCTTCCAAGGACATTATACGGTAATTACACCAACAGGTGAGTGTATTGATGTTTTGTTAAATGTACCGGGTCGTCACAATGCATTAAATGCAACAGCTGCTTTAGCTGTAGCAAAAGAAGAAGGTATTGCTAATGAAGCGATTTTAGCTGCATTAGCAGATTTCCAAGGAGCTGGTCGCCGTTTTGATCAATTAGGGCAATTCATTCGTCCAAATGGCAAAGTGATGTTGGTAGACGATTATGGTCATCATCCAACAGAAGTTGGAGTCACTATTCAAGCGGCACGTCAAGGCTGGGGAAATAAACGTGTTGTGATGATTTTCCAACCTCATCGTTATTCAAGAACCAGAGATTTGTTTGATGATTTTGTCCAAGTGCTTTCGCAAGTTGACACATTGGTTATGCTTGATGTGTATGCTGCTGGTGAGGCACCAATTGCAGGTGCAGATAGTCGTTCGTTATGCCGTTCAATTCGCAATTTGGGTAAAGTCGATCCGATTTTTGTTGCTGATCATAGCCAATTAGGTGAGATTCTCGATCAAGTATTACAAGACGGTGATTTAATTTTGGCACAAGGTGCTGGCAATGTGAGTAAAATTGCGCGTCAATTAGCGGAAAGCTGGAGCAAAGCATAAATGGATAACAAGATGAAAAAAGCACTAAAACAACAAAAAATAGCAGTGTTATTAGGCGGAACCTCGGCGGAACGAGAAGTATCGTTAAATTCAGGCCAAGCGGTATTAAATGCGCTATTGAATCAGGGCTTTAATGCTCATCCAATCGATCCAAAAGAGTTCCCTGTTGCGACATTAAAAGAACAAGGTTTTGATCGCGTATTTAATATCTTACATGGCCGTGGTGGTGAAGATGGCACGATGCAAGGTCTATTAGAACAAATTGGTATTCCTTATACTGGTTGTGGCGTGATGGCATCTGCATTAACAATGGATAAAATGCGTACAAAAATGTTATGGAAAGCCTTTGGTTTGCCTGTGGCCGAGATGGAAATTGTGACGAAAAACAATGTATCAGAACTTAATCCAAGCGCTGTTGTCGAAAAATTAGGCTTGCCACTTATGGTAAAACCTTCGTTAGAGGGATCCAGTGTTGGGTTAACGAAGGTCAACACTGTTGGAGAATTGAAAAGTGCGGTAGATTTCGCACTTAAATATGATGAAACAGTGTTAATTGAAGAGTGGCTAGCGGGTGATGAATTGACCGTGCCTGTATTAGATAATGAAGTGTTGCCATCAATTCGTATTGTACCTGAAGGTGAATTTTATGATTATGAGGCAAAATATGTTTCAGATAATACACAATATTTTTGCCCGTCTGGTTTGAGTGAAGAACGAGAATTAAAATTAAAACAATTAGTTAAGCGTGCTTATGATGTTGTAGGTTGTCGTGGTTGGAGCCGTGTTGATGTTATGTTAGATAGCAAAGGCGAGTTCCGTTTAGTGGAAGTCAATACTAACCCAGGCATGACAAGCCATAGTTTGTTTCCTAAATCTGCAGCAACAGTTGGCTATTCTTTCGAACAATTAGTAGTCAGAATTTTGGAGTTGAGCGCTGAATGAAAGGCTTAAAACGTAAAACGACCCAAGGTATTAAAAAACCAAGTGATTCAAAAGCACTTCTGATTAAGAATGTGAAATTAGTTTGCTTGTTATTTTTTGCTGCGGTGTTTTTTTATGCTTATTCCAATTGGCAAAAATTGATGGAACGGTTAGATAATAAGCCAATTAGCGCGTTTATTCTTGCTGGTACGCCAGGTTTTACTACCTATGATGATATACGAGATGCTGTGTTGAAAATGGGTGAACTGAAAGGTTTTTTTGGGCAAGATATTGATGCAGTTCGTGAACAAATTGAAACGATGCCTTGGGTAAAAGGTGCTGTCGTACGCAAAATATGGCCTGATAAGTTAAGTATTACGTTGGCTGAATATACACCAATTGCCATTTGGAATGAGAGTGAATTTTTATCCAGCGATGGTTCTATCTTTCAGTTACCATTTGAAAAGTTAAATGATAAAAACTTACCGCACTTATCTGGACCTGACTATCAAAGTGCCAAAGTATTAGAGGCTTGGAATCAAGTTTATGCAAATCTAAAAGAAAAAGGTTTGGTTTTAAAAGCAGTTGCAATTGATGATCGTGGTGCATGGCAAATTGTACTTGATAATGATCTTGTATTAAAATTAGGCAGAGGTGAGTGGAAGGCAAAACTTGACCGTTTTGTCACAATTTATCCACAAATTGAAGTCCCAGAGAATAAGAAATTATCTTATGTTGATTTGAGATATCGTGTTGGTGCAGCAATTGGATTTTCAGATACTAACACAAATTAGTTTAGATAATATGAAGTGATAAAAAATGGCAAAAATTGTGGAATCAAAAATTATTGTTGGATTGGAGGTGGGCACCTCTAAAGTGGTTGCGTTAGTTGGAGAACTTTTACCTGATGGCGTAGTGAATATTTTAGGCGTAGGAAGTTGTCCAGCAAAGGGGATTGATAAAGGAAATATTACGGATTTGAATGCTGTTGTCACTTCAGTTCAGCGTGCTATTGAACTTGCCGAATCTGTCGCAGATTGTGAAATTATTAGTGTGACTTTAGCCATTACTGGTCAACATATTCAAAGTTGGAATGATAGCGGAGCAGCACCAATTGCAGATGGTGAAGTGACTCAAGAGGATATTGATGCTGCTTTGCATACGGCAAGCTCCATTAAAATGCCAGAAGGATTGGCGGTTTTACACCGTTTGCCACAAGAATATGCAGTTGATCAGCAAAAAAATATTAAAAATCCACTAGGATTCCAGGGTGGTCGTTTAACTTCAAATGTGCACTTAATTGCTTGTCACCAAGATTGGTTAAATAATTTACGTCAAGCGGTTGAACGTTGTAAGTTAAAAATTGATAAAGTGATTTTTTCAGGGATTGCAACGAGCCATTCTGTATTAACAGAAGATGAAAAAGATTTAGGTGTTTGCTTGATTGATTTTGGTGCAGGTACGATGGAAGTCATGGTTTATACCAATGGCTCTTTGCGTTTTAGTAAAGTCATTCCTTATGCAGGTAATCGTGTGACTGATGATATAGCATATGATTTAACTACTTCACGAGTAGAAGCAGAAAACATCAAAGTAAAATATGGCAGTGCAGTTAGCCCACCAAGACAAAATCCAGATGAGCAATTTGATGTGATGAGTATTGATGGCAGTGTAATTGAGCGTTGTTCGAAAGCACGTTTATCTATGGTGACTGCGGGACGCTATCGAGAAATTCTAGAACTAGTCAAAGAAGAGCTCATTCAGCTTAAATATGATTTAGAAAGTAAACAAATGAAATTTGAGCTCATTGCTGGTATTGTGATTACTGGTGGTGGGGCACAAATTAAAGATTTAAAAGAGTGTGCAACGGAAGTATTTGGGTTGCATGTACGTATTGGTAATCCATTAAATATTACAGGGGTAACTCACCTTGTTGAGAAAAAACCGCAATATTCTACTGTACTGGGTTTGTTACAATATGAATATAGCAGTAATGATGAAAGTCCGATGAATGATGCTTATAGTAATGAAAGTGGATTTTTTGGTTCTTTATGGTCGGGAATGAAAAAATTTGCAAAGAAAGTGGGTTCAGAATTTTGAGAATTCCAGTTTTTCATCTACAATAAGAAATATTTAGGTTTTAATAATGTGCTAGCAGAGAATTAGCATTGACGGAGAATGAATATGTTTGAACCAGTAGATTACGATCTTGGTGAAATGGACGGAGCTCTCATCAAAGTTGTGGGCGTCGGTGGCGGCGGTGGTAACGCTGTAAACCATATGGTAGCCAGTATGATTAAAAATGATATTGGTGGTACGCTATTAGACGAAGCTATAATGAATTCAGATGAACATGGCAAAATTATTTTTTATGCTGTGAATACTGATGCTCAAGCGTTACGCAAAAGCCAAGTTCAACAAACTGTACAGATTGGTGGTTCAACAACGAAAGGCTTAGGTGCAGGTGCAAATCCAAATGTTGGACGTAAAGCTGCAGAAGACGATCAAGAAGCTATTCGTGCAATGCTTGAAGGTGCTGATATGGTCTTTATTGCTGCTGGTATGGGTGGTGGTACAGGGACTGGTGCTGCTCCAATTGTTGCGCAGATTGCAAAAGAGCTTGGTATTTTAACCGTTGCTGTTGTTACTAAACCATTCTCATTTGAAGGCAAAAAGCGTATGTTGTTTGCTGAAATGGGGATTAAAGAACTTTCTAAACACGTCGATTCTCTAATTATTATTCCTAATGAACAATTAGCTAAAGCATTACCTAAAAATGCAACATTACTCCAAGCCTTCTCTGCTGCTAATGATGTGTTACGTAATTCAGTAACAGGTATTTCAGATATGATTACTTCACCAGGTTTAATCAACGTGGACTTTGCAGACGTTCGTACCGTTATGTCTGAAATGGGACAAGCTATGATTGGCTTTGGTTCTTGTAAAGGTCCTGCTGGTGAAGGTCGTGCAGAAGATGCGACACGCATTGCAGTAAAAAGTGATTTATTAGAACGTGTCGATCTTTCTGGTGCGAAAGGTGTGTTAGTCAATATCACCTCTGGTATGGATCTTGGTTTAGACGAGTTTAATGTAGTTGGTCAAACTGTAGCTGAGTTTGCTTCTGAAGAAGCAACGGTTGTAATTGGAACAACATTAGTACCAGAAATGGTAGATGAAATTCGTGTAACTATTGTAGCAACAGGTATTGGTGATATTGAAGGACCAGAAATGCCGCAAATGCATCGTCAACAACCTATTCAACATACTACTGCTGGCGAATCAAGACCATTACAACCTGCTAATTTAAGTAGTCATCCAGCAGCGACACAGGGCTATGGGGCACAACCAAACCATGTTCCACCACGCCCAACAGATTTGACTAAAACAAGTATTTTGGACACACCAATTACTGCGCGTCCAACGAATAACTTGCAAAAAGATGAAAATTTGTTTAATGTACAAAATTTCATCCGTAATACAGATAAATAATTTGCAATTAATCTTGTTGTACACACAATAAGTTAAGAGAAGAATATGATTAAACAGAGAACATTAAAACAAAGCATTAAAGTAACTGGTGTGGGGTTGCATAGTGGTAATAAAGTCACATTGACTTTACGCCCTGCGATGCCAAACACAGGGGTGATTTATTGTCGTACAGATTTAAATCCACCGGTCACTTTTCCTGCAAATGCTAATGCAGTGCGTGATACCATGCTTTGTACTTGTTTAGTAAATGAAGAAGGTGTGCGTATTTCGACAGTTGAACACTTAAATGCAGCACTTGCTGGTTTAGGGATTGATAACGTCATTATTGAAGTTGATGCACCAGAAATTCCAATTATGGATGGTAGTGCAAGTCCGTTTATCTACCTTTTACTTGATGCTGGTATTGAAGAGCAAAATGCAGCGAAGAAATTTATTCGTGTAAAACAAAAAGTACGTGTAGAAGACGGTGATAAATGGGCTGAATTTACGCCATATAATGGTTTTCACTTAGATTTCACGATTGATTTTGAACATCCTGCAATTGGTAAAGATGTTCGTAACTATGTTATGGATTTTTCAGCACAGGCTTTTGTTCAACAAATTAGCCGTGCAAGAACGTTTGGTTTTATGAAAGATATTGAATATCTTCAGTCGCAAGGTCTTGCATTAGGTGGTAGTTTAGATAATGCGATTGTATTAGATGATTACCGTATTTTGAATGAAGATGGCTTACGTTTTAAAGATGAATTAGTTCGCCATAAAATGTTGGATGCTATCGGTGATTTATATATGGCTGGTTATAATATTATTGGTGATTTTAAAGCTTATAAATCAGGTCATGGCTTAAATAACAAATTGTTAAGAGCGGTGTTAGAGAATCAAGATGCTTGGGAGTTCGTTACTTTTGAAGACAAGCAAACTGTGCCGCAAGGTTATGCCGCACCAACGCAAGTGTTGATTTAATTCGCTTATTTTGATGAAAAAGCTATACTTTTAACCGAGTATAGCTTTTTTATTTTCTCGTATATTTAGCTGTTAAGATCAGCTCAGTATTAAGTATATTGCTGACAAGGAATTTGAAGCTTAATTAGAACTAAAACACTATTGCTAGTGCTAACGTGTTAAAATTTGCGAAAAATTGACCGCACTTTAAATATCGTGTGAGTACTATTTCATCAAAAGGAGAATGAGTATGCTTAATTTTACATTCCAATTACCTACATTAGCGATGTTTGGTAAAGGTCAAATTCAGGCTATCAATAAGCACATTCCGCGAAATGCTCGTATTCTAGTTACTACAGGTGGTGGTAGTGTGAGGAAAAATGGTGTATTTGCACAGGTTGAACAAGCATTAGATGGTTTTCATTGGGTTGAGTTTTCTGGTATTGAGCCAAATCCAACTTATGAAACTTTGATGAATGCCGTTGCACTGGTTAAGCAAGAAAACTTAGATTTTATTCTGGCTGTGGGAGGTGGTTCTGTATTAGATGGTAGCAAGTTTATTGCTAGTGCGGTTCACTTTAATGGGGAAGCTTGGGATATTTTGGCAAAACATGCACGAATTGAACGTGCTTTACCGATTGGTGTTATCATGACATTGCCTGCGACTGGCTCAGAAATGAATAGCTATGCGGTAATTAGCCGTAAACAAACCGCTGAAAAATTATCTTTTGCTTCGCGTTTGATTCGCCCACAATTTGCTGTACTTGATCCCACCACGACTTATTCTTTACCTGCTCGACAAACTGCAAATGGGGTAGTAGATGCCTTTGTACACACTTTTGAGCAGTATATGACATATCCTGTTAATGCAAAAATTCAAGATCGTTTTGCAGAAGGGGTATTCCAAACCTTAATTGAAGAAGGACCAAAAGCACTGGTTAATCCAACAGATTATGATGTAAAAGCAAATATTATGTGGTCAGCAACGATGGCATTAAATGATATTTTAGGTGTTGGTGTACCGCAAGATTGGGCATCCCATGCCATTGGACACGAACTGACCGCACAATATGGCTTAGATCATGCTCAAACATTAGCTGTCATTGTCCCTGCTTTAATGGCATATCAAAAAGCACATAAACGTGAAAAATTAATTCAATTCGCACAACGTGTGTGGGGCTATCAAGGTCAGGATCAAGATGAAGCTGTACAAGTTGCTATTGATAAAACCCGCTACTTCTTTGAACAAATGGGGGTTAAAACACGTTTTCGTGATTATGCTATTGATGACAGCCAATTTTCTGTTATTTTAGATAAATTAATTAAACATCAAGGTAGTAACTTAGGTGAACATAAGAACTTAGATCGTCAGGCGATCAAGGAAATCTTATATGCCGCATTATAATACTTAGCGAAAGTGCGGTTAGTTTTTCCCGAGTTTTGATTTGATACAGGAAAGTCATATGTCTTTTGATTTAAGTGAAATTCGTCAGCAAATTACACAAATTGATCGTAATTTGTTGAAATTATTATCTGAGCGCCATCGTTTGGCTTTTGATGTTGCACGCAGTAAAGAAGTCAGCCAAAAGCCATTACGTGATTTGGAGCGCGAACAACAGTTATTACAGGAATTAATTCAATTCGCACAAACGCAGAATTATCAGCTTGAAGCGCAATATATTACTCAAATTTTTCAACGGATCATTGAAGATTCTGTCGCTACACAGCAAGTCTATTTACAGAAAAAATTAAATGAGCAGCGCGAGCAAAATATTCATATTGCGTTCTTAGGTAAACGAGGTTCTTATTCGCATTTGGCAGCTCGTAATTATGCCACGCGATATCAGGAACAGTTAGTCGAATTAAGTTGTAGTACCTTTGATGAGATTTTTGCCAAAGTGAGTCAAGGGGAGGCTGATTATGGTGTATTACCTTTAGAAAATACGACTTCAGGCGCGATTAATGAAGTCTATGATTTGTTACAACATACTGATTTATCCTTAGTTGGCGAGCTAGCATATCCTATTCGTCATTGTGTATTAGTGAATGAGCAAGAGGATTTTAGCCAAATTGATACGCTATATAGCCATCCCCAAGTAATCCAGCAATGTAGCCAATTTATTAAAAGCTTAGATCGTGTTCATATTGAATATTGTGAAAGCAGCTCTCATGCAATGCAACTCGTAGCGAGTTTAAATAAACCCAATATTGCTGCATTGGGTAATGAAGATGGTGGGCTTTTATATGGATTGAAAGTACTAAAAACCGATATTGCGAATCAATCAAATAATATTACGCGCTTTATTGTTGTTGCCAAGACAGCATTAAAAGTATCGCCTCAAATTCATACTAAAACGTTACTTTTGATGAGTACTGCACAAAGAGCAGGGGCATTGGTTGATGCTTTGTTAGTCTTTAAAAGGCATCAAATTAATATGACTAAATTAGAATCGCGTCCTATTTATGGTAAACCTTGGGAGGAGATGTTTTATTTAGAAATCGAAGCGAATATTCATAATCCTGAAACACAACAAGCGCTTGAAGAGCTTAAACAATACAGTAACTATTTAAAAGTATTAGGTTGCTATCCAAGTGAAATTATCAAACCCGTTGAACTTGAGGTATAACATATCTTTTTTGTGATGTATTTATTTCTTTAAAAGTCAAAAAGTTTAAGTATTGAAGGAGATTGAATCTTGATAAAGAGCAATTTCCTTTTTTATTTAGGTATTAAATGTCGTAATGGAACGATTGATTGGATTATGATGAATACCATCAGACTAAGAGTGGTTCTTTAATAAGCAAAACGAAACAAACAAGTTATGATGTTATTAATACAGCTATTCATCAAGGCAGCCAGTTTGCAGCGCAAAATATTGTGTTACAGGCAGGTAATCAGTTGAATAGTACTGGATTGAAAACAAGCGCCAAACAGATTCAAGCTGACGCGAAGGCGATTGAATTAGGCACAGTCACAGATGATCGTGCGGAAACCCATTGGTCACAACGAAGTAAATGAGGCTTAGTTGGTAGTGCCAAAGGTGGCGTGGCTGTGAGGCATTAGCGTCTAAAAGGCGAGCATAATAGTAAAACATTTGATGAGAACGTGCAGGTCAGCCAATTTGCGACAGAAGGGGATATTCGTCTGAAAGCGAATGAGGCATTGACTTTAAATGCAGCGCAATTGCGAGCCGAGCAGGATATTTATTTAGAAAGTAAGACAGTTAATATCAATGTTGTTGATGAGGCATATCGTAGTCATGATAGCCACTACAGTCAAACTTTAGGCATTGGTATCGATATGGTATATAACTCTAAGGAAAATAAAATGTGGCATATTTATAAAGATGATCATTCTGATCTTAATTTTGCATTAGAATGTTTATATTGCGATGCAATATCTTTACAAGAATTTAAGGAATGGATTGAATTGGTTATTTTGTCTATGGATATTGATGATATTCCATATTATATCTATGATCTTTTAGATTTTGATGAGCCATTATTTCATATACCTAAAATTATTGGCTTTGATGTTATTAACCAACTTTCTAGTAATGATATATATAGTATTTATGGTATTGCTTATTTAAGGGGAAATAATATATATGAATCACCAATAAATAGAGAAGAAGCAATATTAATCCTAAAGGATAATTTTTCTGTAGCAAATAATTTTAAAAAGTTTTTTCCTTTTATTGAAATTAAATTTTCAGATAAGAACTATCTTGGATAAATCTTTGAGGAGCAGATCAAAGTGCGGTCAATTTTAGAAAAGTATTAAAAGTTGTGAAAACTTGACTGCACTTTATTGGATGAGAGTTAGAATTGATAGGTGGCACCTAAGTTTATAAGTTCATTGTCTTTTTTACTGCCTTGAGTAGATAAGTTATAACCTACTTGTAAACTCAAACCATCTCGTAATGCATAAGAGGCACCCAATCCAAACCAAGAGATATGTTTATTTTGCGTCACACCATGAATATGTATTGTGTCTGCAAAGCCTGTGAATTTGGCATCAAACCCAAAATCATTATCTTTTGGTGTATATGCGTGGCTGAAACTGGTATTGAGAGTCAGCTTGTCGAATGTCATCTTCGTTCTCATACCAAGAATAACGGAATTCATGTGGTAAGTTTTTGCTTTGGCATCAATGCCAAAGGCGACATTTTCTTTAAAACTGCCTCGATTTATAGTATGGAAAGCATTTGCAATAAAAGGATTGATTTTGGTTTTAGCAAAATAGACATTAGTGCCTAATTCAGTATAGAAGTTATAAATTTTACTGTTAAATTTGCTCTCTACTTGTTTATCAATAACAACCCTATTTACATTATTGGTGGCATAGTTAAAGCCAGCAATTGTTGCTAAATAAAAGTTGTTAATATGATAAGCACCGTAGAGGGAAGCCGTTGTGCTTTTAGTTTTGCTTTTACCCGCCTCGTGATTAAACTCAGTATTAGTGGTGCTTTGATTTAGGGCAAGTCCCAATGTCAATGTCTCTGATATTTTGTTGTCAAAACCGATTTGTGAGCCAGTTGTTTTAGCATTAGCGCTTGCATACCCTTTTTGGTGAATCTTGCTATGTGCATAAATGCCATCTAACCAAAATCCATTTTTTGTGCTGTCATTGACAGACATAACACGCTGGCTTAAGGCTTGATTGGTGACTAGGTTTTGATTGATGATAGCCTGTTGGCTAGACGCATAAATTTCTCCTGAAAGCGAGTCGATAATTGCTGGTAACTGAGCTTTATCTACTTGCAATAGGCTTGCTGCAGCTGGACTAAAAGGATGATATTTATCACTACTTGCAAGCGTATCCAGTACTTTATCTATATTGCTCGCTGTTTGTATTGCGCTTTTAGGCGTGTAGTTTATTGTTTCAAGGACATAAGCGGTTGAGTTTCTCTTATATTTTACGTTTATCTCTTTATTTTCTTTGACGTAAAATTGAGAAATATCGATGTAATTGTTTATTTTATTCGCTTTTGCATAAGTGATATTTTGATGGTTTGAGATCGACTGCGCAGAAATGATTGTTCTCTCTTTTTCATTTTGACTTGGTATCCCATTAGGATTTGAAGTTAATGACGCTATTTCTTTTACATCAGCAACGATTTTACTTGAACCACCTAGATCCATAGTACCAGTCACTTCTAGTTTCGATTTATCTATATCAATTACGATTCTAGAATTGGCATTGCCTATATAGTTGCCATTTATAGTTAATCCTTCCCCATACACACTGAGCGAGCCATTATTTTTTACGGTGTAGTGTTGTGTATTTTCATTTTTTCCAAGAACGACTTTTTGGTTTTGGTTGTTATATTTTTTAGTATCAAATTCAGCTAAAAGCGTGCCACCTTGATTGATGATGACTTCAGATGTTAATGAGTGGCCTATACCTAATACACCACTATCAACAATGGTTTTACCTTGATATTGATTTTTACCATTTAGGTATAGGGTACCGCTACCTTGTTTTAATATACCTGCATCACCTTTAATGTCATTACTCCAAGTAAGTTTTTCTTTATCTTGGTAATGTCTAAAATCGAAATTGACCACTAATAGATCTTTACTGCTATTTTTACCTGAAATATTTATATTTTTCTCGAATTTATCATCATTTAATAATTTTGCATCTTTATTAGTCAGCAATCGTTTATCAAACAGTGCAGGTCCTTTTAAAGCCCGTCTTTCATTTAAAAGACCCCAACCAAATTTAGCTTCGGGATTTGTTGTTGGTTCACCGCATTCTCTCATATTCTCATTTTGGCATTCACCGTCTTGACCTTTTAAGAATGTGTCCGGTTTATCCGCAGTAGATAATATGCTGACGACGACTAAGTGATGATCCATCCAAGGAAATTTTGTCCATACATTCGCGGTTGCAGCAGTGACTCTCGGCGTTGCAAATGAAGTTCCTGTTGTAGGGACATTTTTGTATGAGTTGCTTTCTTGTGCTTTTAATAAAAACCTATAGGTTCCTTGCGCTGCAATGCCCCAAGTTTTTGCACTTTCACCTATGTAGTTAGAAGCGCTGTTTCTTCCGTATCTTTTTCGCTCAGTAGTTCCTTTGATTCCTTGGCTATAATCCGCCTCAGCAACACTTATCCAACCATTTCTTGCATCATCATCTATCATTGGATAGACAGAATCTGGGGTACCGTGATTTTGATTTTCATTGCCAGCGACCCATACAAAGATGCTATCTTCTTTAGCATATTTTACTATATTGCCGATAGGCTTTATTGGATATTCATGGACAAGTGCATCTGCACCATAAGAGTTATTAAAAATTCTTATGCCTTTATTGTGTGCTGTATCATAGTCATGGCTTCGTATTCTGAAGATTTCATTTGTATCATGGTATGCGTTATAAGCATCTATTATTGCGGTTTTGTTATATCGATTAATTACTGCGGCGACCATTGTGCCATGAGAATATGGCGTTAAAGTTAAGGCAGGATTTTGGTTATTTGTTTGTAATCTTAACTTACCCTTTTCATCTTTAAAGCTATCACTTAGGGAGTAGGAGGTATCTATTACGGCAATATTTTTCACTTTGTTTTCATCATCAATATATTGCATGTCCTTGGTTAAGGATAATGTGCCAGATGAATGGATATTGTGAGTTGCACTATTAGATTGTTCATCTTTATTATGTGGTGTAGGTCGCGGTGCCTGTGGATCGTTTTCAGACGATTTAGGCGCGTCTGGGCTTATAAGGAGATCTGGAGAATTTGGGGTAGAAGATGGTGGTGGATTATGAAGATGAGGATTCTCATTATTTTTATCCATTGGCGGTATTGGCAAATCCAAATTAGGTGCAGGCGCGACGTTTGAATTAGATTCCTTGTCTAAATCTAAATTCATACTGTCTAAGCCTATATTTTCTGATTGATCAGTATTAGGTAATGAAGAATGATTATTTGTTGATGAATCATGATGATTAATTGGCGGTGGAGGATTGGTACCGCCACCACCACCTCCACAAGAGGCAAAAAAGAGCGATAACGTCGGTATGATAATTTTTGATATTTTTGTTTCATAATTGGTTATTTTCTGAGATTGTTTAAAGTAATCATATAATTAGAATTTATCATCAGTTTTTTAGCAAATTAATAAAATTACCTGTTTAAAATTTAGGCTGATATTGACTGGTTGTGATGCTGTGTTAACGTATTGTTAACTATTTTATTATGACGAATAATATAAATGTGAATATAGCTAGTTAAAAATACATTATTGTAAATTTAAAGTATGCTTTTTTATTTGTTATTTTATGTAAAAATATTTTATAAATAAAATTATATCTATTTTGATATTACAGTTAATTGTTTAGTAAACTCATTACCGTTTTGCTTAATTTATCGTATTTTTAATATTTAATTTAGACTATTTTTCATAATTAATTAAGTTCATGTTTTTTATTAAACCCTTATTTAAAAATAAAGAATAGAACGTGGGATTGCCCACGTTTTCTGTTTATAAAGCTTGGATTGATTCGCGTAGGATAAGCTCAGGTTGTAGAAGTAAAGTGCGGTGTGTTTCTGATGGATTTTTAATACGTTGTAGTAGTGTTTCTACCGCTAGTTTTCCTAGTTCTGCTTTAGGTTGGTTGATCGTGCTAAGTGGTGGAGACATATATTGGGCAAGGGTAATATTATCGTAACCAATAATTGAAATATCTTGAGGGATAATTAAACCTTGCCGCCATATAGTTTGATAAGCACCAAAAGCGATACTATCACTACAAGCAAAAACTGCTGTTGGGCGCGGGGTGAGAGCAAGGACTTTTTCCATACCAATCATCCCTCCTTCAAAGTCAAAATGGCTTTCAATGATAAATTCAGATTTTAATGGAATGTTAGCTTCGGCAAGGGCTTTTTTATAGCCATTAAGTCTGTTATGCGCGAGTGATTTTTTGAGATTACCGGTGATAATTGCAATTTGTTGATGCCCTTTTTCGATTAACGCTTTTGTTGCAAGATAACCGCCATATTCTGAATTTTCAAAGATTTTATCTGCGTCTTCTTCAGTTGGCCACCAGTCCATAATGACAAAAGGCAAATTTAAATTGAGGTCTTTCCCAATTTGAATACGGGAGTCAGAACACATTAATAATAAGCCATCAACTTGCTTTTGGATTAGCGTCTGTAGATTGTTACGCAAGCGATCGGTATTACCTTCAGTATTAGATAAGATCAGATTGTAATTATGTTGATTACAATATTGTTCAACGCCACTTACTACTTCTGTAAAAAAAGGGTTATTTGTTGCGGTCACCAGTAAACCGATGGTTTTGGTTTCTTTTACTTTGAGGCTGCGGGCGAGGGCAGAGGGCGTATAGTTGAGCTCTTGAACGACATTGAGCACTTTAGCTCGGATTTCATCGCTGACAAAACGTGAATTATTAATGACATGAGATACGGTGGAAGTTGATACTTGTGCTATCCTAGCGATGTCTTTCATTGTTGCCATAACGTCATTTTTCCTTGTTTTTTAAGTATCTTACTTTCTTTGCTCAAGCAAAGAAAGTAAGCAAAGAAATGCACTCCGATTAAACTGCTATTCTTCTCTTAAAGAAAATCTTTTTAACCAACAATTTCACAGTTGTTTCTTTCAAAAAATGCCTTCAAGTCCGAGCGGTTTATACGGGTAAATTGATAACTATGTATTACTTTTTAGAAAATTCAGTGTTTCTTCTCTCGTTGGGATTGAAGGTTGGGCACCTTGTCTGGTGACGCTAATTGCGGCGGCGGCATGGGCAAAGCGGATTGCTTCAGCAAGCGGCTTATCTTCTAATAATGCTGTCATTAAGGCACCATTGAACGTATCACCTGCGGCAGTTGTATCTTTGGCTTCAACACGGAAACCCGTAATGATTTGGTTAGTTTTTCCTTGGCTAACATAAACACCTTTTGAGCCGAGCGTGATCAAAACGGTTTCAATGCCTTTTTGATGGAAAACTTGTGCTGCTTGTTGTGCACTTTGTTCATCTACTACTTTGACACCCGTTAAAATTTCGGTTTCTGTTTCATTGGGAGTGATCATATCTAACAGAGTAAGTAGTTCATCTGGTAGCGCTTGGGCAGGTGCTGGGTTTAAGACAACTTGAGTATGAGATGATTTGGCTAATTTTGCCGCAGAAATGACCGCACTTAATGGGGTTTCAAGTTGCATTAATAAGGCGTCTGCTTGCATGATTTTATCGGCAAATGTATCAACGATGTCTTCATTTAAATAGGCATTTGCACCAGCAGAAATGACTATGCTGTTTTCTCCACTCGCTGCAACTTGAATCATTGCAATACCTGTCATTTCATTTTTGATTTCAACAACAGCATCAGTATTCATACCATCTTGTATAAATGTTTTCTTCATTGCTTGACCAATATCATCGTCACCAATACAAGCAATAAAATCAATATTGGCGCCTAAGCGTGCTGCAGCAACTGCTTGGTTCGCACCTTTACCGCCATAAGCAATATGATAGTGGCTACCGGTGAGGGTTTCGCCTGGTTTAGCAAAATGAGGCACGGAAATCACATGATCGGCATTGACACTGCCAAGAACGGTTAATTTTTTCATCTTCTTTTCGCTTATCTTTGTCTGTTACTACATTTAAATTTGGGCAGATCTGATGATCTGCCCGATAAATCGCCATAAATACGATATATTATTGACTAATGACTTTTAAATCTACAGGGATTTTAGCGTCGACTTTTTCACCTTTTAACAGTTTATCTGCGGTAGCAACACCAAGTGCACCAATTAAATCAGGCTGTTGCGCAATTGTTGCTGCCATTTTACCTGTTTCAACTGCTTTTACACCATCATCGGTACCATCAAATCCGACGACTAAAACTTCTTTATTTGCAGCTTTGATCGCACGTAATGCACCTAATGCCATTTCGTCATTTTGCGCAAATACAGCTTTTACATCGCCTTTGCTTGCAAGCAAGTTTTCCATGACATTTAAGCCTTTGGTACGATCAAAATCAGCAGGTTGGCTTGCTAATACATCAAATTTGTGAGCTTCAATAGCTTGTTTGAAACCTTCACCGCGTTCACGTGCTGCTGATGTACCTGCGATACCTTCTAATTGAATAACTTTAGTACCAGCGCCTAATTTTTGTGCGATAAAATCACCTGCCATTTTACCACCTGCAACGTTATCTGAGGCAATATGGCTTACAACATCACCAGCAACTGCACCACGGTCTAACGTGATAACAGGGATCTTATTGCGATTTGCCATTTTCACTGCATTGACTACTGCTTCAGAATCTGTTGGGTTGATTAGTAATACTTTTACACCACGAACAGTGAGATCTTCAACATTAGCCAATTCTTTAGCGGGATCGTTTTGTGAATCAAGCACGACGAGTTTATAACCCAGCTCATCCGCTTTTTTCTGCGCACCATCTTTTAATGTCACGAAAAATGGGTTATCTAGGGTTGATACTGCTAATGCAATTGTTTCTTTAGCTAGTACAGTACCGCTAACTGCGAGGCTTAGCATTAATGCTGAAGTTAATGTGGTTAATTTTTGAAGTTTTTTCATAATGAGTTCTCCTACAAAGTGAGTGGGTTAAACTTTTTTCGTCCCTAAGTAATTATCGGCTAAAACTGCAACCAAAATAACTAAGGCTTTGGCAATCATCTGATAATAAGATGAGATATCTAATAGGTTGAGTGCATTGTTTAAGAAGCCAATAATTAATGCGCCAATTAATGTCCCCATGACACGTCCTTTACCGCCCATTAAGCTGGTACCACCAACAACAACCGCTGCGATAGCATCTAATTCATAAGAAACCCCTGCAGTAGGTTGGGCAGATGAGAGACGTGAAGTGACGATTAAACCTGCCAGTGCAGATAAGAAACCGCTGACTGCAAAGACAAAAATTTTGATTTTATTGACGTTTATGCCTGATAGTTGGGTGGCTGATTCATTACCACCTAGGGCATAGATATAGCGACCAATACGAGTATGTTTTAACACATACCAAGAAGCAGCAAAAACAAATGCCATAATCCAAATTGGTACAGGAATACCCAATATATAGCCAGTACCTAGGAAAGCAAAGGCGTCAGCACCTTCTGAGAAACCCGTGCTAATTGGGCGTCCATCGGTATAGACCATCGTCACACCACGTAATAATGTCATTGTCACTAAGGTCGCAATAAACGCCTGTACTTTACCTTTAGCCACGATCACACCGCTGACACCACCGAGTAATGTACCGATGAGAAGTGTCGCTGGAATGACGAGCAAAATAGGCAGCTCTGCGCCGACCATAGAAGCCGCAATGGCGCCTGTTAGCGCTAACACCGATCCTACTGAAAGATCGATACCAGCAATTAAAATGACAAAAGTCATGCCAACTGCAATAATTGCATTGACAGAAGTTTGACGTAGAATGTTGAGAATGTTATCAACACTGAAAAAATCAGGATTGATGATAGAAACAATCGCGATCAATACCAATAGTGCAATGACTGAGCGTTGTTCGATTAAAAATTTACCTAATTGAAAGGGTTTGGTTTGAGTTGTCATAATAAATCCTTAAAATTTAGACCGCACTTTTGCCAATGGCAGCTGCTAATAATTTCTCTTGAGTGGCTTCGCCACGTTGGAATTCCGCACTGATACGTCCTTCATGCATCACTAAAATACGATCGCTCATACCAAGTACTTCTGGCATTTCAGAAGAAACAATAATGATACTTAAGCCATCTTTTTTGAATTCATTGATCAGTTGGTAAATTTCTTTTTTGGCGCCCACATCAACACCTCGTGTTGGCTCATCTAAGATCAAGACTTTAGGGCGTGTCATTAACCCTTTTGCAATCGCGACTTTTTGTTGATTACCACCAGAAAGTAAGCCGATTTGTTGATCTTGGCTTGGCGTTTTAATGTTGAACATGGTGATAAAATCGCCGACAGCCAGTTTTTCTGCGCTATGATCGATTTGAATGGCTTTAGAAAAATAATCAAGGGCTGTCAATGACATATTTTCTTTGACCGACATGCCAAGAATTAAACCATCGCCTTTACGGTCTTCAGAAATATAGACAATGCCATTATTTAAACCATCTTGTGGACAAGTATTGTGAATTTCTTTCCCATTTAGACGTACTTTTCCACTACTACGTGGTAATGCTCCATAGAGGACTTTCATGAGTTCAGTTCGACCAGCGCCCATTAAACCTGAAATACCGAGAATTTCGCCTCGATGTAAATTAAAGGTCACATCATGTACACCACTACCAGTTAAGCCTTCTACTTCAAGTAATACCTCGCCTGCTGTTTGAGCTAAATGAGGATATTGTTCATCTAGGCGACGTCCGACCATCATTTCAATCAAGCGATCTTCATCAAGATCGACAACAGCAGCTTCACCAATGAACTGACCATCACGTAGTACGGTGACATCATCGCAAATTTCGAAAATTTCTTTAATGCGGTGTGAAATATAGACAATGCCACGTTTTTCAGCTTTTAGTTCACGAATGACTTTAAATAAGGCTTCAGTTTCAGTATCGGTTAACGCATCAGTTGGTTCATCCATAATGATGACTTTAGATTCAAAACTGAGCGCTTTGGCAATTTCCACCATTTGTTGTTCGCCAATAGACAGTTCAGCACAAAGCTGGTGGCTACTATGTGGTACACCAAGATGTTTGAGCAATTTATCGGCTTCTTGGTGCATTTTTTTCCAATCAATCCCGCCCCAAGGTGTGGTAAATTCGCGACCTAAGAAAATATTTTCAGCGATAGTTAAGTTACTGACTAAATTCAGTTCTTGATGGATAATACTGATTCCTGCTTCTTGAGAATCTTTAGGACCTTTAAACGCGACTTGTTGACCCAAATATTCAATGGTCCCTGCATCTTTGCTGTAAATACCAGTTAATACTTTCATTAGGGTTGATTTTCCCGCCCCATTTTCACCCATTAATGCCATTGCCCGTCCGGCATAAACCGATAAACATGCGTTACTGAGTGCTTTTACACCGGGGAAAGATTTATCAATACCGCTAATTTTGAGTAAAGGTTGATGTTGCATGTTGAGTACCCCTTAAAATGGTACGCCTGAATATAAAATGACATTGGCATAAGGTGAACATTCGCCACTGCGCACAATCGCTTTGCAGTGATAGGTATAAGCTTTGAATGCCTCATGATGAACATATTCCACTTTAATGTGATTTCCTTGTTGCTGTTCTAGCTGAGTAAGGCTGTTTAAAAGTGCGGTTAAAATTTTGGGATTTTTCTCTTTAATTTCTTGTGCGATCACTGCGCGCTCGACAAACATTTCTGTTGCTACTGCGTTGAAGGTTTGCAAGAAGCTTGGCACACCTGCACTTAAGGCTAAATCAACACGTTCAACGGGTGTTGGAATGGGTAAGCCTGCATCACAAATGGTTAAGCTATCTGTATGACCTAATTTGGCAATCACTTGGGATAATTGCGCATTGAGTACAGTTGTTTTTTTCATTACATACCTCAACTTTGTTTTGTTTCTTTTTTATCGAAACGTTTCGATAAGCTTTGAAGTTTAGTGTAAGAGTAAATAAAAAAAGTGCAAAAGGGTTTTATTCGATCTGTGAAGTAGATCAAACTATTTCGCTTTATACCTAGATTATTTGTATTTAAAATAACTTCAATTGATAGTTAAAACATAATGAAGGGAAGATAAAATGAAACGCATTTTGTTTGGATTACTTATTTTAATCATTTCTTATAATGCCGTCGCAAAACGAGTGAGCTGCAAGAGTTTTAAAACACAGGCACAAGCACAAGCTTATATGGAAAGGTATGCAGCATATCATTTAGATGGCGATGGTGATGGTGAGGCTTGTGAATGTTTACCGGGTGGGAGTAGCTATGGTTCTTCGAAGTGTCGCAAATAATAAAAAATGTGCTATTAACGGATGTTTTAATAGCACATTTTGCATATTAGGCCTTTTTCAAAAATTCAGATTTTAATGAAAAGCTTTGTCCATCAATTTTACAATCGACATCGTGATCTGCATCCACTAAACGAATGTTTTTTGCTTTAGTACCTTTCTTCAGGACAATTGAGGAACCTTTTACTTTTAAATCTTTAATTAGAATGACAGCATCACCATCTTGTAAAATATTACCGTTACTATCTTTAACGACTTTTTCATCATTTTCTACCACGTCGTTGCCAGACCATTCGTGACTACAATCGGGACAAACAAAATTGATTGAGTCATGATAAACATATTCGCTATGGCATTTTGGGCAATTTGGCATTTGTTCCATTCTTTAATTTCCTTCTTCAATAAAATGACGCGAAAGTATAGCAAAGAAGCAAGATTTTACCAAAATTCCGCGTTAACAACTCTGATTTGTTGAGATTCGCTTTTCCAGTAGAATCGCTGCATTTACTACAAAATAAGGAAAATAAAATGAAAAAAATTACCTTCAGTTTAGGGCTTGCTACCATGTTATTTGTTCCATCTTTATTTGCCCATAACATTCAATTGAATATGCATTTACCCGTAGTGAATGTTGCCACTGATGGTGAATTAATGCTACAAGGGGAACAAGTCAATTATCAAGCTTGGAATTCAGCAAATTTAGCTGGGAAAGTTCGTATTGTGCATCATTTTGCTGGACGCAGTAGCGTAAAGGAAAAAAATGAGCCTTTAATGGCTGCAATTAAGGCGGCACAATTGAGTGCAGAGAAATACCAAACGACGACAATTATTAATGCTGATGATGCAGTGTTTGGAACAGGTGGCTTTGTTAAAAGTAGTGCGGAGAAAGGGAAAAAAAGCAATGCGCGTAGTCAAGTAATTTTAGATCAGCAAAGTGCGGTCAAGAATGCATGGAATTTGAAAGAGAAAGAAAGCCTAATTGTGGTGCTAGATAAAAATGGTAAAGTGAAATTTGTCAATGAAGGCGCATTGTCAGCACAACAAGTGCAGGATGTGATTAGTTTAGTGACAGAATTAACCAAATAATAAACAAATATTGATAAAAATCTGTTCCTTAAATTATGTCAATGACATAATGTATCTCTGGGAACAGATTTTATGTTTCTATCTCATGCTGTCGATTGTAATAGGTTGTTTATCAACTTAGCGTTATCTCACAAGATACAAGAGAAAATTGCATCTGAGGTGATATCAGATGCCAGCCTTGCGGTTTTCAGCAGTATCTAACCAGACTTATCCAAATAGAATTTTTTATTATCCAGCACAAAAGGAGATCTTATGTCAATTAATCTCACTAGAGTACAGGGCATTATTAAAAAACTTGCTTCAATATCTTCTGTTGAAGGTGAGTTAACACGTTTAGCATTTAGTCCTGAAGATGAACTTGCACACAATTATTTGATTGAACTATGTCAAGGGTATGAGCTGTCGATTCGACGTGATGAAGTTGGTAATTTGTTTATTCGTAAAGCAGGAGTTGAAGATCATTTACCCGCAGTTGCTTTTGGTTCACATATTGATACTGTTGTTAATGCAGGCACTCTTGATGGGCCTTTAGGCTCTGTTGCCGGTTTGGAAATCTTATTAAACGCTTGTGAACAAGACATAAAAACACGCTACCCTTTGGAATTGATTATTTTTACTTGTGAAGAATCCAGCCGCTTTAATTATGCGACGCTAGGCAGTAAAGTTATGTGTGGTGTTGTGGATAAAGTGGGACTGAGCCTGTTAAAGGATAAACAAGGGAAAAGTTTAGCGGATGCGCTCGCAGAGGTGGGATTAAATTTTGAGTTAGTCGACAATGCACGACGCCAAGCTAACGAATTTAAATGTTTCTTTGAGCTACATATTGAGCAAGGACCTCGTTTAGAAAATGAAAATAAAACGATTGGTATCGTGACCGGGATTGCGGCACCAATTCGCTGTCGAGTGAAGATTAAAGGGCAAGCAGATCATTCTGGTGCGACAGCAATGCATTATCGCCATGATGCGTTATTAGGTGGTGCAGAGCTTGCTTTAGCTATTGAACAAGCGGCTATTGTAGCAGGACATTCAACCGTTGCAACCGTTGGAAATTTAGTGGCTAAACCCGGCGTGATGAATG
The DNA here is from genome assembly GCF_002850605.1 of Pasteurella oralis. Classification (GTDB taxonomy): domain Bacteria; phylum Pseudomonadota; class Gammaproteobacteria; order Enterobacterales; family Pasteurellaceae; genus Pasteurella; species Pasteurella oralis. The sequence goes on from NZ_NXGB01000001.1 coordinate 353,340, forward strand.
TAGTTCCCGGTGATTGTGAATTGTTAGTGGATATTCGAGGTATTGATGTTGCTGCCAGAGAATCGGTTTTTATTGCCTTGCAGCAACAACTTGAGCAGGTTTCAGCAAGACGTGGTTTAGCGATAGAATTACAACTGATTTCTAAAGATAGTCCAGTTATATTATCTGATGGCATTATCGAGCTTATTCGTACGACAGCCGAACAGTTGGGTTATGATTATGAAATTATGCCAAGTGGTGCAGGGCATGATGCTATGCATATGGCAAAATTATGTCCAACAGGAATGATTTTTGTGCCATCTCGTGAGGGGATTAGCCATAATCCGTTGGAGTTTACTACATGGGAAGATATTGAGGCTGGAATTTGTGTATTACAACAGGTCGTGTTAACACAAGCAGAATTGATTAAGTCTTGAATGGGGCTGTTAGAGTAAAAGTGCGGTCAGTTTTTAGCAAATTTTATTATGATGTTGTTAATCAAGTGAGCAAGCTTTGATGTCACACTTATATTGAACTGTTAGAGTGGATATATGCATTTGAGTGTGATAATTCAGTAGATGAGAAGCTTATATTGTTGTAGATAAATACATCTTGAACAGTAAGTAAAAAATGGGCATCTTAAATGACAGGTCGTCGAAAGATGCCCATTTTTTAATTTGATACTTGCTATTTTTTGTAATAGACCTGCTCAAAAGGAATGCGATAACGCTCTCCCCAGATGCCCCTGCCTGCTTTACGTACACCACAAGCAACGATCATATTGATTTCAGCACCAGCTGGAAGCGCCAAAGTTTTCTTAACACGATTGCTGTCTAGCCCTTCGATTGGACAAGTATCATAGCCTTGTTCTGTCATTGCAAGCATGAACGTTTGTGCGACTAATCCACAACTTTTGTGGGTTACTATACGCATATCCGCTTCCGACATTTCGGTATAGATAGGGCGCCATAGGCTGATTGTTTTAGCTAATACTTTTCTAAATAAACCGAGTAGACCAAAACAACGGCGGTAAGCAAAGGGCATTAATTTGGCGTAATAATCCGTTTTGCCTTTAATACGATTAGCATGACGCTCGACAGGGCTGTTACGTTTTATGTTGTCAATTTCAAAATCTAAAATTGCCTGTGCACGCTGTTGATATAAATCTTGACGCGCGACAAACACAACCATTTGTTGTGCTGTTGTGGCTGCTTGTTGATTTAAACAAGCTTCGGCTAATTTGCTCAGTAATGCGTTATCCGTAATATGATAAAACTCATACAGTTGCATATTAGAACTGGTTGGCGCCAATGTGGCGAGCTGTAAGCAATGCTTTACTTTTTGGCTATCAAGAGGTTGCTCTGGATCGAAATAGCGTACGGCTCGGCGTCGCTGGAGAAGGTCGGATAAAGTCATCATAATTATTCCTTACAAAGAGATGAACTGCTTAATTTCAGTGTAGGTTAAGGGTGAATACTATAACAAACTGAGCAGGATATCGACTATGTATTTCGACAGATAAATTAGGATTTAACGCAATAAAATTAGCTGATGTACTTAAATTAGCAATAAGTTAAACGTTTTTTTACTATTTATTAAATCGTGCTGATCATTTTTTTAACGATTTTAATGTGGTGATATAGGTCAGTCCAAAAATCTCAATTTGTGTTAATACTTGCTGAAATTGCATACCAAGTTCAGTCAAACTGTATTCAACTCGTGGTGGAACTTCAGCAAAGACTTTTCTCTCTACTAATTTATCTTTTTCAAGTTGGCGCAATTGTCGAGTTAATACTGTTCGTGTTGCTTGTGGTATCAGCTTTTCAAGTTGATTAAATCGCTTAGTGCCAGTATTGAGATGATATAAAACCACAATTGCCCATTTTCCTTGTAATACTTTTTGCGTAGTAATGTAAGGGCATTGCTCATAATTAATTGACATAAAAATACCTTTTAAAATCAATGATAGTCATCTATTTGATACTATGTATTATAAATGTGCGTACTTGTTAAATGAAGACTAGGGAGTATAACATAGTTCAAGTTGAAGATGTCTTCTATTTTACTCAGGAGGATGAGCATGAAAAATGAGATGATGAAGGTATTTAATACTTATACCCAAGCGTTAGCTTCTGGTGATTTTGCCGCTGCATTTGCTTGTATGGCTGATGACATTAAATGGCATATGGGAGGAGAAAGTCCTTTATCTGGCTTAGTTGTTGGTAAATCTGCATTACAAGCACGTTTAGCCGAGTTTGTTAAGCGTAGCAATGGCACTTTTCGAGTTGTCACACATTGGGCAGCATGTAATGATGATTTTGTTGCGGCAAGTGTTGTTTCTTCTGCACAACGTAGTGCTCAAGATAGACTGAATATGCCAGGTATTGATTTATTTAAAATTACCGACGGCAAAATTCAAGAGGTATGGACCTTTGCTCAATTTCAGGATGTGGAAGATCTATTTTGGCAACAGTAGCTTGGTATCTAAGCTGAATCTAGAATCAATATCAGAAATGGCAAAAATGCACCAAAACTGACCGCACTTTTGCCTGATTGCAATTAGGTGAGATTGCTGATGTTATTGTACAGCGCAAAAACAAAGGCACCAGCAATCACAGATAACAAGATTTTCTCATTTGTTTTGAGTTGCAAGCATTTACCTTGATATTGGTATCTTGAATATAAATAAATAGCGATTCCGGGTACGTAAAGTAATACCGACAGTAATAAGTAGTTTAAGCCTGCGGCGTAAATAATCCATAAGCCATAGATCGATGCCATTAAACCCGTTAATTTAATGTACCAGGCGCTATTTTGTTGAATAGACAATTTGAGTAAATAAGCGCCAATTAACAAATAGGGTACGAGGATCATTGAGGTTGAGATCAGTAAAAGAGCATTATAACTTTTGCCTGTCATTAAGACTAAAATTAAACAGAATTGTACAATGAAGTTAGTGAACCAAAGAGAATTGATTGGTGTCTCGTTTTCATTTATTTTGTTCAAGATTTGTGGAAATGCGCCATTTTTTGCACCACGATAAGGGACTTCAGCAGAATACATTGTCCAACTAATGTATGAGGCGAGTACGGAAACAATTAAGCAAGCAGTAATAATGATTTTTCCACTATGACCAATCATATTTTCCAATAACCCCGCCATAGACGGATTCGGCATATTCGCAATAGTTTCGCGTGGTAAGATCCCGAGTGATAAAACTGTAATTGCAACATATAAAATTAATGCAATGACAATACCGAATACTGTTGCTAATCCTACATCACTGCGTTTTTTAGCATGTGCCGAAAGCACTGCCGCACCTTCAACACCAACAAACACCCATAATGTAATTAACATCGTATTTTTAACTTGATCTGAAATATTATTCTTTAATTCAACAGCGTTAATATCATGATTAAAAGTTTGTGGTGAGAAATACCAAGCCGCTAAGACAATGAATAATACGAGCGGAAATGCTTTGACAAAAGTTGCGAGTAGGTTAAGAAAAGCAGCCTCTTTCACGCCTCTTGTGATGAGCCAATGCACCAACCATACTACAATTGAAGCACCCAAAAATGCAAAAAATGTATTACCTTGCCCAAATAATACACGATCTTCATTATCAGTGAATAAACCTAATCCTTCAAAGGCAACGACCAAATATCCCACACTACCAATAGTCGCACACAACCAATATCCCCATGCGGAGAGGAAACCAACTAAATCACCAAAGCCTTCGCGCGCATAAGTATAAATACCGCCATCAAGCTCGGGTTTTAAACGCGAGATATAGAAAAAAGATAAGCCAAGAAAGATAATGCCGATACCTGTGATAACCCAGCCAATGATTAATGCTTGTGCGCCTGCGACTTCAGCCATATTCTGCGGCAAACTGAAAATTCCCGAACCAATCATTGAACTTAGCACTAATGCGGTGAGGGATAATAATCCGATTTTTTTATTCGACATCTTGTCTTCTCTTATTTTTATTATGAATGTGAATGAAAAAGCACCGCACTTTGGGAAGTAAAGTGCGGTGCTTTTTTAGTGAGTTTTATACGTTAAAGCGGAAATGCATGACATCGCCATCTTGTACAACATAATCTTTTCCTTCAAGGCGCCATTTACCCGCTTCTTTTGCACCAGCTTCACCTTTATATTGAATGAAATCTGCATAAGAGATCACTTCAGCACGAATAAAGCCTTTTTCAAAATCAGTATGAATTACCCCTGCTGATTTTGGTGCAGTTGCACCAATTGGAATTGTCCAAGCACGCACTTCTTTGACACCAGCGGTGAAGTAGGTTTGTAAATTAAGTAATTTATAACCAGCACGAATAACACGATTCAAGCCCGGTTCTTCAATGCCTAAATCTTGCAGAAAATCAACTTTTTCTTCATCATCTAATTCAGCAATTTCAGATTCAATTGCTGCACAAACAGGCACAACAACAGCACCTTCTTTCTCTGCAATGTCACGTACAAGATCTAAATAAGGGTTATTTTCAAAGCCATCTTCATTAACGTTAGCAATGTACATTGTGGGTTTTAAGGTTAAGAAATTGTAACCTTTGATAGCTTGTAATTCCTCTTTATCTAAACCTATCGAACGAATCATACCGGCATTTTCAAGTACTGGTAAGATTTTTTCCATAATAGAAAGCTCGAATTTAGCGTCTTTATCACCACCTTTAGCGCGTTTTTGTAAACGTTGGATTGCGCGTTCACAGCTATCTAAATCAGCTAAGGCAAGTTCGGTATTAATGGTGTCAATATCTTCGGCGGGATCAATTTTACCCGCGACGTGCACGATATCGTCATTTTCAAAACAACGCACAACATGACCAATTGCATCGGTTTCACGAATGTTGGCTAAGAACTTATTTCCTAAACCCTCGCCTTTACTGGCACCAGCGACTAAACCTGCAATATCGACAAATTCCATTGTCGTTGGCAGAATGCGTTCTGGATTGACGATAGCTGCGAGTGCATCTAAACGTGGATCTGGCATCGGTACTACGCCTGTATTGGGTTCAATCGTGCAGAAAGGGTAGTTTGCTGCTTCAATACCTGCTTTAGTTAATGCATTAAATAGTGTAGATTTTCCCACGTTAGGTAAACCTACAATGCCACATTTAAATCCCATAATTTTTCCTTACTTAATAAATTTGATTTTATTGAACTTTACTTACATCGTTTAAGTGGTACATTTTCCCCCACTTTCGCAGTGACTTTGCCTGTTGGTGTCTCAAGTGGGGTAAGCGTATTTATTCGAACAGAGCACTCTTTTCCCGTAAATTGATAATGCAGCTCATAGTCAACACCAGCTTTAGGCATAAACTCTGCATTGATTTCACAGTAAGTATTTGAGTGCGTTTTTGCATTGCCAACATAGCCAGTAGTGCCAAACCAAGTTGTACCACTGACGATTGCGGGTTCATTCGCAATAATACGCTGCTCAATAAATGAGACAGTATCAAAGTAGCTATCTCGTTTAAGCGTATCAACGCTATATTGTGTTTGGGGCATGCCAATCGAGACACTCTTTAATGTACGTCTCGGCAATCCATTATGCGTGTTTTCACTTTTAAACGGATTGCGACTACGGATCTGTTTTTGACCTTCTTGAACTTGTTTACAACTTGTTGCACTGAGTATCTTGGTTGTTTTATTACCATTTGATTGATAGATTCGAATTCTTGCATCTGTTGTTGGGTCATAGGCTGTTTTTTTCTGTACAAGTACTGCACGAGCAGAACAACCGCTTAATACAACAGCAATTAATAATGTAGGCAATAATTTTTTCATGTTTAGCTCCTCACAGTTAAGCTTTAAAACTATTTAAACGATTTGTTGCTTTTGTAATTCCTTCTTTGATTAAGATCTCTATACAATCCGTTGCTTCATCAAGAACTTTATCCATTAATTGCCAATCTGCTGGGGAAGGTTTACTAAGCACATAAGCAGAAACTAAATTTTTATCTCCTGGGTGACCAATACCAATGCGTAAACGATAGAAATTTTTGTTATTCGCTAGTTGTGTGATTGTATCGCGTAGCCCATTATGCCCACCATGCCCACCACCTTGTTTAATTTTAGCAACGCCAGGTGGTAGATCTAATTCATCATGAATGACTAAAATTTCTTCAGGTTTAATACGATAGAAGTTGGCTAGTGTGCTGACGGCTTTACCACTTAGATTCATAAATGTAGTAGGCACTAAAAAACGCACTTCATGTCCATGAATCAATGCGCGTGCTGTTTTACCAAAATACTTATTTTCTGGCACTAAATTAAGATTAAAACGACGCGTTAAACGCTCAATTAACCATTCTCCAGCATTGTGGCGAGTATCCGCATATTTATCGCCCGGATTTGCTAATCCCACAATTAATTTTATTTCAGACATTCTTCTCTTCCACGACTCAAAAATAGTGGCGTATTGTAGCGGAAAACTACTTTTTACTCAATGTTGTGATTTGTTGCGTTAACCAAGGAATTGCGTTTTCTAATGGAAAGTTTTGTGTATCGCCAGAATAAGTATTTTCTTGGTGAGCACTAATGATTTTAAGGTGAGGTACATGAGCAGGAATTAAGGGTTCCCAAGTGCCTAAATTAGGTTGACTATTCGCAAAAAAACTGAGTAATGGCTTTTGGAAAGCACAAGCTAAATGCAAAGAACCACCATCGACAGCAATCACGAAATCAGCACTTTCAATAAGCGCTAAATATTCATCTAGGCGGGTTTGTGGTGAAAGTTTAATGTCTAATGTTGGGCACAACGCATGAAGTTGTTGGTAATAATTAGGGACTGTTGGGGTGTAACCTATAATACATTCGACTTGTGTAGCTAAGTTGCTTGTTAAACTACGGTTCAGTAATTCAGCCAATTCGGCTGCGGGAATTTGACGTTTACTCCCCTGGGGGCAAAGCAGTAAACGAAATTTATTCGCTTGCCAATAAGCAGCAATTTTTTGCTGATTTTGTTGTGTCGTATGCAGCACACTTTCAGGTTCAGGCAGTGAAAAATGTTCTGCAAACACCGATTGCATTAAATAGTGACTTAAACGCTCATTATCCTTTTGTGGGCAATGAATATCGTAACTTTTAATTGTCTCAAAATTGTAATATTTCTTATTATATTTACGGAAAATGACAATCCATTTTGGCATCAAAATGCGATCCATAAAGAGGGATGCGGAATTAAAGTTGTTTTCAAAATCGAGTAAGAGATCCCACTTTTTGCAATGCTTGATATAGCTTGGCAGATTACGTTCTACAAATTCATCAACCAGTCCCGAAGCTTGGTAAATCGCTTTATTGGCACCACGTACAACAACCCCTAGTTTGGCTTTAGGAAAGAGAGTTTTAAGTTGTTTGAGGTGAGCGGTATGCACAGCAGCATCGCCAATTGCAAAGCCTAAAGGACGAAGTAGGATAGATTGAATTTGATCAAATTGAATTGGGGATGGGTGTTTTTGGCGATTTTCTAATAATAAAATAAATAGTTGTTTAAAGTTCATTGTTATTGTCCCAATTCTTTGCTTATTTAGAGCGCGCTTTTCCGCTATAATACACAAAATTTTTTTGAAAAATAAGTAGTAATAATATGCCAATAATTAATCAAAGTGCTTTGGTCGCCTATAGTGCTGAACAAATGTATCAATTAGTGAATAATTATGAACAATATCCTGAATTTGTACCTGGTTGCGTCGCAGGGCGAACATTAACCCACCAAGCAAATCAAGTGACAGCAGAGTTAGTGATTGCAAAAGCAGGGATTAGTCAACGTTTTACCACTCAAAACACGATGCTAACAAATCGTTCAATCAAAATGCAATTAGTTGAAGGACCATTTAAATTTTTACAGGGGGAATGGATTTTTGATGAGTTAGATGAACGTTGTTGTAAAATTGCATTAAGACTGGAGTTTGAATTTTCTAATCCCATTATTGCTATGGCTTTTGGACAAATTTTTACACATTTAACCACAAGAATGATCAACGCATTTAAACAGCGTGCAAAAGAGGTGTATGGTGGCACAAATTAATATTGAAATTGTTTATGCCTATCCTAATCGCCATTACTTAAAAAAATTAATGGTGGAAGAGGGCACGATGATTCAAACTGCTATTTTACAATCTGGTATTTTGCAGCAGTTTACCGAAATTGATTTACGTGAAAATAAAGTTGGGATTTTCAGTCGTCCTGCAAAATTAACAGATCAGTTAAAAGAGGGTGATCGGATTGAAATTTACCGTCCGTTATTAGCCGATCCAAAAGAAATTCGTCGCAAACGTGCTGAACAGCAAGCTGCGCAAGTCAAAGAAAAACAGAAATAGGATAACGAGATGACATTTTGCTTACCAGAAAAAATTACACCAGAGATTTTCTTACGTGATTATTGGCAAAAAAAGCCATTGCTAATTCGTCAGGGATTACCGCAAATTATTGGTCTATTTGAGCCTGTTGATATTATTGAATTGGCGCAGCAAGAAGAAGTTACTGCACGTCTTATCAAACAATTTTCTGAAGATAATTGGCAATTAAAGCGAAGCCCATTAAATGCAAAAGATTTTGAAAACTTGCCTACCCAATGGTCTGTGTTAGTCCAAAATTTAGAACAGTGGTCAACTGAACTGGGGAAACTTTGGAGCGCATTTGGTTTTATTCCACAATGGCAGCGTGATGATATTATGGCGTCTTATGCGCCTAGGGGTGGTTCAGTTGGGAAACACTATGATGAATATGATGTCTTTTTGGTTCAAGGCTATGGTCATCGCCGTTGGCAACTTGGTAAATGGTGCGATCCAAGTACTGAATTTAAACCAAATCAGCCAATTCGTATTTTTGATGATATGGGTGATTTGATTTTAGATGAAGTGATGGCACCTGGCGATATCTTATATGTCCCTTCTCGTCTATCGCATTATGGTGTTGCCGAAGATGATTGTTTGACTTTCTCATTTGGACTACGTTATCCCAACTTAGCAGATTTATTAGACCATGTTAACCAAGCTTTTGATCAGCCATATCCTGAAATTGATTTAAATGAGTTTAATATTCCATTGCGATTAAGTCCGAGTGTACAAAAAACAGGGAAGCTTGATCCAGCGATGGTACAAACTATGAAACAGCAGTTATTAGCTAAACTAGCAAGTTCAACACAATTTGATCGTTTATTCCAGCAAGCTGTGGCGACAGCTGTCAGTACAAGACGTTACGATCTACTGGAAACAGAAGAATATTGCGATTTAGATGAGATACGTTTGTTTTTGCAGCAAGGGGCTGTGTTGAGCCAAGACAATAATTGCAAATTACTTTATACAGAAAATCCATTACTGCTTTATGCTAATGGTGAATGGCTTGATGAGTTAAATGAAATTGAAGCTGAATTATTGAAGCGTTTAGCTGATGGTGAGCAATTAACTTGGCAAAATTTAACTACACTTTGTGCTCAGTCGACTGATCCAGCTAATGCAATGGCTCTACTGTTAGATACCTTATGCAATTGGATCGATGATGGCTGGGTATTGATTCAGTGAGCGATATAAAAAGTAAGTAAAAAATATATCTTGTAGTAAGTTATTTTGCGGCTAGATTTAATTTTTAATGAGGTATCTTATATATTATTCTCATTTATGAGTCTTATTTTTATCTTTTTAGTTACTCGTTATTTGAATTAAAAGGCAGAGGCATGTCCGATCAAATTTATTCTGTTTCTCAACTTAATCAATCCGTTCGTTTAATGCTTGAAAATCAGCTTAGGCAAGTTTGGTTGACTGGTGAGATTTCAAATTTTAGTCAGCCTGTATCAGGGCATTGGTACTTAACGTTAAAAGATGAGAATGCACAAGTGCGTGCCGCCATGTTTCGAATGAAAAATTTGCGTGTTGGCTTCCGTCCTCAAAATGGCATGCAAGTATTAGTGCGTGCCAGTGTCAGTTTGTATGAGCCGCGTGGTGATTATCAAATTATTATTGAAAGTATGCATCCTGCTGGAGAAGGTTTACTGCAACAACAGTTTGAGGCTTTAAAAATGAAGCTAGCGGCGGAAGGTTTGTTTGCACAAAATCTCAAGAAAAACATACCGCACTTTAGTAAAGCTGTAGGGATTGTGACTTCCAAAACAGGCGCAGCATTACAAGATATTTTGCATATTTTGCAGCGACGTGATCCTACTTTAAACGTAGTGATTTATCCTACTGCAGTACAAGGCAAAGAAGCTAGTACGGAAATTGTACAAATGATTGAGCTTGCTAATCGTCGTCAAGAAGTGGATGTGTTAATTGTGGGACGAGGTGGTGGCTCTTTAGAAGATCTCTGCTGTTTTAATGAAGAAGGTGTTGCTCGTGCAATTTTTAATTCTGTTATTCCTATTATCAGTGCAGTAGGTCATGAAACTGATGTGACAATTGCAGATTTCGTCGCTGATTTACGTGCACCAACGCCTTCTGCTGCGGCAGAACTTGTCAGTCGTAATCAACAAGAATTATTGCAACAGCTATATTATAAAAAGCAGCGTTTGGAAATGGCATTCGATCGTTTATTTAGCGAGAAAAACCAGGAACTACAACGCCTTCGCTTGCGTTTACAACATCAACATCCACACAATCAATTACGTTCTCAGCAGCAGAGAATGCAGCAATTATCTCATCGTTTGCAGTTCGCTATGCAAGGCATGGTGAATAAAAGTCGTTATAGATTGACCGCACTTTCAGAGCGAATTGAGAAAAATCCATTGCCTTTTCAAGTGCAAAAACAGCAGCAATATATTTATCAGCTTGAGGCAAGGTTACATGCTGGATTAAATCGTTCATTAACATATAAACAACATCAACTCGCGAGAATTTGTGACAAATTAGATGGATTAAGCCCATTAAAAGTATTAGCGAGGGGCTATTCTATTGCAGAAAATGTAAGAGGGCATACAGTGACTCAGATTGAGCAAGTGAGTATTGGGGAACGATTAACTACCAAATTAAGCAGCGGCGAAATTATTAGCCAAATCGTTGAATTAAAAGCAAACTAAAAAGAAACAATACTTGTTCCTTTTTTATTGTTAGCTTTTGATATGTTTAGCTAAAGATTTGTGCTGAATTTGCACATTTTTGCCTTTGGCTTGGAAATATTGTCCAAGCTGTTGAGTAATATACACGGAACGATGTTTTCCACCTGTACAGCCAATCGCGATAGTTAAGTAACTACGGTTATTCTGTTCTAACATCGGTAGCCAAGTTTCAATATAATTGCGTGTTAAATAGATAAAATTATTAACTTCGTTATGTTTATTTAAAAATTCAGCGACGGGTTCATCTAGACCAGTGAGGGGACGTAATTCTGAATGCCAATGTGGATTTGGTAAAAAGCGCACATCAAATACATAATCTGCATCTAATGGTACACCATACTTAAAGCCGAAAGATTGGAAAATAATTTTTAAGTCTTTATCTGATGTTCCGCATAAGAAATTACGTAAACGTTCTGCTAACTCATGAGTTGAAAGACGTGTAGTATCAATAATTAAATTAGCATGCTGAATCAATGGCTCTAAATGTTTTTGCTCTTCATCGATTGCGGCTTCTAGTGATAAATCTTGAATGGATAATGGGTGTAAGCGACGTGAATCGCTATAGCGGCGAATTAAAGTACCGCGATCAGTCTCTAGAAAAATAATCTTAATTTGATGTTGTGCTTGTACTTTATTGAGGAGCTGTTCGAGCGTTTGTGAAGAATGTGGTAAGTTACGAATATCTAGACTGATTGCCACAGATTTATGATTTACTGACAAAATGTCGGCTAATTTAGGCAGTAAATCCAGTGGTAAATTATCAACACAATAATAACCAATATCTTCTAAGGCTCGTAAAGCGACGGATTTACCAGCCCCAGAACGTCCACTTACAATAATAATATCCATAAGCCTACTCGTTACTAATTAAACAGATTTGTTATTGTCATCAACAATTTCATCATTATCTTGATGTTCATTTGGCATATTTTGTTGCATATTTAGCTGATCTACATTTTCAAAAATATGCCAAATCTCATCTGCATTTTGTGCTGTACGTAATTGCTTGCAAAGCGTTTTATCGGAAAGCGTTTCGGCAATTTGAGGCAAGACTGAAATATATTTTTCGCACATTTTCTCTGGCACCAATAAGGCAAATACTAAATCCACATTACGATGATCAGCGGACTCGTAGTCAATCGGTGAATCTAAATGAATAAAAACTGCTAGAGGGTCATTGCCTTCTGGAATACGCGCTTTGGGCATAGCGACGCCATTCCCTAAACCAGAGTTGCCAATTTTTTCACGACTTAATAAGCATTCAAAGCAAAACTGTTCTGCATTTTCTAATTGAATTTGATCTGCAATCACTTGTGTGATGATTTCAAATAAACGTTTTTTGCTAGAACAAATGAGTCCCTGACGAATATTCTCAGGTTTAAGTAATTCAGTAAATTTAAGCATAGTAAAGTTAAAGTTTAAATTCTTCACCTAAGTAAACACGTTTTACTTGTTCGTTATTGAGTATCTCTTCAGGTGTACCAGTTGCAATCATTTTTCCCGCGCTGACAATGTAAGCTCGTTCACATACATCAAGTGTTTCTCTTACGTTATGATCGGTAATTAATACACCTAAACCACGATCACGTAAATCCATGATAATCTTTTTGATATCAATCACTGAAATTGGATCAACGCCTGCAAAAGGTTCATCTAATAAAATAAATTTAGGGTTTGCTGCTAAAGCGCGTGCGATTTCAACACGACGGCGCTCACCACCAGATAAGGATTGACCTAAATTGTTGCGAATATGACCTATATTAAATTCATCGATCAGTTCATCTGCTCTAGCACGGCGTTGATCTAGACTGAGATCTTTGCGGATTTCAAGCACTGCCATCAAGTTATCATAGACACTTAAACGGCGAAAAATAGACGCTTCTTGCGGTAAGTAACCAATACCACGCTGTGCACGGTTATGCATGGGTAGTAAACTAATGTCTTGATCATCAATACGAATTTTACCTTGGTCGTGATTTACCAGACCGACTACCATATAGAAAGTGGTTGTTTTGCCAGCACCATTTGGACCAAGCAGACCCACAATTTCATTTGAATGCACGGTTAAACTTACATCTGAAACAACTTGGCGATTTTTGTAGCTTTTTGCTAAATTTTCAGCATAAAGAATAGACATACAAAACCTTATTTTTTATTTTTATCATTTAATTGAGTTGGAATGAGCACGGTTCGGACCCGTGAATGACCTGAACTATTCGCCTTTAATTGCTGTTTATTCACATCATAAGTAATTACGTCACTATTAATTTTACTATCTAACTGTTTTAATTCGGCGTTACCTGTTAACGTTAAAAACTCATGAGTCAGATCGTAATGAACTTTATTCGCTTGACCTTCAACAGGTTTTCCATCGTCTAGTTTTTGATAGAAAGTTACTGGATTGCCAAAGGCTTCGATCGTTTCTTTTTTGCCTGAATTTTCAGGTGGGCGTTTAATAATGACTTTACTTGCTTTGATTAAAATAGAGCCTTGTGTAATCACAACATTATCTGTAAAAGTCACGATACTATTATCCATATCTAAAGATTGGTGATCAGAGACAATATTAATTGGTTGCTGTGAATCATTTTTAAGCGCAAAAGCAGGCAATGTTACTGTAAATAATGCGGCTAAAAGGAAAATATTATTGCTTGTTAATTTCATAGTACGTATTTACCTGCTCTTTTAAAGTCGCTACTTGCTGTTGCAAGTTACCTGTTAATTTTAAACCTGTTGAGTGGAAGTTTTGTCCATAAATCTTCACTGTTTTATCGGATGTGATATCTTGTGTTGATAAATTAACGACAGCACTTTCTGTTTCAACACGTTGTAAACGAGAACTGGTAAAAAGACTTTCTGCAATAACATTTCCTTCTAAATAAAGCATGTTGTCTTTTGTTAAAATGGCTTTGCTCGCACTTAATTTCCAGCTTTCTTTCTCTTTTTCTGAATTTTCTTGTGTTTCAATTTCAAATAAATAAACCTCTGGCAATTGAAAATGAGTTTGTCCAGAAGTAGTGAAATGTTCAACGGATTCAGAGCTTGCTAAATATTGTTTTTTTCCAGTTGGAGAGAACACGGTTGTTCTCATTTTTTGTCCAGTATATTCAGGGCTATCTGATTTTTTGATAAGCGTATTTAAATCTTGTTCACTTTGATTGAGTGAATAAAACCAGCCTAATAGCGCAAGTGCAATAACTGATAAAACAATATTCCAACGAATATTCATAGAACTTATTTTCAATTTGCTAGGGTTAATCATTGAGCTGTAATCATAGCATAATTTTAATAAAACAAATCAAAGTGCGGTAGGTTTTCAGAAAATTTTTATGTTAAGGAACATTTTCAAACAACAATAGTCAAAAGAGCGTATGTTTTATATTGACGAAAATTTGACATTCAAGTGGAATTAATAGAATATCCCACTTTGTTTTGAGATAGCTTAATTTAAAAAGAGACGTTATGAGTAATCCCTTAATTGAAGTGAAAAATCTCACTTTTAAACGAGGCGAGCGAACCATCTATGACAACCTGAATTTGCAGTTTGAAAAAGGTAAAATTACTGCAATTATGGGACCATCCGGTATTGGTAAAACCACTTTATTAAAGTTAATTGGTGGGCAATTACATCCTGAAAAAGGTGAAATTTGGTTCGAAGGACAAGATATTTGCCAATTGTCTAATTCAGAACTGTATCAAGTACGCCAAAAAATGGGAATGCTATTCCAGTCAGGCGCACTATTCACTGATATTTCAACATTTGATAATGTTGCATTTCCAATTCGTGAGCATACTCGCCTGCCAGAAGAATTAATCCGTAAGATTGTGTTAATGAAGCTTGAAGCTGTTGGTTTACGCGGCGCAGCAGAGCTGATGCCTTCGGAGTTATCTGGAGGAATGGCAAGACGCGCAGCTTTAGCAAGAGCGATCGCGCTTGATCCTGAATTAATTATGTTTGATGAACCTTTTGCTGGACAAGATCCAATTAGCATGGGAGTGATCTTGAGTCTAATTAAGCGTTTAAATGAAGCATTGCAATTGACTTCTATTGTCGTTTCCCACGATGTGCAAGAAGTGTTAAGTATTGCGGATTATGCTTATATTATTGCAGACAAGCGTGTTATTGCAGAAGGGAGCGCAGCACAGTTGCTGCAAAGTGAAGATCCACAAGTTCGCCAATTCTTAGATGGTGAAGCGGATGGGCCTGTCCGTTTTCATTTTCCTGCGCAAGATTATGTGGAGGAACTGTTTAAATGATCAAATTTATTGCTAATTTTGGACACAATGCAATTAGTGCTTGCCGTGCAGTTGGGCGTGCTGGGTTTATGTTGTTTGGTGCGCTAGTGGGTCAGCCTCGAGTAAGAAAACATTTTCCTTTATTGGTAAAACAATTACATGTGCTTGGTGTGCAATCTTTACTTATTATTATGCTGTCAGGTCTATTTATTGGTATGGTGTTAGGTTTGCAAGGCTATGTTGTTTTAGTGGATTTTTCCGCTGAAACGAGTTTAGGGCAGCTTGTTGCACTTTCGCTATTACGTGAATTAGGACCCGTTGTGACCGCACTTTTATTTGCTGGTCGTGCGGGTTCTGCTTTAACTGCTGAAATCGGTTTAATGAAAGCAACAGAACAATTATCTAGTTTAGAGATGATGGCGGTAGATCCCTTACGTCGTGTGATTGCACCACGTTTTTGGGCGGGAGTCATGGCAATGCCAATTCTTGCTGTGATTTTTACCGCAATTGGTATTTGGGGCGGTTCTTTAGTCGGTGTAGATTGGAAAGGGGTTGATGCAGGTAGTTTTTGGTCTGTAATGCAGAATTCAGTGACTTGGGAAAATGATTTATTGAATGGCTTTATTAAAAGTGTTTGTTTTGCTATTGCAGTTGTTTGGATCGCATTATTTAATGGCTATGATTGTATTCCAACCTCAGAAGGGATTAGTAAAGCGACGACAAGAACAGTTGTACATGCTTCATTAGTTGTGTTGGGCTTAGATTTTGTATTAACAGCATTAATGTTTGGTGCAAGTTAATTACTGCTTGATTTAATTATTTGGATATTAAAGGAAATATTATGCGACAAACGCGGATATATGAATTTTGGGTTGGTTTGTTTTTGTTACTTGGTATTGGTGCATTGGTCTTTTTAGGCTTAAAGGTTGCCAATATACAAGGATTTAGTGAAACCAAATCTTATAAAATTCATGCAACTTTTGACAATATTGGTGGGCTAAAAGTCCGTGCACCACTGAAAGTGGGTGGTGTTGTTATTGGTCGAGTGACTGAGATTACATTAGATGAAAAAAGCTATTTACCCATTGTGACGGTGGCGATTGATGAACGCTATAATGAAATTCCAGAAACAAGTGCTTTGTCAATTAAAACATCTGGCTTATTAGGCGAACAATATATTGCATTAAGTGTTGGTTTTGATGATGGTGAAGTCGCAATGTGGAAAGAAGGTACTCGCGTTGTAGATACTAAATCTGCGTTAGTGTTGGAAGATTTAGTTGGACAATTCTTATATGGTGATCGTAATAAGAACGAGGCGAGCACAGCGCCAGGGGCAAGTGAACAATAGCGCTGAATGTTCAATTTTTTTAGGAAGTTAAGTAGGAGAATACTATGTTGGCAACATTGAAAAGCATGATGGCAAAAATTGTGGTAGTTTTGACCGCACTTTTTTCAGTTCAAGTATTTGCAGCAGAGACACCTTATGATTTAACCGTAGAAGTGTCTGAGAAATTATTTAAAAACATTACAGCTAATCAAGCTAAAATCAAACAAGATCCTAATTATTTGAGAACAATTGTACGTTCTGAACTTATGCCTTATGTTCATGTTAAATATGCAGGTTCAAAAGTATTAGGTAAAAATTTTAAAGCAACTACGCCAGAGCAAAGAGAAAAATTCTTTACTGCTTTTGAGCAATATATTGAACAAACTTATGCACAAGTACTAACTTTGTATTCGGATCAAAAATTACAAATTGATAAGCCAAAAACAGAATCAGCAGATAAAACGGCAAGTATTCGTGTCAAAGTTATTCAAAGTGGTAATCAAGCGCCAGTTAATTTAACTTTTTATTGGTATAAAAACAGTAAATCTGGGAAATGGCAAGTATTTGATATGAGCGCCGAAGGCGTAAGTATGGTAGAAACGAAAGAGAAAGAGTGGGCACCGATAATTGTAAAAAGCGGCTTAGATACACTCACTGAACAAGTTGAAAAAGCAGCAAAAGTACCAGTGACTTTAAGTAAATAAGCAAATGAAAACAGTAAAAAGTTTAACTTGGGCAATAAAACAAAATGATGATAATATAACTCTCCAATTCATTGGGGAGTTATCTCGTGACACGTTGCTGCCTTTATGGGAGCAACGTGCTTCTTTTTTATCAGCAGAAAAACGCAATACGTCATATATCTTTTGGGACCTATCCCAAGTGAGTAGAATTGATTCTGCTGGTTTTGCATTATTGTGTGATTTTTTGCAATATTGCCAAACTGTAGTAAAGCAGGAATATCACATTGTGTTAAAAAATGCACCAAGCCAATTATTCACATTGGCAGATTTATTTGGGCTATCCGCTTGGATAGCAACATTTGTTCAATCCGACGGAAATAATTAATGGAAACGCAAGAAATAGAACGAATTTTAAAAGAAGCATTAAACTTAGATGAGGTTTATGTTCAAGGTGAGAATGCGCATTATGGTGTGATTGCGGTTAGTGATGAGTTTGCAGGTTTATCAAGAGTCAAGCAACAACAACTTATTTATGCTCCATTAATGGAACATATTTCAAGTAACGCGATTCATGCATTGACAATTAAAACTTATACCGTTGACAAGTGGAAGCGTGAGCGCTTGTTTAATCAACCTTCTTAAAGTAAGCAGTAGGATATTCTTATGCAAAAATTTCGTGTTTATGGGCAATCTCGTTTAAAAGGTTCGGTTAATATTTCTGGTGCAAAAAATGCGGCATTACCTATTCTGTTCGCTGCTATTCTGGCGGAAGAACCAGTGACGTTAACGAATGTACCTGAGTTAAAGGATATTGAAACAACATTAAAAATTTTACGTAAATTAGGGGTTGTTGTAGAACGTGGTGAAAATGGCGCGGTGCATTTAGATGCGTCAAGTATCGATCATTTTGTTGCACCATATGAATTGGTTAAAACGATGCGTGCTTCTATTTGGGCTTTGGCGCCACTCGTTGCACGTTTTAACCAAGGACAAGTTTCATTGCCAGGTGGTTGCTCTATTGGTGCGCGTCCGGTAGATTTGCATATTAGCGGGTTAGAGCGTTTAGGGGCACAAATTGCATTAGAAGATGGTTATGTTAAAGCATTTGTTGATCATCGTTTAGTTGGAACGCGTATTGTTGTAGAGAAAGTGAGTGTAGGTGCCACTTTATCTATTATGATGGCAGCAACCTTAGCTAAAGGTAAAACAACGATCGAGAATGCCGCGCGTGAACCTGAAATTACAGATACTGCGATTTTCTTAAATAAAATGGGCGCTAAAATTTCAGGTGCTGGTACAGATACGATCATTGTAGAAGGTGTTGATCGTTTAACTGGTTGTGAACATCGTATTGTGCCAGATCGTATTGAAACGGGGACATTCCTGGTCGCTGCTGCAATTTCTGGTGGTCGTATTGAATGCCATAATACTAAAGCTGATACGCTTGATGCTGTGATCGATAAATTACGTGAAGCAGGTGCGCAAATTGATGTAACAGAAAACAGCATCGTTTTGGATATGTTAGGTAATCGTCCTCGTGCAGTAAATATTCGTACTGCACCATACCCGGGTTTCCCAACTGATATGCAAGCACAATTTACTTTATTAAATATGGTAGCTTCAGGTACAAGTATCATTACTGAAACTATTTTTGAAAACCGTTTCATGCATATTCCAGAATTAATTCGTATGGGCGGAAAAGCTGAAATTGAAGGAAATACGGCGATTTGTCATGGTGTCGATCATCTTTCTGGTGCTGAAGTCATGGCAACAGATCTGCGTGCATCAATTAGTCTTGTGCTAGCGGGCTGCATAGCAACAGGGGAAACGATTGTTGATCGTATATATCATATTGATCGTGGTTATGAACGTATCGAAGAAAAATTACGCGGTTTAGGTGCGCGAATTGAGCGTTTTTCAAGCGAAACAGAAGAGTGTTAATAGTTTGATGTGCTAATATTCTGTTTTTATTCTTTATTAAAAAACCACTTCAAGATAGGAAGTGGTTTTTTATAGGATTAATTTTTTAATTAACACTTTATTTTCTTATTTCTGCTGAACTGGGATGACAATAATACTCCTTGTTTCTTCTTTTACTTCGCAAAGTTGTACTTGGATCACATCGCCAATTTTGTAAGCAAGCTTACCTTGAATATAAAGTGAAAGCTCATCAGAATTAACGCTCATTTCCTCTTTATTGTCATGTAAAGTAGGTGCTGGAATAAAGGCATAAGCGCCATTTTCAAGCAGTTGGACACGTAAACCACTACGCATTACATCTTGTACTTTAGCTTCAAATTCGGGTTTTTGTGCAACTTTCTCGGCTAGATAACGACAATATAACCAATCTGCAATATCACGCTCAACTAAACGATTTTGACGACGTGCCTCTTGTAAGCGAAGCAAGATTTCATCTTGTGGTTTTTCATAGGGTTGATTAGTTAAAATGGCTTTAATTAAGCGGTGGTTTACCATATCTGAATATTTACGGATAGGTGAGGTCCAAGTAGCATAACCTGTCAATCCTAAGCCAAAATGTGGCGCGAATTCAGTTTTAAATTCTGCAAAAGTTAACAGACGGCGTAAACGAAATTCCAAATAATCATTGTCTACTTGTTCAATATCACGACGCATTTGGCAATAGCCTGTGAGCGTGGTGAGATTATCTACCGAATAGCGTTCTGTTAACAGAGCATGATTCGTGTCATTTGCCAAATTAGTGAGTAGAAAATGATGTGCTGTGTCAAGGTTCTTTTTATCGAAGCCTGCATGTGTATTGAAAATGCCACATTTTGCATGTTCATCTAAATATTCTGCTGCACAAATATTTGCAATAATCATGGCTTCTTCTACGATTTGATTCGCGATACGTCGATATTCCGCTTTGATTTCAGCCACTTTGCCATTTTCAGCCAAAATGAAGTGATAATCAGGTTTTTCTTTAAAAAGTAAAGAATGTTGCTTACGCCACTGGATACGTGCTTGTGTGAATTGATGTAGCCAGTCAATTTGTTGTGCTATTTCTACGGTTTCAGGCTGCCAAGCATTAACTGCTTGTTCTAAATAGTCAGAAACGTGTTCATAAACTAATTTCGCTTTTGATTGAATATAAGCAGAAACAAAATGCGGTTTTGCACTAAGATTTCCAGCTAAATCTGTTTCAATATAACAAACTAATGCTGGGCGAATTTGATCTTTGGTTAATGAACAGATTTCATCCGCTAGCTCTCTTGGTAACATTGGAATATTAAAGCCAGGTAAGTAATTAGTAAAACAACGTTGTTTGGCATCTTGTTCAATCGTTGAATCAGACGGTATGTATGCTGTTGGGTCCGCGATAGCAACAACTAATTTCCAGCCTGTTTGCTGCTCACCTTGCTTAATAGGTTCAATATATAGTGCATCATCCATATCAAGCGTGGTTTCGGCATCTATGGTAACAAAGTGAAGTGCGGTCAGATCTTCGCGAGTTTGCTGATCGTGCATTTGATAGCTCGTTAATCCATTTACTGGATAGCGAGATTGTTCATGGCGTGCCAAAGTAACCCACCATGGTGCGAATTCATCATCGGCATGACAAATAAATTCATTAATTTGTGCAAAGAAAAAGCGATCATCACGTAAAGGATGGGTTTTAAGGTTTGCTACGACCCAATCACCTTCTTGCAACTCTTCTTTGATCGCTTTTGCTTTATTTGCGCCAATTGCGTGGTTAATTTGCGGATGATCAACTAAGATTTGGAGTTTTTTCTCTTTATTAAAGCGCACACGTGCAATGAAGCGAGTCAGCATTGGTTCGAGGAGTTGATCTGGTTCAGCTTGTTCTTTGTCACCAATAACTTCAATCAAGGCTTTGATCTTATCGCCATGCATCACTTTTTTCATTGCTGCAGGAGGAATGAAATAACTTTTTTTGTCACATTCAAGGAAGCCAAAGGCTTTATCAGAGGCTTTAACCGTGCCTTCAACTTGCAGTTTACTTTCTCGGATTTGTTGTTTTAATTGGGAAAGAAGGGGATTGTTTTGGAACATTGAGAAATATCCATTAAAAAGTCAAAAAAAGCGGACAAGATCGTCCGCTTAGAATAAACAATAAAAACCTATTCAAGTTCGCCCATAGCGACAATGCTGAAACCTGCATCAACATGCAATACTTCACCAGTGACGCCAGCTGCAAGATCTGAACACAAGAATGCAGCAGAGTTACCAACATCTTCAATAGTTACAGTGCGGCGTAAAGGTGCAGTCTGTTCAAAATTGGCAAGCATTTTTTTGAAGTTTTTAATGCCTGATGCAGCCAGTGTGCGGATTGGTCCTGCAGAAATAGCATTGACTCGAATGCCTTCTTTTCCTAAAGACGCTGCCATAAAACGAGTATTTGCTTCTAGTGACGCTTTGGCTAAGCCCATTACGTTATAGTTTGGAATTGCACGCTCTGCACCTAAGTATGAAAGGGTTAATAAGGCAGAGTTTGGATTTAACATTTGGCGAGCAGCTTTGGCCATGGCAACGAAACTATAAGAACTGACATCATGAGCAATACGGAAACCTTCACGATTGACTGCATCAACATAATCGCCATCTAATTGATCCGCTGGTGCGAATGCAATTGAATGGACAAAACCATCAAATTTATCCCAATGTTTTGCTAGCTCAGTAAAACATTGTTCAATGCTTTCATCTGTCCCTACGTCACAAGGGATGACAATATCTGAACCTAATTCTTTTGCAAATTCTTCCACACGGCTTTTTAATTTGTCATTTTGATAGGTGAAGGCTAATTCAGCACCTTCACGTTTCATCGCTTGCGCAATACCGTAAGCAATAGAACGATTGCTTGCAACCCCAGCAATTAAAATACGTTTATTTGTTAAAAACCCCATAATCAATACCTTTTCGTATGTTAAAAATTGTGGCTAGTATAAGGGAAAATATGGATAAATACAAAGCTGACCTTATTTAAGCCGGATTATCAATATCTTTAAACTCAACAGCTAAACCATAAGTTTGTGTTAGCCATTCGCCTAATGCTTGGATACCATAACGCTCAGTAGCATGATGACCAGCAGCGAAGAAATGAATGCCTTGTTCACGGGCTGAATGGATAGTTTGTTCTGATACTTCGCCTGTAATAAAAGCATCAATGTCTTGATTAGCGGCTAAATCGATATAACCTTGACCACCACCAGTACAGATTGCAACAGTACGGATTAAGTGTGGTGCGTGATCACTGCATACTAGCGGTTTTCGTTTTAATACTTGCTCAATACGTTGTGCAAAAGTCTCACTAGTTAAGGGGGTTTTTAGTGTACCATAAACGGGAATACTGATAGTACCTTGTTCTAAAGGTTGTAGGTTTTCGATTTCTAATAAAGCTGCTAAACGGGTATTATTTCCTAATTCAGCATGTACGTCTAACGGTAAGTGGTAAGCATATAAATTAATATCATTGACTAATAAACTTTTAATGCGTTTACCTTTCATGCCGCGAATACAAAGACTTTCACTTTTCCAAAAATAGCCGTGGTGAACTAAGATGGCATCAGCTTGTTGAGATATTGCGTAATCAATCAGAGCTTGGCTAGCAGTAACTCCAGTGATGATTTTATTAACTTCAGTTTTTCCTTCAACCTGTAGACCATTGGGTGCGTAGTCTGAAATACTTTGGCTATTTAATTTCTGATTTAGAATTTGCTCAAGTTCAATGTGATTCATGCTGGTTAGTAATCCTATAGTGATAAAAGAATGAGGCAATGGTAAAGGATTTGAGGTGGAATAAGAAGAAAAAAATGGCTAATGTGAAAATCTTTTTCAAGATTATGGGGGAGTGCTCACATTAGCCGAATTGTTTTACTACTTGAATAAGAAAATAGATTCATTATATATTTTATTATATAATGATCAAGTGAAATATGAATAAAAATGAAAAAAGGTGATAAATCACCTTTTATTCAATTCCTATTAATTTGTGAGCTTGTATACTTAACTGCCATTTTGGTTTATTAACTCGTTGATTTAAAACACCTAATTGTGTAATTGTTTTAAGTAAATTCATTTCACCATTGACTTCACAAGGTGATAAATAGTAATGATTTGCTTTGATTCGTTGTTCGATTTGCTCGCAAAAATCTAATACATCTTCATCTGCAACAATGCGGACTTCATGAGCAAAGGGAATGCACTGTTGCTGATATTTATGCTGATATAATCGCTTTGGGCTAGTAGCAATATAGTCGATTTGTGCTGGAACTGTTTTTAACCCATTGGTTTCAATCGCGAGAAAATAACCTTCTGCTTTTAAGTGATCAAGTAGCTGATCAATTTTAGGTACAATAGTGGGCTCACCGCCAGTGATAATGATATTTTTGCTAGAAAATGACCGCACTTTATCTAGAATTTGTGAAAGCGTCCAAAGGCTATGTTGGTTGTAATTGGTATCACACCATGGGCAAGCCAGATTACATTTGCCAAGACGTACAAAAATACTTGGCATGCCAGTATTCAACCCCTCACCCTGCAAACTTTCAAAAATTTCGACAATGTGATATTTCAATTGTAAAACATCTTGAATTGGCACTGCACTTATTCCTCATATTCACAAAACGAAGTAGGAGTTTCCCAAAGACGAATAGCAGAAATAGGTAAATTTTCCTCATATTTCAAACAATTGAAAATAAAACGAGCCATTTCTTCTGCAGTAGTACGCGTTGGCAAGGCAAAGATTTTAGAATCTAACGACTGTAATAATGTGGCAACTTTCGTTTCTTTTTCACTATGGCTATCATAAATAAAAGCATGATCCATAGGATCTAAAATACGTTGTTTAACAATTTTTTTTAAATCTGAAAAATCAATGACCATACCTCTTTTAGGGCCTGTTTGATGCAGATCGCCACAAAGTTCTACTTGTAGCTTATACGTATGCCCATGTAAATTTTTACACTTACCATCATGTCCATCGAGCATATGTGCCATATCAAAGCTAAATTCTTTCGTAATTTTAAACATAAATTAGACCACCGCACTTTTCATTGAAAGATATTCTTGTAACCCCTTTTCACGTAATATACAACTTGGGCATTCAGCGCAACCTTGTTCAACACCCATGTAACAAGTATGGGTATGCTGGCGAATATAGTCTAAGGCACCGAGTTCATCTGCCAACTGCCATGTTTGTGCTTTGGTGAGATACATTAAAGGTGTTTTGAGATTAAATTGGTAATCCATTGCGAGATTTAATGTGACATTCATGGATTTAATAAAGATATCACGGCAATCAGGATAACCACTAAAATCTGTTTCGCATACACCAGTAATAATATCTTGAATTCCTTGCCCTTTAGCATAAATTGCGCTGTAGAGTAGAAATAAGGCATTGCGCCCATCAACGAAAGTATTGGGAATATTTCCTTGTTGCACAATTTTAGCTTCATTATCCATTAAGGCATTTGTCGTAATTGCTTGAATGACAGAGGTATCAATCAATGTTTGTTTTACGCCAAGATCTTGTGCTATCCATTGTGCTTTTGCTAGCTCAATAACATGACGTTGCCCGTACTGGAAAGTGATAGTTTCCACATTTTTGACACCATAGTCTTGAATCGCTTGAATTAGACAAGTGGTAGAATCTTGTCCACCAGAAAAGATGACAATCGCTTTACGATCGTTATTTGGATTAGTTAACTGCATTATTTTTCCTAGTTTTGTTTCGGGCAAATAAACTATTTATTTGCCCAAGTGGGATGGTTACGAACCACTTTTGAATGTCATTGGATAGGAGAATTCCCTATCGCCATATAACGAATTTCGGTTATTTGTTTGATAAAATTTCCGCTAATTCGAGATCCTGTTTAACATCAATATCTACAGAACGATAAGTTGGCATTAAATAAAATTTTAATGGTGGAATAAAGAAGTATTTTTCTTTGAGTAAGCTATCGATATCATTAATGTAAATAGCGCCATTAGCGCGATACATTTTAGGCAATGTTTGACGTGCAGCTTCAAAATCATGGATTTCACGAACAGGTAAGACTTCATGATTTTCATCTAAAGAGAAAGCCTTATAAGGGTGATGTTCACATTCGCAAGCTGAAACGACGGATTTGACACCGCCATTAATATACATATCCATTGCGTTTTTTATATCAAGGTGATCACGTAATGGGCTTGTCGGTTGCAATAAGGTACAAGTACCTTGTTTAAGACCTAATGTTTGTAATGCGTGTAAAACTGCATCAATTGTTCGTGAGTTATCTTGGGCTAATTCAACTGGTCTTTTAATTGTTATTGCACCATATTTTTTGGTTTCAGCTAAAATGTTATCCCCATCTGAAGTTACTATGATTTGATCAAATACGTTAGCATTTTTCGCTGCTAAAATAGCACGACCGATAAGAGAGTGTCCGCCAACAAGCTGAAGGTTTTTATCAGGAATTCCTTTTGAACCTGCGCGTGCTGGGATAATTGCGATACTTACCATAATAAGCCCCCTATTTATTACCAATTACAACTGTTTTAATGTATCCCAAAAAATAACTTGAGATTCATCAATGATACCCAAACGTTGCATCACTTTTACATATGGATTATTAAGTGCATCTTCTTTACTTTTTACTTGTTTATTAGTGGTAAATATAATGTGGCTAATTTTTTCTTTCGGTAATGAAAAATAAAGTGAACTTGCAATTCCGCCAACTTTGTCAGGTAATAAACCTGTCATCATTAAGATTTCAAAAGAGATATTGGCAGGGATATTAATAATATCTTTGGCATTATTTAGAATATATTCATTAATTTCATCCCCTTTAGGATGACCTTTGAAATAGACTTTATAGTCATCTCCAATGAATAATTCTCCATTAGGTTGCGTAAAGTGTTTTAAGAGATTAAGCTGCTGTTGAGCATAGTACTCTCTGACATCTGTCTTCGCTTCCCAAGTCGTGGTACCGGTGAATATAAATTTTTTCTCAGTCGTTTCTAATAATTGTTTAATTTGATCATTAAAACCAACTAACTTTAAATATAGGGCTTGTTTTTCTGAAGATAAATCTTGATAAGCAAATAACGCCATTTTTTGGTAGTTGTCTTGTAAATATTCTTTAAGTGGTTTAATAAATGCTGCTTTTTCAAAATATTCAGGACTTAAAAAATGATATTTTACAGGAAACTGTGATTGCCATACATAACGAGCAACGATTGGGTTATCGAATTTGGCTTTTCCAGTCATTAAAAAAGAAGCTAATTGTTGCTCTGCTTGAGCAATAGCTTTTGGAATATCAACATCTTGCAGATTTTCTAAACCTACATATTCTAATGAGCCGTCATCATATAAATTAAGACTACGGATAGAAACTCGTGATGGATGTTTAAAGCGGTACGCTAAAATAGGTTGAATGAG
The DNA here is from genome assembly GCF_002850605.1 of Pasteurella oralis. GTDB lineage: Bacteria > Pseudomonadota > Gammaproteobacteria > Enterobacterales > Pasteurellaceae > Pasteurella > Pasteurella oralis. The sequence continues at coordinate 380,036 of NZ_NXGB01000001.1, forward strand.
TTTTGTTGCATGTGCAATACTCATATGTAAATCTAATTCTAACGATTCAGGATATTGATCTAAAATTGAGAAGAGTTCCTCGGTTGGTTTTTCATCTTTAATACCTACCATATCGATATGTTGGTATTGCTTTTGAATCTCTTCCGGCATTTTAAAACGAGTATGGCCAAAAATGCGTGCAGTTTCTTTATCATCACTTTTTTGCGTAAAATCCATCAATTGATTTAAGGCAGGAAGGGATGCCGGATCTAAATAAATAGTCACTGATTTAGCCCAATTTGATGCACTTATTATCGATAAAATACAAAAGATGGCAATTTTGAATTTGAATAAATAATTTTTCATATTGAGCTCCTATAAACTTATCCCCAACATTGCGCTGGGGAATAAATGTTTGTTTATTTTTGTTTCATTGCAGGGAAGAGAATAACATCTCTAATTGAGGCAACGTTAGCAAATAACATCGCTAAACGGTCGATCCCTAGACCTTCTCCTGCTGTTGGCGGTAAACCGTGTTCAAGTGCGGTGACAAAATCTTCATCTTTGAACATTGCTTCATCATCGCCTGCTTCTTTTGCTGCAACCTGAGCATCGAAACGTTCGTTTTGATCTTCGGCGTCATTTAATTCTGAGAAGCCATTACCAATTTCGCGTCCACCAATAAATAGCTCAAAACGATCTGTCACCTCTGGATTTGCATCATTACGGCGTGCTAGTGGTGAAATTTCAGCAGGATGTGCCATTAAGAAAGTAGGTTGAATTAAATGATGTTCTGCGACTTCTTCAAAAATAACATTGATAAGGCTACCTAATCCCCATGATTTTTGTACTTCAATACCTAACTTCTGCGCGATAGCAACAGCACGATCAAAATCATATAAATCTTCTTTTACAATGCCTTTGTCTGCACCATATTTTAAGATCGCGTCATGCATAGTAATGCGTTCAAACGGTTTACCGAAGTCAAATTCGTCGTCACCATAAGGAACCAGAGTTGTTCCCAAAATATCAAGCGCTAATTTGCGCAACAATTCTTCTGTATTATCCATTAAATCGTGATAATCTGCATAAGCTTGGTAGTATTCAAGCATAGTAAATTCAGGATTATGGCGAATAGATACGCCTTCATTGCGGAAGTTGCGGTTTAATTCAAATACGCGCTCAAATCCACCAACCACTAAACGTTTTAAGTAAAGTTCAGGTGCAATACGTAAATACATATCTACGTCTAATGCATTGTGGTGTGTTACAAATGGACGCGCAGAAGCACCACCCGGAATGATTTGTAACATCGGTGTTTCTACTTCCATAAAGCCTTTCGAGATAAAATAGTCACGAATCCCCGCGATGACTTTTGAACGAATAATAAACGTGCGGCGTGAGTCTTCATTTGAGATCAGATCTAAATAACGTTGACGATAACGGGTTTCCTGATCGCTTAAGCCATGGAATTTATCTGGTAATGGACGAAGTGCTTTAGTTAATAATTCGACTTCAGTACAACGTACAGTTAATTCGTTAGTTTTGGTTTTAAATAGCGTTCCTTTAACACCAATAATATCGCCTAAATCCCAACTGCCTACATCTTCTGCATAAACACCTTCAGGTAAATTGTCACGCGCAATATAGAGTTGGATACGACCCGACATATCTTGTAGTGTAATGAAAGTTGCTTTACCCATTGCACGACGTGTCATGATACGACCAGCTACTTTGACTTCTACTTCTTGTGCTTTTAACGCTTCGCCTTCTATGTCGTCATATTTGATATGTAACTCTTGCGCAAGCGCATCGCGACGGAAAGTATTTGGAAATGGGTTGCCTTTGGCACGCAATGCGGCTAATTTTTCACGACGAACTAACATTTCGCCATTAAGGTCAAGTTCTTGGATTTGTTCTGACATATTTTTCCTTTCAATTTAAATTAATTTTTGATCAAGTGCGGTCGATTTTTAGCAAATTTTGACCCTACTTTTTAAATCATAATCCTGCTTTTAAACTGGCTTCAATAAAACGATCTAAATCGCCATCTAATACTGCTTGTGTATTACGATTTTCGACGCCAGTACGCAAATCTTTGATACGTGAATCATCGAGTACATAAGAACGAATTTGGCTGCCCCAGCCAATGTCCGATTTGTTATCTTCCATGGCTTGCTTATCGGCATTTTTTTTCTGTAATTCCATCTCATATAGTTTCGCTTTCAACTGTTTCATACATTGATCTTTGTTTTTATGTTGAGAGCGATCATTTTGACATTGTACAACGATGCCACTTGGGATATGGGTAATTCGTACCGCACTTTCAGTTTTATTCACATGCTGACCACCTGCACCAGAAGCACGATATACATCAATGCGCAAGTCAGCAGGATTGATCTCTATATCAATATCATCATCAATTTCAGGATAAACAAAGGCCGCACTAAATGAAGTATGACGGCGGTTGTTTGAATCAAATGGACTTTTGCGTACTAAACGATGAATGCCTGTTTCGGTACGTAACCACCCAAAAGCATATTCACCAGAAATCTTGATAGTCGCTGATTTAATACCTGCCACATCGCCATCAGATACTTCCATTAATTCTGTTTTAAAACCTTTGCTTTCTGCCCAACGCAAATACATGCGTAGTAGCATTTCAGTCCAGTCTTGTGCTTCCGTACCACCAGAGCCTGCTTGTAAATCTACATAGCAATCTGCTGAGTCGTGTTGGCCGCTAAACATACGACGAAATTCTAATTGGGCTAATTTTTGTTCTAGCTCTTCAAGTTCTGTATTTGCTTCATTGAAGGTTTCTTCATCTTCTGCCTCAATAGCAAGTTCAAGTAGACCTTCTACATCTTCTAAGCCTTGATCCAGTGTTTTGATCGTATCAACAATAGCTTCAAGCGCTACTCGTTCTTTACCTAATGCTTGTGCTTTTTCTGGCTCATTCCAGACATCAGGTTGTTCAAGCTCGGCATTCACTTCTTCTAAACGTTCAACTTTGGCATCAAAGTCAAAGATACCCCCTCAGCACTTGTGTGCGTTCGATAAGGTCTGAGATTTTATTTTTTATTGGGTTAATTTCAAACATACTGCAAGTTTTTTATAGTGAAAAATTAAACGCTAATTATATGCTATTTTGGGGTTATATGGTAGGCAATTTTATGCTTCTTTGCTTGCACAAATACGGAATCTCTTTATAATCTTTATGTTTGTCTTTTGAGATATCGATTATCAGTGTGATTAATTTATAGGAATAAAAAAATGAAAAAATTTTTGGCTGTGCTTGTCGGATTAACTTTATCAGCACCACTTTTTGCTTCGACAAAGGCGATTTCTGAGCGCCTTAATCATATGGGCATTAAAAATGTTGAATTGAAAGATTCACCAGTTAATGGATTAAAAACAGCGATTACTGAGCAAGGTATTTTTTATATTACAGAAGATGCAAAATATGTTGTAGATGGCAAATTATATGAACTCAGTGATAAGGGCGTTACGGATGTTTCAGCGGGAATTTTGTTAGAGCAATTAAATAAATTTGATAAGGAAATGATCGTTTATCCAGCTAAAAATGAAAAACATGTTGTCACAGTCTTTATGGATATTAGCTGTCATTATTGTAAGGTGCTACATGAGAAGATTAAGGGCTATAATGATTTGGGAATTACGGTACGTTATCTCGCTTTTCCTCGTGCAGGTATAAACTCAAAAGTAGCGCGCCAGATGGAAACGATTTTTACTGCTAAAGACCCACAATTTGCATTGAATGAAGCGGAAAAAGGTCATTTTCCAAAAGAGTTAAAAACACCAGATATCGTGAAAAAACATTATCAGTTAGGTCTTCAATTTGGTGTAAATGGTACGCCAGCTATTATCACTCCAACAGGTGAATTAATTGGTGGATACTTAGAACCGAAAGCGCTACTTGCGGAATTAAATCGTCAATAGGTAACGCATTTCAATTAAATAAGGACGCCTTTTAGCGTCCTTAATTCCTTAATCTATTCATTTTTGTTGTAGGTTGGTTTGGTGAATAAATTAATTCAACGTCGCATTGTGCCACATGGCGAATCAATTTGTGCAGATCCCTTATTAGATCGTTTATATCGTGCCCGTCATATTCAAAACTCGCAACAATTAGACCGCACTTTAGCTGCCTTATTAAATCCCAAATTATTACAAGGTATAGAGCAAGCTGTTGCGTTGTTAGTTGAAGCGTATTTTCAACAACAAAAAATTGTCATAGTGGGTGACTTTGATGCAGATGGCGCAACAAGTACCGCACTGACAGTTCTTGCCTTACGTCAATTAGGCTTTACTAATGTCACATTTTTAGTACCAAATCGTTTTGAGCAAGGTTATGGTTTAAGTATTGCGGTGGCAGAACAAGCTTTGGCACAACAGGTACAATTATTAATAACGGTTGATAATGGGGTTTCTTCTGTAGATGGCGTGGCTTTTTTACAACAATATGGCGTTAAAGTATTAATTACTGATCATCATTTGCCACCAGAGGTCTTGCCTAATGCCGATGCTATTGTAAATCCTAATTTAAGCAATTGTAGCTTTCCATCAAAATCTTTAGCCGGTGTTGGGGTTGCTTTTTATTTAATGTTGGCATTACGTGCTAAGTTACGTGAAATGGGGCTTTTTGATCAAAAAACGCAACCTAATTTTAGTGATTTATTAGATCTTGTCGCACTTGGGACAATTGCTGATGTTGTGCCATTAGATCAAAACAACCGCATTTTAGCTTATCAAGGTTTAAATCGTATTCGTGCTTCGCATTGCTGTTGTGGTATTCGTGCTTTAGCTGAGGTTGCAAATCGTGATATTAGCCAGTTTTCTGCTGCTGATCTTGGCTTTTCAATCGCGCCACGTTTAAATGCTGCTGGACGACTAGATAATATGTCTGTTGGTGTTGAATTATTGTTAGCAGAAGACATGACAACAGCACGTGCACTAGCATTAGAGCTGGATGGGCTAAATCAAACACGCAGAGAAATTGAGCAGGGAATGAAGCTTGAAGCACTTGAAATTTGCCGAAAACTGACCGCACTTGAACAGACACTTCCTATGGGGATTGTACTATATCAAGCTGATTGGCATCAGGGTGTATTAGGGATTTTAGCTTCGAGAATTAAAGATCAATTTCATCGTCCAGTGGTGGCGTTTGCTCGTGAACAAGAAGGCATTTTAAAAGGCTCCGCGCGTTCAGTAGAAGGCATACATTTACGTGATGCATTGGAGCGTATTTATAGTAAATGCCCTGACATGATTTTAAAATTTGGGGGGCATGCAATGGCTGCTGGTTTAACAATTCGTGAAGAATGTTTGGTCGAGTTTCAAACTGAATTTAATCAACTGATGAATGAGTGGCTAGGAGAGGATGAATTACAAGGCATTATTTGGACTGATGGAGAGCTGAGTTCACAACAATTTAGCCTTGATATAGCGGAAATGCTAAAACAAGCAGGACCTTGGGGGCAAGCTTTTCCCGAACCTGTGTTCGATGGCGAGTTTAAAATCTTACAGCAGCGTTTAGTCGGGGATAAACATTTGAAAATGATGGTAGAGCCAAAACAAGGCGGACCATTACTTGATGCCATTGCCTTTAATGTCGATACTCGTTATTATCCTGATTTGTCTATCAAGTCAGCAAAATTAGCATATAAATTAGATATTAACGAATTTAGAGGCAATCGTAGTGTGCAATTGTTAGTCGACTATATTGCACCTGTGGCGAGTTGATCATTTTACATGTGGCGAATTGGTTTTTTATTTGTTTTATTCTGTTTTTCTTGTTTTACATTAGTTGCTAATGGAACGCCTTCGCTACATTTAAACGAAGATAAACCGCAACATTTTTTAGAAGGGCGAGATTATTTTTCATACCAAGCGCCTATTTATATTTCGAATCCGAATGATCCCTTGTTGATCCAATTCTTTTTTGATTATGATTGCCGTGTATGCTCTTCAGCATTAGATATCCTAGAGTTATATTCTCAAATTAATTTCGATAAAGTGAAGCTAATAGAACAACCTGTTGCGACCGATAAAGCACAATATTCCGCTTTAGTTTTTTATGCTTTACAAGCAATTAAAGCAGAGGATTTATCCGCGTTGTTATTATTTGAAACGGCAGAAAAACAGCGTTTTTCACAGCTTGCTCGTTTTAATGAATTACGAGCATGGCTAGAGACACAAGGGATAAATACGGACGATTTTACGAAAGCATTTTATTCCGCTAAAGTTGCACACGAAGTTGAACTTGCAGAAAAACGTACTGAAGAATATGGGGTATTTACTTATCCTTATGTCGTGATCGATGGACGATATGTGTTAACTGCAAGTACATTATATAATGACGATTATAGCTTTGCAGTGTTAGATTTTTTAGTGAATAAATTAATAAAGGAAAAATAATGAAAATTGGTATTGTGGGTGCAATGGCACAAGAAGTTGAAATTTTAGCCAATTTGATGGAAAGCAAAGTGGTTACTCAAGTTGCGAGCTGCACTATTTATGAAGGGGATATTCAGGGTAAATCTGTCGCTTTATTGCAATCAGGTATTGGTAAAGTCGCGGCAGCAATGGGAACAACAGCATTATTACAATTGAGTCAACCAGATATCGTCATTAATACGGGGTCTGCTGGTGGTGTGTCAACTGGCTTGAAAGTCGGGGATATTGTAATTTCAAGTGAAACTATTTATCACGATGCAGATGTGACGGCATTTGGTTATGCCAAAGGGCAGTTACCCGCTTGCCCTCCTGCCTTTATTTCTGATAAAAAATTATCTGATTTAGCAGAGAAAGTGGCATTAGCACAAGGGCATAATGTAAAACGAGGTTTGATATGCTCTGGTGATAGTTTTATTCATGGTGGCGCAGCATTAGCCAAAATTAAAGCTGATTTTCCACATGTGATGGCAGTCGAAATGGAGGCGACTGCCATTGCTCAAGTATGCCATGCTTTTAATATACCTTTTGTGGTCGTGAGAGCCATTTCTGATGCAGGAGATGGCGAAGCTAGTATGTCTTTTGAGGAGTTTTTGCCCCTTGCCGCAAAACAATCTTCTCAAATGGTGTTGGGGATGTTAGACAAACTATAAGCTTTTTATCAAAGAATAAGAAAAAGTGCGGTCGAAATTTTGAAAATTTTCACCGCACTTTTTATGCTGAGGAAAGCTGCTTTCAATCAGAGCAGCTTTATATGGTTATTTGTTTTTAGCTTGATTAATTAAAAATTGCACTAATAATGGAACAGGGCGGCCAGTTGCACCCTTATTGGCACCTTGTAACCATGCAGTACCCGCAATATCTAAATGTGCCCAACGATATTTATCTGTAAAGTTTGATAAAAATGCGCCCGCTGTAATTGCACCGCCCCAGCGCCCGCCAATATTCGCCAGATCAGCAAAGTTCGATTTCAATTGTTCTTGGTATTCTTCACCTAATGGTAAACGCCATGCTTTATCTGTCGTTTCTGTTGCTGCTTGTGTTAATTCTTCTGCGAGTTCATCATCAGTTGAGATTAAACCACTATTGTGCGCGCCTAATGCGACTACGCAAGCGCCTGTGAGTGTTGCTACATCAATCACTAATTCTGGCTCGAAACGCTCCACGTAAGTTAAGGTATCACACAACACTAAACGCCCTTCTGCATCTGTATTTAATACTTCAACAGTGAGACCTTTCATTGTTGTTAAAATATCGCCAGGGCGGTAAGCATGACCATCAGGTAAGTTTTCACAACCCGCTAATACACCAATGACGTTTAATGGCAGTTGCAGTTCAGCGAGTGCATGCATCACACCATAAACTGCAGCAGCACCGCCCATATCGTATTTCATTTCATCCATTGCTTCAGCTGGTTTAAGTGAAATACCACCCGCATCAAAAGTCAAACCTTTCCCTACGAGTACGATAGGTTTGGCATTAGGATTTGGATGATTGCGATATTCAATAATTGAAAGTTGAGCTTCATTCACAGAGCCTTGTGATACTGCCAAATAAGCGTTCATGTTTAATTCCGCCATGTCTTTTTCGCCAAGTACTGTGGTTTTCATTAATGCAGAACTTGCAGCTAAGTTTTTTGCTTGTTCTGCTAAATAAACAGGATGACAAATATTTGGTGGACAGTTCGCCACATCTTTAGCGAATTTCACGCCCAAAGCAACTGCCTTTGCATGTTCAATGGCTTGTTGAGCAACTTCGCCTTCAGTGCTAAAAATAAACTCTGTTAATGTAATATGTTGTTCATTTTTCTTACTTTTGAATTGTTCAAATTGATAGAAGCTGGCTTCAATGGTTTCTACGCTAAAACGAATGTTCCAGTACAGGTCACGATGTTTAATTTCAATGTCAGATAAGTAGCTGATGATTTGTTGGGCTTTAGTGGCTTTTACTGCTTGGATAGTGCTTTCGATAATTTGTTTAAATTGTTTTTCGTTTATTTCACCTTTTTTACCTGCGCCCACTACAAAAATACGTTGAGCGTTATAATTGGGTAGATGACGTAACACGACTACTTGCCCAATTTTGCCAGTGAGCTCGCCAGATTCAAGTAAACCAGTTAGGTAGCTTTGCGAAATTTCATCAATTTTTCTTGCCGCAGAGGAAAGTTTACCCTCTTCAAAAATACTAACAATAATATTACTTTTTATATCTAAAAGTGCGGTCGATTTTGCACAATATTTCATTTTATCCTCACAAAGATTTTTACTGTTTTCGGTTGAAAAATAAGTTATCATACGCCAACAAAGTAGCCAATTAAACCATTCTATATAAATTGCAAGAAAAATATAGGCAATAATGTGATTTTAACCCGATATTTAACTAAAGAAGTGTTTAAGAGCCAAATTGCGATCTTATTTATCTTACTTCTGATTTTCTTTTGTCAACAACTCGTTCGTGTATTAGGCTCTGCTGCAAGTGGTAAAGTGCCAGCAGATTTAGTCATGTCTTTGCTTGGATTAGGTATGCCAACTATGGCACAACTGATGTTGCCATTATGCTTATTCATTGCAATTTTATTAACTTTTGGCCGTTTATACGCAGAGAGCGAAATTACTGTGATGCGTGCCTGTGGTGTTGGGCAACGTATTTTAGTCCGTGTAGTATTAATTCTTTCCTTATTTACTGCGGCTTTAGCAGCATACAATGTATTTTGGTTAACGCCTTGGGCAATTCAAAAGCAAGGTGAGATCCTAGAAGATGCTAAAGCGAATCCAACGATGGGAGCGCTAGCCGCTGGACAATTTATTAATACCAATAATAATGAGTTCGTGTTGTTTATTGATAAGATTGAAAACAATACTATTCATGATGTTTATGTATTTCAAACACGCAAAAAAGGTAACTTAAAACCTTCAGTGCTTGTGGCTGAACAGGGTGAGTTAACCGCTTTGCCTAATGGTGATCAAATTTTAAAATTAGAAAATAGCCAACGTGTTGAAGGTAGCAGTGCTTTTCCTGATTTTCGAATTACACATTTTGATGAATACCAAGCTTATTTAGGTTACCAAAATACGAATAGTGATGAGCGTGACGCAGAGGAGTTGGGTTTTTCTGCTTTAATTCATACTAACACTCCTGCCGCGAAAGCAGAATTAAATTGGCGTTTAAGCTTGATTTTAGCAGTGCCTTTAATGGCATTGGTGGCAGTACCATTAAGCCGTGTTAATCCGCGACAGGGACGCTTTGCTAAAATTATTCCTGCACTATTATTATATTTAATTTATTTCTTATTACAGAGTTCCTTAAAATCAGCTTGGGGCGCAGGGAAATTAGATGCTAGTTTCTTAATGCCATTAGTGAATGTGATGTTCTTTATTTTGGGTATTGTATTGAATAGCTGGGGTAGTGCATCAATGTACAAAGCACGTCATTGGTTCAATAGAAGCGTTGCAATAAAAGGATAGTCAAAAAATGATGAATACCTTAGACCGTTATCTTGGTAAAAGCATTTTAGGTGCAATTTTTGCTACATTAGTGATGTTAGTTGGTTTGTCTGGCATTATTAAGTTCGTTGAGCAGTTTCGTAGTGTAGGAAAAGGTACTTATGATATTTGGCAAGCCATTCTTTATACAGTGCTGACTATTCCAAAAGATATTGAAACTTTTTTCCCAATGGCAGCTTTGTTAGGTGCACTGATTGCTTTAGGCAATTTAGCCAGTCGAAGTGAGCTTGTCGTGATGCAGGCATCAGGGTTTTCTCGTTTACAAATTGGTTTTGCTGTGATGAAAACCGCGTTGCCATTGGTTCTTTTGACTATGTTGATTGGTGAATGGGGTATTCCTCAAACTGAACAATTTGCACGTGATATGCGCTCAAAAGCGATTTCTGGTGGCTCATTATTGTCTGTGAAAAATGGGATTTGGGCAAAAGATGGCAATGATTTTATTTATATTAAACGGATTACGGATGATATTGAGCTAAGTGATATTTATATTTATAGTTTTGCCGATAATCGCCAATTAAAACGTGTAAAACATGCCAATTCCGCTTCTTATCGAGATGGTAAATGGAGCTTAGCACAGCTTAACGAATCGGAAATTTTAGATGATGAAATTAAGACAGTGAATCAATTGAATGCAGAATGGCAAACTAGCTTAACACCAGATAAATTGGGTATTGCTTCTTTACGACCAACTTCGTTGTCTATTTCTGGATTATCCAACTACATCGCATTTTTAAAAGAAACTGGGCAAGAATCTAAGAAATTTGAGCTGACTTATTGGCGTAAATTGTTTCAACCACTTTCTGTAGGAGTGATGATGATGCTCGCATTGTCCTTTATTTTTGGACCATTACGCAGTGTCACTGCAGGTGCGAGAATTGTCACAGGTATTTGTTTTGGTTTCTTATTTTATGTCGTCAATGAAATTTTTGGTCCATTAAGTTTGGTCTATAATGTAACTCCTTTAGCTGGTGCATTAATGCCAAGCATTTTATTTTTATTAATTACGTGGTGGTTGTTAAGTCGAAAGCGTACTTAAAATTGGCTAAAAACAGACCGCACTTAGCGGATAGGATAGCGATGGAAGGGTAGCTAGATGAGCTGCCTTTTTTATGCTATTTATTCGATATATTATTTGGTGTTGTTACAAAATATTTTATGTTCAGTAAGAAGATAAATTTGAACGAGAGCTTTAAATGTCTATGTAGTTATTAATTTTGTGTAGGCACAATGAATATTGAACCGCTTATTTTTATCGCTTACTTTATAAACAATCAAGTGAGCTTGATAGGCTAAGCATGCAATAAGAATTAAAGTGCGGTTAGATTTTTCTTGATTTTATCAGTAAGACAATTAAAGAAAAAATAAGGTGGATAAGAATCCACCTTATTATTAGGTTATGAGAATTATAAACTAAACACAGCAAAGCAAACTAATACTGTATAAAGTGTTGATAATCCGTAGAAAATGACGCCACTTGCTGGAATGTGGATTTTGAAATCATGCATACCATGATGAATACGGTGCATAGCCCCCCACATTGGGAAAATTAATAATACAAGTAGCAACAGTTTTCCAAGACCTGTATGTAAAAAAGCAACAAGTTCAATGGTATTTTTCGGATCAATCAAACCAAATGGCAATAAGAAGCCGAAGACTAGTACGAGTACAGGGTAGAACATTGCACTGACAGTTGTTCCTGCACCGAATAATAACCATACAACAGGTTCATTAGAACGTTTTGGTGTATCTTTCATTTTTCTCTCCTCGCTATACATACATGAACACTAAAATGACGAGGCTGATAAATCCAGTGACAGCCCATAATGCCGTTGTAATAATTTTTGGATTAATACGTTCACTTTTTACAATGATATTTAATACTTTAGGTGTCATTACGTAGTAAGTGACCGTATTTAATAGCATTGCACCAAGTGTAATGATGTTGAGAATAATCACGATTGGATTTTTTAAGAAAGAAATAAAATTAGCAAAACTTTCTAAATTTCCTAAGCTGATTACGCCATAAAGTAATACTAAACAGAACCAAAGTGTTGGAATTGCTGTTGCTTCACGTGCAATATAAAGTTTGTAAAAGTCTAACTTTTTCCACCAAGTTGGCTTCATCTCACGCACATATTTTTTGCGTTTACTGGTTGTTGCTGTCATTTTACACTCCTTACTTTTGCGGTTTAAGCATTGCAATTACAAAGTCTTTTGCACTTTCGACTTTACCTTGGTTTACCGCTGAAGCTGGATCAACATGTTTTGGACAGACTTCTGAACAATATCCAACGAAGGTACAGCTCCAAACACCGTTTTTACCATTGATAATTTTCATACGTTCTTCTTTACCATGATCACGATTATCAAGATTGTAACGATGTGCAAGAGTTAATGCTGCAGGACCAACGAATTCTGGGTTTAACCCAAATTGTGGGCAAGCTGCATAACATAAGCCACAGTTAATACACATTGAAAATGTACGATATTTTTCCAACTGTGCTGGTGTTTGCTTAGTACGGCTTTTGGCTAATTCTGCAGATGGATGTGGTTTTCCATCTAATGCAGGCGCTTGATTACCAATAATGTAAGGCTTTATTGCTTCTAAACTTTCGATAAAGTGGCTTAAATCAACAACTAAGTCACGCTCGATAGGGAAGTTAGCTAATGGTTCAATGCGCATATGACCACTGTAATCGCGCAAGAAGGTTTTACAAGCCAGTTTTGGCTTGTTATTTACCATCATACCGCAAGAGCCACAGATCGCCATACGACAAGACCAGCGATAAGATAATTCTGGTTCAAGTTTATCTTTGATATAACCCAATGCATCAAGTAATGAGGTTTGGTTATCATAAGGTACTTGATAAGTACGTAAGTATGGTTCTTTGTCCTGTTCTGGATTGTAACGCAATACTTCAATATTCATGATAGCTTGATTAACCATTTGCGTTCTCCTTATTTGCTTCAGTGGCTTGTGCTTTTGCTGCTTCTTGAGCTTCAGCTTCTGCACCATAAACACGTTTTGCAGGTTGTGATTTAGTAATTTTCACGTCGCTGTATTCGATACGCGGCGCATCATCACCATTATAGAATGCAAGGGTATGTTTCAAGTAATTTACATCATCACGTTCTGTGTAATCTAAACGTTGATGTGCACCACGAGATTCTTTACGTTCAATCGCTGAGTTTGCAATTGATTGGGCAACATCTAAGATATAGCCTAATTCAACGGTATATAATACATTGGTGTTGAATACACTGGAGCGGTCTGCAATACGGATACGTTTATAACGTTCTTTTAATTCAGCAATCTTATCTACCGCTTTTTGCATACTTTCTTGTGTACGATAGATACCACAGCCTTCTTCCATTGTATCGCCCATTTCATCTCGGATTTCTGACCAAGATTCAGTACCTTCTTGGTTATAGAGTTCATCTAAGCGTTGAACAATATCTTTTGCTTGTGCATCTACTGCGATTTGGTTTACTGCTGGTGCCTCAACTGCACGTTGAGCCGCATATTCACCTGCAACACGACCTAATACCACTAGTTCTGCAAGTGAATTTGAACCTAAACGGTTTGCACCATGTAAACCAGAAGAAGCACATTCACCAACTGCAAATAAGCCTTTGATGCGAGTTTCGCTGTTAAAGTCCACTTCAATACCACCCATTGTATAGTGAACAACAGGACGCACTGGAATTGGTGCTTTAGCTGGGTCAACTCCTTCATACGCTTTTGCTAATTCACAGATGAACGGTAGACGCTCATGTAAGTATTTTTCACCTAAATGGCGTAAATCTAAGTGAACAATATCAACACCTTTTGCGGTTTTTAAGGTGTTGCCTCTTTGTAATTCTTGCCAGAATGCTTGTGAAACTTTATCACGCGGACCCAATTCCATGTATTTATTTTCAGGTTTACCAATTGGGGTTTCTGGTCCTAGACCGTAATCTTGTAAATAGCGATAACCATCTTTATTAACTAAGATACCGCCTTCGCCACGGCAACCTTCAGTCATTAAAATACCTGTATTTGGTAAGCCTGTAGGGTGATATTGTACAAATTCCATATCACGTAACGGTACGCCATGACGATACGCCATTGAAAGACCATCACCTGTTACGATACCGCCGTTAGTATTAAAACGGAATGCTCGGCAACCACCACCTGTAGCTATGACAACGGCATTGGCATTGATTTGGACTAAACTACCTTCCATCATATTCATCGCTACCATACCGCGCACGTGACCGTCATCAACAAGGATATCTAATACGAAGTGTTCATCAAAACGAACGATTTGTGGATATTGGATGGAAGTTTGGAATAAGGTATGGAGTAGGTGGAAACCTGTTTTGTCAGCAGCAAACCAAGTACGCTCGATTTTCATACCACCAAAACGGCGTACGTTAACATCACCATCTGTTTTACGGCTCCAAGGACAACCCCAGCGTTCAAGCTGAGTCATTTCAACAGGTGAGTGTTGTACAAAATATTCTACAACGTCTTGTTCACATAGCCAATCGCCACCTGCCACAGTATCGTGGAAATGTTTATCATAAGAATCTTCTTCTTTGATAACCGCTGCGGCGCCACCTTCAGCAGCAACCGTGTGGCTACGCATAGGATATACTTTTGAAACTAAAGCGATTTTTAAGTTAGGGTTTGCTTCTGCTGCTGCAATAGCTGCGCGTAAACCGCCACCACCAGCACCGACAATTGCAATATCGACATTAACAGTTTGCACGATATTCCTCCAATCAAGAAAGTAAAAAATAAAAATAAACCAAAATTGGTTAATTTAGGGTTTCTTCATTTTGCCATTATTTTCAAAGATTAATAATCTTTTTTTACAATAAAAACTCAGTTTCGTGATCTACCTCAAAAAAGTTAAAAATGGTTTATTTTATAGCCATTACTCTCGATCTAAATTTTGTTTAAAACTCTATTTTTATCTATCTAATGTGCAAAATTTGCAAAAAATTGACCGCACTTTTACACCAAAAAAACGGATTTTGCATAACAATATTCTTTGTTTGCGCTATGGCTTAATTTGAAATAAGTGGGTTAGCTGGTTAGAATACGCTAATTCAATTTATATTGCGGATAAGATTATGTTTGAATCTGAACAATGGCAGCCTTCTGCCCCAATTAAAAATTTGCTCGCACGTGCAAAAATTATCGCGGAAATTCGCCGTTTTTTTACTGATCGTGGCTTGCTTGAAGTTGAAACACCAGTGTTAAGTGAATTCGGTGTCACAGATGTACATTTATCAACTTTTCATACAGAGTTTGTTTCTCCTTTTGCAGCGCAATCAAAAAGGTTATGGCTTTCTACCAGTCCTGAATATCATATGAAACGCTTATTAGCTGCTGGCAGTGGTCCTATTTTTCAGCTTTGTCATGTATTTAGGAATGAAGAATCTGGGCTGCGTCATAATCCTGAATTTACCATGTTAGAATGGTATCGACCGCACTTTGATATGTATCGTTTGATCAATGAAGTGGATGACTTGTTGCAGCAAATTTTAGATTGTAAACCAACAGAAAGTTTAAGCTACCAGTTTGTTTTCCAAGAATATGTCGGTTTAGATCCACTTTCTGCGGAGAAGGCGGAATTAATAGCTAAAGCGAAGCAATATAACTTGTTGAGTGCTACTGAAGAAGATCGAGATACTTTATTGCAATTTTTGTTTAGTACAGTAGTTGAACCCAATATTGGTAAAGACCATCCCGTCGCCGTATATCATTTTCCCGCGACACAAGCTGCATTGGCTCAAATTAGCTCAGAAGATCATCGTGTTGCAGAGCGTTTTGAGTTTTATTATCAAGGATTGGAATTAGCCAATGGTTTCCATGAGCTCACTGATGCAAATGAACAATTACACCGTTTTGAACAAGATAATGTGCAACGTCAAAAAATGGGGTTGGCGCAACGTGTAATTGATAAGCGCTTATTAGCTGCGTTACAAGCAGGTATACCAAATTGTTCGGGCGTTGCATTAGGGGTTGATCGCTTATTGATGATCGCATTAGGTGCACAAACAATTAAAGAAGTTATTGCATTTGGTATCGAAAATGCCTAGTGTGTTACTTATTCAATAAAAATACGTTACTTATTCAATAAAAAATAGGCAGCCTTGATAAGCTGCCTATTTAGTTGTGTTATTTCATCAGTTTTACTTCTTTAACCCATTTATCGGTCAAACGTTTTCCTTCTGCACTTGCACCAAAGCGATCGAAATCATAGTTAATTAATTTCAATTGTTTTGGATTAACGGATTGTGGTGACGCTTCTGCATGAATATTCGTTGGAATTTGGTAAACTTTAGTTTCACGCCAGACAAGTTCTTGCGCTTCTTTACTTAATGCCCAATCAGCGAATAATTTAGCATTATCTAGATTACGTGCATTTTTGATAATACTCATCCCACCTAGAGAATAGCCATCACCTTCGCAAGGCAAGATGCTTTCAACTGGTGCGCCTTTTTCTTTTTCAGTAGCATAGCTATGGATAAACCCCACTGCAACAGCAGATTCACCACGCGAAAGATTCGTTGTAACTAACGCACTTTTCACATATTCGGATACGTTAGCATTCAGTTTTTTGAGATAGTCAAAGGCTTCCTGTTCTCCCCACAGTTCAATTAACGTAGCAATAGCAGTATAAGTTGTGCCTGAAATTTGCGGATCTGGCATTTGGACATAGCCTTGTAAGCGAGGGTCAAGCAGATCTGACCAACATTTTGGTGGTTCAGTGATACCTAATTGCTTAAGCTTTTCGGTATTTACACCAAAACCGAGTACTAAGAGATAAACGATTGACGTCAGATCACCGCGTTTGTCTGTTAACGCTTTAAACTGCGGCATAATTTCAGCTTGGCGTGGAGAACGATAAGGAGTGAATAAACCTAAATCGCCTGCTTGGAAATGATGTTCAATTGTACCGCCATACCAAATATCTGCTTGTGGATTATTTTTTTCAGCAATCAGTTTAGCTAATGTTGCGCCAGTACTGTTACGAATGAATTTAGTTTCAATATCATATTTTTTACTAAAGGTTTGTATCATTTTTTCGCAGGTTGTATTTTGTACACTGCAATACACCGTTAATTTTCCTTCAGCAGAAGCATGATTAGATAAGAGGATTGGTAATGTTAAGCCAAGTGCGGTCAGTTTGGTTGCAATTTTCATTTAAGAATTCCTTTTACTGTTTTTAGTTGACATCAATGATAAAGATTTCAGATTGTGAGCCTAAACGCATTGGAATACCCCAGAAGCCATATCCTGAGGTGACGAAAAAATGTCCGTTGCCTATTCTCTCATAACCGTAATCTAAAGGGTAGAGAAGATGAGTAATGATGTTTGCTGGAAAAATCTGCCCTTTATGTGCATGACCAGAAACTTGAATATCAATTGGTAGTTTGGCATGTTTTTCTATTTCAGTTGGGCGATGATCAAGTAGAATGACAGGCAGTTCTGTATTGACATTTTGTAGTAGTTGTTCTGCACTTGGGCGAGTTTTGAGTAGATCGTCATTGCGACCAACTAAGACAAATTCATGATTAATCACTTTACTTTGATCGAATAATACTTCAATGCCAGCTTGCTCTAATTCTTGTTTAATGGCTTGTTGATGACCAAAAAAATCATGATTACCTAAGGTTGCATAAACGCCTAATGGTGCTCGTAATTTTGATAAATGGGGGCGCATATTTTCAGCTACATAAGCATGCGTATTATCATCCATAATATCGCCGGGCATGAGGATAATATCAACGTTTTGTTGTTGCATGAGTTCCGCGAGCTTGTCTAGTTGACGGCTACCAAATAAGGTGCCTAAATGAAGATCACTGGCTACCCCTAGCCGTATTGGTGTGATTGGCTTATCAAGTTGAACTTGATAATGAATGACAACTGGGGTATAGGCGTTATACACACTTAGCCCAAGTAAACTCAATAGTGCAATTGGATAGCCGAAACGAAGCGCAGTATGAAGTTTACTTAATGGAATAAAAGATTTGAGCAGATAATGACAGAGTAAACAACCTATGCTGATAAATGCAGAGAATAATAAAAATGCTAATAAAAATGCACTAAAACGGAATAAAGGAAACACACGAAAGATTGTCAATAAGATAATGCTATTTGCGATCAAATAATTAGATACAAATAAAATTTTGCGGGTTTTGCTTGTCAGTATAGCCGCCAATAGCCAACTCAAAGTGCGGTTAAAAATAAAGATAAAAAGTTGTAGCAGGAGGGTAGCTGCAAAGAAAATAATATAATGTCGTAATTCCAAAATACTTTCCTAGTGAGATTAATGGCTTAACAAAAAAGAGGGGAACCACAGTTCCCCTTGTGTTAGTAAATATCTTAACAAAATTTCGCCAAATTATACCACACTTTGAAAGATAACGTTATCGGCTTTTTGAGTATAACTATTGATTTGATCAAAGTTCATATAGCGATAAGTGTCTTCTTTATCTTGTTGCAGATCTGCCGCGAATGCTAAATATTCTTCTGCGCTTGGTAATTTACCCAAAATGGCAGATACCGCAGCTAATTCTGCTGAGGCAAGATAAACATTGGCACCTTGTCCTAAACGATTTGGGAAATTGCGCGTTGAAGTTGAAACGACAGTCGCATTATCTGCAACACGGGCTTGGTTGCCCATACATAATGAACAACCCGGCACTTCAATTCGTGCGCCGCTTTTGCCGTAAATGCTATAGTAACCCTCTTCACTTAACAATGCGGCATCCATTTTTGTTGGCGGTGCAATCCATAAACGTGTAGGAATCATCCCTTTAAATTTGGCTAATAATTTACCAGC
The DNA here is from genome assembly GCF_002850605.1 of Pasteurella oralis. GTDB lineage: Bacteria > Pseudomonadota > Gammaproteobacteria > Enterobacterales > Pasteurellaceae > Pasteurella > Pasteurella oralis. The sequence goes on from NZ_NXGB01000001.1 coordinate 398,838, forward strand.
GGCACGGAAATGACCAATATTCGTCATACAAGAACCGATGAATACTTCGTCTATTTTATCGCCTTGCATTTCTGATAATAAACGAGCATCATCAGGATCATTTGGCGCACATAAAATGGGTTCTGTGATTTCGTTTAGATTAATATCAATTACTGCAGCATATTCTGCGTCTTGGTCAGCTTCGATAAGTTGTGGATTTGCTAACCATTGTTCCATGTTCTTAATACGACGTTCAAGCGTACGAGCATCACCATAACTTTCAGCAATCATATATTTCAATAACACAATATTAGATTGTAAATATTCGATAATTGGCTCTTTAGCCAGTTTAATTGTACAAGCCGCAGCAGAACGTTCAGCAGAGGCATCAGAAAGCTCAAAAGCTTGTTCTACTTTTAAATTTTCTAAACCTTCAATTTCTAAAATACGACCAGAAAAAATATTTTTCTTCCCTTTTTTCTCTACAGTGAGCAACCCTTGTTTGATCGCATAATAAGGGATGGCATGTACTAAATCACGTAATGTAATACCCGGCTGCATTTCTCCTTTAAAGCGGACTAAGACAGACTCTGGCATATCTAATGGCATTACACCTGTTGCAGCAGCAAATGCAACTAAACCAGACCCTGCTGGGAAAGAAATACCAATCGGGAAACGTGTATGAGAATCACCACCTGTGCCTACAGTATCAGGTAATAACATACGATTTAGCCATGAGTGAATGACACCATCACCTGGACGTAATGATACACCGCCACGATTCATAATAAAGTCAGGGAGAGTATGGTGAGTAACGACATCGACAGGTTTCGGATAAGCAGCTGTATGGCAGAACGATTGCATGACGAGATCGGCTGAAAAGCCTAAACAGGCAAGATCTTTCAACTCATCACGTGTCATTGGTCCCGTTGTATCTTGTGAACCGACAGATGTCATGCGAGGCTCACAATATTGTCCTGGACGGATACCTTCTACATCACAGGCGCGACCTACCATTTTTTGTGCAAGGGTAAAGCCTTTGTGACTTTCAGTACTACATTGTGGTTTAGCAAAAACATCTGTTTCAGGTAAGCCTAATTCACCGCGTGCCTTATGGGTTAAGCCGCGACCAATAATTAATGGGATACGCCCACCAGCACGGACTTCGTCTAATAATACATTCGTTTTCAAGGTAAATTCAGCTAATACCGCTTCTGTATCATGGAGGCAAATTTTGCCTGCGTAAGGATAAATATCAATGACATCACCCATATTCAATTGACTTACATCGACTTCAATAGGGAGTGAACCTGCATCTTCCATCGTATTAAAGAAGATTGGTGCAATTTTACCGCCAAGCACCACACCACCAGCACGTTTGTTTGGAATATAAGGAATATCCTCACCCATAAACCAGAGTACTGAGTTGGTCGCTGACTTACGTGAAGAACCTGTTCCTACTACATCTCCTACGTAAGCTAATGGAAACCCTTTTTCTTTTAATTTTTCTAATTGTTTAATTGGTCCTACATTACCGGCTTCATCAGGTTCGATTCCATCACGTGGATTTTTTAGCATAGCGAGTGCGTGTAGTGGAATATCAGGACGCGACCAAGCATCTTGAGCTGGAGATAAGTCATCAGTATTGGTTTCACCTGTCACTTTAAATACAGTGACAGTAATTTTTTCATCTAATTTAGGACGAGATAAATACCATTCAGCGTCTGCCCAAGATTGTAAAACTTGCTGTGCAAACAAGTTCCCTTTTTTGGCTTTTTCTGCTACATCATGAAAATTATCAAACATTAAAAGAGTGAATGAGAGCGCTTCGGCAGCAGTTGGCGCAAGTTCTTCATCATCAAGCGCGTTTAATAAGGGCTCAATATTGTAACCACCTTGCATTGTGCCCAGTAATTTAACAGCTTTTTGGGAACAAATGAGTGGCGAACTGACTTCTTTTTTAGCGACTGCTGCAAGAAACGAGGCTTTCACGTAAGCTGCTTCATCAACACCTGCAGGAATACGATTTTCAAATAAATCAAGTAGATAAACTTCTTTGCCTGCGGGGGGATTTTTTAAGAGTTCGATGAGTTGTACTGTTTGTTCCGCATCTAATGGTTTCGGCACAATGCCTAATGCTGCGCGTTCATCAATATGTTGTTGATAGGATTGTAGAAAGTTAGACATAGGTTACCTCGTCGGCTTTACTTTTATCTGTTAGGGTAAACCGCATTAGAGTAGGTGCGGTAAGATTTCGTTACGAAATTGTTAAAATATAATAATACGGAAAAATCCCTCTCTCAACAGGAAAAAGTTGAATTTTCAGTCTAGATCACGTTTCTTTATTTTCAATGTACGGATTTTTAGTTAAAATGCCTCTCAATTTTTAATTAACAAATGGAAAAAATTATGTTTGGAAAAGGTGGCTTAGGCAACTTAATGAAGCAAGCACAACAGATGCAAGATCGTATGCAAAAAATGCAAGAAGAAATTGCACAGCTTGAAGTAACAGGTGAATCTGGCGCAGGTTTAGTAAAAATTACAATTAACGGTGCACATAATTGCCGCCGTGTCGAAATTGATCCTTCTTTAATGGAAGATGATAAAGAAATGCTTGAAGATCTGATCGCTGCCGCATTCAATGATGCAGTTCGCCGTGCGGAAGAATTGCAGAAAGAAAAAATGGCATCAGTGACAGCGGGTATGTCATTGCCGCCAGGATTTAAAATGCCATTTTGATTTATTACTTTTTGCTCGTGCAAAAATGTAACTAAAGATTATGCCCTGACGAAATAGTGTTAGCTCATTACAGGAAATTTTTTCATAGAAAATGAAGTTTCAAACAACTTTCATTTTCCTAAAAATTTTTCTATATTCGGGTAGTCTACACAGGGAATAGTATGGCGAATTAATACTTATCCAAGTATAAAAACGTTGTTCAATTCGACCGCACTTTTTTAAAGTGCGGTCTGTTTTTTATCAATATTTAGCAATATGTTGTTAAATGATTTGAACGCTGCATAGTTTGTCCGTATAGAGGCTTTTTAGGAAAGCTATGTTAACCAATCAAATCATGATATCGTCAGAACGAAGCAACTTAGTTGGCGTGTGTTTTTTTGCTTACTGTGCTTGATATAAGCAAAAAGAAAAGTAAATTACGTTAAGGCGAAATCTAACCTAAATCCTAATCAAAAGAGAAAAAATAATGCAAACAAGCCCATTACTCGAACACCTTATCGAAAGTTTACGCTGCTTGCCGGGGGTTGGACCAAAATCAGCGCAGCGTATGGCATATCACTTGCTGCAACGTAATCGGCATGGTGGAATGGATTTAGCTCGAGCACTTATGGAAGCTATGTCAAAAATTGGTCATTGCCAGCATTGTCGTACTTTTACTGAAGAAGATATTTGTACTATTTGTAATAATCCGCGTCGTCAAAATTCAGGGCAACTATGTATTGTTGAACAACCTTCTGACATTCAAGCGATTGAACAAACGGGACAGTTTTCAGGGCGCTATTTTGTATTAATGGGGCATTTATCACCTTTAGATGGTATTGGGCCACGTGAAATAGGACTTGATTTATTACAAAAGCGTTTAGTACATGAAAGCTTCCATGAGGTGATCTTAGCGACGAATCCAACCGTTGAAGGGGATGCGACCGCCAATTACATTGCTGAACTTTGTGTCCAGCAAAATATTAAAGTCACTCGTATTGCACATGGTATTCCTGTTGGAGGTGAATTAGAAATGGTTGATGGGACGACTTTAACGCATTCTTTCTTAGGTCGTCGTCAACTGGGATAAATTGATTTCATGCGATTATTTATAGCGGAAAAACCAAGTCTTGCACGTGCGATAGCAGATGTATTGCCAAAACCACATCAACGTGGTGATGGTTTTATTAAATGTGGTGAACAAGATTATGTGACTTGGTGTGTGGGGCACTTGCTTGAGCAAGCAGAGCCTGATGTTTATGATCCTAAATTTAAACAATGGCGTTTAGAACATTTACCTATTATTCCTGATAAATGGCAACTGATTCCACGTAAAGCAGTATATAAACAACTGAAGATCGTAGAAAAACTTATTCATCAAGCGGATCTATTAATCAATGCAGGCGACCCTGATCGTGAAGGGCAATTGTTAGTAGATGAAGTGTTTAGTTATACACAATTAAGTGTGGATAAACTGAATCAAATCCAACGTTGTTTAATTAGTGACTTAAATCCTAACGCAGTAGCAAAAGCAGTCAATAAATTACAACCAAACCGTCACTTTATCCCTCTTGCTACATCTGCGCTCGCGCGTGCACGCGCTGATTGGTTATATGGTATTAATATGACACGTGCTTATACGATTCGTGGTCGGCAAGCTGGTTATAATGGTGTGCTTTCTGTCGGACGTGTACAAACGCCTATATTGGGGTTGATCGTACGTCGTGATCTGGAAATTGAAAATTTTAAGCCCAAAGACTTTTATGAAGTACTAGCACATGTCCAGCCTGAAACACCTGAAAAAGTGACCGCACTTTCTGAGCAAGAACGAGAAAATATTCCTGTATTTAAAGCGTTATGGCAACCAAGTAAAGCCTGTGAAGACTATCAAGATGAAGATGGACGAGTACTGTCATTAGGATTGGCGGAAAATGTAGTTAAACGCATTACTGAACAGCCTGCGGAAGTAGTGGAATATATCGATAAGCGTGAAAAAGAAACTGCGCCATTACCTTATTCTTTATCCGCTTTGCAAATTGATGCAGCTAAACGTTATGGTTTATCGGCGCAAGATGTATTGGATATTTGTCAACGTTTATATGAAACACATCGCTTAATTACTTATCCTCGTTCTGATTGTCGTTATTTACCAGAAGAACATTTTGCTGAACGATTTCATGTATTAAAAGCAATTTCAACGCACATTAATGAATATCAACCTTTGCCAGATATTGTTCAGCCTGAACAAAAAAATCGTTGTTGGAATGATAAAAAAGTAGAAGCGCATCATGCCATTATTCCAACAGCAAAAAATAGATTGGTGAATTTGACGCAGCAAGAATGGCAAATTTATCACCTCATTGCGCGACAATATTTAATGCAATTTTGTCCTGATGCGGAATATCGCAAAAGTAAAATTACTCTCAATATTGCTGGTGGAACATTTATTGCACAAGCACGAAATCTACAAATTGCGGGTTGGAAACAGCTTTGGGGGAAAGAAGATGAGGATGAGCAGCAAGAACCTTTATTGCCAGTCGTCAAAAAAGGACAGATTTTGTTTTGTAAGCAAGGTGAAATTGTGAGCAAAAAAACACAACCGCCAAAACCTTTTACTGATGCAACATTGTTGTCCGCAATGACTGGAATTGCACGTTTTGTTCAAGATAAAGAATTAAAGAAAATTCTACGTGAAACAGATGGACTAGGCACAGAAGCTACTCGAGCTGGCATTATTGAATTGTTATTTAAGCGGGGATTTTTATATAAGAAAGGGCGTAATATCCATAGTAGTGAAACGGGGCGAATTTTGATTGAAGCTTTGCCTGATATTGCTACACAGCCTGATATGACTGCACATTGGGAGTCCCAATTAACAAGTATTAGCCAAAAAGAAATGAGTTATCAGCAATTTATGTCCGCATTAACTCATTCTTTGCCTGAATTAATGCGCTATGTTAATTTTGCTGCATTGAGACAATTAAGCCAAGTTGCCGCGAAGACAGCTCAACATTTACCTAAAAAACGGAGAAGTACGATTAAAAAAAATGAAAAAACAGATGATTGAGTGAAATACCACCAAATGATGTCATTTTTCATGAAAAAACTTGCAAAATGTGTGGATGTCCGCTAATATCCGCACGTTATTTTCAATGCTAATTTGCGAATGTAGAGAAGAGTATAATGTATCAAGCACTATTAATTGGTTATCTATTAATTTCACTTGCTGTGATTGTTCTGATTTTACTTCAACAGGGTAAAGGTGCAGATGCAGGTGCATCTTTTGGTGGTGGCGCGTCTGGTACTATCTTTGGTTCAGCAGGTTCAGGTAACTTCTTATCTAAAATGACTGCAATTTTAGCAACAGCATTTTTTGTTATTAGTATTGTGATTGGTAATATCAACTCACATCGTAACAATGTGAAGCAAGGTGCTTTTGATGATTTATCTTCAACGGTTGAACAAATTCAACAGCAACAAAAAGTAGAAGCGCCAGCTGTTGAAAGTAAAAATAGTGATATTCCTCAATAAATTAAAAAGAATTTAAATTTGCTCTGGTGGTGGAATTGGTAGACACGCTATCTTGAGGGGGTAGTGTCCATAGGACGTGCGAGTTCAAGTCTCGCCCAGAGCACCAAATAGATTTATTTAGGCTAGAATTTTTAGAATTCTAGCCTTTTTTGTCGACTTTAGTTTAGTAATAAACTAGTTTGTGATATGGCTAAAATTTGATAAAATTTAATGAATTAAATAAAGGTGGAAATGAATATGCAAAGTATTTCATCGGAAGAACTTGAAGCAATCCGTGGGCAGATGTTGAAGTTTGCAGAATTACAGATAAAAGATCCAGTTTTAGCTGAAGACATTGTGCAAGAAGCATTTGTTAGTGCATTGAAAAATATAGAGAGTTTTAAGCGACAATCTGCATTAAAAACATGGATTTTTGCTATCCTGAAGAACAAGATTATTGATTATCTACGTGTTAATAATCGCTTTGTTGTAGAAAGTGATTTAGTAAGTGATGAAGATGAAAATAGTTTCTTTGAAAGTGGTCGTTGGAAGAAAGAATATGCGCCATCACGTTTACAAGAAGATGAAAATACAGTTTATTCAGAGCAATTTTGGGCATTGTTTGAAGTTTGTTTGACTCGTTTGCCTGCAGTACAAGCTAAAGTGTTTATGATGCGTGAATATTTAGAATGTACTACAGATGATATTTGCTCGTCTGAACAAATTACAGTGTCTAATTTACATGTATTGCTCTATCGGGCGCGTTTACAATTGCAACATTGTTTGACAACAAAAATGGGGGAGAGATAAATGAAGTATTGTTTCAAAGTAACTAAATTAATTTCAGAGTCTCATGAAAGGCAACTCTCATTTGCGGAAAGTGTTGGGGTACGTTTACATCGTTTAATGTGTCCAAGATGTGATAATTTTGGTAAGAACTGTGAAAGCTTAAGTCAAATGATGAAAGATTTTGCTACAGAACAGGATAAAGCAGAAAATAAATGATCAATGTTGTTATATTTAAAGTAAGAGGAAGTCTAGCTGTCGCACTAGGCTTTTTTATTGCATAAATGATAGATGATTTCGTTGGATAGTGATTTTAGCAAATATAATTTGCTCATTTTGTGCTTATTCAATAAAGACTCACATTAAGAGAGTAGTAGCTTGGATTAGTGCTTTCAGAAATCTATATAACCTATATTTCAACACAAATAAGAGTAAAAAAATAGTTTGTTGCGTTCTGCAATTAGCATGTTCAAGTTGTTAGTAGTTAAATTGTTAAAGACGGCATTTAAAAAGTGAATAGTATTTTCAGAGAAGTTACTTTTGTGGTATTGAATTGCTTCATAAGTTTTTTCTTTATGATGATTATTAACTTTTCAGCAAAATTTTTATGTGTTTTTTATTTAAGTAAAACCGTTTAAGGCGGTGACTATTTTCAGCGAAGATAGTTTTCAGTTGTAATAAAAAAGTGCGGTAAAAATTTTGAAAATTTCGACCGCACTTAGAATTAAGTCCTTTTAAAATCAGCCTTAGCTGAATTTACCCTTCCATTGGATAAATTACTTCTGCATTTACCCATTTAACCCAAGCTTGTTCCAATAAGGGTTTTAATGGTTCACTATCATCAATAATGGTACTTAATGCATTTAGCAGATTTTCTAAGGATATCGTTTGTTCTGCAAGATAAGTAAGTAACCAGAAATCAAGCTCTGATAATTGTTGCTGATTTACTGCGAAATCACTATCTCGCCATACAATAAGCTGGCAAGGTGTTTCTGCAAAGGTAGCGAAATCACTAGATAAAAAATCAACGTCATAGCTTTTTAGAAAGGCTGTTTTTGATAAGCCCATTTCTGTATTTCTATCCCATACAAATGTCTCAGGTACGGTAGTGGTGACAACCTCAGCAAGTAGCTGTGTATTTTCAAAATCCATTAACGCAAGGACATTGGCATTGAATACTTTTCTTTGTTGGCAAAAAGTAAGAAACTCGCCTGCAATATCTTGGAAATAAGGAGAATGCGCCTTGCCTTCTCTGACAAAGGTTTCTTTTACTTCTTGCCAAGCATCTGCTGCAATATGGCGAGGTGCCTCAACAAAACAACGATCAATAAAACTAAAAGTATTGTTGCGTACTAAACGCGCATAAATAGCTAAACGATTGGGTGCATAATTATTAAGCGGATCTGCATTACCTAAACGAACGGCTTGTGCCAACGCATTTTGTGTTTTTACAAGATTTGATTTAGGCTGCATAACGATTTTCCTGCATTGGTTTCGCATATTTTTGCTGTAATTTCGCAATATGCTCAACTTCCGCATATAATTCAGCAAATGGTGGAAAATTAAAATCACGCTCTAATAATGTCGGTGGAATTTGTGGTAAGCGTTGGTAAGTGTATTCTAATAAATCCCAAACACTCCCTTTAACGGCTTCTCCATGCGTATCCACTAAGAGTTCAGGTAAATGGCGATATTCACCTTTTACTTTGTTAAAAGATTCACCCGTTTCTTGGATTGGCTTCGCAGCTGCGTGTTCTTCATCATGACCTGCAATGTGAATATAATCTACACGTTTTACATCCACTTTATCAAGGAATACATAAGGATTAAGTAAACCATGATTGACGCCATTCACATAAATATTATTAACATCTAAGTGAATCCCGCAGTCTGCTTCTTGAGCAATGGCATTTAAGAATTCAACTTCGTTCATTGTACTTGTTGGTGAATGTAAGTAGTAAGACGTATTTTCAAGTGAAATACGTAACCCTAAAAAGTCTTGTACCTCACGAATACGCTGTGCAACGTGTTTAACTGCTTCATCTGTGAATGGCATCGGTAATAAATCGTAAAGATGACCTTCACATTCACAATAACTCAGATGCTCAGAGAAAAAGACTGAATTATATTGTGTCATCAATGTTTTAATGCCTTTTAACAATTCACGATCTAAAGGAGCTTGTCCACCTAGAGAAAGTGATAATCCATGTACTGCTAATGGAAAACGTTCAGCAGCCTGATCAAATTTATAGCGTGCTGCACCACCCATTTTTATCCAGTTTTCAGGAGCGACCTCCATGAATTGAATTGCATTTTCTGTTGGAAGTGATAAAAAATCATCGGCTAAGTCGCGACGATAGCCCAATCCTGCACCTTTTAACATCGTATTGACTCCATTAATTTTGAAAAAGCGCTGGTGCAAAAAACGTTACACCAGCAAAATAAGATTATTTAGAACCGCATTTACCTTCGCCACATTTGCCTTCACCAGCTTTTGCTTTTTTATGGTCATGTGCGCCGCATTTGCCTTCACCACATTTACCTTCGCCAGCTTTTGCTTTGTCGCCATGTGCGCCGCATTTACCTTCGCCACATTTACCTTCACCAGCTTTAGTCTTCATGCATTTGCCTTCTACGCATTGCTCAGCTTTATCTGCCATTTTAGTTTCTGCGCTTACTGGTGCTGAAACTGCCATAGTTAATGCGCCTGCTAATGCTGCTAAAGTTGCTAATTTTTTCATACTTAAATCTCCTATTATTAATTGTGTTGAACTAAATGATTAAAGGAACTTCAACCAATTTTTGGTTGAAAATTTTCTCTGTAATAGAGAGTCTAAAGAAAGCATCCCTGCTCCTTGCGTAAATAATGGTAGTAGTGCCACTAAGTAAATTAATGCCATTTTGTAACCATTGCTACACACGTTATAACCTGCTCCAGTATGTACGGTATACCATGCAACAGCGGTTAAAATTGCTAAACTTAAAGTGCTAAAACGAGTTGCTAAGCCAAGTACAAGAAATATTGGTAGTAATAATTCTGCACTCATTGCTAATAGCCAGCTCAAATCTGTTGGCAGTAAATTGAATGGGAATGGAAAGCTATCTTGTACTTCCATAAACCAGTTCTCTCCATTCAACTTTTCCATACCTGATTCAAAAAACTCCCAAGCGAGAAAAAGGCGTAAACCTAACAAGCCAATCCCTGTGCTTACTGCTTGAAAATAACATTTCTGTTTATCCATTGTTTTTATCCTTATAAATCCGTTTACGTTGAATTAGTCGAATTAAAAATGTTTTTCTTACAACTTTTTTTAATTTTTCTTATTGAATTTCCTTATTCTGGGGTATTAGTCGCGCCTATTATCTTTTTCTTACAACTTTTTTTAAAAAATTGTGTTATATCGAAAATGAGTAGAGAAAAGCTAAGTGCGGTCAGTTTTGATGCAGTTTTTATTATGGTTGTCATTCTCAATACAATTGGTTATCAATATTAAATTTATTAAGTATTTCTTCAGTTTTGTTTGTTATGTTTGATTTTGATTGAGATTTGTATGCTTATTTTGTGTACAATTGGATGAATTGAGCGAAAAAGTGCGGTGTGAAATATGCGAATTTTATTAATAGAAGATGATACGCTGATTGGTAATGGGATACAGACAGGGTTAACTAAATCAGGTTTTACGGTGGACTGGTTTAACGATGGAAAAATGGGATTAGAAGCAGTGAAAAGTGCACCTTATGATGCAGTCGTGCTTGATTTGACTTTACCAAAAATGGATGGGCTTGATATTTTGCAAATTTGGCGCCGAGAAAAATATGACGTACCAGTATTGATTTTGACAGCACGCGATACTTTAGATGAGCGTATTACTGGATTACAACGTGGTGCAGATGATTACTTATGTAAACCTTTTGCCTTGGCTGAAGTTGTTGCGCGCTTGCAAGCGTTGATTCGCCGTCGTTATGGACAAACTAATCCTGTAATTGAACACAGTTTAGTGAAGTTCGATCCAAATCAACGTAAAGTATTTTTAAAAAATGAAGAAATATCACTGACAACAAGGGAATATAAGTTGCTTGAATTATTTATGCTCAATAAAGAGCGTGTTCTAGCTCGTACATTAATTGAAGAAAAATTGTACACTTGGGATGATGAAGTGAGTAGCAATGCCCTTGAAGTGCATATTTATAATTTACGCCAAAAATTAGGTAAGCAATTTATTCGTACAGTACATGGTGTTGGGTATGCATTGGGGAAAAATGATGACGCGCTCTGAATCATTGGAAAAAAGGGTGATTTCAAATAAAAGTTTGCGTTTTCGTTTAATTCTTGTGCTGTCATTGACTGCATTAGCGACTTGGCTTATTTCCACAGCCGTGGCTTGGCTTCAAGTTCGCAAGGAAGTTAATGAACTATTTGATGCGCAACAAGTACTGTTTGCACAACGTTTAGCTTCGTCGAATTTACGTAATATTTTAATTGAGAATAGAGCCTCAAAGTATCAGCCAGTGAAGTTTAAGAAAGTCGGTTTTGATGATGACGCGCTTGGTTTTGCAGTATTTACACAAGATGGCAACATCTTATTAAGTGATGGTCATAATGGCGATAATTTTATTTTTACGCCTAAAAAAGGTTTTTCAGTAAACCATATTTTAGGTGATGATGATAAATGGCGTATTTTTTGGTTACCTGTAAATAATGGGCGTCTAGTCATTGCTGTAGGGCAGGAGCTAGATTATCGCAATGATTTAATTAATAAGATGGTATTTGGTCAAATGTGGATTTGGTTTGCTAGTTTGCCTTTCTTATTAGGGATTATTGTTTGGGTAGTCACGCGTGAATTACAAAGTGTAAGACGGGTCAGTGAGCAATTAGAACAACGTAGTCCAGATGATAATACTTTAATTGCAACAGCACATTTGCCGAAAGAAATTTTGCCATTAGTACAGAACTTAAACCAATTTTTTGATCGTACGGCAACGATGTTACTGCGCGAACGGCGTTTTACTTCTGATGCAGCACATGAATTAAGAAGCCCTTTAGCAGCACTACGGGTTCAAACAGAGGTGGCACAAATTGTTGGTGATGATGCTGCGTTGCGACAGGAAGCGCTAGAGAATCTAACTAAAGGAATTGATCGTGCGAGCCAGTTAATTGACCAATTATTAACGCTTTCACGTTTAGATAATTTAAATGAATTAGAAAGTGTTGAAAATGTAGATTGGCAAGCTTTAGTCACTTCATTAATAGGAGAGCGATATTTTGCTGCACAAAAACGTCAAATTGAGTTGCAATTTGAATTGATTTCTAAGCCTGCAATTATGCAAGGACAACCATTATTATTATCTTTGATGGTGCGTAATTTGATTGATAATGCTATTAAATATTGCCCAGATGGCAGTACAATTAAAGTGATTTTACAGCGAGATAGATTATTAATTGAGGATAATGGTGAAGGGGTAAGTGAGGCTGATTTAGTGAAATTAGGTCAACGTTTTTATCGTCCTGCGGGGCAGAATGATAAGGGCAGTGGGCTGGGGCTATCGATCGTACATCGTATTGCGGAATTACACCATTATCAAGTACAGTTAGAAAATGTAAAAAATTCGCAAGGCATTATTAGTGGATTTAGCGTTTTGATTTTATTTGATAAAACCTAGAAAGAGTGATTATTTGATTTTTATTATTGGTTATAATCAAGACACATTTTTACTGAATTTTATTCACTTAATTCTTAAAGAGGAAAAAACATAATGAAAATCAGTGCAAGAAACCAATTGAAAGGTAAAGTTGTTGGCTTAGAAAAAGGAGCAGTAAATGCGGTAGTGAGTATTGATATTGGTGCGGGTAACATCATTACTTCCACAATTTCTCTTGCTGCGGCACAAGAATTACAACTTGAAGTCGGCAAAGAAGCTTATGCGATTATCAAAGCAACTTCTGTTATGGTTGGCGTTGAGTAATTTCTGTTTAAGTGCGTAAAAAAGCCTTGTAGATACAGTCACAAGGCTTTTTTAATTGTTATTTTAACCAAGTCGAGCGTTTTTCATGATCCGATCTTTAGTGACTTTCCATTCACGCTCTTTAATATCTTCACGCTTATCATGTTGTTTTTTCCCTTTGGCTAAACCAATTTTTATTTTCGCCCAGGCACCTTTCCAATAAAGGGAGAGAGCAACAATAGTATAGCCGTCGCGATTCGCTTTACCAAATAAAGAAGCTAATTCTTTTTGGTTTAATAGCAATTTACGCGTACGAGTAGGATCACACACAATATGTGTCGAGGCGAGGCTTAATGGTTGAATTGTTGCACCAAATAAATAGGCTTCGCCATTTTTGAAAATAATATAGCTGTCGCTGATATTAGCTTTGCCTGCGCGCATTGATTTAACTTCCCAGCCTTGTAATGAAAGCCCAGCTTCGATTTCATCTTCAATAAAGTAGTCATGTCTTGCACGTTTATTTAGCGCAATCGTATTTGAGGCTACTTTGGCTTTTTTCTTTGTCATGATTATCCGTTTTATCAACTATGAATTGGGGAATTCTACCTAAACTTTGTTGAGATAGCAAAACTAGATGGATTGATATAATATAACCAGCTTAGTGCAATTCATGTTGCAGCGCTTAATCAAAGTGTGTTTAAGTATTAGCATATGTCGTTTTGCAGATAGCCGATTAAAAGTGCGGTCTGTTTTTGCAAAATTTTGAAATAAAAAGGTAATAAACATGAAATATAAAGATTTGCGTGATTTTTTGGATTTACTTGAACAACGTGGTGAATTGAAACGTATTAAACAAGAAGTCGATCCTTATTTAGAAATGACGGAAATTTCTGACCGCACGTTACGTGCGGGAGGACCTGCGCTGTTATTTGAGAACCCAAAAGGATTTGCTATTCCTGTTTTGTGTAATTTATTTGGTACCCCAAAACGTGTAGCGATGGGGATGGGGCAGGAGGATGTTGCAGCATTACGTGATGTTGGCAAGTTGCTGGCTTTTTTGAAAGAACCAGAACCACCAAAAGGATTTAAAGATTTTTTATCTAGCTTACCGCAGTTTAAACAAGTATTAAATATGCCAACGAAAGTATTGGGCAAAGCTGATTGCCAACAAGTCGTTTTGAAAGGGGATGAGGTTGATTTGTACAAATTGCCGATTATGCAGTGCTGGAAAGACGATGTCGCACCGTTGGTTACATGGGGATTAACTATTACTAAAGGTCCCTTGAAAAAACGTCAAAACTTAGGCATTTACCGCCAGCAATTAATTGCTAAAAATAAGTTAATCATGCGTTGGCTATCGCATCGTGGTGGTGCATTAGATTTTCAAGAGTGGAAAGAAACACATCCAGATAAACCTTTTCCTGTGTCTGTGGCGTTGGGGGCTGATCCTGCGACAATTTTAGGTGCAGTAACGCCTATACCTGACACGTTATCAGAATATGCGTTTGCTGGATTATTGCGCGGAACTAAGACGGCAGTTGTTAAGTCAGTCAGTAATGATTTAGAAGTACCTGCGAGTGCAGAAATTGTGTTAGAAGGCTATATTGATCCAAATGAAACTGCGCTTGAAGGTCCTTATGGCGATCACACCGGCTATTATAATGAACAAGAGTACTTCCCTGTGTTTACTGTTACCCATATTACGATGCGTAAGGATCCAATTTATCATTCGACTTATACGGGGCGTCCACCAGATGAACCCGCAGTATTAGGGGAAGCACTAAATGAAGTTTTTATTCCTATTTTGCAAAAACAATTTCCTGAAATTGTTGATTTTTATTTGCCGCCTGAAGGCTGTTCTTATCGGTTAGCTGTGGTCACGATTAAGAAACAATATGCGGGACATGCGAAACGTGTGATGATGGGGGTGTGGTCATTTTTACGCCAGTTTATGTACACGAAATTTGTCATAGTCTGTGATGATGATGTGAATGCACGTGATTGGAAAGATGTAATTTGGGCAATGACGACGCGTTGTGATCCTGTACGTGATTTAACCTTAGTAGAGAATACGCCTATTGATTATCTTGATTTTGCTTCGCCAGTTGCTGGGTTAGGTTCAAAAATGGGGATTGATGCAACCAATAAATGGGCAGGCGAAACCCAACGAGAATGGGGCATTCCAATTAAAAAAGATCCTGAGGTTGTTAAACGAGTGGATGAAATTTGGCAAAGTTTAGGCATTATCGTAGATTGATTTTGGCAGAAAAAGCAAGCCTAACCGTCTATGATTTGAAAAGAAGATAATGCTTAAATAAAGATAGTTGTTTATTGGTAATTAAAAAGCCTACCAAAAGTACTTTGGTAGGCTTTTTCTTTGTTAAATTTTTATTCTAATTCACCACAGAAACGATAGCCCTCACCGTGAATTGTGGTAATGATTTCGGGTGTTGCTGGATGATCTTCAAAATGTTTACGAATACGGCGGATAGTGACATCAACAGTCCGATCTTGCGGTTTTAATTCGCGTCCCGTCATTTTCTTCAATAATTCCTCACGCGTTTGGATTTTGCCTGGATGTTCACAGAAATGTAACATAGCGCGGAATTCGCTACGTGGTAATTTATATTCTTCACCTTCTGGATTGATTAGAGTCCGGCTATTGAGATCTAATGTCCAACCATTGAAACGATATTGATCAATAGGTTGTGCCACTTCTTTCGTGTTTTCTTGCATGGTACGTTGCAATAAGTTCCTTGCACGAATAGTCAATTCTCTCGGGTTAAATGGTTTAGTGATATAGTCATCGGCACCAATTTCTAAACCCAAAATTTTATCGACTTCATTATCGCGTCCAGTTAAAAACATTAATGCTGTATCAGTTGTTTCACGTAATTCACGTGCAAGCATTAAACCATTCTTACCAGGTAAGTTAATATCCATAATGACAAGATTAATGACTTTATTAGACAGAATACGGTGCATCTGTGCACCATCTGCAGCCTCAAATACTTCATAACCCTCAGCTTCAAAAATACTTTTTAGCGTATTTCTTGTAATTGCTTCGTCTTCAACAATTAAAATTTGTGGCGTTCCCATTTGTATTTCCTATTACAATTTTCTAAAAGTTAATAATTTTGTTAGCAAGATAAGAACAAAATTAACGTGCTCATTGTATAGTTGCAACATAATTGTAACAATAGAAAAAGTGAGTTTTGTTAAATTAGATAGTCATTTCATGACCTAGATCATAAAAAAATCCCTCAATAGAGTGAGGTTATTGAGGGAATAAGCAGAGCTGAATGCTCGTTTAAGTTACATACAAAATTGTGAATAACGTGATATTTTGGATGAGTTTTTCCTCAACATTGTAGTCAGAAAATGGGTTTATTTTGAGGAATATCACTATAAAGGCTATCCTACAATAATTTTCTGTCCTGATCAAAACTTATTTTTATAAAAAAAATAAGTTAGCTGAATTTTAGCTTATTTACTGAATATTTTTTAGATTTGAAAGTAGCTTATGCTAGAATGTAACTTATGAATTTTCGTTGTAATGATGTATTTATGAAAAAAATATTCTCAGTTTTATTGCTTTTGTCAGTGGCATTAATGGCACAAGCTAGTTTTTTTGATAAAAAACCACGTTTTTTAAGTGCAGATCAAGCATTTATTTTTTCTAGTAGCCAACAAGCAGAAATGATTGAACTGAATTGGTTAATTGCGGAAAACTACTATTTATATAAGCAATCTTTCGAGATTAACGGGATCAATGTTGGACTCGGCGAAATAGATTTTCCTGCTGCCGAAAAGTACCAAGATGATTTTTTTGGTGAAGTGGAAATTTATCGTAATGACGTGACATTACAAGTTCCTCTATCAAAAATTAATCAGCATGCTCAATTACAAATCAGCTATCAAGGTTGTACAACTGGATTTTGTTACCCACCAGAAACAAAAGTTGTTGATATCAACCCAATATTTACAGCAAATGTGTTAGAAAAGATTGAAACTTCGCCAAAATCGACCGCACTTCAACCACCCGTGTTAGCAGAACAAGATCGCCTAGCTGCCAGTTTATTCCAAAGTAAGTATGCCGTATTTTGGTTCTTTTTATTTGGTTTAGGTCTTGCATTTACTCCTTGTGTACTCCCGATGTTGCCTTTGCTCTCTGCGATTGTGATTGGTGCCAATCAGCGACCTTCAACAACACGTGCATTAGGACTCAGTATCGTATATGTACAAGGAATGGCATTGACTTATACTTTACTTGGTTTGATTGTTGCGGCAATAGGCTTGCCATTTCAAGTCGCACTACAAAGCCCTTATGTTTTAGTTGCGCTTGCTATTATTTTTACTTTGCTTGCACTATCGATGTTTGGCTTATTCACTTTACAGCTACCAAGCCGTTTACAAACGAAATTAACGCAGTATAGCCAGCAACAGAAAAGTGGTGCGTTTAGTGGTGTGTTTGTGATGGGGATGATTGCAGGCTTAGTTGCCTCGCCTTGTACTTCTGCGCCTCTGTCGGGGGTGTTACTGTATGTAGCACAAAGCGGCGATTTATTTACTGGGGCGATTACTTTGTATTTATTAGCGTTAGGTATGGGAACGCCGTTAATTTTAATTACTGTTTTTGGCAATAAAGTTTTACCAAAATCTGGTGATTGGATGATTCAAGTAAAAAATGCGTTTGGCTTTGTATTACTTGCCTTACCTGTATTCTTACTTTCTCGTGTTTTTCCTGATATAGAAAGTCATCTATGGTTTAGTTTAGCTGTTGGCTTTGTATTATGGTTATTATTTCAATTGAGACATCGTCGTTGGATTTGGTTCGTACTTTTTGCAGCTTTAGTATTAGGTAAAGTTTATTATTTTCCATTGCAGAGTGAGGTGTTAGGAAAAAGTGCGGTTAAAAAATTAGAAATTTCACAACATGTGCCGTTTCAGTCAGTCACAAGTTATGCACAGTTACAACAAGTGTTACAACAAAATCCTAAAGCAATGGCTATGTTAGACTTGTATGCAGATTGGTGTGTGGCATGTAAAGAATTTGAAAAATATACTTTTTCTGATCCACTAGTACAAAAGCAGTTTGAGCATATTTTATTATTGCAAGTGGATATGACGAAAAACACGGAACAAAATCGTGAATTATTACAGAAGTTACAAGTTATCGGATTACCTACGCTTATTTTCTTTGATCAGCAAGGCAATGAAATTGTGGGAAGCCGAGTGACAGGTTTTATGCAAGCGGCCCCTTTTGCTACTTGGTTACAACAAATTAAACCTTAGTTTTCAAATGCAAATTATTAACTTAAAGTAAAAAATCCCTTTCTTGTTTACTGGTTTTTTGCTTTTTAGATGATTGTTAAGATAGGGTTAACTTTAGTTCAACGAATAGAATTGAAGTTAACCTTTTTTATTGTATTGAAGGAAAGCAAAATGGATTCATTAAACAAATTTCAACCTTATGTGTTAGCCTTATTGCGTATTATTGCTGGTTATATGTTTTTATTACATGGTACCGCGAAATTTTTTGAGTTCCCTATTTCTATGACTGGCGGCAATGGGGCTGTTGAATTTTTTTCACTTTATGGGATTGGTGGGCTAATTGAAATTACAGGGGGAATTTTGATTATACTTGGCTTATTCACTCGTCCTGCAGCATTTATGTTGTCTGGTCAAATGGCCTATGCTTATTTTTTCATACATGCTTCAGTAGAAAATATATTGTTACCAGTAGTTAACCAAGGTGAGTTAGCGGCGCTTTATTCTTTAGTTTTCTGCTATTTTGTAGTTTCTGGTGCAGGTGCGTTTGCATTTGATAATAGACGTAATAAAGGCTAATTTTCTATTTCATAAGCTAAAACGGTCTGTTTCAGTAGATGGAAACAGACCGTTTTTTATTGAAAATTTTCACACAAGCGCAAACGTTTGCGTTATAATTCGTGCTTCTCTTTTATGACTCATTTTTAACTCTCAATTTTAAGGATTTTTCAATGCAAGCTAATCGTCCTATCCGTCAGGCATTACTGAGCGTTTCAGATAAAACTGGTATCGTTGAATTTGCCCAAGGCCTAGTGCAACGTGGTGTGAAATTACTTTCAACGGGTGGCACAGCAAAATTATTAACTAATAATGGCTTACCCGTAATCGAAGTATCAGATTATACAGGATTTCCTGAGATGATGGATGGGCGTGTGAAGACCTTACATCCTAAGGTGCATGGTGGTATTTTAGGTCGTCGTGGCACGGATGATGCGGTGATGAGCCAACATGGTATTGATGCTATTGATATGGTTGTGGTGAACTTATATCCTTTTGCAGCAACGGTAGCAAAAACGAATTGTACCTTAGAAGAAGCCGTTGAAAATATTGATATTGGTGGACCAACAATGGTACGTTCTGCGGCAAAGAATCATAAAGATGTAGCGATTGTGGTCAATAATCAGGATTTTTCAGCGATTCTGGCAGAAATGGATCAGCACCAAAACAGCTTAACTTTAGAAACGCGTTTTGATCTTGCTATTAAGGCGTTTGAGCACACCGCACAATATGACTCAATGATTGCGAACTATTTTGGTCAATTAGTCAAACCATATTTTGTGGCAGAGGAAGAAGATACGGAAGCGAAGTGCGGTCAATTTCCACGTACTTTAAACTTAAATTTTATCCGTAAACAAACCATGCGTTATGGTGAAAATGGTCATCAAAAAGCGGCATTTTATGTGGAAAAAGAAGTGAAGGAAGCTTCTGTTTCAACGGCAACGCAATTACAAGGTAAAGCCCTTTCTTACAATAATATTGCAGATACAGATGCCGCACTAGAATGTGTAAAAAGTTTTGTTGAACCAGCTTGTGTCATTGTGAAGCATGCAAACCCATGTGGTGTGGCTTTAGGTAAAGATATTTTGGAAGCTTATGATCGTGCTTATCAAACCGATCCAACCTCTGCATTTGGTGGCATTATTGCCTTCAACCGTGAACTTGATGCGGAGACGGCACAAATTATTATTGATCGTCAATTTGTAGAAGTGATCATTGCGCCAACGGTGTCTGAACAAGCAAAAATATTATTAAAAGCGAAAAAAAATGTGCGCGTTTTAGCTTGTGGTCAATGGGCGCAAGCAGAGCAACGTTTAGATTTTAAACGAGTAAACGGTGGCTTGTTAGTACAAGAAAGCGATTTAGGTATGGTTGAGCTTGCCGATTTAAAAGTGGTGAGTAAGCGTCAACCTACAGAGCAAGAATTAAAAGATTTATTATTTTGTTGGAAAGTAGCGAAATTTGTCAAATCCAATGCGATTGTTTATGCCAAAAATAATCAAACGATTGGTATTGGTGCGGGACAAATGAGTCGTGTGTATTCTGCCAAAATTGCGGGAATTAAAGCACAAGATGAAGGTTTGGAAGTGGCTGGTTGCGTAATGGCTTCTGATGCATTCTTCCCATTCCGCGATGGTATTGATGCCGCTGCGAAAGTGGGCATTCAATGTGTTATTCACCCTGGTGGTTCAATGCGCGATCAAGAGGTCATTGATGCGGCAGATGAGCATAATATGGTGATGGTATTGACGGGAATGCGTCATTTTAGACATTAGGATGGATTGTTACTTTTCTTTACTTCCGTAAAGAAAAGTAACCGAATGAAATAAACCAATACAGGAAAACATTATGAATATTCTCATCATCGGAAATGGCGGTCGTGAACATGCTCTTGCTTGGAAAGTAGCACAATCACCATTAGCAGGTAAAATTTTTGTGGCTCCGGGTAATGCGGGAACGGCGTTGGAAGATAAAGTTGAAAACATAGCTATTTCGGCGACAGATGTTGAAAAATTAGTCGCTTTTGCACAAGAGAAGAAGGTTGGTTTAACGATTGTTGGACCAGAAGCGCCACTTGTTATTGGCGTAGTAGATGCATTCCGTGCAGCTGGTTTGAAAATTTTTGGACCGACTCAAGCCGCCGCGCAATTAGAAGGGTCAAAAGCTTTTACCAAAGATTTTTTAGCGCGTCATAACATTCCAACGGCTGAATATCAAAACTTTACCGAAGTTGAGCCTGCGTTGGCTTATTTACGTGAAAAGGGTGCGCCAATTGTAGTTAAAGCTGATGGGCTTGCCGCAGGCAAAGGCGTGATTGTGGCGATGACATTAGAAGAAGCTGAAGCCGCAGTGAAAGATATGTTGTCAGGCAATGCCTTTGGTGAAGCGGGTAGCCGTGTCGTGATTGAAGAGTTTTTGGACGGTGAAGAAGCCAGTTTCATTGTGATGGTGGATGGTAAAAATGTCGAGCCAATGGCAACCAGTCAAGATCATAAACGTGTGGGGGAAAACGATACTGGGTTGAATACTGGTGGTATGGGTGCCTATTCTCCAGCCCCTGTAGTCACGCCAGAAATCCACGATCGCATTATGCAACAAGTGATTTATCCAACAGTACATGGCATGGCGGCAGAGGGTAATGTTTATACAGGATTCCTTTATGCTGGTCTGATGATTATGCCAAATGGTCAACCAAAAGTGATTGAGTTTAACTGTCGTTTTGGTGATCCAGAAACCCAGCCTATTATGTTGCGTTTAGAATCCGATTTAGTTGAACTTTGTCTTGCTGCTTGTGATGGTAAGTTAGATCAGAAAAAATCACACTGGTGTGAAAAAGCGTCATTAGGTATTGTGTTGGCTGCGGAAGGTTATCCAGGCGATTATCGCAAAGGTGATGAAATTACAGGGCTTGAAAGTGCGGTCGAAAATCAAAAAGTTTTCTTGGCTGGTGTGGAAAATAAAGTAGGTAAATTAGTCACAAATGGCGGACGTGTGGTATGTGTGACCGCATTAGGTGATAGCGTTTATGATGCGCAACAACAAGCGTTAAGCTTAGCTGAAAAAGTCAACTGGACAGGGCGTTTTTATCGTCGTGATATTGGTTATCGAGCCGTAGCGAGAGAGCAACAAAAAGGCTAATTTGGCATGATGAATTTTTTTCATTAAAACAATGAAAAAATTCCGACTAAATTTTAATTAAAAAATACGCTATAAACCTGTACACTAACAAAATTCACAATCATCTTTACTTAAAGAGGAAATCATAATGTTAAAAAGAAGTATGAACATCGCTGATTACGATCCCGTTTTATGGCAAGCAATTCAAGATGAAAATCGCCGTCAAGAAGAACACATTGAATTAATTGCATCTGAAAACTATGCTAGCCCTCGTGTTATGGAAGCGCAAGGTTCTCAATTTACTAATAAATATGCGGAAGGTTATCCGGGTAAGCGTTATTACGGTGGTTGTGAGTATGCCGATATTGTTGAGCAATTGGCAATTGATCGTGCAAAAGCGTTATTCAACGCAGATTATGTCAATGTACAACCTCACTCAGGTTCACAAGCAAATGCGGCAGTGTATGGTGCTTTATTACAGCCACATGACACCATTCTTGGTATGAGCCTTGCACACGGAGGGCACTTAACGCACGGTGCATCAGTGAGCTTCTCGGGTAAAATCTATAACGCTGTACAATATGGTATCACTGCTGACGGTTTAATTGATTATGCAGATGTTCGTCAGAAGGCGTTAGAATGCAAACCCAAAATGATTGTCGCGGGTTTCTCTGCCTATTCTCAAGTCGTTGATTGGGCAAAAATGCGTGAAATTGCTGATGAAGTGGGCGCTTATCTTTTCGTTGACATGGCGCATGTTGCTGGTCTTATTGCGGCAGGTGTTTACCCAAGCCCATTACCACATGCACATGTTGTTACCACAACAACGCATAAAACTTTAGGTGGACCTCGTGGTGGTTTAATTCTTTCGGCAGCAAAAGATGAAGAACTGTATAAAAAATTACAAAGCTCGGTGTTTCCTGCTAATCAAGGTGGTCCATTAGTGCATGTAATTGCAGCCAAAGCAGTCTGCTTTAAAGAAGCACTTGAGCCTGAGTATAAAGTATATCAGCAACAAGTGGTGAAAAATGCTAAAGCAATGGTAGACGTATTTAAACAGCGTGGTTATAACGTGGTTTCAAATAGTACAGAAAACCATTTATTCTTAGTGGATTTAGTCAGTCACGGTTTAACGGGTAAAGCCGCAGATGCGGCATTAGGTAGTGCAAACATTACGGTAAACAAAAATGCGGTACCAAATGACCCACAAAAACCATTTGTGACTTCAGGTATTCGTGTGGGAACACCTTCAATTACGCGTCGTGGCTTTAAAGAAGCAGAGTCTGCTGAATTAGCAGGCTGGATGTGTGATGTATTAGATGCGATGGGTAAGGAAAATGAAACACAAGTGATTGCAGAAACAAAAGAAAAGGTTTTAGCAGTTTGTCAGCGCCTTCCTGTCTATGCCTAATCTTTGGCTTTGGATGTTTATTTATTTCGCGGTGGCAAATGTCACCGCTTATTTTTTGATGTATAAAGATAAGCAGCATGCAATTAAACAACAATGGCGTATTGCTGAATACTTGTTTTGGCTACTTTGTCTTGTTGGTGGATTCATTGGTGTACACTTAGGCATGCAACATTTTCAACATAAAACAACACGGCTTGCTTTTAAAAGTGCGGTCTGTTTTGCGGGAATTTTGTGGATTGTGCTTGTGCCGTTATCTTTTCTGATTTTGAACCATTAAAGCAAAATTTTGCTAAAACAGACCGCACTTTTGCTTAACATATAGTATCTTGTTTCTTCAATGGTAATTTCATCTTACTAGCCCATAGATTTATTGAAGTCGTCAAGCTGTATTGTTATTTTAACTTGGTTGCTTAATAAAAAAGGTGAAACAGATGTTTCACCTTTTTCCGATTTAAAAACAATTTGTTATGGAATATCATTTAAATCATCGTTATCAATTTTTGGTGGTAACATATGTTCACGTTTTAAACCCAAATCATAAGCTAACGCGATAGCGACGAAGATAGAAGAGTAAGTACCAAAGCCAATCCCAATTAATAACGCAACAGAGAAGCTATGGATACTTGGTCCTCCAAAGACCAATAATGATACGACAACAATTACTGTTGTTGCTGACGTCATTAAGGTTCTCGATAAAGTTTGTGAAAGCGAAATATTGATAATATCAATGACTTCGGTACGTCTGATCTTACGCATATTCTCTCTAACACGGTCAAATACGACGATACTATCATTTAATGAATAACCCACAACCGTTAAGATTGCTGCAACGAAAGTCAGATTCATCTCAATTTGCAATAGCGAGAAGAAACCAAGTGTGACAATTACATCATGTGTTAGTGAAGCAACAGCACCAACAGCTAAACGCCATTCAAAGCGCATACCGATGTAGACTAGTAACATGAGTAAGGTAGCTAAAGTGGCATAAATAGCAGATTGTGTTAATTCTTCACCTACGTTTGGACCAACGAATTCAATACTGTGTACTGTCACATTTTTATCTACTGCAACTGCAAGCATTTCTTTCACATTGTTACCGATATTGGCATCACTAATTGCTGCGGGTAAGCGAATGATAATATCTCTTACACTACCTGAATTTTGTACGATGGCACCTTGAATACCATTTTGCTCTAAAGTTACTCGTACTTTATCTAATTCGGCTGGTTGTGAAAAGCTTATATCAATCACTGTTCCACCAGTAAAGTCTAGCCCCCAATTAAAGCCTTTAGTGACAATGAAGAAGATAGAGGCAACCATGACCAGCACAGAAACGAGATAGCCCCATTTACGAAAATCCATAAAGCGAATTAAACGATATGGTAGTTTGATATTTCCGACTTCAGAAGTTTCTTTTTTATTTGTAAATAAACTCACAATATCCTCGCTAAATCGACAATTTGTTTACGCGCTTGCCACCGTATAAGAAATTTACGATAGCGCGAGTGCCTACAATGGCGGTAAACATGGAAATACCTACCCCAAGTGCGAGCGTAATTGCAAAACCTTTGACTGGTCCAGCACCCACTGCATAAAGAATAATTGAGGTTAAAATAGTAGTTAAGTTTGCGTCAAAGATACTGGTAAATGCACCAGAATATCCTTCATGAATTGCTTGCTGGATTGGTCTACCATGGCGAATTTCTTCCTTAATACGCTCAAAGATAAGTACGTTCGCATCAATCGACATTCCCACCGATAATACAATACCTGCGATACCCGGCATAGATAATGTGGCGCCTGGCAGTAATGACATTAACCCGACAACTAATACGATATTCGCGATAAGGGCAATATTGGCAATCAGACCAAATTTACGGTAGTAAATTGTCATGAACACAATAACAGCCAACAGTCCCCAGAAGCTCGCTTCTAATCCCTGACGGACATTTTCTGCACCAAGTGATGGTCCAATTGTACGTTCTTCAACAATTTGAATTGGCGCAATTAAGGCACCAGAACGTAATAGTACCGCAAGATTTAATGCTTCTGCTGGGCTATCAATTCCAGTAATTTGGAATTGGCTACCAAAACGCCCTTGGATTGTTGCAACATTGATGACTTCTTCATGTTTTTCTAAGATAGCTTTACCGTTTTCATCTTTTTTACTACTGTCTTTATATTCAACATATAAGGTTGCCATTGGTTTTTTTAGATTCAAACGAGTCGCTTGTGACATGATTTCACCACCTTCACTGTCTAAAGTTACACTCACTTGTGGACGTGAAGTTTGTTGATCAACACCTGAACTCGCATTAGTAATGTGTGCACCACCGAGTACTGCACGTTTATAAAGTACGACTGGGCGACCATGACGATCAAGTTTCACTTCAGAATCATTTGGTACAAAACCACGTGTTGCTGAATCAAGATTAACATTCTCATTGACTAAACGAAATTCTAACGTTGCTGTTGCTCCTAAAATTTCTTTTGCGCGAGCTGTGTCTTGTACACCGGGTAATTCAACCACAATGCGTTCTGCACCTTGGCGCTGAATAACTGCTTCAGAAACACCTAGCTCTGAAACACGTTTACGCAAAATAGTTAAGTTTTGTTCGATTGCACTTTCACGTGATTCACTCAATGCTGCCTCAGAAAGTTCTAGAGAAATAGTATTGTCTGAGATAGCTTTGATATCTAAATTGTGATGTTGTTTACGCAAGAAACGTTGTACGTCGTCTAATTGTTCTGGTTTTAATAACGTGACTAAGGTGCTGAAATTATCACCCGATTTAATTGCAGTATATTGATATTTTTCTTTACGTAATTGAGTGCGTAACGCATCTTGTAGTTGTTCTTGACGCTTAGTTAAAGCAGAGTTCATATCAACCTCCATTAAGAAGCGAACTCCACCTCGTAAGTCTAGACCCCATTTCATTGGATAGGCACCTACTGAAGTTAACCATTTTGGTGTGGCAGGCGCAAGATTAAGTGCAACAGAATAACTATTGCCGAGCTTTTCAGACAATTTATCTTTGGCGAGAAGTTGATCGTCGGTATTGTGAAAACGTGCAAGAATAGAACCGTTTTCTAAGATAATTGATTTTGTTTCTAACTTATTTTGATTTAATAAAGCTTGTACTTCACTAAACACTTGTGTATTGGCTTCTTGTCCTCGCGTTCCTGAAACTTGAACAGCGGGATCTTCACCATAAAGATTTGGAAGAGAATATAAAACACCAATGGCGATCACAAGGATCACCATTAGGTTCTTCCAAAGAGGGTAACGATTTAACATAGTTTTCCCTTTAGGAATGAAAAAATTAAGATTTTAATGAGCCTTTTGGTAACACTGCAACAACGTAGTTACGGTTGATGGTGACTTCAGTAGAGTCATTTAATGCAATGATGATGCTGTCGCTATCTGGTGATACTTTGGTGATACGACCAATTAAGCCACCTGAGATTAATACTTCTGTACCTTTTGCTAACTCAGACATTAACTTTTTGTGTTCTTTATTACGTTTTGCTTGCGGACGATAAATCATAAAATAGAAAATCAATCCGAAGATCACGAAAATAAATAACATTGACATTGGACTACCTTGTTGAGCTTCCATTTGTTATTTCCCTTCTTAAAAGTAAAATTAAAACATAAATTTGACGAAAAAATCGCTTGCTAAAAATACCATAAAATCAGGTGAAGTGAAAGGAATTGGCGTTATTTTTGAAGGGTTAGGCGATAAGCACAACGATTGATTTGTTCAATGTTCAGTAATTGATAATTTTGTTGCTGACAAAGTAATTTAATATCATTTATTGTGCTTTCATTATTAAGTATAAGCGTGAGAGTTTCTGCTGGATTAAGCTGCTTTAATGCTTTTTGGCTCATTAGCAGAGGTAAAGGGCAAGTAAATGAGGTTAAATCAAGAAAATAATCCATATTACTTGCCCTTTGCTTATTTTACGCAACGACGTGCAAACATGATTTTGCCCATACTATTTAATTCTTCAATAGATAAATACTGTTTACCCAGTTCAAATAGTGGTTCTTCAATTGCAATATGTTCATCATAGCTTGCAATAAATTTACTGATAAGCTCAACATCAATGTTGGCACGTTGATTGCTTAGAAATGCGCTCAATTGCACGGATAATTCTGCCCAATTTTGATGCAATAGGCTATGTTGCGCTGCTAATTTTTCAATTTCTGACCGCACTTGTGGGGCTTTTGCTAGTAATGCAGGAAAGAAATCATCTTCTTCATCTTGGTGATGTAATGGCGCAGATTGATTAAAATAAGTCAGAATTTGTTGGACATCATTTTTTACTGCTTGGTTACAGCCGTGTTCTGCCAAATAATTAGGTAATATACTCAATTGATGGCAAAAACGCTTGACTTTACTATGGCAAGCGTAAAGCATCTCAATCGGTTGCTCCCAAGTCACAAATTGTTGCGGTGACAGATTAAGCATGTTGAGCGTCCAATTGCATTGGTGGAACAGGTTTACCAATTTTAGCGTAAAATTCGTGTACAAAATCATCAAAGCGATTTTGTTCTATAGCCTCACGAATTTGAGCCATTAAACGCTGATAATAACGTAAATTATGAATAGTATTTAATCTTGCACCAAGAATCTCATTACACTTATCTAAATGGTATAAATAAGCTTTAGTGTAATTTTTGCAAGTATAGCAGTCACATTCAGGATCTAATGGCGTTGTATCATCGCGATATTTGGCATTGCGGATTTTGACAATGCCATTGCTGACAAACAAGTGACCATTACGAGCATTGCGAGTTGGCATGACGCAGTCGAACATATCTATTCCGCGACGTACGCCTTCGACTAGATCTTCAGGTTTACCAACACCCATTAAATAGCGCGGTTTGTCTGCAGGAATTTGTGGACAAACATATTCTAAAATGCGGTGCATATCTTCTTTAGGTTCACCAACAGCTAAGCCACCAACGGCATAACCATCAAAACCAATATTCACTAAGCCCTCTACTGAAACCTTACGCAATTCTTCATAAACGCCACCTTGAATAATACCGAACAATGCGTTTTTATTACCCAGTTCATCGAAGCGAACACGACTACGTTTTGCCCAGCGTAATGACATTTCCATCGATTTTTTGGCGTAGTCAAAAGTGGCTGGATAAGGTGTACATTCATCGAAAATCATCACAATATCTGAACCAAGATCGTATTGGATTTCCATCGATTTTTCCGGAGATAAAAAAATACGTTCACCATTAATTGGGTTTTGGAATTTCACTCCTTCTTCAGTAATTTTACGTAGTTTACCTAGACTGAAGACTTGGAAACCGCCTGAGTCAGTTAAAATAGGGCGGTGCCATTGCATAAAATCGTGTAAATCGCCATGCTTACGCATGACTTCTTGACCTGGGCGTAGCCATAAATGGAAAGTGTTGCCTAATAAGATTTCTGCGCCAGTGGCACGGACTTCTTCTGGGGTCATACCTTTTACTGTGCCATAAGTACCAACGGGCATAAAAGCAGGGGTTTCAACCGTAAAGGTTCCTTGCGGGCGTTCAAAAACAAGGCGTCCACGTCTTGCATTACCACTTGTTTTATCAAGTTCGTATTTCATTTAATTTCCTTTCAACGAATAAACAGTTCGAAGTGTTTTATGAATAAAAAAGCCTGTGTCAATAAACAGGCTTTATACTATGATTTTTTTCAATGTTCTGACAGGGTATAAGTGAGAACAGTGATGGATCTGCTAAAATTTAGTTTGCCAATTGTTGCTGTTGGATTGCTTTGTTTAGTTGATCCAAACGTTATATTTTTAATATGAGGATAAAAATATGAAACGCATAATTATGTGTTGCATTGTATGTGCTCAGTACGCATAAGTCAAATTTCCGCAGCCAACACGTATCGTCATTTCTATAACAACAATAGAGAGTAACAAAATTTAACTATATGGGATATATAGGTTTTTAGTCTTTAATATTGTCAATGTTTTTACACAACCAACACTAGTATTACATTAGAAATAGACCATAAGCAGTGGTCAACATTTAAGGTTTATGAGCTTGGGGTGAGTCGGTATGTAAGATGATGATTCAATGGGTTAATTAGCCATCATTCGCTATTAATTGTATGATTTTATCGGCAATAAGCGCTGGATTTGCGGGTAGCGTTATATCCGCAACTGATTGTAATGGTGCAAAATTACCAATGCAAACCGCATAAGTTGCATGTTGTAGTAATTCAAAATCATTGATGTCATTACCAAATGCAATATATTTTTCATATCCGATTAATCTAGTTAACGTATTGTATTTGTTGATATGACTTGCAGTAATGTCCAGATTAAATGAGCCATTTTGTTCTGTATGTTCGATGACATTTAGATCTAACTGGCTGAGATTCTGCTTTAAAGAAAAGTAATGTGTTGTAGAAAGATTGAGCAATATTGTTTTGATGGGGTGTTGAATTGTAAAGAGCGGTCGGTTTTCAGCGAGTTTTGCACTGTCAATTTTATGCTCAATACTATGAGGTTGGCGAATACGTTTACTATAGTGCCAAAGATCATCTGCGAGGTAATCTAAATCATATTCTTGAATCCATTGCTTTATTTGATTGAAATCGTTATGCGTAATAGGATTATTGGCTTGAATTTGCTGATTGACTTGTGTAATTGAACCATTACCACCAATTAATAAGGCTTGTTTTAGTTGGGTATTTAAAAGCGGGAGCAAATCTCGAATAGGACGGGCGGAAGCAAAAATCAGTTGATGATTTGTGATCATCAACTGTTCAAGGGCAATTTCAATTTCAGATGGAATATGTTTACCATCAAAACAAATTGTCCCGTCCAAATCAAATACAAAAATCATTAATCTAATCCAGTGACATTTGGATTTTTGTTGATAAACATCGCATCGCCATAACTGAAAAAACGATAGCGATTTTCGACCGCACTTTGATAGGCTGTCATTGTATGTTTATAACCTGCAAATGCCGACACTAGCATAATTAATGTACTTTCGGGTAAGTGGAAATTAGTAATTAAGCAATCTACTACACGGAATTTTTTACCTGGGTAAATAAAAATTGAGGTATCAGAAAAGTAAGGTGTAATTAATTGTGCACTCCCTTGTTGTTCGGCAGCCAAAGCAGCACTTTCTACGGAACGGACAGAGGTCGTACCTACTGCAATGACACGCTTACCCGCCCGTTTAGTTTCGATAATTGCCTCACAAACTTCGGCTGGCACTTTGACATACTCTGCATGCATTTTATGATCTTCAATTTGTTCAACACGCACAGGTTGGAATGTACCCGCGCCGACATGCAGTGTGACAAAAGCGAAGTTCACCCCTTTGTCTTTGAGTTGTGCTAATAATGCATCATCAAAATGTAAACCTGCAGTCGGTGCCGCTACTGCACCAGGGACTTTGTTATAAACCGTTTGGTAACGTTCTTTATCAGCTTCCTCATCAGGGCGATCGATATAAGGGGGGAGAGGCATATGCCCAATTTGTTGTAGAACATCTAAAAGTGCGGTCTGTTTTTCTGTAATTTCGAGTTCAAATAATGTGTCATGACGCGTGATCATGCACACTTTCACGCCATTATTTTCACCTAACTTATCTTCACCTAGCCAAAGTTCCGCGCCTTCTTTTGGCGCTTTTGAGGAACGAACATGAGCTAAAAATCGCCTGTCAGATAAAATTCGTTCTACCAAGACTTCTACCTTCCCCCCACTGGCTTTACGACCAAACATCCGAGCTGGAATAACTCGTGTATTGTTAAAAATAAGTAAGTCGCCTGCATTGATTTGATCAATGATATCCGCAAAAGTGCGGTGTGAGATTTCACCATTTTCACCATTGAGTTGGAGTAAACGGCTTGAAGTACGATCGGTTTTAGGATAACGAGCAATGAGCTCATCAGGTAAGACGAAATTAAAATCAGCAACACGCATAAGAAATTGTTATCACAGTTATCTAAAAAAGGTGGGCGTAAGTCTATTGCGAATTCAAACATAGTACAAGGAAAAATCCCGAATTTTATGCGAAGAACCGATTTAGTCTGACGCAAGGCAAAAAAAAGCCCTTTCAAAGCGAAAGGGCAAAAATATATTTGGAGTCATACTTTTTAGGGTATGGGTTGCATTATACACATAAAAATAACAAATGCAACAATTATTTAACAAAAAATGCGCATGATAATATTTAAGATTTACCGAAATCTTTTTTGCTAAAAAATTAGACTAAATTTGTATTATGACAAATCAATGCATGTAAGTTTTCTTGGAACTGTTTTAGTTTTTGCTTATTGGTAAAAAAGAATTGACTATCCACATATTCTACTTGCTGAATAGCTTGAATAAGTCGCTCTTTTCCTTGTGTTGTATTGCAGATAGAGTAAGCTCTGGTGTCATTTTTGCTTTGTACACGCACAATATAATGCTTTTTTTCCAACAATCTTACTGTTGAAGAAACTGTCATCACATCTATCATGGAAAAATCGGAAATCATTTTTTGTGTGATTTCATCCTCTTTTTCGGACAATTCTTCGACTACAGCCAAAATAACAAATTGAGTATGAGTGAGATCTAAGGGCTGTAATACCTCTTTAATTTTTCTTTGCCATAGTACGGTCGTTTGCCAAAACAAGAGTCCCGTGCTTTCCTCTGTATTTTTATAGTGAGAATATTTCATTCTTGATTTACCAAGTGAATTAAGTTTTGTAAGCTCTCAGTTAAGTCGTTGGAGAATTTATTACCAAGCATTTTTGCTTGTTGTTCATCTTCACTTTGAATAATCACTTTATGATGAATGATTATGTCATTGTTTTTTTGTTCTAATCGATGAACGAAATTAATACAAAGATTACCTAATTCTGCTTTTGTAGTAAAACTTTTATTCGGTGTGCATTCAATAATAGTAAAAGGAATACTCATCTTATTTTGCATATACATGACACCATCAGTGCCATTTTTGAATGGACCAGAAAGACTAACTGAGCGAATTGTTTTATCCCAATGCGCCCATTTATTTACATTCACATATAATTGCCAGACGCTTTCAGCTTTGGCTAACCCTTTGATATTTTGCTCAAATTCAAACATGTTACTCTCCTCGTGTTTATTGTGTACGTTTGCTTATTATAAGTTAACTTATAATAAGTATTTTTATTATGTGGGAGGGAGTTGTTATTGTCAAATGTCATGTTTATTTTTTATGACTAATACAAAGCAAAAGCATGCAAATGAATGCATGCCTTTGGTTTATATTGAATAGAGAGATTATGCGCTGTGAGGCTGGCGAGTATTGGTATTGACTAAATTACGCATGAGCAGCGCATAATCTAATTGTACATCTTCTGGTACGTCTAAGAATACGAAATGCCCGTCACCTAAACCTGCTTCCACTTGTTCATTTTTACAGTTGAGCATATGTTGAATTTTAAACACAATATTACCTTTCGGTGTCATCATTTCCACTTCATCGCCAAGTAAAAATTTATTTTTTACCGCCACTTCTGCCATGCCTTGTGCGTTACGTTTGCCTGTAAATTCACCAACGAATTGTTGGCGCTCAGAAATCGAATAACCATAGTCATAGTTCTGATATTCATCATGTGTATGACGACGTAAGAAACCTTCGGTATAGCCACGATGTGCAAGAGATTCTAGCGTATGCATCAGACTTTCATCAAATGGTTTACCTGCCACCGCATCATCAATCGCTTTGCGATACACTTGTGCTGTTCTTGCGCAGTAATAGAAAGATTTAGTCCGCCCTTCAATTTTAAGTGAATGTACTCCAAGTGCGGTCAGTTTTTCCACATGTTGTACGGCACGTAGATCTTTGGAGTTCATGATGTAAGTACCATGTTCATCTTCGAAGGCCGACATTTGCTCTTCTGGGCGTTGGCTTTCTGCAAGTAAGAATACTTTGCTAGTGGTATCACCTTCACCAAGGGTTGGTGCGACATTTTTCACTGGAATTTCTTCGCCCACATTGACAATATTGCCGATGTCATCTTCTTTCGCTTCTGTCACGCTATATTCCCAACGGCACGCATTGGTGCATGTGCCTTGATTTGGGTCACGTTTATTAATATAACCTGACAGCAAACAACGCCCTGAATACGCCATACATAATGCGCCGTGAACGAATACCTCAATTTCCATATCGGGTACTTGCTGGCGAATTTCAGCAATTTCATCAAGTGAAAGTTCACGCGATAGAATCACACGAGTCAAGCCCATTTGTTTCCAGAATTTCACTGATGCCCAGTTAACTGCATTTGCTTGTACAGAAAGATGAATGGCTACTTGCGGAAAATGTTCACGCACCAACATGATAAGACCGGGATCGGACATAATAAGAGCATCAGGTCCCATTGTGATCACGGGTTCTAAATCACGAATAAACGTTTTTAATTTTGAATTGTGTGGTGCGATATTGACCACCACATAGAATTTCTTGCCTAGCGCATGGGCTTCATCAATCCCAATTTTTAAATTAGTATGATTGAATTCATTATTACGTACACGCAAGCTATAGCGTGGTTGCCCTGCATAGACGGCATCTGCACCATAAGCAAACGCATAGCGCATGTTTTTTAATGAGCCAGCAGGTGAGAGTAGCTCTGGAGTGAAAGTTGTCATCGTTTTTCCGTTAGTCTGATTACAAGTCAGGTATTCACTGTAGTGAATAATTAAAGGGCAATATTGTAGGAGGATTTTGTACTTTGTAAAGTAGAAAGCTTTAACTGGGATAAAAAGCGCGGTCTATTTTAAAAATTTGGCAAAAACAGACCGCACTTTTGTTTACGGCGCAACAGATTGATTCTCTTGTTCTACTGTTGATGGTAATTCAGAACTTGACTGTTCAAAAGAAGAAGATGACTCATCGTTCGTTTTTGGCTCTGGTGATGAATTGAGTTTATTCATTATGTCATCAAATGGTTGGTCATTAACTGTTTTAACATCATCTTGTTGCACATAATGCATGACATAACTATCATTTTGTTCGATAAAATAAGGCGCGAGTTGATCATTTGGTTTAACGAAAACATGTAACATATCCCAAACGCGTCGCTCTTTAGAGTCTATTTGAAGCAACGTTTGAGCGTCTTTGATCAAGCCTTTTGCAAGTGTTAATTTGATATCCACATTCGCATTCATCAAGTTGGGTAGCATATCGATAATATTGAAAGACATCATTTCATTTTCAGATGGCATAAAGCCAATGGTGAAGTTAGCACTAATCGGATAAGCTTGGCTGTTAGGTAATGTATCCAAAGCAGCTTTAAGTTCTGCATTGTGAATTGTTGGTGCCGTTTCTTTGATAAAACTTTTTTGCCATTTTTGGTAGGTTTTTTCTGAAAGATAGAATACGCACAACATTCGATAACTATTGTCATAGCATAAGTCTAATGGTGAAGGTGTTGTACGCGGTGATAGACGAAATGGGACTCGATTACTCAAATCGTTGACTTGTAATCCGAGAGCGTTATCGACAAATTTTTCAATAGAAAACGTCGAG
This sequence comes from Pasteurella oralis, assembly GCF_002850605.1. Classification (GTDB taxonomy): domain Bacteria; phylum Pseudomonadota; class Gammaproteobacteria; order Enterobacterales; family Pasteurellaceae; genus Pasteurella; species Pasteurella oralis. The sequence goes on from NZ_NXGB01000001.1 coordinate 433,673, forward strand.
GTATAGCCATATTTAGCTTGCTGTTGGTCCTCAAAATATGTCATGTTGAGCTTGTCGAACGCCAATTTTTTTTCTGATTCTGTATTGGCATAGCTCAGTGCATCTATATTGAGAGTAAATTCACGTTTTTCGTTAAAATTATCTAAGCTTTGTTTTAATTTTTCAATGAAAACGGGATTATCTTTCTCTGGGAAGGTCTTCATTGTTGACGTATTTTTAAATAGATCAGTATAGAATGGGAGCAAACTTAAGCGATCAGTTAAGTTTATTTGATCGAGTTTATGTGTTGCAGATAATCCTTTGATTGTTAATGCTTCTTTTCCATCTCCGTCTAGTATGATTTGTTTAGCATTGAGTGCTAGTTCTGCATTAATATTTTGGCGATCTTTATTATTTGCTTCAAAAGAGAGAGCAAGATCTTTTAGTTTTAGAAATTTATTTTGGTGAGGATTATCTGGCAGACTTAATGCTTTCATCGTCACTTTTGCTTCGACAGTATCATTATTAAATAGCGTATCAATGAGTAAATTAATGGCCTCTGGTAAGGTTTTATTTTCTTCAATGATATTGCTGAATTCACGGTAGAAGCTTAGACTATTGGGAATTTGTGTATGTTTAGATGAGAAAACAAATTCATCAATGTCAGTTTGATCTTGTTCTGAACTTTTATTTTTGTTTGAGATATTGATTTTTTTGCTATTAAATTCTGTACTCAAATCATAATGTTGTTCATTTAAGGATTTACTCAGTGAGTAGTTCAGCTGTTCTAGTTTAATATTGGTATTTTCGCCATTTAATAAGTAAATGTCTGCGCTTTTTACTTTTAATTCTAACTCAGCCAGATCATATTGGTGATCACCAGTTGGAATTAACACATATTGCCCAGTTAAGCCGTCGAATTTCGTTTTGGCATCATAGTTAAAGCCAGAAAGCTGACTTTGGATTTCCATTGATTTTGTTTTTGCCGCATAGTTAATATGAATTTGTAGATCTTGTGGTTTGTTCGCGAGATCTCTAAATTGGGTCACGATGTTGGACTGTAAATAATCACCGACGACAGAGAATTTGCTGTTAATACTATTTTTATCAATAGTGATATTGAGTTTTTTATTTAACTCGCTAATAAGTGGCTCAGGAACATGAGATTCAGCAATAATCGTAAAAGGAAGTGCGGTGAGTTTTGTTGAAATAATATCTGTTTTACGTTGTTTATCATCTTCAAGACTAAAAACTAACTCGCGTTGGAAAAAATTCGCATTTTTTTCTGTCACATGTAATGTTAGCTGATCTTTTAAATGGTAAGGAAAACTTTGTAAACTGCGATTAATTTTATGATTAGTGTAATATTGTGCCGTAATAGCTAAGGCAAGCGTAATACTGGATAAAATAAGGGTGATTTTGGCTTTTCTCTTCATGTTTTCCCTACTCCGTCTGTTTTGACGTGATTTACATAATACAAAGTATAACCAATTCATATTGTGAGTACAAATTCCAGTACTCAGTTCGATTATGAATCGAATTCATTGATTGAATGAAATTTTTTAGCATTGACATAATCGCTTTTTCTCTTTAATTTAGCCATATAGACATCTAAAAATAATTTTGTTCATGAGGTGAATGATGAGTTACGCGAAAGAGATTGATACACTTAATCAACATGTTGCAGATTTAGACGGGAGGATCAACGTATCCTTTGAGTTTTTTCCACCTAAAAATGAAAAGATGGAAACGATTTTGTGGGATTCTATTCATCGTTTAAAAGTGCTTAAACCTAAATTCGTTTCGGTGACTTATGGGGCGAATTCAGGTGAGCGTGATCGTACACATTCAGTCGTGAAAAATATTAAGCAGTTAACTGGATTAGAAGCAGCTCCTCACTTGACTGGCATTGATGCGACGGCAGAAGAATTAATTGAAATTGCTAAAGATTATTGGAAGAGCGGTATTCGTCGTATTGTTGCATTACGTGGTGATGAGCCAGCAGGCTATGTGAAAAAGCCATTTTATGCGGCTGATTTAGTCGCATTATTACGCTCTGTAGCCGATTTTGATATTTCAGTTGCGGCTTACCCTGAAGTCCATCCAGAAGCGAAATCTGCTCAAGCAGATTTGATTAATTTAAAACGTAAAATTGATGCAGGGGCAAACCATGTGATTACTCAATTTTTCTTTGATATTGACAGTTATTTACGTTTTCGTGACCGTTGTGCTTCAATTGGTATTGATGCGGAGATCGTACCGGGAATTTTACCTGTAACTAATTTTAAACAGCTGGTTAAAATGGCAGCACTCACTAATGTCAAAATTCCTGCTTGGTTGGCTAAAAACTATGAGGGTTTAGATGATGATCAAACAACACGTAACTTAGTCGCTGCGAGCGTGGCGATGGATATGGTGCGTGTACTTTCTCGTGAAGGTGTGAAAGACTTCCATTTTTATACGTTAAACCGCAGTGAATTGACTTATGCAATTTGTCATACACTCGGCGTACGTCCAACAGAATAGGATAAAAGAGCGGTCTGTTTTAACAAAATTTTAGTTGTTAATGCTAAAAATAAGACTTAAAAATTCAATATTTGTGTTTTATGCTAAAATTTTTTTAGAAAATAGATAAAAATGCTATTTTGAATGTCACAAATAGAAAAATTGTAATCTATGTATAGCCATATTTAGAGATAAATAATGATTTTTATCTAAAAATATGGCTTTTTTTTTGAAAAAGATTCAATAAAAATCCACGTTATTTCACATTTTGTTTACATTAGGGATTGCTATTTGATTTAAAACTTGCCATATTCGTAAAAGCATATGCAAACAAAAGGTACTGTTTGGTACCAAACCAACAACATCTTGGAGTGAAAAATGAAAAAATTAACCAAACTCTCTCTTATCGCAGTAGCGATGACTTCGACAGCAGCCTTTGCAGCGGGTCCGAAAACATTCGTTTACTGTTCTGAAGCCTCACCTTCTTATTTAAGCCCTGTGCTTGGTACTGATGGTGCAACTATTGATGCTTCTGGACAAGCCATGTTCAATGGTTTAACGACATTTGAGCGTGGTACCACGAATGTGATTCCTGCACTAGCAGAAAAATGGGACGTGGCAGATGATGGTAAAACCTATGTGTTTCATTTACGTAAAGGGGTGAAATTCCACAGTAATAAAGCGTTTAAACCAAGTCGTGATTTTAATGCTGATGATGTGGTTTTCTCTTTTAATCGTCAATTAGATCCAAATCATCCTTATCACAAAGTTTCTGGCGGTAATTACGAGTATTTTATCGGTATGGATATGCAAAATATCATTGATAAAGTAGAAAAACTGGATGATTACACAGTGAAAATCAGCTTGAAAGTCCCTAATGCACCATTTTTAGCGAATTTAGCGATGGATTTTGCCTCCATTTATTCTGCGGAATACGCAGCTGCAATGGCAACAGCAAAAACGCCAGAGAAATTAGATAGCGCACCAATTGGTACGGGTCCATTTGAATTTGTTTCGTATCAAAAAGATTCTTCTGTTCGTTTTAAAGCCTTTGAAAATTATTGGCAAGGTAAAGCGAAAATTGATCGCTTAGTTTTCTCTATTACGCCTGATGCTTCAGTGCGTTATGCCAAATTACAGAAAGGGGAATGTCATGCTGCGCCATATCCAAATCCTGCAGATATTGTAAAATTAAAAGCAGATCCAAATATCAACTTATTGACTAAACCGGGTTTGAATGTAGGTTATTTAAATTTCAATGTAAAAAAAGCGCCTTTTGATAATGTCAAAGTGCGTCAAGCATTGAATTATGCGGTGAATAAAGAAGCGATTATTGAGTCAGTTTATCAAGGGGCAGGACAGGTCGCTAAAAACCCAATTCCACCAACAATGTGGTCTTATAATGATGATGTGAAAGATTATGAATACGATCCAGAGAAAGCAAAAGCCTTATTAAAAGAAGCGGGTTTTGAAAATGGCTTTGACACGGATTTGTGGGCAATGCCAGTTTCGCGTCCATATAACCCAAATGCACGCCGTATGGCAGAATTGGTACAAGCTGATTGGGAAAAAGTAGGGGTAAAAGCAAAAATTGTTAGCTACGAATGGGGTGAATATCTTAAACGTATGCGTGCAGGCGATCACCAAACAGGTATGATGGGATGGACAGGAGATAATGGTGATCCCGATAACTTCTTAAATACGTTATTAAGCTGTGCCGCAGTAGAATCGGGTTCCAACTATGCGAAATTCTGTCATCAAGAATTTAATGATCTTGTGACAAAAGCTGCACAAGTGACTGATCCGACTGAGCGTACTGCGCTTTATAAGCAAGCCCAAGTCGTATTTAAAGCACAGGCACCATGGATCACCATTGCGCATTCAACTACTTACTTCCCAGTACGTAAAGAAGTGAAAGGCTATGTGATTGATCCATTTGGCTTACATAACTTCTATTTAGTTGATTTAGTGAAGTAAGCTTTGAAAGTGCGGTCAAATTTTTGAGGATTTGGCAAGATAGGATAGGGCGAGTTGATCAGGCTTGTGCTATCCTACATTGATTTTTATTTATTCCATTTTCAGTGTGACCGCTGATGATTTTCCTCAATGAGAGGAAACAGGGATTCAAAATTATAAATATAGAGAGTCTTCGATGTTTCAATTTATTTTTAAACGCCTTTTAATGGTTATTCCAACATTTATTGCAATAACCCTCATTACTTTTGCGTTAGTCCACATGATTCCGGGTGATCCAATTGAAATTCGCATGGGTGAGCGTGGCTTAACACCAGAAATCCATGCTGAAATGATGCAAAAACTTGGATTAGATAGACCTTTACCAGAGCAGTATTTCACCTATGTTAAAGGTGTGTTACAAGGGGATTTAGGCACTTCATTTCGTAATAACGAACCTGTACTCAAAGAGTTTTTTACGCTCTTTCCCGCCACAGTCGAATTAGCTTTTTTTGCTTTATTGTGGTCGTTAATTTTGGGTATTTTCTTAGGGATAATTGCCGCCGTAAAAAAAGATTCTTGGATATCGCATACCGTCACGGCACTTTCTCTCACAGGCTATTCTATGCCGATTTTTTGGTGGGGGCTGATTTTAATCCTCTATTTTTCCACACCTTTGGGCTTGCCTGCTTCGGGTCGTCTACCCGCTGAATATTGGATTGAAGCTGAGACAGGATTTATGCTGATTGACACCTGGAATTCTGATGAACCAGGTGCATTCTTAGCTGCCATTAAATCGTTAATTTTGCCTGCTATTGTACTCGGTACTATTCCGCTGGCTGTCATTACACGTATGACGCGTTCCTCGATGTTAGAAGTACTTGGCGAAGATTATATTCGTACGGCAAAAGCTAAGGGACTAAATACAACTCGAATTGTTGTTGTACATGCATTACGTAATGCATTAATTCCTGTTGTAACAGTAGTCGGATTAATTGTTGGACAATTGCTTTCTGGTGCAGTATTAACTGAGAATATTTTCTCTTGGCCTGGGATTGGTAAATGGATTATTGATGCGATTAATTCACGTGATTATCCTGTGTTACAAGGTTCCGTACTGATTATCGCTACGCTGATTATTTTAGTGAATTTAACGGTTGATTTAATTTATGGCGTTGTTAATCCGCGTATTCGCCATACTTAATTTTGATTTGATTGGAGTGAAACATGTCAAGTGTAACCACAGTGAGTTCACCTGCACCGAAAACGCCATTACAAGAATTTTGGTTTTATTTTAAACAAAATCATGGTGCAGTGATTGGGCTGACTTTTATTACGATTGTGTTAATCGTTTGTATTTTTGCTGGGGTAATCGCCCCTTTTGATCCTATTACACAGGATCGCAGTGCCTTATTGCTTCCTCCTGCATGGATTGAAGGCGGAAATAGTGCTTATTTATTAGGCACTGATGATATTGGACGTGATATTTTATCGCGTATTATCTATGGTGCACGCCTTTCTGTGTTTATTGGCTTGACCATTGTTTTATTGTCTTGTTTCTTTGGCGTGATTCTCGGTTTACTCGCGGGTTATTATGGTGGCTTAATTGATACAATGATTATGCGTTTTGTCGATATTATGTTGGCTATTCCAAGTTTATTATTAACTATTGGGGTGGTAACGATTCTTGGACCTTCTTTAACCAATGCTGCGATTGCGATTGCTGTGGTTTCTATTCCAAGTTATGTTCGTTTAACACGCGCTTCAGTTTTAAATGAAAAAAATCGTGACTATGTAATTGCTTCTCGTGTTGCTGGGGCAGGCGTATTTCGTTTAATGTTTATTGTCATTTTACCTAATTGTTTAGCGCCATTAATTGTACAAATGACAATGGGCATTTCTAATGCAATTCTTGAACTTGCTGCATTGGGTTTCTTAGGTATTGGTGCACAGCCTCCAACACCTGAATTAGGTACGATGTTAGCGGAATCTCGTAGCTTTATGCAAACAGCACATTGGCTCGTCACAATTCCCGGTTTAGCAATTCTTTCTCTCGTACTGGCTTTCAATTTAATGGGCGATGGTTTACGAGATGCGCTAGATCCAAAATTAAAACAATAAGGGGAAAAGCATGGCATTATTAAATGTAGAAAATTTATCTGTTCATTTTGGTGATGAAAACACCCCGTTTAAAGCCGTTGACCGAATTAACTACACGATAAATGAAGGTGAAGTATTAGGGATTGTGGGGGAGTCTGGTTCTGGAAAATCCGTCAGTTCATTAGCAATTATGGGCTTAATTGATTACCCAGGACGTGTGTATGCTGATAAGTTAGCCTTTAATCAAAGTGACCTACTTACACTGAATGCGAAGCAAAAACAGAAAATTGTAGGTGCGGATGTTTCCATGATTTTCCAAGATGCGATGACTAGCTTAAATCCAAGCTATACTGTAGGTTATCAGATCATGGAAGCGTTGAAAGTCCACCAAGGTGGGAGCAAAGCATGGCGATATGAGCGAACAATTGAATTATTAACGCTAGTGGGTATTCCAGATCCGACTTCTCGTTTAGATGTTTATCCTCACCAGCTCTCTGGTGGTATGAGCCAACGAGTGATGATCGCGATGGCGATTGCTTGTAATCCAAAATTATTAATTGCCGATGAACCGACTACCGCGCTGGATGTGACGATTCAAGCTCAAATTATTGATTTGTTACTTGAATTACAACGTAAAAAAAATATGGCATTAATTTTGATTACGCATGATCTTGCTTTAGTGGCAGAAGCAGCACATCGTATTATTGTGATGTATGCAGGGCAAGTTGTAGAAGAAGGGAAAGCGGAAGAAATTTTTAGCACGCCATTACATCCTTATACTCAAGCATTATTACGTGCCTTGCCTGAATTTGCAGAAGGAAAATCTCGCTTGCAATCCTTACCTGGTGTAGTGCCGGGTAAATATGATCGCCCAACAGGTTGTTTACTTAACCCACGTTGTCCGTATGCAACAGAATTATGTCGCCAGCAAGAGCCAGAAACACAAGTTGTGAATGGTCATCGAGTGAAATGCCATACACCATTAAATGCACAAGGGATTCCAAGCACACCCGCACTTGCCGTGTGATAACAATAATAAAAGAGAGCAATATGCAACAAAATCAATTACAAGCACCACTTTTGGATGCGATAAATCTCAAAAAATATTATCCCGTCAAAAAAGGGATGTTCAGTAAACCAAAGCTGGTTAAAGCAGTAGATGGTGTTTCGTTTACTCTTGAACGAAGCAAAACTCTTGCTATTGTTGGGGAATCAGGTTGTGGTAAATCGACACTTGGTCGAATGCTAACAATGATTGAACAACCAACTTATGGGGAATTATTTTACAAAGGGCAAAACTTTTTAGTGAATGATACCGCGACGCAAAAATTACGCCGTAAAAAAATTCAAATTGTTTTCCAAAATCCTTATGCGTCTTTAAATCCACGTAAAAAAATAGGGACAATTTTAGAAGAACCTTTACTCATTAATACTAATTTGTCTGCTCAACAACGTAAACAACAAGTCTTGGAGATGATGGCGAAAGTAGGCTTAAAACCAGAGTTTTATGATCGTTATCCACATATGTTTTCAGGTGGTCAGCGTCAGCGTATTGCAATTGCACGTGGCTTAATGTTACATCCAGATATTGTGGTGGCGGATGAACCCGTTTCAGCACTTGATGTTTCTGTCCGAGCTCAAGTACTCAATTTAATGATGGATTTACAAGAAGAAATGGGGCTGTCTTATGTGTTTATTTCCCATGATCTTTCTGTTGTAGAGCACATTGCTGATGAAGTCATGGTGATGTATTTAGGTCGTTGTGTTGAACAAGGCGATACAAAAACCATTTTTAGTCACCCGCGCCATCCTTATACACAAGCGTTATTATCTGCAACACCAAGGTTAGAAGCAGAACATCGTAGAGAGCGGATTAAGTTGACAGGTGAATTACCTAGCCCATTGAGTCCGCCTAAAGGTTGTGCATTTCATGCGCGTTGTCGCTTTGCTACAGCACAATGTGCCATTGAAAAACCTACATTAAAAACCTATGCAGATGGGACTAAAATCGCTTGTTTTATCGTCGATTAATTGAACAAAGCGAATATTATGTTCGCTTTTTAATCTTGAAAATTTATAGAAAATCGACCGCACTTTAAGTTCTCTCTTTTTTAAATAAAGAGAGTAAAAATAATAAGCTGGCACTAATCACTACGGAAGGTCCCGCAGCTGTATCGTAGAAGGCAGAAAGTAATAACCCTAAACTAATTGCTACCATGCTGACAAAAACAGCAATAATCACCATATTTTCTGGTGTTTTAGCAAATCGACGCGCGGTTGCAGAAGGAATGATAAGTAGTGATGTAATAATTAATGCACCAACAAATTTCATACTGAGTGCAATAGTTAATGCGGTGAGAATCATCAAAATAAAGCGCATTTTTTGTACATTAATCCCTTCTACTTGCGCTAATTCTGGACTGACTGTTGTCGAGAGCAACGGTTGCCAGAAATACAGTAAAGTGACTAACACGATGGTGACACCTAATCCGATGAAAATAAGATCGTCATAATTCATCGCCAGTAAGTCACCAAATAAATATGCCATTAAATCAACACGTACGTTTTGTAATAAACCCACCGTTACTACACCTAAGGATAAGCAACTGTGTGCGATAATGCCAAGCAAAGTATCGACTGAAAACTGTGTTTTTCCTTCTAACCATACCATGCTGACAGCAAGAATTAGAGTTAAAATGACAATGGACAAATAAGGATTAATTTCCAGAAAAATACCAAGTGCCACACCGAGTAAGGCGGAGTGTGCTAGGGTATCGCCGAAGTATGCCATTTTGCGCCATACTACAAAAGCACCGAGTGGCGCTGTAATCAGAGAAAGTAAAATACCAGTTAACCAAGCGGGGAAAAGAATTTCAAACATGATTTATCTCGTTATTTTTGATGTGTACATTGCTGTGATGTAAAGTTGGGTGCACAACATATATCACCATGTATGTCATGTTTATGATTATGCTTATGGGTATAAAGTGCAACATTCTTAGCAAATTGATCACCAAAGAAATGAATAAATGTGGGATCATTCGATACAGTTTCAGGCGTACCAGCACAACAAATATGTTGATTGATACACAATACTTCATGTGTGTCAGCCATTACAATATTTAAATCATGGGACACCATTAAAATCGCACAATTCAGTTTTTGTTGTGTTTGATGAATTAATTGGTAAAGTTCTGCTTGCCCGTTAATATCAACACCTTGAGTTGGTTCATCAAGCACTAATAAGTTAGGTTTGTTTAAAATAGCTCTGGCAAGTAATACTCGCTGCATTTCACCACCAGAGAGCTTTTGCATGTTATTTGTGCTCAAATGAGAAATTGACAATAAAGTCAGTGTTGCTTGGATTTCTTGTGGGTAAATCCCTTTTTTGAGTGATAAAAATCGTTCTACGGTAATAGGCAAGCTTTGGTCTAAATGAATTTTTTGTGGCACATAACCAATACGCACATTTTTACTATAATGCACTTGACCGGATGTTGGTGCTAATAGTTTAAGTAACACCTTTAATAAGGTCGATTTACCGCCACCATTTGGACCAACGATCGTAATGATTGAATTTGGATAAATTGTAAGATTGATATCTTGTAATGCCTTTTTCTGTTCAAAAGTGACATTAATATTTTTTAGTTCAACTAGAGGTAATTTGATAGAATGAATTTGCATTATTTGCTAGACTTGACGGCTTAAGAATTGCAGTAAAAATAGCTTATTTTTCGCTGTTTAACAAGTTTGCTGTATGAAAATGAGTAGAATGGATACAATTTCAGCATTTATTGGCTTTTTTTAAAGAGTTGTAGAATTTTTTATCATTTGCTTGGTCATAATAAAACGAAATTATAGGAATAAAGGAATAGAATGGTGCGACATGTTAAGTTAGCAAGAGAGAGACGAAGAAAAAAGTTGCAAGTAAAAGCGATGATTTTCTTTGCCGCCATTTTATTAATTATTACTGGTGTTTTATTAGAAGATAAACAAGAGACATCTGAACCAAAGCTTAACTCGGTTGCTGGTCAAGTACAAGAGAATACTCAACTGTCTGAATTAGAATCCACGAATAAGCTTTCAGAGGCAAGTTTGTCATCTGAATCAAATTCAACATTTAATCCGCCTGAAAGCTTACCCTCTGTTAGAGCGGAATCTTTTGTTGCAAGAGAAGATTCTCGTACATCACAATCTTTTGACACATTACCATCTTCTACCCAATCACAACCTTCACTTGAGATAGCAGATAATGAACTCAAGACAGAAACAGCAGCAAATGACGTTGCAGTGAGTGAGTCAACCTTATTAATATCAACAACGCCTGCATCGGCAGAGCTTACTCCAACAGCGGTTAGCCCTGCAGCCTCTTCTTTAAGTACCACTTCAGTTTCTGTTGAAAATACGTTATCTAAGCAGGATGAAATGGAGCATGTATCGACAAATAAGTTAGATGTTAATGCGCTCGATGCGACTTCGTATTACGATGATCTCGAGGCGAAAGATGATGAAGTTGATGAAATTAAGCCTGATAGCATTGATGAATTAGCTGAATTTCCAGAATCAGCACGCAATGCTTTAAATGATCTGTTTGATGTGATGGATCAAGCCATGCGCATTAAAAACCAGTTTAGTCATACTGTGGTTAAGGGCGATACATTAAAAGATGTGCTAGAACTATCTGGGTTAGATGTACATGTCAGCGAGGCATTAATAAAGAGCTATCCAGAATTTAAGAATCTTAAGCCTGGTCAGCAATTTTATTGGATATTAGATAATCAGGGCGAATTAGAATATTTAAACTGGTTAGTTTCTGAACGTGAAGAACGTATTTATGAAAAAACAGAAGAGGGCAAGTTTAAACGTGAAATTTTAAAAAAACAAAGTGTGTGGAAAAAAGAAGTGTTAAAAGGCAAAATTGATGGCTCTTTTAATACGACTTTAAGAACATTAGGTTTAGAGTTACGTCAAATTAATCAGCTTGCAAATGCGTTACAGTGGCAAATTAACTTAAAGCGCCTGAAAAAAGGGGATAAATTTGCAGTACTTGTCACGAGAGAATATATCGATAACAAGCGTACTGGGCAGGGGAATGTGGATGGTATTCACATTATTTCTGGTGGGAAAAGCTATTATGCGATTCAAGCCAGCAATGGGCGTTATTATAATCGCCAAGGCGAAACTTTAAGTAAAGGATTTGCCCGTTATCCTTTGCAGCGTCAAGCACGTGTTTCTTCTCATTTTAATCCTTATCGTCGCCATCCTGTTACAGGACGTATTGCCCCACATAAAGGCGTTGATTTTGCCATGCCAGTAGGCACGCCAATTATTGCGCCTGCCGATGGTATTGTAGAGAAAGTAGCATATCAGGCAAATGGCGCAGGGCGTTATATTGTGATGCGACATGGTCGTGAGTACCAAACAGTGTACATGCATTTAAGTCGTCCGTTAGTGAAAGCAGGACAAAATGTGAAGCGTGGTCAACGTATTGCGCTTTCGGGGAATACAGGACGTTCTACTGGGCCGCATTTACACTATGAATTTCATATTAATGGGCGAGCAGTGAATCCATTAAGTGTGAAATTACCAGGCACGAGTAGTGGAATGGGGACAGCTGAGCGTAAACAATTCTTAGTTAGAGCGAAAGACGTTGAACGGCAATTAAAGCTATAGTTATTCAGTGAGCCTTTGTTACATTAAAGTGCGGTCAAAAATATTGAAATTTTGACTGCACTTTACTTTTCAATATCTGATAGTTGACAGTATTGGTCTAGGTTAAGGAAAGTTCTTATGAATATCATGACTTATTTTGATCAAGCTAAGATGGTTTTCTAATACATAAAAAAGGCAAACGCTATGGTTCGCCTTCATTGTTTCGATGTGTTTTAGGTAAACATCGCAGAGATTGATTCTTCGTTACTGATACGACGAATTGCTTCTGCTAGCATGCCAGAAAGGGTCAATACACGTACTTTATTCAGTGCTTTGATTTCTGGTGAAAGTGGAATAGTATCAGTAACTACTACTTCATCTAAAGCATCACTTGCTAAGTTTTTGGCGGCTGAGCCAGAGAAAACAGCATGTGTTGCATAAGCGAACACGCGTTTAGCTCCACGTTCTTTTAACGCTTCAGCTGCTTTGCATAATGTCCCACCAGTATCGATCATATCATCAACTAAAATACAATCACGACCAGCTACATCACCAATAATATGCATGACCTGAGCAACATTAGCACGAGGACGACGTTTATCAATGATTGCCATATCAGTATCATTTAATAGCTTCGCAATCGCACGCGCACGTACAACACCGCCAATATCTGGTGAAACGACAATAGGGTTTTCTATATCAGTTTTCTTTAACACATCATGTACGAGTACCGGGGAACCGAATACGTTATCTACAGGTACATCAAAGAAACCTTGAATCTGTTCCGCATGTAAGTCACAAGTCAGTACACGATCTACACCGACGCTGGATAAGAAATCTGCCACAACTTTGGCTGTAATTGGCACACGTGCAGAGCGCACACGGCGATCTTGGCGAGCATAACCGAAATAAGGGATGACGGCAGTAATTCGACCTGCAGATGCGCGGCGTAGCGCATCAACCATTACAATCAACTCCATTAGGTTATCATTTGTTGGTGCACAAGTAGATTGAATAATGAACACATCACTACCACGTACGTTTTCATTGATCTGAACTTGGATTTCACCATCGCTGAAACGACCAACTGTCGCATCACCTAATGAGAGATATAAACGTTCAGAAATTCGTTTTGCTAGTTCTGGAGTTGCATTACCAGTGAAGAGTTTTATATCAGGCATTGTTAATTGAACCTCGAGGTTTAGATTGTAAAGAATAAAATGGTTGAGTTAGTCTGTTATTGCATTAAGCTAGCTTAATTGCGTGAGCATTTTATGCAAAGGTGAAATATTTAATCCTTGTGTGACAAAGCCAAAATATTGTTTTGGCATGGCTTGAAAGGCTACTTTAGCACTTTCTTCATCATTAAATTCAGCAAATACACAGGCGCCAGTACCCGTTAATCTTGACGGCGCATATTGTAGCAACCTGTGGAGTATTTCTTCAACCTCTGGATAATGATTTATGACAACTTTTTCGCAATCGTTTTCATATTTTTGCGCGAGTAATTGTTCCAGTGATTTTTTTGCTGTATTCCGTGTTAAATTGGGATCAGAAAATATAGCTGCTGTCGAGATAGCCACATTTGGTTTTAATACGACATACCATTTTTCTGGTGGATCACAATAAGTAATTTGTTCACCTACACCTTCTGCAAAAGCAGCATGGCCATGTACAAAGATTGGCACATCAGCACCTAGTGTCAGTCCTAATTTTGCTAATTGCGCAATAGTTAATCTGGTATTCCAACGGTGATTGAGCGCAAGTAAAGTCGTTGCTGCATTTGATGAACCGCCACCAATACCTGCCCCCATCGGCAAAATTTTATCTAAATGTAAATTAGCACCTAAGTTACAGGCTGTTTTTTGTTGGAGTAGTTTAGCGGCTCGATAGACTAAATTATCTTCGGTATTTAAATTTGGTATTTCTGGCGTAAGATAAATTTTATCATCTTGGCGAATTTCAATTTCTAGCCAGTCACCGAAATTCAGGAATTGAAATAAGGTTTGTAGTTCGTGATAGCCATCAGGTCGTTTACCATTAATGTAAAGAAATAAATTCAGTTTAGCAGGGCAGGGAAAACGTAACTTGTTTTCTTGTGATGATAAAAGTGTGGTAGAAAATTGATAATTTTGCATTAATACTTCCAGTTATCGATACGAATTTTCAAGGTTTGCCCTTCTGTTTTTAACAAAATATCTTTGGGTAAAGGTAAATTTTGTTGATGGTAGCTCAGATAGTCTGCTGTCCAGATCCTGTTGTTAAGTGGATAACTAAAACTTGCTAATAAATGGTTTTCTCCAACTTTATAATCAAGTTTTTCATCTGGTTGACCTTTTAGCCATAGTGCAAATTGTTCTAATGGAAAATCTACCCCAATCATCTCTTTTAATAGTTGTTTAGCATCTGGTGTAGCACGTTGATTGCCTTTATTATCATAAACACGCATTAGATTGTTACGCATTTCAAGTGTGAGAGTTGTGCTACTGATAGTCGATGAAAGAGTCAACAGATAGTTTGCTGAATTTTGATATTGCCAATTAAAACGCGTTGAAAAGCGTTCTTGTGTGCTGATGTAGCCTAGTTGTCCTTGATTACTATATTGTTGGATTTTTTTTATTTGACTGAGGTGCTGCTGCCAGTTTGGGTTTGTTTTATCAATATACTTTATATTTATTGGACGCTCTGTATCAAGCGTACAAGCGCTTAAAATAAGACTAATGATAACTGAAAAAAAGAAGTATGGTTTTTTCATAACATAAAAGGAGGCTAAAAATTATGGGTATTTTACGAGCTTAACTTACATTAGTAAAGCGCGGTAGAATTTCGGCGCGTTTTTGTTTAACTATATGCATGCGACGACGATTAAGTTCATCGCGAATAGCTTGTTTTTCAAAGCCATCAGCAATCACTGCTTGTACATCAACTTGCCGTGCAGTTTGGTAAAGGTGCCATAGGAAATCTTTTTGTGGATAAGCGGCTTGTTCAAATCCGGTTCGTCCGCGACTATCTGCGACACAAACGACTAATAGTTCTGCAAAACGCTGGGGTTTACGCCATACATCTAAGGCATTAAATAATTTGATGATAGTTTCGGGGCGTAATTCAAAAGCTTTATGGACATGTGAATGATATTGACAGCAAAGTTCAGCAAAGGTTTGAATCGTATTTGGTAATTTAAAGCGTTGACACAGCATTCTGATGGGCTTTATGCCTGCTTTTTCATGTCCATAATGGTGAGGCAGAATGGCTTCAGGTGTTAATGCTTTGCCAAAATCATGACAAATTGCTGCAAAACGGACCGCACTTTTCTGATAATGTGTATTTTCAGTGAGCAAGACAGCTTGCTTTAAAACCAACATCGTATGAATAAACGAGTCTATTTCTGGGTGGTATTTAGCTGGATTTGGGACACCACATAACGCATCTAATTCTGGAAAGAGTATATTCAGCGCACCAATTTGGCGTAGCGTTTCAAAATAGATTTCGGGATTTTTTTCTAAGAGTGCTTTTTCTGTTTCTAACCAAACTCGTTCAGCAGTAAGCCGGCAAAGTTCACCTGTTTGCGTTAATTGTTGCATTAATGCAACAGTTTCTGCTGCAATTTTGAAGCCAAGATAATGATAACGGGCAGCAAAGCGAGCAACACGTAAAACACGTAGTGGATCTTCTGCAAATGCAGGGGAAACATGGCGCAAGATGCGATTATTCAGATCTTGTACGCCACCATAAAAATCATGTATTTTTCCTGCTGAATCTTGTGCTAATGCATTAATTGTTAAATCACGCCGCATTAAATCTTGTTTGAGTGAAATAGTCGGAGAAAAATCACAGATAAAACCCGTATAACCACTACCTGCTTTTCGTTCTGTACGTGCAAGTGCGTATTCTTCTTTTGTACATGGATTGAGAAAGACAGGAAAGTCTTTACCGACTTGTTGATAACCTTGTGCAATTAAATATTCTGGTGTAGCGCCAACGACAACCCAATCGCGATCTTTGACTGGAAGCTGGAGGAGCTGATCTCGCACAGCGCCTCCTACTAAGTAAATTTGAATGTTGCTTTTTTGCATTGGTTTAGAAATTATGCCCAACCATTATTACGGCGACGTCTTGGTAAGATTAATGGAATAATAAGACCAAGTAGCAGACCAACACCAAGTACTGAACCACCATAAATAAACCATTGAATCGCAATTTCACGCTTTCCTGCATCAAGCATCGCTTCTAGATCACGATTTTTATTTTTAGTAATTTCCAATTCACGTTTTAACTGAGAATTTTGTTCTAATAATTGGCTGCTTTGTTGTTCCGCTTGGTTTGCTCTGCGCTGCATTTCACTGGTGCGTTGTTGCCAATCACTGTCTAAGCGGTTAAGTTTCATGGTAAGTTCTTGGATTTGTGTTTTTAATTGCGGATTTTCTTCTTTGCTACTTGGTGTTGAGGTTAATTCACTGGTTAAAATCCATGCATCACGATTTTTACTATCGCGGATTAAGCTATATTTATCTTTTTGATCTAATACGGTGACTGGTTCACCTGCACGAATTGCGCCTGCAATTTTATATTGCTCACCAGCACCTTTACGTAGAAACGTAGTTAAATTTTCTGTGACATATTTGGTTTCAGCATGAACCAATTGAATGGATACACCGAGAAAAAGACAAGAAAGTAAGACTTTGGTGATTTTCTGCATAAAACAATATCCTATATAAAGCAATTACGAAAGAAAAGTGCGGTCAAATTTCACCGCACTTTAAGCAAGATTAGTGAAAAATGAAGCTTAACACATAATAAATGATAATGGCGAAAAATGCACCTGCTGGCAGTGTGACAATCCAAGAGGCAATAATATTACGGATCACATTTAAGTTTAATGCAGCAATTCCACGTGCAAAGCCTACACCTAATACGGCACCAACTAGTGTTTGTGTTGTTGAGATTGGTAATCCTGTGCCTGAAGCAAGTACAACTGTGATTGCTGTAGCAAATTGTGCAGCAAAACCACGACTTGGTGTTAAATCGGTAATACCTGTTCCAATTGTTGCCATGACTTTATATCCCATCACAATCAGACCAACAACAATACCTACTGCACCTAGTGGTAGAATCCACCAAGCAAGCTGTGTTTTCGGTAAGATTTGTCCACCATGTTCAACAATTGATACGACGGCGGAAAGCGGTCCAATTGCATTAGCAACATCATTTGAACCATGTGCGAATGCCATAGCGCAGGCAGTTAATAACATTAAAATACTGAATACTTTTTCAACTCCACCAAAAGTACCTCGTTGTACTTTTTGTATGAACGTTGGGCTTTTGAAATAGAAGTGGCAAAACACGATAGAGACAATGCCGATAACTAAAGAAATTAAAAACACTTCAAAGCCATTTAAATGTAACCCAATGTGTTTTAAACCTTTAGTAAATGTCACAATACAAAGGATAAATGAAGTTAATCCCATGTAATATGGACCGTATTTTTGGGCATTTTTAAGTGGTTGATCAGTATCAAAGATTAATTTCTGAGTGCTAGCAAAAATACCATAAGCGACAATACCTGCGATAATAGGGGTAATAAACCAACTTCCGACAATGCTTTTAATTGTTCCCCATTCAACCGCTTCTTTACCTACAGTCACACAAGCGAAACCAACAACTGCGCCAACAATAGAATGGGTGGTTGAAACTGGCCATCCCATGCGTGAGGCAATTAATAACCATAGTCCAGAAGCGAATAACGCCGCCATCATGCCTAATACTAAAATATCGGGAGTAGCAGCGAATTGCATTGGATCGATAATACCACTTTTGATTGTTTCTGTTACTTCGCCACCAGCTAAATAAGCACCAGCAGATTCAAAAATCATTGCAATAATAATGGCTTGCTTGGCAGTAATAGTCCCTGAGCCGACTGAGGTTCCCATTGCGTTAGAGACATCATTGGCCCCGATACCGAATGCCATGAAAAAACCAAAAACTGCAGTGATAAGAACGAGCACAGTACCATATTGATTAAGTAGTTCCATTTTTTGTTCTTCCTATAAACCGGTGGGTTATGAACGAGCTAACATTAACTCTATCCGTGAGCCTACGCGTTGAGCTTGATCTGCTAACACTCCAACCCATTCAAGGGTTTTATATAAAAACATGACATCAATAGGGTTATAGCGAGATTCAATACCAAGCAACATTTTTCTTAAATGGATTTGCATTTGATCTGTATCATCTTCAATGGCGTCAAGTTCATTGATCATTCGATTGACAAGATCCAGTTCGCGACCTTTGAAACCAGTTTCAAGTAATTGTTCCATTTCATCAATCACGCGATGTGCTTGTACAATTGAATCTAAACTGCGTTTCAAATATTTTTCAAATTCAGGCTGCATTTCTTGTGGAATAGCAAAATGACGACCAATCATTCGCCCAGAGATATCTTTGGCAAAGTTAGCTAATTTATCTTGTTGAGTAACTAATTCAAGTAAATCAGTACGATCAATTGGCATGAATAAACCACGAGGTAATTTCAATCGAATTTCGCGTTTTAAGGTGTCTGCTTGGCGTTCACATTCTGAAATTTTAGCGCGTAATTCTTCGGCTTTGTCCCATTCAGCACGGAAGGTATGTTCAAAGAAAGGAATAAGCAAGTTGCAGCATTCAGTGACTTTTTCTGAATGTCTCTGCAATGGCTTTAACGGCGAATGTGCAAATAATCCAAGGATATTATTAATTGCCATAAGATAACTCCCAAATAGAGGTTGATGTATTTTTCAGGCGAATCTTACCTTATGTCCGCTAAAAATTCACGATTTTAATCGAAAAAGTTCAGTATTTGTTGGATAATGCGAAAGTTAAATTCTTTTCGTCTTCTTTATGACTTATATAATTTATTGAAATAAAAGGATTTTTAGAATGAGTGATGAAATAGAACTAAAATTAGCGGTTGAACCTAGCTTTGTTGATTTTTTACGCCAAGAAATAACGCATTTTCGTTTGTTAGCACAGGACACACAATTTTTAGGCAATTGTTACTACGATACCGTTGATCATTTGTTAGCAGCTCAAAAAATGGGTTTACGTGTGCGGCAACAGAACGGGCAATATACGCTAACTTTAAAAACAGATGGTGAAGTGAAAGGGGGACTGCATATTCGACCCGAATATAATGTTGCTTTGCCAAATGCAGAACCTAACTTAACTTTACTCGTTGAAAAGTGCGGTGTGAATTTGGAAAATTTTGCACAGCTTAGCTTGCAACCTGTGTTCAGTACAGATTTTGAACGCCAATCGTGGTTAGTTGAATGTGGCAAGGGCAGCGTTATTGAAGTTGCTTTTGATCTGGGGAAGATTGTGGCGGGTGAAAAGCAAATGCCGATTTGTGAAGTTGAATTTGAGTTAAAATCAGGTTGCACAATTGATTTGCTTCGCTTTGTGCGTAGTTTAACCTTAGAAAGTGCTGTGCGTTTAAGTGCTGCTTCAAAGGCAAAACGAGGTTATGCATTAGCTAATGCACAAGCTGTCGAAGTAAGTCATTGGCTCGATAAATGGCGTGAGTTTTTACAATTTGAACAAAATAGCCGTAATCCAGTGGATAAACTTAGTGCGCTTTTTCAATTAGAACAAGCCCTAATTGAAGAAACCTTCGCTATTGATGTGCATTATTTCAGTGTGGATTTTTTACGTACTGTAGAGCGCATTGGGGCATTTTTTAATTTGTATCATTATTACACTGATAATGCGAGGCTATTAGAAACGATTTTTACTCAACAACTATCGCAAAATACAATAGGATTAGATGGTGACGTATTAGCAGATTTATTAGAAAGCAATAATGATTTGTTTACACAAATTCGTGACATTATACTTTTACATAGTGAAACTAAAAATAATCAGCTCGCTTTAGAAAAATTAAAACAATTACTGCAAACAGGACAATATGTAAAACGTATGATCAATTTAATTTCTCTCACATTGGATCATTAATTTATGGCAAAGGCTCCCAAAAGTGCTTATGTATGCAATGATTGCGGCGCGGAGTTTTCGCGTTGGCAAGGACAATGTGCTGCTTGCAAGGCATGGAATACAATTAGTGAAGTTCGTTTAGTTTCTGCGAGTACAAATGCTAAAGGCGATCGTTTTAGTGGCTATGCCGGCGAAACTCGTGCCAAAATTCAAACACTGTCAGAAATTTCACTACAAGAAACTCCTCGTTTCGCAAGTGGTTTTAATGAATTAGATCGTGTCTTGGGCGGGGGCGTTGTACCTGGTAGCGCTATTTTAATTGGTGGACATCCCGGTGCGGGAAAAAGTACCTTATTGTTGCAAGTGATGTGTGGTTTAGCACAGAAAATGACCGCACTTTATGTCACTGGAGAAGAGTCTTTACAACAAGTTGCAATGCGAGCCAAACGTTTAGGCTTACCAGCTGATAAATTAAATATGCTCTCTGAAACTTCAGTTGAACAGATTTGCGCTTTAGCTGATCAGTTAAAGCCACAGATTATTGTGATTGATTCTATTCAAGTGATGCATTTAGCCGATATTCAATCTTCACCGGGGAGTGTTGCTCAAGTCCGTGAATGTGCTTCTTTTTTAACGCGTTATGCTAAAACACGACAAGTTGCTATTGTGATGGTAGGACATGTGACGAAAGATGGCACCTTAGCTGGACCTAAAGTATTGGAGCATGTGATTGACTGTTCTTTGTTATTAGAGGGGGAAGCTGATTCACGTTATCGTACTTTGCGCAGTCATAAAAACCGTTTTGGGGCAGTAAATGAATTAGGGGTATTTGCCATGACGGAACAGGGATTACGTGAGGTGAAAAATCCCTCCGCAATCTTTTTAAGTCGTGGTGAAGAACAGACTTCAGGCAGTTCTGTGATGGTGATTTGGGAAGGTACACGTCCATTATTGGTGGAGATTCAAGCGTTAGTTGATCATTCAATGTTAGCCAACCCTCGTCGCGTTGCTGTTGGACTGGAACAAAATCGTTTAGCGTTATTATTAGCTGTATTACATCGACACGGTGGTTTACAGATGTCTGATCAAGATGTTTTTGTCAATGTCGTTGGTGGAGTAAAAGTGACGGAAACCAGTGCGGATCTTGCCTTGTTATTAGCCTTGATTTCGAGTTTTCGTAATCGTCCATTGCCACAGGATTTAGTCGTATTTGGTGAAGTGGGATTAGCGGGTGAAATTCGTCCTGTTCCAAGTGGACAAGAACGGATTAGCGAAGCGGCTAAACATGGTTTTAAGCGGGCGATTGTGCCCTTTGCTAATCGTCCTAAAAATACAGTGCAGAATATGGAAGTGTTTACTGTGAAAAAATTGTCTGATGCATTGGTGATATTAGATAATTTTTAAATATCATAGTATGATCTCATTATTATTACAGTTAAAAAGTACAACAAAGGATGTCGCCAATGGAAAAGAAATTGATGAAAGCGCTTGATAGTATTGATATAAAAATTTTGAATGAATTGCAACGTAACGGCAAAATTTCAAATATTGATTTGTCTAAAAAAGTGGGTTTATCACCGACACCTTGTTTAGAGCGTGTTAAACGCCTTGAAAAACAAGGTGTCATCATGGGCTATCGTGCTTTGTTAAATCCAGAATTATTAGATTCGCCATTATTAGTCATTGTGGAGATTACCTTAATCCGTGGTAAGCCAGATGTGTTTGAAGAATTTAATGCTGCGGTGCAACAACTTGATGAAATTCAGGAATGTCACTTGGTATCAGGTGATTTTGATTATTTATTAAAAACGCGGGTAGCAGATATGGCAGCGTATCGTAAATTACTTGGTACGACGTTGTTACGCTTACCCGGTGTGAATGATACACGCACTTATGTGGTGATGGAAGAAGTGAAGCAAACCAACTTTTTACAACTGAAGTAAGACCATGATTAAACGAATTTCTGAAAAATTTACCCCTAAGCAGTATTTATTGGAATTTTTCTTTATTTTGACCGCACTTTTCGCACTTTACCTGATTGCGGCGTGGTCAAGTTATTCCCCATTAGATAACTCATGGGCATCTTCAAGCTATATCGAAAAAACGATCAATAAAGCAGGAGCGTTAGGTGCTTGGTTTATTGATTTATTTTTTGTGTTATTTGGGCATATTGGGCATCTTATTCCTTTCGTCGTTTTAATCACCTCGCTTTATTTTTTACGCAGTAAAAGAAAAGCACAATTTAATCTATCACGTTTAACTATTGGCTTACTTGGCTTTGCTATTTTTTTATGTGGCTCTTGTGTATTAGCGACTTTATTGTTGACGAATTCACCTTATTATTTAGCCGGTGGTGTACTTGGCGGCAGTTTAGTGACAGTATTTTTCCCTCTACTGGATTTTGTTGGTTTAATGTTATCTGGCTTTGTTTTAACGTTGCTTGGATTCATTTTATGCTCTGGTTCTTCGCTGATTCGTTTATGTATCAATTTTTTTCATTGGTTGACCATGAAAAATGATGATAAAACAGCACAAGATGGCGAGCAGTCTTTATCCCCGCAGCAAGATTTAGATTTACAAAATACAAGCTTAGATGAAAAAGATGTTGATAATCAAATTAGCTTAATTGAAGACCCACAAATTGATGTATTACCACAAGTTGAAATGGAAACACCTGCTTTAGTGAGTGTCGAAAACTTTATTAATATTAATGGGTTGAATACTGAGCAAGCAACATCATCGCAAACATCAGATGCTGCATCTACATTTGATAGCTTAGAAAAAGCACAACTTGGTGGTTATGCAGTTGAACATGAGCTTTCCTTGCCAACAGTTAGTGTACAAGAGGAATATGACGTTCCTGTTTTTTCAGCGGCAGTAGTCAACCCTCAGTTAACACCTGTAGAAGAATTGCGCCAAAGTGTCAGTGATTTCTCACCTGAGCTGGTTGAAATGCCAACAGTTTCGTTATCTCCACTTTCACATAAAATTTCACAAAATTCGACCGTACTTAACGAGCAAGAAAGTGATTTAGCCCGCCAATTCGCTGCCCAAGAACAACAACGTCTAGATGAGATGGCAGTACGCGCAAAAGAATTAAATGCAGAGGATGCACTACAAACCATTTTTGCGGAACCTGAATTACAAGAAAATGATTTAGCACCAGCGGCACCAATTTATAAGTCTTATGGCGATTCACTTATTCATCCTGCATTGCAGCAGAAAGTGACGACCAAAGCAAAACCGACAACGCCAATGCCAAGTTTGGAGTTATTAGAACATCGTCCGAGTCAGGCTCATCGTATTACTCAAGAAGAAATCATTGAAACATCACAACGTATTGAACATCAGTTGCGTAATTTTGGCGTTAAAGCAAATGTGAAAGATGTATTAGTGGGACCGGTTGTTACCCGTTATGAACTTGAGTTACAACCGGGTGTCAAAGCAGCGAAAGTAACCGGCATTGATACCGATTTAGCGCGCGCATTAATGTTCCGTTCAATTCGTGTGGCAGAAGTCATTCCGGGTAAACCTTATATTGGGATTGAAACGCCAAATGTAAATCGCCAAATGGTCACATTACGTGAAGTGTTAGACAGTGATGAATTCCGTCAATCAAAATCATTACTTTCAATGGCATTAGGTAAAGATATTAGTGGTAAACCTGTAGTGGTAGATCTGGCTAAAATGCCTCATTTATTAGTAGCAGGCTCAACGGGGTCAGGAAAATCTGTTGGGGTCAATACGATGATTTTAAGTTTACTGTTCAGAGTTAAACCTGAAGAAGTCAAATTCATTATGATTGATCCAAAAGTCGTTGAATTGTCTATTTATGATGGTATTCCACATTTGTTGACAGAAGTTGTGACGGACATGAAGAAAGCCGCGAATGCATTACGTTGGTGTGTCGATGAAATGGAGCGCCGTTATCAATTACTTTCTGCATTACGCGTGCGTAATATCGAAGGTTACAATGAAAAAATAGACGAATATGAAGCCATGAATATGCCAATCCCAAATCCATTGTGGCGACCAGGAGATACAATGGATGCTCTGCCACCACCATTGGAAAAGTTAAGCTATATTGTGGTTATTGTTGATGAGTTTGCTGATTTGATGATGGTAGCGGGTAAACAAGTGGAAGAATTGATTGCACGTTTGGCGCAAAAAGCACGTGCGATTGGAATTCATTTGATTTTAGCGACACAACGCCCGTCAGTAGATGTCATCACTGGCTTAATAAAAGCCAATATTCCAAGTCGAATTGCCTTTACAGTGGCAAGTAAAATTGACTCTCGTACTATTCTGGATCAGGTTGGCGCAGAAGCATTACTTGGACGCGGTGATATGCTGTATTCAGGTGCAGGCTCTTCTGATTTAGTTCGTGTACATGGTGCCTTTATGAGTGATGATGAAGTTGCTCGAGTCGTCGATGATTGGAAAGCGCGTGGCAAGCCAAGTTATATCGAGGGTATTTTAGAAGGCTCTGATGATGACGAAGCAGACTCGCAACGTTTAGCGACAGATTCGGATGATTTAGATGATTTATTTGATGAAGTCGTTGAATTTGTTACTACTACGGGCAATACCTCTACTTCGTATGTACAGCGTAAATTTAAAGTTGGCTTTAACCGCGCTGCACGTATTATGGATCAACTAGAAGAACAAGGGATTGTTTCACCAATGCAAAATGGCAAGCGTGAAATATTAGCACGACGTTCTTCTGATTTTTAGGAAAGTAAATATGCAAAAAATTTTGTTAAAAACGACCGCACTTTTGCTTGCTGGTTTTAGTAGTTTGGCTTGGGCTGATGCGGCAAGCGAATTACAACAGCGTTTAGCTAAAGTAAATGTATTAAGTGCGGATTATGCACAAACAGTGAGTACAGCTGATGGGAAAAATGTACAGCAAGGCAGTGGTCAAATTCAAATTAAACGTCCTAACTTGTTTCGTATGGATAATAAACAGCCACAAGAAAGTCAAATTATTTCTGATGGTAAAACACTGTGGTTTTACGATCCTTTTGTCGAGCAAGTAACCGCCAATTGGGTAAAAGAAGCAGTAAATAACACGCCTTTCGTCTTGCTTACTAGTGATGATAATAGCCATTGGGCGCAGTATTCTGTTGAACAAAAAGCAGATACTTTTACTTTAAAGCCAAAAGCAAAGAACAGTAATATCAAACAATTTGATATTCGTATTGATAGCGAGGGGGTATTACGCAATTTCAGTACGATTGAAAAGGATGGACAATCGAATTTATATGTATTGCGTAATATTACTAACCAGCCTTTGGCTGACAGCTTGTTTAAGTTTACTGTGCCAAAAGGTGTAGAATTAGACGACCAGCGTAAAAAATAAATTGGAATAGGATATGTCGAACTTGAACCTTGATTTTACGCATGATGATTTTCGTCCTCTTGCTGCGAGAATGCGACCGACGACACTAGAACAATATTGTGGACAAACGCATTTAATCGGTGAAGGAAAACCCTTGCGTAAAGCGATTCAAGCTGGACATATTCATTCAATGGTATTATGGGGTCCCCCCGGAACTGGAAAAACTACTCTGGCAGAGATCATCGCGTTGCGAATTCAGGCAGAAGTAGAACGAATTTCTGCTGTCACTAGTGGCATAAAAGAAATTAGAGAAGCGATTGAACGAGCAAAACATAACCGTTTAGCTGATCGCCGCACTATTCTTTTTGTGGATGAAGTTCATCGTTTCAATAAAAGTCAACAAGACGCTTTTTTACCTCATATCGAAGACGGTACTATTATTTTTATTGGTGCAACGACTGAAAATCCGTCCTTTGAATTAAATAGCGCCCTTTTGTCTCGAGCTCGAGTGTATATTCTAAAATCCCTTACTACACAAGATATCAGCCAAGTTTTGCAACAGGCTTTGCAAGATGAAACCCGTGGATTAGGTAAAACAAAATTTGTTTTAGAGGCTAATGTGCTTGAGACACTTGCTGAGTATGTGAATGGTGATGCACGCTTAGCATTAAATAGCCTTGAATTAATGGTTGACATGGCGGAAGAAAGTGAAAACGGCAAAATTTTAGACCACACTTTATTGAAAGAAATTCTAGGAGAACGCCAGGCCCGTTTTGATAAACAAGGCGATCGTTTTTATGATCTGATTTCTGCATTACATAAATCAGTGCGTGGTTCGGCACCAGATGCAGCATTATATTGGTATGCGCGGATTATCACTGCGGGAGGTGATCCGCTTTATGTCGCAAGACGTTTATTAGCTATTGCTTCGGAAGATGTAGGGAATGCTGATCCAAGAGCAATGCAAGTTGCGCTTGCTGCTTGGGATTGTTTTACTCGTGTTGGTGCGGCTGAGGGGGAGCGAGCGATTGCACAGGCAATTGTTTATCTTGCTGTTGCACCAAAAAGTAATGCTGTTTATAGCGCGTTTAAACAAGCAAAAAAACAAGTGCAGGAATTACCTGATTATGACGTACCAGAACATTTGCGTAATGCGCCAACTAATTTGATGAAAGAGCTTGGTTATGGAGCAGAATATCGTTATGCTCATGATGAAGCAAATGCTTATGCCGCAGGTGAGAATTATTTTCCTGAACCTCTCAAAGATACGCAATACTATTTCCCAACCAATCGGGGTATGGAGATTAAAATCAAAGAAAAACTAGATTGGTTGCGGCAACAAGATCAAGTAAGTAAGAGAAAGCGTTATTGAGATTTTCTCTGATTAAAACGCTTGGTCAGTTATAAATTGAATTGATAATTCCGGTTCATTATTTGTTTAAAGTAAATTCGCTTTCTTCTTAGTTTTATTTGTTTTTAATTGAAGTGTTTTGTCTTTTAAGTGAATTTCATTGCATATTTTTATGAGTAAAATCAGGCGATTTATTCAGAAAAAATTTGCAACTTTTTAAGCTCATCGTGTTTTGATAGAGGAATACTGCATTTTGTTTTTAATCTTTATGCTCTTTGATTTTAAACTGGTTTATTAGTGTAATTCGATCTAAAATAAGTCGATTAATTTTATGCAAAAGTGCGGTTAATTCCGTCTAAATTTTAATGAAAGTAGGTAAAAAATGATCGATCCAAATCTATTGCGTAATAATCTTGCAGAAGTGGCTAAGAAATTAAAAATTAAACGTAATTTTATATTAGATGTTACGTTGTTAACTAAACTTGAAGACCAACGTAAAACATTGCAAGTAAAAACAGAAACCTTACAGGCAGAACGTAATACTCGTTCAAAAAATATTGGTCAGGCAAAAGCGCGTGGTGAGGATATTTCTGCTTTGTTGGCAGAAGTGGAGCATATGGGGATTGAGTTAAGTACGACAAAAGCGAAATTAGACGATGTATTAGCAGAGATTAATCAAATTGCTTTGGCAATTCCTAATTTACCAGCTGATGAAGTGCCTTTAGGTAAAGATGATAGTGATAATATAGAAGTATTGCGTTGGGGAAATCCAAAAATCTTTGATTTTGATGTAAAAGATCATGTGTCATTAGGCGAAGATTTAGGCGGTTTAGATTTTGCAGCTGGTGCAAAATTAAGTGGATCACGTTTTGTTGTCATGAAAGCACAAATTGCTAAGTTACATCGTGCTTTATCACAATTTATGCTGGATTTACATACTGAGCAACATGGTTATACTGAAACTTATGTGCCTTACTTAGTAAATCATGCCACGCTTTATGGTACTGGACAGTTACCAAAATTTGGGGAAGATTTATTCCATACTCAAGCATTAGAAGGTCAGCAACCTTATGCATTAATTCCTACTGCGGAAGTTCCAGTAACAAATTTAGTACGTGATGAAATTTTAGATGAAGCAGATTTGCCATTAAAAATGACGGCACATACGCCTTGTTTCCGTTCTGAAGCAGGATCTTATGGGCGTGATACGCGTGGTTTAATTCGTATGCACCAATTTGATAAAGTTGAGCTAGTACAGATTGTTGTGCCAGAAACGTCAATGGACGCTTTAGAGGAATTAACTGGGCAGGCAGAAAAAGTATTGCAATTGCTAGAATTACCGTACCGTAAAGTATTGTTATGTACAGGTGATATGGGCTTCAGTGCTTGTAAGACTTATGATTTAGAAGTGTGGTTACCTGCACAAAATACATATCGTGAAATTTCGTCTTGTTCAAATATGTGGGATTTCCAAGCACGTCGTATGCAAGCACGTTGCCGCTCTAAAGCGGATAAGAAAACGCGCTTAGTTCATACATTAAATGGTTCTGGTTTAGCGGTTGGACGTACTTTAGTTGCAATTTTAGAAAATTATCAAAATGCAGATGGTTCAATTACGGTACCAAGTGTGTTACGCCAATATATGGGTGGTTTAGACGTGATTGGAAAATAACGCTTTTCTAATAGAGGTAAATAAGGATAGCTAATTTACGGCTATCCTTTTTTGTGTCTGAATTAATCAAAATAGTATGTTTATTGCGCTAAACTTAATTTTCAGAAAATAAAAAAGTGCAGTTAACATTTTGGTAATGTGACCTGCACTTTTATTTACATTTTAATCAGTTCATTTGTTAAAGCGCGATATATTCTAATTTGGTTGCACAAATACTTTCGACTAAGTCTTCACTCATTTTACGGTAACTTAATGTATTGGCTTGTTCAACCATGACGACTTGTTGAATATTTGCTAACTCTTCTCCATTTAAGAAAAGATGATTAAGTGCGACCTGTAGTGCTGGTAAACTAGGATTAAATGCCGCATTTTCAGCATAACTACCAAAGAATATGCGTTGATCTTGAGTTTGGATTGCAACACCATGATAGGAATTAGAATAGGGGGCATGTGCGGTATTAGCGGCTTTAAGTGCGGTCAAAATAAGTGGATTTTGACTGTGATAATTCAAGTGATTGTCATGCTCATCTAGCAATAATTGATTGATGTTAAGATCTTTTGGACCAAAAGAATCGGGTAAATATTTTTGTAATGGGTTGTTTTGGCTATGAGGTAAGTGAATCTGAAGCTCGGAAGCAGAGTTTAGTTCATTCATAAATTGGCGACAATGACCACATGGCGTATAGTTGACAACAATACCTGTGAGTGATTTTTCGTTATTTACCCATGCATGTGAGATAGCACTTTGTTCAGCATGAATAGTTTGTTGAATGTTAGTGTTTGAAAATTCCTGATTTGCTCCAAAGTAAAAATTGCCACTAATACCAATAGCTACAGCGCCAACATGAAAGTTTGAAATAGGGGTATGAGAGTAACAAGCTGTAATTGGTAATAGTTTTAATGCAAGCTGTTTATGATCAAGATGGTGTTTTTGACAAATATGATTAACAATAAAGTGTGGTAATAAACCAATAAAATGTTGTTCTTCTAAAATGTGCCATATATCTTGCCCGAGTTGTTCTGGCTCAATGAGATGAATGGCTTGTTTAATTTTCTCTGAAATATGTAGATTCATATTAGCTCTCCTTGTCTGAATATCTGTGCTTATATTAATGTACAAAATAGAAAAGATCTTCATTCAGAAGATCTTTTTGTGATTGAAATCAAGCTATGGTTGATTATTTTGCTGCTTTGAGCTTTTGGTAATAGCTGTCGTATAAATCAATTGCATTATCCACATCAATTTGCCATTGGCTACGATCAATGACTTCTTGTGTTAAGAAAGTCGCTTGATCTTCTGTAAGTGCTTTAGGCAGGCGTTTTAATGCTTCTAAGTTAGATGTTGGATAACCAATGTTTAGTGTCAATTTTTCTGAAACATCCGCACTTAATAGATAGTTAATCAATTTATAAGCATTTTCTGTGTTTTTAGCTGTTGCCGGAATAGCAAGATTATCAATCCAAAGCATTGTTCCTTCTTTCGGATAGATCATGTCTACTGTAGCACCTTCATTTTTAGCGATACGTACAGAACCATTCCAAAGTAAACCGATATCTGTTTCTCCTGAGATAAACGTACTTGCAGGGTTATCAGAATTAAAAGAGAGAATATTTGGACGTAGTTTTAATAATTCTTCATAAGCTTCTTTTAACACCATCGGATCTTGTGTATTTGGGTCTTTTCCCATTTTTAATAAGGCGATATTAAAGAGTTCACGAGGATCATCGAGCATTTGCACTTTGCCTTTGAATTCCGTATTCCATAAGTCACCCCAAGATTGAAACTGTTCTGGATTTTGGTTTGAAGTATTATAAGCAATACCTGTTGCACCAAATAGTTGAGGTAATGAATATTTATTCCCTTTATCATAAGGGCGATCAAGCATGTTTGGATCAAGTTGTGCTATTACGGGTAGTTTACTGTGATCCAATTCTTTTAGCATTCCTTCTCGAGCCATTTTTGAAACGAAATAGCTTGTTGGTGCGATCACATCATAACCACCATCTTTGCCAAGTGTTTTTAATTTAGCATACATGGTTTCGTTTGATTCTAAGCTTGAAACAATAACTTTGATTCCTGTTTGTTTTGTGAATTCATCTAATAAGCCTTCTGGAACATATTCTGTCCAAGTATAAAGATAAACTTCATTATTTGCTGCGTTTGCATAATTACTTATGCTCAGCATCATCACACCAGCAGTTAAAATACGAGTCAGTTTTTTCATTAATATGGCTCCCGTAAAAGGGTAAAAAATGTGTCAGTTAAGGGCATAACTTAATTGACCTGAAGACGCCGAATGGATACGGACAAGAATGGATTGTAGGCTAGAACGTATTGATTGTAAATGCATTATTATATTAAATTTATGCTTAAAAATTCAATTGACGAGCATCTAAAGATATAAGTTAAAGTATGAAAAAAGTGCGGTTAAAATTTTTGAAATTTCGACCGCACTTGAGCTGTTTACTGACGTTTTAACAACAGATTATTTTGCTGCTTTTAATTGTTGGTAATAGTTTTCGTATAATTCAACTGCATCACCTACATCATCTTGCCAGTAGCTTTTTTGTAATACTTCAGCTGTTGGATAGATAGCAGGGTCTTGTGTGATTTCTGCTGGTAAGAGATTTAATGCTTCAATATTTGATGTTGGATAGCCAATTTCTTCTGTTAGTCGAGCAGAAACTTTTGCACTTAATAAATAGTTAATTAATTTATGTGCTCCATCAGGATTTTTTGATGTTGCAGGAATTGCTAATGTATCAACCCAAAGTACAGGTCCCTCTTTTGGGAACACCATATCTAAAGGTGCTTGTTCTTTTTTAGCAATACGCACAGAACCATTCCATAATTGACCCACTTCAACTTCACCAGAAATAAATGAGTTAGCTGGATTATCAGAGTTGAATGAAAGCACATTTGGGCGTAACTTTAATAACTCTTCATAGGCTTGTTTGATCACTGCTGGGTCAGTCGTATTTGGATCTTGACCTAATTTTAATAATGCAATGTTAAATACTTCACGTGCATCATCAAGTAACTGTACTTTTCCTTTAAACTCAGGTTTCCATAAATCACCCCAAGCAGTGAAATTTTCACCCTTATAGCTATCTGTACTATAAGCAATACCTGGAGCGCCTAATAGTTGTGGCAATGAATATTTGTTACCTTTGTCATAAGGTTTATTTAACCAGTCAGGGTTTAATTCTTTGATAACAGGTAATTTGCTGTGGTCTAGCTCTTTTAACATACCTTCACGCGACATTTTTGACACAAAATAATTTGATGGTGCGATAACATCATAGCCACCAGTTTCACCTTGTGTTTTTAATTTCGCATACATAGTTTCGTTTGATTCTAAACTAGAAACGATAACTTTGATGCCCGTTTCTTTTGTAAATTCATCTAATAAACCATCTGGAACATATTCAGTCCAAGTATAAAGGTAAACAGTATCATTAGTTGCATGTGCATTCGCTGTTAAGCCAAGTGTCATGATTCCTGCAGTCACAAGACCTGCAAATTTTTTCATTTCTATCATTCTCCTGTTAAGGGTAAACATTCTCTTTACTTAAGAGGCATAAAAAACGCCTTGTTTTAAGGCAAGGCGTATTCTATTTTGTATTAAGTTGTTTGTGAAGTATTATTTTTTACAATACTTATTTTCCTTTTTTTGCAACAACTTGACTTAGAATGACTAATCCTAATGATAAGATAATCATAATTGTTGCTAACGCGTTAACTTCAGGTGTAACACCTGTTTTTACCAGTGAGAAAATTTTCAGTGGTAAAATTTCATAGCTTACACCACTAACAAATGATGAAACAACGACATCATCTAATGAAATAGTAAAGCTAAGTAACCAACCTGAAATGATAGCTGGTAATGCTAGTGGGAAAATAATTTTACGTAAAATCGTGATTTCACCTGCACCAAGATCTTTCGCCGCTTCAAGCATTTTGGCATCAAAACCTTTAAGGCGTGAAAAAATGGTCACTACTACATAAGGCAAACAGAATGTGATATGTGCCAATAATAATGATAAAAAGCCTAAATTAATGCCAACAATCATGAATAAAGCAAGGAGTGATACTGCCATAACGATATCTGGTGACATCATCACGATAAATAACATACCGCTTACTGCTTGTTTACCACGAAAACGGTAGCGATATAGTGCAATTGCAGTAAGTCCACCAATAATTGTCGCTATTGTCGCAGCAAAAAATGCAATAGTGACAGAGTGGATTGCAGCTTGGATTAGCGTATCATTGTTAAACAAACGCTCATACCATTTCCAGCTAAAGCCTTTCCAAGTTAAACCATAACGATCATCATTAAACGAATTTGTCACTAAGATAATGATTGGGATATACAAATAAGCGTATACCACAAGCATAAAAATATTGCGTAGTAAACGGCTCATTATTCCAACTCCATTTTCTTATTCATTAATTTACTTGCTTTGTAGTAAACAAAAATGAGCAATGCCATCAGAATGGTTAAACCAATACTGATTGCAGAACCAAATGGCCAGTTACGTGAAATTAAGAATTCGCTCTTAATGACGTTACCGACTAATAAGACTTTTGCTCCACCTAATAGATCTGCAACGTAGAACATGCCCATTGCTGGTAATAATACTAATAAGCAGCCTGCGATGATACCTGGCATAGTTAGTGGAATAATCACTTTAATAAAACGCTGGAATGCATTTGCGCCTAAATCTTTTGCAGCCTCGAGCAAACGATGATCTAGTTTTTCGATTGCCGCATAGAGTGGCAAAATCATAAATGGCAAGAGTAAATAAACTAAGCCAATAACTACTGCAACTTCAGTATTTAAGATACGGATTGGAGTATCAATAATACCAAGTGCCATTAGTGTATTATTGAGAATACCTTTAACACCTAAAAAGATTTTCATACCATAAATACGAATTAGCGAGTTAGTCCAGAAAGGCAACACGACTAAAAAGAGTAGAAATGGGCGATATTTAGGGTTGATTTTAGTTAATAAGAACGCAAAAGGATAGCCAATGATTAAGCAGACAAGCGTTGCTAAGCCTGACATATACAATGAATTCCATACAACTTGAGCATAAAGTGGCTCAAATAGGCGTGCGTAGTTTTCAAATGTAAATGGCAGCGCATAAAAATGACTACTGTCACGAGTTAAAAAACTGACAATAAGAACCAATAGATTTGGCGCAAGTACAAAGAAAATCAACCAGCCAAAGATAACGGCAATAGTTGATTTTTGAAAG
Organism: Pasteurella oralis; assembly: GCF_002850605.1. Lineage (GTDB taxonomy): Bacteria > Pseudomonadota > Gammaproteobacteria > Enterobacterales > Pasteurellaceae > Pasteurella > Pasteurella oralis. The sequence continues at coordinate 467,456 of NZ_NXGB01000001.1, forward strand.
GCATTATTCTTCATCGCTCAACACAACCTCCCAGCCCTCGTGCCATGTTAATGCCACTTTTTGACCTAAAGAGTGATCAATATTTGGATCGTCTTCATTAAAGAATTCGCTAACTAGCACAGTCATCCCATTATGATCTAATGTGATATTAGATTCTAATGTCATACCTTTATAGTTACGATCAGCTACGTGTCCAATAATGGCTTTGGAGCTTTGATTTTCATCGAGTTCTTCGATCAGAATATCTTCTGGGCGGAGTAAAACTTTCAATTTTTGTTCTGGTGTAACATCAAGTGTGGTGTAAATCTCGCAAATGCGACCTTCGACATTAGCGCGTACACGTTTTTCATCAATACGTTCTAGTACAGTGGCATTAAAAATATTGATTTCACCAATAAATTTAGCAACAAAGAGATTTTTAGGCTCTTCATAAATTTCACGTGGAGAACCATCTTGCTGGATATGACCTTTACGTAGCACGATAATACGATCAGACATTGTGAGTGCTTCTTCTTGATCATGGGTGACAAAAATGAATGTAATCCCTAATTTACGTTGCAATGCTTTTAATTCATTTTGCATTTGTTTACGTAATTTATAGTCCAGCGCAGAAAGCGATTCATCAAGTAACAATACTTTTGGTTTATTTACAACGGCACGTGCGATAGCGATACGTTGTTGTTGACCCCCAGATAGTTGAGCAGGTTTGCTATCTGCATATTCTTCAAGTTGAACCATACGTAATGCTTCTAATACACGAGGTTTAATTTCTGCATTAGGCACTTTTTGCATACGTAAGCCGAATGCCACATTTTCAAAAATTGTCATATGTGGAAATAGGGCATAACTTTGAAAAACAGTATTGACATGACGATGTTCAGCAGGAATGTTTGTGATATCTTCACCGTCAAGAATAATATGACCAGAATCTAATTCTTCTAAGCCTGCAAGTAATCGTAAAACCGTAGTTTTACCACAACCAGAAGGACCAAGAATGGTTAAAAACTCCCCATTATTGATAGTTAAATTAAAGTTTTCAATGATAGTTTTATTACCATAGGATTTAGTAATAGAACGAAGCTCAATAATAGGCTTGTTTTGAACTGAACTTTCCACTAGCTTTGGTTTTCTCCCTAATGTACCGATGATTTAGGTATTGAGTAGAAACAAATGCCAACAGAGAAACTGTTGGCGCTTACGATTAAAAAATAAATGCTAATGATATAGCGATTATTTAATAAATAAAAGTGATTTTATAAAAAAATTAAAGGAAAAAAGAGAATTACTTCAGTGAGAAACAATATGATTTTCAAACAGCATTTTGTAGTCTAAAGACAAATTATAGCTTTTGCCAAAATTAACGGAAAAAGTTGTGATATATCAATGAATAGAGAAAGATTTGCCGTTAGACTTAAACAATTATTTTGTCGCGAGTAAATTTTATGTTGAATGAAGATCAAGAATATCGATTATTAGAGCGTTTTTTGCACTACACGACTTATGATACTCAATCTAAAGTTGGTGCTAAGCTTTCGCCGAGTTCACAAGGGCAATTGAAATTAGCGAAACACTTGCAGCAGGAGTTAGTCGCTTTAGGTTTAAAAGAGATTGAAGTATCAAAAAATGCTGTTGTAACAGCCTTCCTTCCTTCTAATATTGATCCTAACTCTCCAACTATTGGTTTAATTGCTCATTTAGATACCGCAACTGAATGTAGTGGTAAAAATGTGCAAGCTGAAGTGATTGAAAATTATCGTGGAGGCGATATTGCATTGGGAATGGGAGAAGAATTTATTAGCCCTGCACATTATCATTTTTTACATCAATTAGTTGGGAAAACATTGATTGTTGCTGATGGTAATACGTTATTAGGGGCGGATAATAAAGCTGGAATTGCAGAAATTATGACCGCACTTTCAGTATTGAAAGATAATAATTTACCACATTGTAATATTCGAGTGGCTTTTACGCCTGATGAAGAAATTGGATTAGGTATGCAATTTTTCCCATTGGAAAATTTCTCTTGTGATTGGGCATATACCATCGATGGCGGTGAAGTAGGCGAATTAGAATATGAGAATTTTAATGCAGCAAGCGCAGTTGTTACGATTGAAGGAATTAATATTCATACAGGCTCTGCGAAAGATAAAATGATTAATGCGTTAAGTTTAGCCTGTAAGTTTCAACAAGGTTTTCCTAGTGAGGAAACACCAGAAAGAACGGAGGGCAAACAGGGATTTTATCATCTCAGTCGCTTTATTGGTGATGTAGAAAAAGCTGAATTACATTATTTGATTCGTGATTTTGAGCAAGAAGGATTTTTACAACGTAAAGCATTTATTCAGCAACTTGTTGATGAGTTTAATACGAAGAAATCATTGAAAAAACCTGTATTAGTCGAAATTACAGATAGTTATAAGAATATGAATGATGTTGTTAAAACTGTGCCGCAGGCTGTTGAACTTGCAGATAAAGCAATGTTGCGATGTGGTATTCAACCTATTCATAAAGCGATTCGAGGCGGTACAGATGGCGCATGGCTAGCAGAAAAAGGATTAGCATGTCCAAACATCTTTACTGGTGGTTATAATTTTCACAGTAAGCATGAGTTGATTACTTTAGAAGGGATGAAAAGTGCAGTGAATGTGATTACAACAATCGTTGCATTGGCTTTGGAATAATCATTCTTTTCACCGAAATTGGAGGCAAAACAGACCGCACTTTGTTCATCAAGTGCGGTCTGTTTTTTACAAATTTTACGCTTATTTTGGTAATGCGCCAGAATTCCATTGTGGCGCATCAGCTGGGCGTTTGATTTGTAGTAAAAAGTGTTGATTAGCTTTTGCAGCAGGTTGAATGACAGTAGTTGTTGGTGTAGAGAAGGCAATGCCTCCTTTCAATAATTGCTGTACTGAGCCTGTGTTGACTTCTGCACCGCTTAACCCAAAGCTAAAATCATAGCCTGCGGCAATCCAGAATTCTGAATTTTCGCGTACCAAATGTTTATATTTTTGTGCAATTAGAATATGGACAAAGACACGATCACCTAGCTCATTTAATTTAATTTGATTTATCGTGCCCACTTCTACACCTCGATATAATACAGGTGATCCTGTTGTGATATTAAGTGCATCATGGGTTTCCAATACGAGTGGGAAGCCTTGGGCGTATTGATTATTTTTACGTGGTGCAGATTGAATCAATTGGAATTGCGTTTTTGTTTTTCCAGAACCCATTTCAACATCAATATAAGGTTGTAATAAGCTCTCTAAATTTTCAATGCCCCCTGCTGAAATTTGTGGTGAAATTAGCGTAAATCGGCTACCTTCTTTTGCCACTAATGCCATGTATTGTGGGTTAATTAATGCTTTTGCGATAACTTTATTACTTTTCGTGTCTAAATTAATTTGATCAATTTCGCCGATAGTTAAACCGAGGTAGCGTAAGCTCATTCCTTTAACTAAATTAGTTGCGTCATCAGTTGTGAAAGTGAGTTGCTGTCCTGCTGATTTTGCACGTAATTCATTTGGATAAAGAGTATTAGGTGAACCATTTCCAGTATTATCAAAACTCACCGCACCTTTTAGCGAGCGAGCAATAGGCGTTGCCTGAATACTAATCCCTTTTGCAGTAATATCAATTTGAGCTGCACTTTCTACCCAGAAAATACTTTTACTGGTTAATAACTCTCGATGTTTTGGATAAATAAAAACATCGACCTCAAATGTTTTAGCTTTTGGGCGAATTTCTAAAATTTTCCCTACTTCATATTGGCGGTATAGTACTAACGAACCCTGACTAATACTTGGTAATGTCGCAGTTGTTAAGGTAATTGTTGGGGTTAATTTACCATCTGTAATACCAGATTCAGCATGAGTAATATCTTTATATAAAGGGTAGTGAGCGAGTGGTTGTCCCTGATTTTGTTGACCACCCAAGACACGAATACCTCCTTGTAGCCATTTTTCTGGTGAAGCAGCTTCAAATCGTAATCCATTTACATCTAAGTTGATATCTAAATTAGACGCGGCGATAAAGCGAGTATCTTGGTGAATTAAATGGCGATATTTTTCTGCAATAGCAATTTTAAAAGTTACCCCTTCAATATCAAGAGTTTGGGCGATAATTTCTCCAATAGTGATATTGTTATAGTAAATAGGTTGACCTTCACTTACACCATAAGTTTCTGGGGAAGTTAATGTTAAAACCAGTGTATTAGGTTGTTGCAGTAATAATTCATTTTCTTTAATAACGGTAAAGCTGGTTTGTGGTTCACCTAGACCGGCAATCACTTCAAAATATTCGCCACGTAACAAATTTTGAATATTGGCAAGATCACCTAAACTCAGTTTTTTATTACGTAAAACAATATTGGTTTTGTTGGTAAAAAGATCGACTGTTAACGGATCAACGAGTAATGTTCCAGTTAATAGCTCAGCATTATTTTCGATTTCATTAAGCTCTGACAAAACGCCAATTTGTTTATTTTGGTAATATACGCTGGTTTGTCCCGTTTGTAGTCCTGATGTATTTGGTAGCGTAATTGTTATCGGAATTCCACGTTTAGCCGCATTGAAATTCGCGTAAAGTGTAAATTTGTCATGATTTTGTGCAAGTTCGCTATGACTTGGCGAATCAAAAGCTACAGCACCTTGTACAATTGCATTTAAGCTATCAACATTGATATTAATGCCAGATAAACCAATTTGTGCATCAATGCCACTAATATTCCAGAAGTGGCTGTCTTTTTTGACAAAATGAGCGTAGGCTTTATCAATAACTAAGTTGATTGATACTTTCTTACCATCCTCAACAAAACGGTAATCGTAGATTTTACCAACAGGTAATTTTTTAAAATAGACAGACGCACCAATTGAAATTGAGCCCAGATCATCTGCTAATAAATGCACTAATAGATCACCATCATCAACTTGCGCAATAGGACCTTCTGTTTCAGCCACAAATTTATCTTCGCTGTCACCATCACCTGGTTGTAAAGTGATATAGTTGCCTGACACTAAAGCATCGATGCCCGAGATTCCAGCCAGTGAGGCGCTTGGTTTCACTAACCAAAACTTGGTGTTTTCACGTAAAACGGTTTTAGCTTCAGGATAGATATTAGCAATAACCTCAACTTGTTTGAGGTCATTCGTAAAACTGACTTTTTTAACAACGCCAATTTGTAATCCTTGATAACGAACTTGTGTTTTACCCGCAACTAATCCTTCACCATTAGCAAAAGTGATTTTGATAGTATATCCCTGCTCTTGAATGATTTGGAAAAAAAGTATTGCGCCAATACAAAGTGCAATAAAGGGCAAGAGCCAGAAAGGTGAAATTCGTCTGACTTGCTTTAAATTGGCTTTTGCTTCCGTATAAATTTGTTCAACAGCGTCATTGTGATGATTGTTTGTCATAGATTTTCCAAATTAAGCGACTATCAAATTGTGAAGTCGATATCATAGTTAAAAATACGGCAATACCAAAGTAGAATGCCGCAGGTCCTACAGAGAAATCAATGATTTGTCCACGTGCAACTAGGGACATCATTAAGGCTAGTACAAAGAGATCAAGCATGGACCAGCGACCTACAAAGTGTACAAAATGTAATAAACGCATTTGCCATTTTATGGCGTGTTTTAATTGAAAATGTACACAAATCAGCAAATACAGCATGATAATAATTTTACTAATGGGAACAAAAATACTTGCTACAAAGACAACAAAAGCAATTAAATAACTCCCCATGTTGATAAAACTCAATACACCAGACATTAATGTATCTTCGCTTGGTGCACCATTTAAATAAACGACTGACATTGGCAAAATATTCGCTGGGATAATCATAATAATGCCCGCGATTAGAGTTGCCCATGTACGCTGCAATTTAATCTCTGGTGATAAATGGAGGTAAGACTGGCAGCGTGGACAAATTGCTCGTTGCTTATCATCATAATCCGCTTGAGCGAAGCTATATTGACATTCAGTACAAAAGTGCGGTTGATTATCTGTTGGTATTTCGGTTAATGGATGGTTATTGGGATAAAAGTCATTCCAAAGTGCTTTGGGATTTAGTTTAATAAAAAGCAATGTTGTCAGTAGTGCTGTAAAGACGAAAGCAATTAAGTAAATGTCGATTTGCAACGTGGCGTATTCACGTACTTTGAACATTGTTACTGCAAGAGCGACTAAATAAACATCAAACATCACCCAAGGTTTAATATAAGTAAGTGAAATTAACAGATTACGAGGTTTGATGCGAAGAAGTTGGGAAATCCGTAATAAAATTACTAGTAAAGCAAAAGAAATAGGCATAAAAACGGCACAAATGAAAACGAGAAATGCCGTATAAGGATAACCTTGAGTTGCCATTTTCCATACACCACCCCAAACAGAGGCATCAATTTTCGAACCTAAGAGATCAATACTGAGTAAAGGATAATTGAGCGCGAAAGGCATTAGAATCAAAATAGATAAAGCTAACATGGCACAACGATGTAAGCTCCAGCGATCTGTTGAACTCAGTGCATTGTGGCAACGTGGGCATTCAGCATACTGTTGCTCCTGCAATGGAGGAAAAGAAACAACCGCATCACAATCAGAGCAACAGACTAATTCATTTGTAGGTTTGTGAGATATGGTGTTTATCATATGAGTTAACGCACTAGAATCAACATTAAAGAAGGGATATTCTATACTGTCTAAAAAAATTTGGGAATAGCCATTATAACTGCGCTAAAAGCAGTATTACTTTCTATTTAGAAACGTAAATTAACGTATTTATATGATTATATAATTGTCATTTTTTCTGAAAGTGAGCTAAACTATGTCGAGTTTTTTCTAGTAGAAATGTATATTCAGGAAGAGAGAATGAGCGAACTCCAAAAATTAACAAATAATAAAGAAATCATTGCTTATTTAGTGGAAAAATTTCCACTTTGTTTTTCATTGGAAGGCGAGGCAAAACCATTGAAAATAGGGTTGTTCCAAGACTTAGCCGAAGCGTTGAAAGATGATGAACGTGTGAGTAAAACTCAATTGCGCCAAGCATTACGTGCTTATACATCGAATTGGCGTTATTTACATGGTTGTAAGTTAGGTGCAGAACGTATTGATTTACAAGGTAATGCTTGTGGTGTATTAGAGCAAGAGCATGCCGCGCATGCTGCCACTCAGCTTGCAGAAGCAAAAGCGAAAGTCGCAGAAAAACGCGCGGCAGAGAAAGCTGCTAACCCAGAGAAAAAACGTCCTGTTCGCTATACAGAAGCAAAATTAGCGCAAACAAAAGAAGCCAGAACTGAGAGAAAACCAAAACTGGTACGTAAACCAAAAGTAAAATTAAATACGGTTGATTTCTCAACATTGCAAAAAGGTGATTCAGTGAAAGTCAAGGTCGGAGGCAGGCCTAAAAATGCTATTGTATTAGAGATAGTGAAAGAATCAGCTCGAGTACAATTAGATAATGGGGTTGTTATTAATGTTTCAGCTGAACATTTATTTGCATAAATTTAAATGAAGATGAAAATGCCATCATGCTCGATGGCATTTGTGTATTTTAAGTTATAAGTTATATTCTCTTTTTTAGGAATCATAAATGAGATTATGTAGAGCTAAAGGTTACTTAACAGCACTTTTGTTAGGCACTTTTTTTATGAACTTCAATGTCGTACAGGCAGTGCAGCCAAAAATTAAACAAAGCGATATTGTGATTCCACAACCTACAGAAGAAAATCAATTAGCCACTAAACGTGCTACAACGCGTTTAACGCAAAGTCATTATCGTAAATTTCAACTTGATGATGCATTTTCACAGAAGATTTTCGAGCGTTATTTAAAATCATTAGATTTCAGCCGAAATATTTTTTTGCAATCTGATGTTGAGAAAATGAGAGAAAAATTTGCTACTAAGTTTGATGAGTCATTAAATGAAGGTAATCTTGCAATTGCATTTGAAATGTATGATTTAATGATGAAAAAACGTTATGAACGCTACAAATATGCACTTTCCTTATTAGACAAAGAACCAAATTTATCGGGAGATGATCAAATTGAAATTGATCGTGAAAAAGCGGATTGGGCAAAAGATGTGGCAGAGCTTGATAAATTATGGCAACAGCGTGTTAAAAATGATGTGATTAATCAGAAGTTAAAAGGGAAAAAGTGGTTAGATATTAGGAAAACTCTAACTAAGCGTTATGATTTAGCAATTCGTCGTTTAACTCAAACTAAAGCTGATGATATTCTTCAAGTTTATTTAAATGCGTTTGCGCGAGAAATTGATCCACATACAAGTTATTTAGCACCACGTACAGCCAAAAGCTTTAATGAAAGTATGAATCTTTCTTTAGAAGGCATTGGCGCCACATTACAACAAACAGAAGATGATGGTACCACTATTAAATCTTTAGTCCCTGGCGCACCAGCAGAACGGAGTAAAAAATTAAAAGCTGGCGATCGTATTATTGGCGTTGGTCAGGCAACAGGAGAGATTGAAGATGTGGTTGGTTGGCGTTTAGAAGATATTGTTGACAAAATTAAAGGTAAAAAAGGCACAAAAGTACGTTTAGAAATTGAGCCAGCAAAAGGTGGTAAGTCTAAAGTGATTACTTTAACTCGTGATAAAGTAAGAATTGAAGATCAAGCTGCCAAATTGACGATAAGTAAAGTAGATGATCAAACTGTTGCTTCGATTAAAATCCCAAGTTTCTATATTGGTTTGACGCAAGATGTGCGTAAATTGCTTGCGGAAATGAAAATCAAGAAAGCAAAGGCATTGATTATTGATTTACGTGACAATGGTGGCGGTGCTTTGACCGAAGCAGTGGCATTGAGCGGATTATTTATTAGTGATGGGCCAATTGTGCAAGTACGTGATGCATTCCAACGTATCCGTATTCATGAGGATCCTGATAGTGAACAAGTTTATTCTGGACCATTATTTGTCATGATTAACCGTTTTAGTGCATCTGCATCGGAGATTTTTGCTGCAGCAGTGCAAGATTATAATCGTGGTATTGTGATTGGGCAAAATACTTTTGGTAAAGGAACAGTACAACAGAGCCGCTCATTGAATTTTGCTTTTGATGCAAATCAGGAACCATTAGGCTTGATTCAATATACTATCCAAAAATTTTACCGAATTGATGGTGGAAGTACGCAATTGAAGGGGGTGGCTGCTGATATTGATTTCCCTGCCGCAATTGATGCCAAAGAGTATGGAGAAGAAAAAGAAGATAATGCATTGCCATGGGATAAAATTCCTGCGGCGAATTATGTGGAAGTTGCACAAGCAAGAGATGCAGTTCCTTTCTTGAATAAAAATCATCTTGAGCGTATTGCCAAGGATCCAGAATTTATCGCATTAAATGAAGAACTCAAAATTCGAGATGAACGTAGTGAGCGTAAATATTTGTCTTTGAATTATCAAACACGTAAAGTTGAAAATGATAAAGATGATGCAAGACGGTTAAAAGAGTTAAATGCGCGCTTCAAACGAGAGGGCAAAAAACCATTAAAAGATTTAGATAGCCTGCCAAAAGATTATGAGGCACCTGATTTTTATCTCAAAGAGGCAGAAAAAATAGCAGCAGATTTACTGAAATTAGAAATAGAAAAAGCTAGATTAGCTCAAGTAAAATTAAATTAGGTTTATTTTGACCGCACTTTATAGCTAGAAGTGCGGTCGTTTTCTAATTATTTTAAGGAACTATGTCATGTTAAACATCAAATCATTTAAGTTTGTACAATTCGCATTTTTGTTTTCCTCGTTGTATGCGACGAATGTACTTGCTAATCCAGAGAATCGAGATTCAGTGGATGTTAGTACAGAGTTAGTGCAAGACGCGGATATTTTAACTAATCAACAACTTGAATTAGAAGCAAAAGCGATTGAAGATCAACTTGCGGCTGAAAAGAAACTTGAAGAAGAACGTATTGCCGCAGAGAAACAAGCGCTAGCGGAAGAACAACTGAATGCAAAGTTAGGTGAGATAGAATTACAATTTAAACCAACTGTTGCCAAAATTTATGCAGAGAATAATTTTCAGCCTCTTTGGCATGATAATGCAGTAGAAAAACAGTTTTTGCGTGAATATGCAATGTTAGTCGTGAGTGGTATTTCTAAAAATTCTGCAGCTATTTTAGCCAAAATAGACGCAATGCCAGAAGCGAGCTTTGAGCGTGATGCGTTGTTGACAGACACATTTTTAGATTACATGTATTATAGCCATAACATCGTTAAATCTGCCCAAAAATGGCTTTATTCCGCAAATAATTATAAGTCTGGCTTACCAACAGAGGCTCAAATCTCAAGTTGGTTAAGTGCAATTCAAACAGGAAATATGCCAGCGTTTTTAAATACGCTGGCGACTGAAAATAATTTATATAAACAAACATTAGCAGCATTGCCTGAATTAATTAATACGCCAAATATAGATAAAGAGGCTTTGGCAAAGCTATATAAATTGGCAATTAATGCTCAGCGTTTACGAGTACTCCCTGTATTTGAAGATGGCTTATTCGTTAATATTCCTAGCTATGAATTAGATTATTACCGTGATGGTAAACTCGTTTTAAGCTCTAAAGTTATTGTTGGCAAAAAAGCGCGTAAAACGCCTGTGTTATACAGTAAGTTGAGCAATGTAGTTGTTAATCCACCTTGGAATACACCAACACGTTTAATTAATGAAGATATTATTCCAAAGGTACGTAAAGATCCAAGTTATATTTATCGTAATGGTTATACTATTATTGATAGTAAAGGTAAGACTATCGACCCTTATACTATTGATTGGGAAAACATGACGGCGAAAAAATTTCCATATCGCTTACGTCAAGCACCAGGCGATAGTGCATTAGGTAATTTTAAATTTAATATGCCAAGTTCTGATGCCATTTTTTTACATGATACGCCAAGTCGAGGTTTATTTGCGAAGAAAGATCGTGCTTTAAGTTCAGGTTGTGTGCGTGTTGAGAAAGCTGATGAATTAGCCACAATTTTATTGAAAGAAGCAGGTTGGTCTGAAGAAAGAAAACGGAGCACGTTACAAAGCCGTAAAACAACTTCAGCGAATGTGACCTCAAATAATCCAGTATTTTTATATTATGTCACAACTTGGGTAAATAGCGGTAAGACCTATACGTTACCAGATATTTATGGTTATGATGTGACGCCAAATTTAAGTTATATTAATTGGGATATTATTAGAAAATACGTAAATTAATGTCATTTTTGTTAAAAATTAAGCTAATTTTCCCTTCCATTTTGAAGGGAAATAGGTAAAATTAATACGTTTTCTTAGTTTGAGAACTAATATTAATTACGTTGGTCAAAACAAACATCAAATAACATAGAGACATTAACAGAATGAATAGTATTAACCATAGTCGTCGCAAATGGTTATCCTTAGGTGGAATTGTATTAGGTGCTGCTTTATTACCTAATAGCTTGTTAGCTGCTGTTTCAACCCCAAAACCACGTATTTTACGTTTTAGAAATATTAATACAGGGGATAAATTCAGTTCTGAATTTTTACCGAGTAAAGGATTCTCATCAGTTGCTTTAAAAAAATTGGATTATTTAATGCGTGATAAACGTAATAATCATATGCATAGAATGGATCCAAAACTATTTTTAAAATTCTATCGTTTACAAACAAGTTTGGGTTTACGTAATAGTGAAATTCAAATTATTTGTGGTTATCGTTCGCCAGCCAGTAATGCCGCAATGCGCCGTAAAAGTCGTGGAGTAGCAAGCAATAGTTATCATACACGTGGACAGGCTATTGATTTTCGCATTGATGGCGTACCATTAGCTAAGCTTCGACAAGCGGCAGAAAAGTTGAATAATGGTGGTGTAGGTTATTATCCTCGCAGTAATTTTATTCATATTGATACTGGTCCAGTAAGAACTTGGCGCGGTGTCTAATAGAGTAAAGCTAGCTAGAGAGTAAAACGAGAGTCAATTTTTTTAAAAAAACGAACCGCACTTTGAGTGCGGTTTTCTTATTTAGCAGTAGAGAGATGCAATGAATATTGAAATTATTCCAGTAACAGCTTTTCAACAAAATTGTTCTTTAATTTGGGATGAGCATAAGAATGCGGCAATTATTGATCCTGGTAGTGAAGCAGATAAATTAATTAAACGTATTGAGGAGCTTGAATTAAATTTAAAGACAATTTTATTAACACATGGGCATCTTGATCATGTTGGCGCCGCGCCTAAAATTAAGCAACATTTTCAAGTCGATATAATTGGTCCTAATTCATTAGATGATTATTGGTTCGCCCAATTGCCTCAGCAATCACAAAAATTTGGTTTATTTGAAATTGCCGCGTTTGAGCCTGATCGTTGGTTAAATCAAGAAGGGGAAATTATTGAGATCGGTGAGATAAAATTTGAAGTCTTGCATTTACCAGGTCATACGCCTGGACATATTGGTTTTATAGAACATCAAAAACGCATTAGTTTTACAGGAGATGTATTATTTAAGCAAAGTATTGGTCGTACGGATTTTCCTGGCGGAGATCATCAAACTTTATTAAAAGTGATTCGTGAAAAATTATATCCTTTAGGTGATGATATGATTATTGTAGCAGGACATGGGCCTTATACGACTATTGGTCAGGAGAAGCAAAGTAACCCATTTGTGCGTTAAGTCAGATTTGATAAAAATATCCCAGTAGTATGGGGTATTTTTGTTTCTATGTGTCACACACGGATAATTTTTGTTGCTACTTTAAATAAAAAATTTGGATAGAAGGAAAAGTGAAGACTGAGACGATGGTGCACTGTGATGTGGTCAGCCTAAAATCGCATAGTTAAGATAGGACTTGAATTTGTTAACCTGTAGCTCGTTAGCAAAATTAGCATAAAGATAAAAGGCAGCGCTTTAAGCTGCCTTTTGCACTTATTTGAACTAAAGTGCGGTCTGTTTTTGACAAATTTTATAACTGATTTTTCTCCATCGCATCGAATGTGCGTTCAGTTTCACCCATATAAAGCTGGCGAGGACGTACAATTTTCATATTACCCGGTTTGAACATTTCTTTCCAATGTGCGATCCAACCGACAGTTCTTGCAAGCGCAAATATAACTGTAAACATAGAAGTCGGTATACCAATTGCTTTTAAGATGATACCTGAATAGAAATCGACGTTTGGATAGAGTTTGTGATCAATAAAATAAGGATCACTTAATGCAATACGTTCAAGCTCCATTGCAACGTCAAATAATGGGTTTTGGATATTAAGTTCTTTCAATACTTCATGGCAAGTCTGGCGCATTACTTTGGCTCGAGGGTCGTAGTTTTTATATACGCGGTGTCCAAAGCCCATTAAACGGAATGGATCATTCTTATCTTTTGCACGTGCAATAAATTGTGGAATGCGCTCAACTGTACCGATTTCTTCCAGCATATTGATACAAGCTTCATTGGCACCACCATGAGCAGGTCCCCATAACGACGCAATTCCAGCTGCGATACAAGCAAATGGGTTAGCGCCAGAGGAAGCGGCTGTACGCACAGTAGATGTTGAGGCATTTTGTTCATGATCGGCATGTAAAATAAAGATACGATCCATTGCACGTTCTAATACTGGATTAACGATATAAGGCTCACAAGGTGTTGCAAACATCATATATAAAAAGTTACCAGAATAAGAAAGGTGATTCTGTGGGAACATGAATGGTTGACCAATCGAATATTTATAACACATCGCAGCAAGCGTTGGCATTTTAGCTAGTAAACGAATCGCAGTAAGTTCACGGTGTGCAATATCATTAATATCAAGAGAATCGTGGTAGAATGCCGCAAGTGCACCACTTACCCCACACATGATTGCCATTGGGTGAGAATCGCGACGGAAACCGTGGAAGAAGCGCGAGATTTGTTCATGTACTAGAGTATGGCGGCGAACAAGTTGAGTAAAATTTTTATATTCTTCAGCGCTAGGACGTTCTCCAAATAATAATAAATGTGCAACTTCAAGATAATCTGCATTTTTGGCAAGCTCGGCGATAGGATAACCTCGATGTAATAAAATGCCATTATCACCATCAATATAAGTAATTTCAGAGCGGCAACATGCGGTTGACATAAATCCAGGGTCGAAGGTGAATAATTTATTCTTGACTAAAGATTGTACATCTACCGCGTCATAGCCAAGAGAGCCTTTATGTACTGGTAGGTCGTATTCACGTCCATCGCTAAGGGTCAGTTTTGCAGTTAGTTCAGACATAAGTCATCCTTCCTTTATATTAGTTGTGTTTTATTGCATTTCCATTAACTATAACGCTTAAAAAGTCAAGTGTCTTTATTATTGTTAAAAAAAAATTGTAAATAAAATGTTATTTTCTAAAAGTGCGACAGAGATCAAAAAATAGCAAAAATGTTAATGTTGTGTTACATAATTGTATTGCTTATTCAGCTGTTTTGCTTTTTAATCCTATTTAACTTTGATTGAAGAAAGAAAGGGATATTCTTACTAAATTCGCGGTATAATAAGCAGGATATTCTTCATTATTATTATTACCAAATACTTTTGTCAGGTGGTTATAATGCAACAAAATAAACCCATTAGCGAATGGTTAACTTCAAGTGCTCTCGGTGGTATCAACCAGTCTTATATTGAAGAACTCTATGAAGATTACCTTCGTGACCCCAATTCTGTCGATGCCAGTTGGCAAGAAATTTTTAACTCCCTTCCAAAGTCCAATACGTTTGTTGAACAACCTCATTCTCAAGTCCGTGATTATTTCAAACGTTTAGCTCGTGATAATTCACCAAATGGTGTTGGTGTGATTGATCCAAATGTCAGTGCAAGATTAGTAAAACTGTTGCAATTTGTGAATGCGCACCGTAATCGCGGTCATTTACATGCTGATTTGGATCCGCTGAATTTATGGCAACGTATGGATGCACCAACGTTAAGTTATAAATACCATGGTTTTACAGAAAATGATCTTGACGAAATATTTGATGTTGGTGGGGAAATCGCGCATAGAGATAAAATTTCGTTACGTGATTTAACTGATTTATTAAAGAAAACTTATTGCAGCACGATTGGGCTTGAATTCATGCATGTTAATGATGTAGAAGCTAGAACGTGGTTGCAACACAAACTTGAATCACGCTTAACCCAATCTTTTAAAAAAGAAGAACAGATTAAATTTTTAGAAGAATTAACCGCTGCAGATGGTTTAGAGCGTTATTTAGGCGCTAAATTTCCCGGTGCTAAGCGTTTCTCATTAGAGGGAAGTGATGCATTTATTTTATTAATGAAAGAAATTGTTCGTCACGGTAAGCGTAATGGTATTGATGAAATTGCAATGGGGATGGCGCATCGCGGTCGCTTGAACATGTTAGTTAACCTATTAGGTAAAAAACCATCAGAACTATTTGATGAATTTGCGGGTAAACATTATGGTAATGGTACGGGAGATGTAAAATATCACCAAGGTTTTTCTTCCGATTTTATGACCGATGATGGTATTGTACACTTAGTCCTTGCATTTAACCCATCGCACTTAGAGATTGTCAGTCCAGTCGTTATTGGTTCTGTACGAGCGAGACAAAAACGTATCCATGATCATGAAAAATCGAAAGTATTACCTGTAACTGTGCATGGTGATTCTGCAGTGACTGGACAAGGTGTGGTACAAGAAACTTTAAATATGTCTGCTACACGTGGTTATAGTGTAGGAGGGACAATCCGCGTAGTGATCAATAATCAAATTGGTTTCACGACATCGAATCCACATGATACACGCTCAACAGAATATTGCACTGATATTGCGAAAATGATTGAAGCACCAGTCATTCATGTAAATGGTGATGATCCTGAAGCGGTAGTTTATGCCGCACGTATGGCTGTTGAATATCGTACTTTATTTAAACGCGATATTTTCATTGATTTAGTATCTTATCGTCGCCATGGGCATAATGAAGCAGATGAGCCATCAGCAACTCAACCATTAATGTATGATCGTATTAAAAAACATCCAACTCCACGTAAAGTTTATGCAGATCGTTTAATTGCTGAAGGGATAATTAACGAAGAAGAAGCAACAGAATTAGTGAATAATTATCGTGATGCATTAGATCGTGGTGATTGTGTCGTAGCAGAATGGCGTGAGATGGATTTAACAACTAAAGATTGGACAAAATACCTCAGCCGTGAATGGTGTGAATATGAAAGTAAATTTGATGAAGAACGCTTTCAAGGTTTAGCTAGAAAAGTTTGTGAATATCCAGCACACCATGAATTACATTCTCGCGTAAATAAAATTTATGCTGATCGCAGTTTGATGGCAAATGGTGAAAAGCTATTTGATTGGGGAATGGCTGAAACTATGGCGTATGCAACTTTACTTGATGAAGGTTATCATGTGCGCTTATCAGGTGAAGATGCTGGACGAGGTACCTTCTTCCATCGCCATTCTGTTTTACATAACCAAAAAGATGCTACGCTTTATATTCCATTAGCGAACTTACATGGCTCACAAGGTCGTTTTGAAGTGTGGGATTCTGTATTAACTGAAAATGCTGTGCTAGCTTTTGAATATGGCTATGCTACAACTGATCCAAAAACGCTCACTATTTGGGAAGCACAGTTTGGTGATTTTGCCAATTGTGCACAAGTCGTCATGGATCAATTTATTAGTTCTGGTGAGCAAAAATGGGGCAGAATGTGTGGTTTAGTGATGCTGTTACCACATGGTTATGAAGGTCAAGGACCAGAACATTCATCCGCTCGTTTAGAGCGTTATTTACAGCTTTGTGCACAACAAAATATGCAAGTTTGTGTGCCTTCAACACCTGCGCAAATTTATCATTTATTGCGTCGTCAAATGTTGCGCAAAGTTCGCCGTCCATTAGTTGTCATTTCACCAAAATCGTTGTTACGCCATCCATTGGCGGTTTCTTCTATGGATGAGTTAATCAATGGCGCATTCCAAAATGTAATTCCTGAAGTGGATGATCTGAATCCACAACAAGTCAGACGCGTTGTGATGTGTTCAGGTAAAGTGTATTACGACTTATTAGAGCAACGTCGTAAGAACAATCAAACAGATGTAGCGATTATTCGTATAGAACAACTTTATCCATATCCACATGAAGAAATGAAAGAGGTGCTTGCACCTTATAACCACGTCACGGACTATGTATGGTGTCAAGAAGAACCATTAAATCAGGGGGCATGGTATTGTAGTCAACATAATTTTGTGACATCAATTCCTGAGCATGGCAAACTCCGTTATGTGGGACGCCCAGCATCAGCGTCACCAGCCGTAGGTTACATGTCGTTACATAAT
The DNA here is from genome assembly GCF_002850605.1 of Pasteurella oralis. Classification (GTDB taxonomy): domain Bacteria; phylum Pseudomonadota; class Gammaproteobacteria; order Enterobacterales; family Pasteurellaceae; genus Pasteurella; species Pasteurella oralis. The sequence continues at coordinate 484,770 of NZ_NXGB01000001.1, forward strand.
GAACAACAAATAGCCCTTGTGACAGAAGCGCTAGCTTAATTCAAACGAAAAGTGTGTTAAAACTGACCGCACTTTTCAGAGAAATAAATCTGAGAAAAGGAAAGAACAATGAGCAATTTTGAGATTATCACACCAGATTTACCAGAGTCAGTTGCTGATGCAACTGTGGTAACTTGGCATAAAAAAGTGGGTGATACAGTAAAACGTGACGACATTTTAGTGGAAATTGAAACAGATAAAGTTGTATTAGAAGTACCTGCGGTATCAGATGGAGTATTGGAAACGATTATTGAAGCAGAAGGGGCTACTGTAGTCAGTAAGCAGTTATTAGGCAAACTTTCTGCAATAGCAGTTGCTGGAGGTGTCACAAAAGAAACGGTCGCAACACAAGAGCCAACACCTGCAGATCGTCATAATGCCACATTAAGTACAGAATCTATTGGCGCAGATTCAGTAAGCCCTGGCGTTCGTCGTTTACTTGCTGAACATGATTTAAATGCAGAGGAAATTAAAGGTAGTGGTGTAGGTGGTCGTATTACGCGTGAAGATGTAGAAAAAGTCTTAGCTACGAAAGCACAACAAGTTACTCAAGTCGACAGTAAGTCTGTACTTACCAATTTTAATGTTGGCAATCGTGAAGAAAAACGTGTACCAATGACCCGTTTACGTAAGCGTATTGCTGAACGTTTATTAGAAGTGAAAAATAGTACGGCGATGTTAACCACATTTAATGAAGTGGATATGTCACCAATTATGGAATTACGTAAAACTTATGGCGAGAAATTTGAGAAACAGCATGGCGCACGTTTAGGTTTTATGTCGTTTTATATTAAGGCTGTTGTAGAAGCGTTAAAACGTTATCCAGAAATAAATGCTTCTATTGATGGAGATGATATTGTGTATCACAACTATTTCGATATTAGTATCGCTGTGTCAACACCACGTGGTTTAGTGACCCCAGTACTACGTAATTGCGATAAATTAAGTATGGCAGATATTGAGAAAGAAATTAAAGCGTTGGCAGAAAAGGGACGTGATGGCAAGTTGACTGTTGAAGATTTAACGGGTGGTAACTTTACGATTACGAATGGTGGTGTGTTTGGTTCATTGATGTCAACACCTATTATTAATCCTCCACAAAGTGCGATTTTAGGTATGCACGCGATTAAAGATCGCCCTGTTGCAGTGAACGGTGAAGTCGTGATTCGTCCAATGATGTATCTAGCGCTGTCTTATGATCACCGTTTAATTGATGGACGTGAGTCTGTTGGTTTCTTAGTGGCAATTAAAGAGTTACTCGAAGATCCAACACGTTTGCTGTTGGAGATTTAAATAACGAGATCTTGGTAGAATTTAGATATCAGTATAATTTATTTTCTGCCAAATCTCCCTCGTCCCACTTTAATGCAGGATGGGGAATATTAATCAAGCAAGCAGTTAGCATCATTAAGAAAAACGTTACAAACACATCATGAAGCGATGATATGCCTGAATGGGTCCTCTTTGATCGCCTGAGCTGTAGGAAAAATTGAATGTTTAAGCGAGCTTACGAGTAAGTTTTCAATTTTTCTATTCAAAATTAAAACAAAGCGAAGAAGAGCAGTAAAGCGGAGGTGTGCTTTCTTTTGGTTACTTTTCTTTGCACAAGTAAAGAAAAGTAACAGATACGAGGAGAAGTTATGAACCTACACGAATACCAAGCAAAGCAAATTTTTGCTGAATATCAATTACCAGTAGGCAGCGGTTATGCCTGTAAAAATGTAGATGAAGCCGCCGATGCCATCAAAAAGCTCAATGGTGATGTTTGGGTAGCGAAATGCCAAGTTCATGCTGGTGGACGTGGTAAAGCTGGTGGGGTGAAATTAGTACGTAATGAAGCGGAAGTACGAGCTTTTGCAGAAAAATGGTTAGGACAACGTTTGGTGACTTTCCAAACTGATACAAATGGTCAGCCGGTGAATACAATTTATGTTGAAGAAGGTTCAAATATTGAGCGTGAATTGTATTTAGGTGCTGTACTTGATCGTGCTTCACAACGTATTGTGTTTATGGTGTCCACTGAAGGTGGGGTAAATATTGAAGAAGTAGCAGAAAAAACACCGCACTTATTACATAAAATGGCGATTGATCCACTAACAGGTGGCATGCCATACCAAGGGCGTGAACTGGCATTTAAATTAGGTTTAAAAGGCGATCAAATTAAACAATTTGCCCATATTTTTGTACAAATGGCGAAGATGTTTGTGGAAAAAGATTTAGCACTATTAGAAGTGAATCCATTGGTCGTAACAAAAGAGGGAAACTTACTTTGTTTAGATGCGAAAATTGTAGTGGATAGTAATGCGTTATACCGACAACCTACATTGAAAGCCATGCAAGATCCAAGCCAAGAAGATCCTCGTGAGGCACGCGCGGAATCTCATCAATTAAACTATGTGGCACTAGAAGGTAATATTGGTTGTATGGTCAATGGCGCAGGTTTAGCTATGGGGACGATGGATATTATTAAATTACATGGCGGTCAACCAGCTAATTTTCTCGATGTAGGCGGTGGAGCGACTAAAGAACGTGTTGCTGAGGCATTCAAAATTATTTTATCTGATAGTGCAGTGAAAGCCGTCTTAGTCAATATTTTCGGTGGTATCGTACGTTGTGATTTGATTGCAGAGGGAATTATTGCTGCTGTGAATGAAGTTGGCGTTAGTGTGCCAGTTGTTGTACGTTTGGAAGGAAATAATGCGCCGTTAGGGCGTGAAATTTTAGCAAATAGTGGCGTGAATATTATTGCGGCAAATACTTTAACTGATGCTGCGATTCAAGCGGTAAAAGCGGCGGAGGGAAAATAATATGTCTATTTTAATTGATAAAGAGACTAAAGTGATTTGCCAAGGTTTTACGGGCGGACAAGGTACATTCCATTCTGAACAAGCATTAGCCTATGGTACACAGCTGGTGGGTGGTGTTTCGCCAGGAAAAGGCGGTACAACCCATTTAGGATTACCTGTTTTTAATACAGTGCGTGATGCAGTTGAGGTAACTGGTGCTACTGCAACAGTAATTTATGTACCTGCACCGGGTTGTAAAGATGCCATTTTAGAAGCCATTGATGCAGGAATTGAATTAGTGATTTGTATTACTGAAGGGATTCCAACCCTAGATATGTTACAAGTGAAACAACGCTTAAACCAAACTGGTGTACGTATGATCGGTCCTAATTGTCCAGGGGTGATTACTCCAGAAGAATGTAAGATTGGGATTATGCCAGGTAATATTCATAAAAAAGGTAAAATTGGGATTGTTTCACGTTCAGGTACATTGACCTATGAAGCAGTGAAACAAACTACTGATGAGGGCTTTGGGCAATCTACTTGTGTTGGTATCGGTGGTGATCCAATTCCAGGCTCAAACTTCATTGATATCTTGAAATTATTCCAAGATGATCCACAAACAGAAGCCATCGTTATGATTGGTGAAATTGGCGGTTCGGCGGAAGAAGAAGCTGCCGCCTTTATTAAAAACTATGTCACAAAGCCAGTGGTGAGCTATATTGCTGGTGTCACCGCACCAAAAGGTAAACGTATGGGGCATGCAGGTGCGATTATCAGTGGTGGGAAAGGTACAGCAGATGAGAAATTCGCTGCCCTCGAAGCGGCAGGTGTGAAAACCGTGAGAAGTCTAGCGGAAATCGGTGTTGCGCTAAAATCTCTGTTAAAATAAACCGCACTTTTGTGTCGACAACAAAAAAGGCTGTTTAACACAGCCTTTTTCATTGGATCAAAGTAAATTAAGCAAGGATTGAATCTAATTCTTGGCTCACTTCTTCGACTTTTTTGGTGCCGTCTAAGCGGAAATATTTGGTATTGCCTGTTTTTGCTTCGGCTTGATAGTAGTCCACTAATGGTTTAGTAGTTGAGTGATACACTTTTAAACGATCTAATACCGTTTCTGGCTTATCGTCAGCACGAATGATTAAATCTTCGCCTGTGACATCATCTTTACCTTCTAATTTTGGAGGATTGTAAATAATGTGGTAAGTACGACCTGAAGCTTGATGAACACGACGACCACTCATACGTTCAACAATCACTTCATCTGGTACATCAAATTCTAGGACGTAGTCAATCTGAATGCCTACTGTTTTTAGTGCGTCAGCTTGTGGAATAGTGCGTGGGAAGCCATCTAGTAAGAAGCCCTTAGCACAATCTTCTTGTGCAACACGCTCTTTAACTAATGAAATAATCAATTCATCCGGTACTAATTGACCCGCGTCCATTAACGTTTTTGCCTGTTTGCCTAATTCGGTTCCCGCTTTAATCGCCGCACGTAACATATCCCCTGTTGAAATTTGTGGGATACCAAATTTATTCATAATAAATTGTGCTTGCGTGCCTTTACCTGCACCGGGTGCACCTAATAGGATAATTTTCATAATGACCTCTGTTGGTTGAAATAATCTTGTTTTTGACCGCTCTTCCTGACTGGGTAGAAAAAAGTGCGGTATGATTTTTCATGTTTTTTGATAGTAAAACAAAACGATTAATAGTTGCCCAATTCATTGGAAATGTCAACCGTTGAAAACGGGTTAAGCTTGTTTCTCTGTTTGAGTATTGTCATGCCAGGGTGCTACTTTAAATAGCATTAACATACCTGGAATTGCGGCAAAGAAACAAATCCAAAAGAAAGTGTAGTAGCCATGATTAGCCACAATGACACCTGAAAATGCACTAAACACTTTACTTGGGATGGCGGCTAAACTGGTAAAAATAGCTAATTGAGTTGCAGTGTAAAGTGGATTGGTTTCTCGTGCCATAAATGCCACAAATGCCGCTGTGCCTAAACCAACACCAATATATTCACCAATAATCACTGTAGTTAACACAAAAAACTCAAAAGAACCAATGGTTTCAAATTTGCCGTAACTTGCCATCCAAACAAAACCAAGAATTGTGATTAATTGTACGAAACCAAATAACCATAAAGAACGATTAACGCCTAAACGCAGCATTAAAATACCACCTAATATGCCTGAGATAATTAATGCCCAAAACGAATTAAGTTTTACTACTGTACCAATGTCTGCTGTGCTAAATCCCATATCTAAAATAAATTTGGTTTGTAGTGATGTTGCAAGAGAGTCACCAAATTTATAGAGGAAAATAAACAAGATTAAACCCAGTGCAGAAGCGACACCTTTGCGAGTGAAGAATTCTTTAAATGGCAATGCAAAGGCATGATAGAAAGGCAAAGTGCGGTCGATTTGTGGGACATTTGGCTCTTTACTGAGAAACAGTGAAAGTATTAAGCCAGGGATCATAAATAATGCGGTGAAAATAAAGACTATATCCCAAGGCAGGCTGCCTGCTAAAATCAGAGATAAACCACCAGGGATTAAGCCTGAAATACGATAAGCATTAACATGAATAGAGTTACCTAATCCGAGTTCTTCGTCACTTAAAATCTCACGTCGATAAGCATCAATGACAATATCTTGCACAGCCGAGAATACAGCAATTATCGTTGAAATAATGGCGACTGTTTGGATATTTTCTGCAGGGTTATATTGACCAAGGAGAATAAGTAATCCAAGTAAGCCAATTTGAGTTATAAACATCCAACTACGACGGCGACCTAAAAAATTAGGGTAGTAGCGATCGAGTAATGGCGAAATAATAAATTTCCAAGTATAGGGAAAGCCAATCAAGGTAAAGAGACCAATTGTTTTTACATCGACATTACTCGAAGAAAGCCAAGCTGGCACCATTTGGAATAGAACATATAAGGGTAAGCCAGAACTGAAGCCCGTAAAAATACAAAGTAACATATTACGGCTAAAAATCTGCGACAGTAAACTTGGTTTGTTTTGCATAATTAATCTCGATATCCTTTAGGATTATTTTTTTGCCAGTTCCACGTGTCTTTCATCATTTGCTCGAGACCACGATCAGCACACCAGTCTAATTCTTGTTTAGCGAGGTTTGGATCGGAATAACAAGTTGCAATATCACCTGGGCGGCGCTCTACTAGTTTGTAAGGAATTTTTATTTGGTTAGCTTGCTCAAAGGCTTTTACCATATCAAGCACAGAATAGCCTGTACCAGTTCCTAAATTGTAGATATGTAAACCTGCATCATTTTCATGACGAGCTAAGGCTTTCAAATGCCCAATGGCAAGATCAACAACATGAATATAATCACGTACACCAGTACCATCATGTGTATCATAGTCACTACCAAATACGGCAAGTTGTGGTAATTTACCAATAGCAACTTGGCTGATATAAGGGAGTAAGTTATTTGGAATTCCATTTGGATCTTCACCGATTAAACCACTTTCGTGCGCGCCTACTGGATTGAAGTAACGTAAGATGATGATACTAAATTCAGGGCTTGCTGTTGCAATATCACTAAGGATTTGTTCCACCATAAATTTTGAAGTGCCATAAGGGTTAGTGGTGCCACCTACTTTACAACTTTCTGTGATAGGGATAATTTCTGGATCACCATAAACTGTGGCGGAAGAACTGAATACCAAATTCCGTACACCTGCTTTTTTCATTTCTTGTATTAAAACTAAAGAGCCTGTGACGTTATTCATATAGTATTCAGCAGGTTTTTGTACGCTTTCACCTACGGCTTTTAGTCCGGCAAAATGAATGACTGATTGGATCGTATTTTCTGCAAAAATCTTTTGTAAAAGTGCAGTATCTAAAATATCACCTTGGTAGAATTTAACTGATTTGCCTGTAATTTGAGAAACGCGCTCAAGGGACTTGGGAGAAGAGTTACAAAGATTATCTAAAACAACAACTTCTTTATTTGCATTAAGTAGTTCAACAACAGTATGTGAGCCGATATAACCAGCACCACCAGTGACGAGAATTGCCATAATTATGTCCTTAGTTGCTTTGATTTCTAAACAAAAAGAATTAACAGTATAAATCTTTCCGCTTGGAAGTGAAAGAAATAGCACAAAAATTAGTAATAGTACCATTTACTCTTGCTGTTTTTTTATGTAAATTTAATACTTTCTAGTCGTCTGGTATTTTATAAAGTTTTAAGGATAAACCGTATGAATTGGTATTTTCATGTATTAAAAAATTATGTGACATTTAGTGGTAGAGCAGGGCGCAAAGAGTTTTGGATGTTCACTTTAATTCAGTTTATCATCATCGTATTGCTTTTTATTGTAGACATTAATAATGGAACATATAATTCTGATGTTGAAATGGGGCTTTTATCTGGTATTTATATTTTATTGACTTTCTTACCTACGTTAGCTGTCACGGCTCGCCGTTTACATGATATGAATCATAGTGCTTGGTGGCTTTTACTTAATTTGATTCCTATTGGTCAGATAGCCTTACTCGCTTTGTGTTGCGCGAAAAGTACACCGGGTACGAATCGTTTTGGACCAAACCCCAAAGAAATCGATATGAATAATGAATCTAAAAATGACACAACGTTAATCAGTTAATTTGATTAGAAAAACAAAGAATCGGCATCATTTAGATGTCGATTTTTTTTGTTATTTTCCGCTAAAATACCTGACGCAAACGTTTACTATTGAAAATTTTAGCGTAGAATATGCGCTTATTTTTTATTTTTATTACTTTTCACTTAAGGAAACAATATGTCTTTAGAAAAACATTTTGAAGTTACTAAACGTGGCTCAAGTGTGCGTCAGGAAGTGATTGCGGGTTTAACTACGTTTTTAGCTATGGTGTACTCCGTTATCGTCGTACCTAATATGCTTGGTGCCGCAGGTTTCCCTGCTGAATCAGTGTTTATTGCAACTTGTTTAGTCGCAGGGTTAGGCTCAATTTTAATTGGCTTATGGGCAAATGTACCTATGGCGATTGGTTGTGCAATATCTTTAACCGCATTTACCGCATTTAGCTTAGTGTTAGGTCAACAGGTTAGTATTCCTGTGGCATTAGGTGCGGTATTCTTAATGGGGGTTGTGTTTACTCTCATTTCTGCAACTGGGATTCGTGCTTGGATTTTACGTAACCTACCAATCAGTATTGCGCATGGTGCTGGTATCGGTATCGGTCTATTCTTATTATTAATTGCAGCGAACGGTGTGGGTTTAGTGGTAAGTAATCAAGCTGGTTTACCTGTAAAATTAGGTGACTTTACGTCGTTTCCTGTGTTGATGGCATTAATCGGTTTAGCCTTAATTATCGGCTTAGAAAGAATGCAGGTAAAAGGCGGTATTTTGTGGGTGATCATTGCAATTACAATGGTAGGTCTTATTTTTGATCCAAATGTGAAGTTCGGTGGTCAAATTTTTAAAATGCCAACTTTTGGTGAAAATTCGTTATTCTTACAATTAGACATTATGGGGGCATTACAGCCTGCAATTTTACCCGTAGTATTTGCACTGGTAATGACGGCTGTTTTTGACGCAACAGGAACAATTCGTGCAGTTGCTGGTCAAGCAAATTTATTAGATAAAGATGGTCAGATTATTAATGGCGGTAAAGCATTAACTTCAGACTCAGTAAGTAGTATTTTATCTGGGGTGTTTGGTACTGCACCAGCAGCGGTTTATATTGAATCTGCGGCGGGAACAGCAGCAGGAGGGAAAACAGGGATTACTGCTGTAGTAGTTGGTGTATTATTCTTATTAATGTTGTTTTTCCAACCGTTAGCATTCTTAGTACCGGGGTACGCTACTGCGCCTGCATTAATGTATGTTGGTTTATTAATGTTAAGTAATGTAAGCAAATTAGATTTCAATGATTTCATTGGTGCAATGAGCGGTCTAGTTTGTGCTGTGTTTATCGTATTAACAGCCAATATCGTGACAGGTATTATGTTAGGCTTTGCAACATTAGTGATTGGTCGTTTAGTGTCTGGTGAATATAAAAAATTAAATCTTGGCACGGTGGTCATTGCTATTGCGTTAGTCGCATTTTATGTCGGAGGCTGGGCAATATAATTTGTTTTGATATTAATATAATGAAGGGCAGCGATCATAATCTGCCCTTAATTTTTTTCTTCTGAACAAACTACAAAAAAACCAACCGCACTTTTTAAGGTATTACCATAGAAAATCAATGGGATACGTTGCCGTTGCCAAACGGGTACATTTAATTGCTGCCAGATTTTTTTAATCTCTTTATTAGCGGATTTTTCAGTTAAACGGACTTTACCAGAATAACCAAAGCGTACTTGGATAGGGCTGGTGGTAAAAGGTAATTCGCTACTTAATTGCTGCTGAGAACATTGCCAACGTGCGATAAGTTTTTGGGATTTTTGTTGTAATGTTAGGCTACCCAATTGATCAGGTAGTTGGATTGTTTCGCCAATGTGAATGTTAAGTGCAATCTGTGTCAGATTAGCAAATTGGCATGTCATATAGAGTCGTTGTTGATAGCGGCGAATAATTTGGCTACCTAATTGAAACCGTGGCTGACTGTCTGGCTTAGCAAAAATGACATCTTGGATGATTTGTGTTAGTTGTAATAAGGAAGGCATCGGCACTTGCCATTCTGCTAGCCATAAGCGTAATAAGGCTTTTTGTTTTAAAGCTGAAAAAGTGGCAAATTGACTGATATTAAAAGTGCGGTCAGTTTTATCAAAATTTTGTGTAAATTCTTCGCTAAGTAATTCATTGAGCAATTGTTGTTGTTCAAAACAATGTTGGGCAGAACGTTGTACTGCTAAATCAAAATGAGCCCAACGTTGGCGTAGATGAGGCAAAATTGCATTGCGTAGAAAGTTGCGTTCATAGCGGTTATCAATATTGCTTTCATCTTCAATCCAAGTTAATTCTTCAGACTGTACAAATTGTTCTAATTCTATGCGAGTAAAGTTAAGGAGTGGGCGGAAAATAGGTAAATGATAGAGCGTACTTTGCACTTGCATTGCGCTTAATCCTTGTAGACCGCTACCACGCTTTAAGGCAAGAAAAAAAGTTTCTGTTTGATCTTGTAAATGATGTGCAGTGACCAGCATTTCATGAGGCAAAATATGATGTGCAATGGCTTGATAACGCGCTTCTCTTGCTCCTGCTTCAATACCATTACTACTACTATCTACTTGTACTTTTTCAATAATTAAGGGCACTTGTAATTGTTCACAAATTTGCTGGCAATGTTGCGCCCAGTAATTGGCATTTTGGCTTAACCCATGATGGATATGAATTGCTCTAAGTTGTAAGTGCGGTCTATTTTTACGCAATTTTGCTAACAATAAAAGTAGTGCAGTCGAATCCAAACCGCCACTAAAACCAATTAAAAATTGGTTTTGGTCGGGAGTATGTTGATCAATTTGTGTTTGGAATCGTGGTAATAGCATAGGTGTTTTGATTAAAGTTAAAGGACGTTAATTGTAACGTCCTTTGGATTTGAAATTAAGCGATTTTCACTGCTTTATATTGACTGATAGGCTTCATAATATAGTCACGAGCCGCAATAATTTGTAGTTCATAATTATCTTTTTGCTGAGTAACAGTCATTACATCATTGACAGCATTTGCAGTATGCTCAAAAGCTTCAAGGTCAGATTTGCCATTGAGTAAATTAGCAATAAATAATCCTGCGGTTAAATCACCGACGCCAACAGGCTCTTTACGGAATTGATGTAAAGGACGGCTGATGTGCCACATTCCCTCTTGATTCGCTAATAGCATTTCAAATTGAGTGGTATCTTTACCCACTTTACTTAGGTGTTTCACTAACACTTTTTTTGGACCTTTAGAGAGAATGATTTTAACTGCTGCTAACGCTTGCTCAAAATTTTGAACAGACAAGCCACTTAATTCACGTAATTCAACGAGATTAGGGGTGATTAAGTCTGCTTCAGCCATTGCCAAATTAATTAATCCTTCTTTGACACCTTCCGCGACGATACAGCCTTTGTCTGGATGTCCCATGACTGGGTCACATAAGTAAAGTGCATTTGGATTTTTTGTTTTGACAAATCGTACTGCATTGATAATTTCTTCTACTTGTTCAGCTGAACCAATATAACCTGAAACAACGGCATCACATAAATGTAATGCGTTAATAGCATCAATACCACGTACAATTTCGCCAATTTGTTCTTTTGGAATAACCATACCTGTCCATTTACCATATTGGGTATGGTTAGAAAATTGCACGGTATTTAGCGCCCAAACATCAACGCCTAAAAGTTGCATAGGAAAAGTGGCTGATTTGTTACCTGCATAGCCATAAACAACATGAGATTGAATTGAAAGAATGTGTTTCATGATGACTCCTGAAATAAAATTGTTGCGTTATGATCAAAAACGGCATAATGCAGAGATATACATTATGCCATTGAGTAAATTAATGATTACACATAACCATAATCCATTAAGCGTTGATAGCGGCGATGGAGTAGATTATCTTGATCTAACATATCTAAATCCGCAAGATCAGCTAATAAACGTTGTTTTAAGTTTTGTGCCATGACATCAAAATTACGATGAGCACCACCTAACGGTTCTTCGACGATATTATCAATCAGATTGAGTTCTTTTAAGCGATTAGCGGTTAAGCCCATTACTTCAGCAGCGGTTGAGGCTTTGTCTGCGCTTTTCCAAAGAATTGATGCACAGCCTTCGGGCGAGATAACTGAATAGGTGCTGTACTGCAACATATTTACTTTATCACCAACACCAATTGCAAGTGCGCCACCTGAACCCCCTTCACCAATGACAGTACAAATCACAGGGACTTTTAACATTGACATTTCACGTAAGTTGCGTGCGATAGCTTCTGATTGACCACGTTCTTCAGCGCCAACACCCGGATAGGCGCCTGGTGTATCAATAAAAGTAATAATAGGTAAATTAAAACGTTCAGCCATTTGCATTAAACGCAATGCTTTACGATAGCCTTCTGGTGCAGGCATACCAAAATTGCGTTTAACTTTCTCTTTTACACTTCGTCCTTTTTGATGGCCAATGACCATTACTGGTTTACCTTCTAAACGGGCTAAACCACCAATAATCGCTTTATCATCAGCAAAAGCACGATCGCCTGCTAATTCTTCAAATTCAGTGAAAATACGTTCAATATAATCTAAAGTATAAGGACGGTTTGGATGACGAGCCATTTTTGAAACTTGCCAAGCATCTAGATTGGAAAAGGTTTTTTGAGTAAGTTCTGCACTTTTCTTTTGTAAACGTGCAATTTCGTCATCAAGATTAATCTCATTATCTTGACTTGCCACAGAGCGAAGTGACTTAATTTTTGCTTCAAGCTCTGCAATAGGTAATTCAAAATCTAAATATTCTGGGCTCATTTTTCTTCCTGTTTTCAAATTAGCACAATTTATACCGCACTTTATCAAGATTTTTCTGAAGGTGCAAACACAGGCCGTATTGTATGCTTTTTTTTGTGAAAAAGCATGTGCTGTTTGACTTGTTATACCATCGAATTACTATCAAGTATTGATAAATAAGTCTGGTCATTTTGAAGTATTTTTTATGGAAAAATACTGAGTTGAACTTTTACTTTTTCTTATGTGTCAAAGGAAGTGCGTTTTAAAAACGTTATAAAACAGCATGAGGAGTATTTATGAAATTGAATAGAGCAACATTGGTTACAACATTAGCTGTACTTTCTTTTACTATGATTTCAGCACAAGCAACTATTATGGAAGCTAGCTCAAAAGGAGAGTTAACAAAAATTGTTTATAGCTGTGAAGGAAAAAAAACATTAGATGTGATTTTTATAAATACGGCTAAGGATTCTTTTGCAATCATTAATCAAGTTGATGAGATGATTCCTATGGAACTCGTGAAATCCGCTTCAGGTGCAAATTATAAAGCAATTAATAAAAATTATACTTACGAACTTCAAACTAAAGGTAATCAGGCAACCTTGCTTGGTGATAATCAAGTTATCATTGGAAATTGTGTGACTGAATAATAATATTTATTGATATGCAGCTATCTATTGAAAATAGCTTGAATTGAATTTAAAAGCCCTGAAAAATTTTTCAGGGCTTTGTTATTAGTACATGAAGAGTTATTCCCACTCAATTGTCGCTGGTGGTTTACCTGAAACATCATAAACAACGCGAGAAATACCGTTGACTTCATTGATAATTCGATTTGAGATTTTGCCTAAAAGATCATAAGGTAAATGTGCCCAATGTGCGGTCATAAAATCGATAGTTTCGACGGCACGTAATGAAACCACCCAATCGTATTTACGCCCATCTCCCATCACACCTACTGATTTCACTGGTAGGAAAACAGTAAATGCTTGGCTGACTTTGTAGTACCAGCCTGAGGCATGTAACTCTTCCATAAAGATTGCATCAGCACGGCGGACTAAATCACAATATTCTTTTTTGATTTCACCTAATACACGCACACCTAAACCTGGACCAGGAAATGGATGACGATTTAACATTTCTGCTGGTAAACCTAGTGCTAAACCAATTTTACGTACCTCATCTTTGAATAATTCGCGTAGTGGTTCAACTAAGCCAAGCTTCATATAATCAGGTAAGCCACCTACATTATGGTGTGATTTAATCACATGGGCTTTACCTGTTTTACTTGCCGCAGATTCAATCACATCGGGATAGATTGTACCTTGTGCTAACCATTTTACACTCGATAACTTTTTCGATTCATCATCAAACACATCAACAAAGACTTTACCGATTGTTTTACGTTTTGCTTCAGGCTCATCAATGCCTTTCAATGCTTCTAAGAAACGATCTTCTGCTTTCACGTGGATAATGTTTAATCCAAATTTATCACCAAACATTTCCATGACTTGTTCAGCTTCGTTTAAACGTAATAAACCGTTATCAACAAAAACACAGTGTAAATTTTTACCGATAGCACGATGTAATAAGAGCGCAGTTACGGATGAATCGACTCCGCCAGATAAACCTAAGATGACTTCATCATCACCGACTTGCTCTTTGATACGTGCAACCGCATCTTCAATAATATTTTCTGGAGTCCAGTTACACTCACAGCCACAAATATTCACCACAAAATTAGTTAATAACTCAAGACCACTCTTGGTGTGAGTAACTTCTGGATGGAATTGTACACCATAAAAATGGCGACTTTCATCAGACATAGCCGCAATCGGGCAAGTCGGTGTGACTCCCGTAACTTGGAAATTCTCTGGTAAACGTGTAACTTTATCACCATGACTCATCCAAACATCTAATTTTGGCGTTGCACTTGCTAAGTTATCATTTAATTTCGCAAATAGAGCATCAGTTGCTTTTAAATCTACTGAGGCATAACCAAATTCACGATGATCAGATGTTTCTGTTAAACCACCTAGTTGCATTGCCATGGTTTGCATACCATAGCAAATACCTAGTACTGGCACACCAGCATTAAAAACATATTCTGGTGCACGAGGGCTATTTTCTTCTGTTGTACTTTCAGGACCGCCAGAAAGAATAATCCCCGTTGGGTTAAATTCACGAATATCTGCTTCAGTGACATCCCATGCCCAAAGTTCGCAGTAAACACCGATTTCACGGACTCGACGTGCAATCAACTGGGTATATTGTGAACCGAAGTCTAAAATTAGAATTTTATGATTGTGAATGTTGTTCATTTAAGTTCTCTTGGTTGTTTTTAGGTAAATATCAAATAGTGTTAAAGTGTCCTGCGCAAAAGGGATTTTTAATTTGCTATTGTGTTACATTTAATGGGCTTTTAAACATCTTCGATGTATTGTTCAATATACAGAACCTCTTTTTGAGTGAGCGTTTTTATTTTATCCACATATTGAGTCAAAAAATGATGTTCAGCTAAAAATATTGTGATTGCTTCTTTATTTTTATCAAAAAAACATATCGTTAGTGAACTTTCATTATTTCTTCTCGTTGTTTCCGTATTCGCAAGCGTAAAGCATTCAATTTCATTTTTATCAAACACTATTGCACGATCATTACTAGTAAAGCCTATTTTATGATTAACATCATCTGTCCAAATAACCGTTTGCTCATCTCGAAATTTTTCTTTTATTTTAGGAGGGCGTCTTTTAACACTTGCGCTATAGGTATAATCTATTTTTATTAAGTCTTGATGATCAATAATTAAATAATCACTAATGATTAATTGGCTTTCATAAGGTTCATTAATCACATATTCTAAATATTCAGTATTATTTCTAATTATTAGCTTGCTATATCCAGTATCAAAGTAATATTTAAAATGGCGATGATAATGCAATTCAAATTCAATATGATTAAAATTTACAACAGATTTATATAACTTAGGATTATTTCTCTCTTCAGAAAATGATGTGATTAGCTTTTTATTGTTAGTTAATGAGGATTTTAATTCTAAGTAACTTTTCTCTGTTGCTGATTCGTGATAACAATCAGTATATAGCTCTAAAATAGGCACATCTCTTCTGACACTTGGCGTAAGCCAAACATTCTTCAATAATAAGCGACCTATTCGAATAGGATAGATAAAATTATAAGAAATCCATTTTTCTTCAAATTGTGTATGTTGAAATAATGCTTCATAAGTGGTACCCCAAGGAATAAATTTTTTTTCAGGAGATTGAATTTCAAAACCCTGCGTATAGTCAGTATATTCCTCATCAAGAATATCATAATTTTGTATTTGTTTTTTTCGCCAAATTTGTATAGAAAAAGGTCCTTTTTTATAAAGGTATTGAAAAAAAAGAGCATCATCAAAACCAAATCGGCAAGATAATTCCTGATACATTTTTGTAAACCCTCTATAGTTTACTCCAATTTTGAAGATATCATTAAGGTAAAGCGTAAGGCGATTGTTTCTTATATCAGGATCTTTAACAAGATAAACATAATTTAGCTGGCTTAAATCAAACTCATCATATTTTTTTTCAATTTTAACAATGTTATTTTCAATATTTATCTTATATTGATATTTATTTCTTAAAAACTTTAATAAAAAAAGTTTGATAATATTTTTAACATTAATATTATGCATAAAAATAATCTTCTATATTAAAGTAGTTACATTTAAAATATAAACTTAGGTGGGATTTTACCCACCCTAAGACATTATTAACCCATACGATAGTTAGGCGCTTCTTTGGTAATAGTGACATCATGCACATGACTTTCTTTGATTCCTGCACCACTAATACGCACAAATTGTGCTTTAGTACGTAGTTCATCAATAGTTGCACAGCCAGTTAGACCCATACAAGAACGCAAACCCCCCATCTGTTGATGAATGATTTCTTTTAAGTAACCTTTGTAAGGAATACGACCTTCAATTCCTTCTGGCACTAATTTATCAGCCGCATTATCTGATTGGAAATAACGATCACTTGAACCTTTGCTCATTGCACCCAATGAACCCATTCCGCGGTAAGATTTGAATGCACGACCTTGATAAAGCTCAATTTCACCAGGTGCTTCTTCAGTACCTGCGAACATCGAACCTACCATCACACAAGATGCACCTGCAGCAATCGCTTTTGAAATATCACCTGAAAAACGGATACCTCCATCAGCAATAACTGGTATACCACGATCTTTTAAAGCTTCTGATGCATCGGCGATAGCCGTGATTTGTGGAACACCAACCCCTGTTACGATACGAGTAGTACAGATTGAGCCTGGACCAATCCCCACTTTCACTGCACTTGCGCCTGCGTCAGCTAGAGCGAGGGCACCTTCTGCTGTTGCAACATTACCTGCTATGATAGGTAAATCTGGGTATTTAGCACGTGTTTCACGTACACGTTGTAGTACGCCTTCTGAGTGACCGTGTGAAGAATCGATTAATAATACGTCAACACCTGCTTTTACTAAAGCATCAATACGTTCTTCATTACCTGGCCCAGCGCCTACTGCAGCACCAACACGTAAACGCCCAAACTCGTCTTTACATGCATTTGGTTTTTGTTCTGCTTTTTGGTAATCTTTTAATGTGATCATACCTTTTAACTTAAAGTTATCATCAATCACTAATACTTTTTCAACCCGATGTTCATGCATTAAAGTAAAAATTTCATCACGCTTAGCCCCTTCTTTCACGGTCACCAAACGTTCTTTCGGTGTCATAAACTCAGAAACAGTTTTATTTAAGTCAGAAACGAAGCGAGTATCGCGACCTGTAATAATGCCGACTAATTCTTTATTTTTATTCACTACAGGATAACCCGCAAAGCCATTTTTCTTAGCAACTTCAGCTAATTCTCCTAATGTTAGATCTGGTGTGACAGTAATTGGATCTGAAACGATACCACTTTCAAATTTTTTCACTTTGCGTACACGTTCTGCTTGGCGTTCAATGGACATATTTTTGTGAATAAAGCCAATACCGCCTTCTTGGGCAAGAGAAATTGCTAATTTTGCTTCTGTGACAGTATCCATAGCGGCGGATAACATTGGAATATTGAGGCGGATTGTTTTGGTGAGTTGAGTGGATAGGTCTGCGGTATTTGGGAGCACTGTAGAGTGTGCTGGGACAAGAAGTACATCATCGAAGGTTAAAGCTTCTTTTATTACTCGTAACATTGCAATATTCTCTCTTAGATTAATGTTGAAAATAAAAAAAAGGGTAAAAAATATTGCGGTCGCATTATACAGATTTCATTCTTATTTGAAAATGGATTTTTTTATGGATTTAAGACAAAATGCACAAGAGAAATAAAAAGGTAAAACAAGTTATATCAATAAGGTTTTTTATGCACAATTTAATTGATGTTTTAGCGCAAAATGAAAGAATATCATTATGTAAATTAACTGAACTTTTGCAATGTTCTGAACATCTTGTCTTAAAACAAATTGCTGAGTTAGAAGCACAGGGGATTGTGATTGAAAAAAGTGCGGTTGATTTTAGGTTAATTCCACAATTAGCACGTTTAGATGAAGCTTATTTAAATCATATGCTTGCGCCACAGAAGCTCATTATAAAACCCGTTATTCATTCTACTAACCAATATTTATTAGATCATATCCATCAACTTGAAACAGGTACACTTTGTTTGGCTGAGTATCAAACGGCAGGGCGAGGTCGAAGAGGCCGTCAATGGCTATCACCCTTTGCAGGTCAAATTATCATGAGTATGTATTGGACAGTAGAACGTACAACAAATTTAGAAGGATTAAGTCTTGTTGTTGGTATGGCAATTGCCGATACGTTAAAACAATTTGGCGCGATTGGTGTAACATTAAAATGGCCAAATGATGTTTTGCTAAATAACAGAAAGCTAGCAGGGATTTTAATTGAAATTGCGAATAGTCCAAATAGATTACATAATTTAGTTATTGGCTTAGGCATTAATCTTTCATTGCCTAAGCAACAAAATTCGATTGATCAGCCATGGGCGGAGTTAATCGAAGTATTACCAGATATAGATCGTAATCAATTGATCATTGTATTAGTGAAAAATCTGACTTTTTATTTAGATTATTTTAAAGATAAAGGGATTGATGATCAGTTTAAACAGCGTTGGCTAGAACTTGATGCTTATTTAGGTGAGGAAGTTAGTATTATTAGTGAAAATCATCGCACGATAGGAGTTGAACAAGGTATTGATGAACGAGGTTATATTAAAATTATGACATCAGAGGGAGTTCAATATTTTAATGGCGGTGAAGTTTCTCTTAGGAAAGCTTAAAGAGTGGTCAAAACTTTAGAAATGTTGACCGCTCTTTTGTGTGAGAAATTAGATTACTGTTTGGATAAGAGCTGAAATGTCTTGTGGAAAACATTCTTGTTTTGCCATAGTAGCAATATCACTATGGCTATATTTTTCCGCATTATAGACAACAACAATGCTTGTATCACCAACTTGCAAGAAGTTATGTTCACCAAAGTCAGTATAGCGCGTGGCACCAATGCTAATGATCGCTTGCTTAGGATAATCTGCTTTTTCAATTAAAGCTGAAATATTGTTCATTGGACCTTGATCAGGCTGTGTATTCATTTTATCAACAATCCAATTCAAGAGTTTTTGATGAAAAAAACTATAACCTAAAGCTGGGCTATCAACGCCATATTCGTTAAATTGTTCACCGCGTTTATGAAAACAAGCAATATGAAATTGATCAATTTCACTACCTAGTTTAAAAGAGGTAAGTGGTAATAAAGTAGGTGAGAGACCTTTACTTTCTGGGGCCCAATTTTTCTTTTCACTAATTTTCTGCGCATTAGGGCGACGAATTGAGCAGTCATTATAAGCTGCAAACAAGCGAGGAATAAGCTGAATTACTTTTTGACCAGAATATTCAATGTCACAAATAAGTGCAATCTCTGGTTCAATTTGTAAGTTATCAGCTCCAATTTCATTTGAAAAAGAAAGATGTTGATGACTAATTGGATAGGTTGCAAGAAACTGATGCTCTGGATTTAATTTGTTACTTGGTACATAAAAAGGAAAAATTGCTTTAGGTTGAATAGATTCTTCAGTTTGTACCGATATAAAATCAGAAGCCTCGCCAGCTTGCTCTAAATGCCCAGCAAAATTACCAGCAACCCCTAAGCCGATCATTTTTTTGAAATCCATATCTTCTCCTCTATCTATATAAATGTAAAAACGAAGTTACTTTAGTATTAAATTTAGGCTAAAACAATTATTTTTGTTTGCTTTGTAAACAGTTAAC
>NZ_NXGB01000010.1 GCF_002850605.1 Pasteurella oralis
AGGCTTGTAGGCTTGTAGGCTTGTAGGCTTGTAGGCTTGTAGGCTTGTAGGCTTGTAGGCTCATTTTTCGTCCTTAATTATGGTTGTCAAGAGTTATTTAATTATTTCTAATCTAATTAAATTGTTTGATTAAATTCTTTGGTTTGAGAGAGTGCCTGAATATTTAATTCAGCTGCTTTTTTCCCTAATGAATTACATTGTCTGAAATGGGAAAGTAATTGTTTTTCCTGATCGGCTAATTCAATGGCATCTTGGGTAAACATTTCACCTACACCACTTACTAACCAATTCAAGTTAATACCGACTTTCGCAATCGCAGTCATACCTTCGGCATTCGGCTCACGTTCGCCACCGATATATCCTTGCATGGTGCGGTAGGGTAATTCTGTCATTTCAGCAAAATCCTTGATCCGCCAATGTTTCAACTCACAGATTTGTTTCAATCTCTCTGATATACGCATTTGCACGTTCCTTATCAAAATTAAGATTGACAATTATCGCATTTGAGCGTATAATTGCAAATTATGGTCATCATTATATCGCATTTGAGCATAAGCTAGGTAGTGGTATTTATTCGATGAGTTTATTTTTTATTGTGCGTTTTATGTACATTTTTTCATTTTGGGTTTATGACACAGCACTTTTTACTGAGTTCAAAATCTCGTCAGTTATCGCCACTTCAGATAGCACAACTCTCTGATGACGAAGCTCACGATTTGCTTTGTCAAGCCAGATGGCAAAGCATTGATGAGCAGATTTGCCCGAAGTGTGGTATCAAGCATAAATGCTATATTTATAAAACCAGACGGCAATTCCGCTGCCGCCACTGTAAACATCAGTTTTCAGTGACATCTAGCACCATTTTTGCCAATCGAAAATTACCTATTCAAACCTACTTATTCGCTATTGCGTTATTTGTGAATGCGGTAAAAGGCATTTCCGCTTGCCAGCTTTCTCGTGATTTGAATGTACAGTATAAAACCGCTTTTACTTTATCACATAAAATCCGAGAAAGCCTGATTGTACAGCGTGAGCTTTTTCCCTTGTCAGGCGAAATCCATATTGATGGTACTTACGTGCATTCCGCTCCACGTCCAAAGAATAAGAAAGCAGACCGAGTAGATAGACGCTTAAAAGAAAATGCCAATCCAAATAAACGTGGCGTACTGGTAATGCGTGAACGTTACACTGAACAGGACACTTTATCTAATCCGCAACTAGTCGGTGCAAAGAGAACCATCACGTTTCCTATTTTGTCAGAAAATTCAGAAACCGTGAAGAAATTAGCCACTGCATATATTGAGCCAAACAGCCGTATTCATGCAGACGAAAACTCAGCTTATGATGAATTGATAGTGGATTACGACTTACAACGTGTGAACCATCAAAAAGAATATCGTAGCGATGAAGGGATTACCAACAACCTTGCCGAAAGTTACTTTGCACGTTTCAAACGAATGTATTACGGACAAGTCCACAAGATGAGTAACATCTATCTTGATAATTATGCGAACGAAGTCGCCTATCGTGAAGATACTCGTAAACTGGATAATTTAACCATTTTCAATGATATCACCAGTAAATGCCTCAGCACGTCATCAGATAATGTTTGGAAAGGCTATTGGCAAGGTAATCATCGACAAGTAGAACGGCTGGTAATGTAATGGCAAAGAAAATTTATTTAAGCCAAATTCAGGCAAAAATTGACCGCTTGCAACGTGAACGAAAACAAGTGCTAGAACATCTTGCTTTGGTGGAGAGTAAGCTTGATAAACTACAAGCAGCCCTTGAGGTTATGCAATCAGAAGCCCTAACTGATGAATATAATACAGAGCTTTATACCTACCGCACTTATCAGCATCGTTTCAAGGGAAAACTACGCCAAATGGTGCTTGCTGAAATGAAAGTAAAACCAAATCATTACTTTACTGTTAATGAATTAACGGAACTTGTCCTTATGCGAGATGGACAAGAGCCAATTATTCAACCGCAGCATACCGTTTCCGTGCGTGGTGCATTGAAGCATTGGCTTAATAAAGGTGTGGTAGAACGAATAGCATTAAAAGCAAATGATGTGCGGTGGAGATTGAAAGCGTAACTGTTAATTAGTTTTCAAGGTTTTTAAACGCCAATGAAACCCTGTACGCTCAATCAATCCTTTTTTCTCCAACCGCAACAACATTCTTTTGACTGCTTTATAATGGTTATCCCCCACATCAACAAATTGTAGCTGCCCCACTAATCGTAATGCCTGTTCTGCTATATCTCCACATACCAACCACGTACCCTGATTTTCCTTTAATACTTGTGCGATTAAACGAGCGGTAATCACAGACTGGCTTTTCGGTGTTTTCGGCATAAATGGATCTGCCAACTCGCTAATCTCTTGAGCTAAAAGCTGCATTTGCACCGTTAATAAATCTTGTTTTTCTTTCAGTTGAAGCAACCGTTCAACTAACTCGTGTTTGAGTAACTTTTGTGTCATAATAAAAATCCCTATTGAGTGAAAATTTCAATAGGGATGTTAATGTTTTCAAGCGGTTAAATCTTTGTGCAACTGCTACATAATACCTAAAATTTCTTGTAATTATGCAGCAACCATTACCATTGCAGGACGAATAACACGACCATTCAATAAATAGCCTTTTTGTAGCACAACCGTAATTTGATTTGTTTCAAATCCTTCCATCGGCTGCATAGAAATTGCTTGATGTAATTCAGGATTAAAGGTTTCACCAACAACACCGACAGGTTCAACACCGAAACGAGCAACGGTCGAAAGCAGTTCTTTCAAAGTTAGTTCAACGCCATCAAACAATGCTTTCACACTTTCATCTTCTAAATTTGCAGGCGTCGCTAAAGCACGTTCTAAATTATCGATCGTATTTAAAATATCTTTAGAAAATTTTTCTAATGCAAACTTATGTGCTTTTTCAACATCTTGTTCTGTACGGCGGCGGATATTATCAATTTCAGCACGTGTACGTAACAATAAATCTTGTTCTTTCTTTACTGTTTGCTCTAACTGAGCCTCTAATTCTTGAACACGAGCAATAGCTTCTTCTAAAGGATCTTCTTCTATTACTTCTTCGATTGGTTGCTCTAACTCAACTTCTTCTTGAATAACTTCTTCATTTTCAATTTGTTGTTCTTTTGCTGACATTGCATTCTCCGTTAATAATAAAATTTTGATTGATTCTAGCAAAAAATATAAAAGTTAGCACATCTATAGATACTTGCTGACAAATAAAAGGTTTTGTGTGTAATATAGTGGTTGATTTTTTGAATTCAAGTGCGGTCAGTTTTTTCGCCAAATGGAACATGCAATGAAATACCAAAATGCGGTTGATATTAAAGCGCTACAATCCTCATTTCAAATCATCGGATTATTAGGTAAACCTCGCCATGATTTGACCTTACAAATGCATAAAAATCTTTTTCAATGGCTCATCGAAAAAGGCTATCAAGTATTGGTTGAACGCCCAATAGGTGAACAGCTTGGTTTAAACGAAGACTATTTAGCTTCCGTTGAAGATATTGGACAAAAAGCACAATTAGGGATTGTGATTGGTGGTGATGGTAATATGTTAGGGCGTGCGCGTATCCTCGCAAAATATGACATTGCCCTAATCGGTATTAATAGAGGCAACTTGGGCTTCTTAACAGATATCGACCCTAAAAATGCTTACGCGCAGTTGCAAGCTTGTTTAGAGCAAGGCGAGTTTTTTGTTGAAGAACGTTTTATCCTAGAAGCTAGTGTAGAACGCGATGGACAAATTATTGCCAGTGGCAATGCAGTCAATGAAGCCGTTATTCACCCTGCCAAAATTGCTCATATGATAGATTTCCATGTTTATATTAATGATAAATTCGCTTTTTCACAACGTTCTGATGGCTTAATCATTTCTACACCAACAGGTTCAACCGCTTATTCACTCTCCGCTGGCGGTCCTATTTTAACGCCTCAGTTAAATGCAATTGCCTTAGTGCCAATGTTTCCGCATACGCTTTCCTCACGTCCTTTAGTCATTGACGGCGACAGCAAAATTTCTATCCGTTTTGCAGAATACAATACTGCACAATTAGAGGTAGGTTGTGATAGCCAGATTGCGCTAGAATTTTCGCCTGATGATATTGTACATATCCAGAAAAGCCAGTATAAATTACGATTGTTACATCTAAAAAATTATAATTATTACAAAGTACTGAGCTCAAAATTGGGTTGGCTTAGAAATCTAGTCTAAAAAACACAAAAAATGAACAAAAATCGCTTTACTGTATATAAAAACAGTTATAAACTGATAAATATACAGTAAAGAGGGTTTATTATGCTTATTCAACTGACAATTAATAATTTCGCTATCGTTCGCCACCTCAATATTGAACTCACTGAAGGTATGTCTGTCATCACTGGAGAAACTGGTGCTGGAAAGTCAATTGCGATTGATGCACTAGGCGTTTGTCTTGGTCAGCGCACTGAAATCAATATGTTACGAGAAGGGCAAGAACGTGCTGATATTTGCGCCACATTTTCACTCGAAAAAAACACTCCTGCTTTCCAATGGCTGCAAATGCAAGAACTACAAGATATAGAAAATCCTAATGAATGTATCTTACGCCGTATTATTAATCATGACGGGCGTTCAAAAGCCTTTATCAATAGTATTCCTGTTTCAGCAGCTCAACTCAAAGAACTGGGACAATATTTAGTGCATATCAATGGACAACATGCCTCACAATTATTGCTCAAGACAGACTATCAATTACGATTGCTCGATAATTTTTGTGCCCACACAAACTTATTGGCACAAATGCGAGCTGATCACCAAACATGGCAAGCTCTGCAATACCAAGTTGAAACTTTTCAACAAAAAGTCACTGAAAATGAAGCAAGAAAACAACTTTTACAATATCAAGTAGAAGAATTAGATGAATTTAATTTACGCCCAGATGAATACCTCGCATTAGAAGAAGAGCAAAAGCGCTTATCAAGTAGTGAACAATTAACCACGCTTTCACAGTCAACTTTACAGTTATTAAGTGAAAATGAAACGGTAAGTATTGACTCACTACTCTATAAAGCCACCCAATATTTAGACGAGCTTTGTGAATTAGATTCTCGTTACAATAATGTATCAAGTTTATTACAAGAAGCATTAATTCAAGTGCAAGAAGCAACAAGTGAAATACAGCAGCTTGCTAGTGATATAGAACAAGACCCAACATCACTCTATGAAATAGAACAACGCTTAGGGCAAGCATTACAACTGGCACGTAAACATCATGTGAAACCTGAAAACTTAGTAGAATTACATCGCTGTTTAAAACAAGAATTGGCGCAATTGATTGACTTTTCCGATAGTGAAGAAATGTTAATTGCCCAAGAAAAAGCAGCATATGCACAAATGCAAGCAACGGCACTAGCATTACATCAAAGTCGCCAAATCGGCGCCACAAAATTAGCCCAACAAGTCACACAATCAATTAAAAAACTCGCTATGGAAAATGGTGAGTTTTTCATCGAATTAAATGCAGATTACAATAAGATCAACCAGCATGGTGCAGATAATTTGGTCTTTATGTTACGTAGTAATTTAGGTCAGATGACACAACCATTAACTAAAATTGCTTCTGGTGGTGAACTTTCACGTATTTCTTTAGCAATTCAAGTATTAACTTCTGATAGATCAGCGATTCCTACCTTAATTTTTGATGAAGTTGACGTTGGAATTAGCGGAGCAACTGCGAGTGTTGTTGGTAAATTACTACGTAAATTAGGACAACGTTGTCAAGTGATTTGTGTGACACATTTACCACAAGTCGCTTGCCATGGCCATCGACATTTCACTGTCGAAAAACAAACAGTAGAAGGCAAAACTGAAACAAAAATGACAGCACTTTCGCCACAACAGAGAGTAAAAGCCTTAGCTAAACTATTAGGTGGTAGCAAAGTAACAGATAGCGCATTAGCAAATGCACAAGAAATGCTCGATTTGGTTTCTTAACTCTGAAATGATTAGCGCACAAATGGGCAATGTATTTGCCCATTTGTGTAAATAAGAAATGAAAAATTACATTGAATTAAAAGCGATAACCCAATCCCAAAAAGAATACTGTAGGATCTAATTTTACATCGACTTTATGTTCATCATTACCTAATTTAAATGTAGCTTTTGATTTAATTTTTGCATACCAAACAGCTGTATTTAAAAATAAATTATCGGCTAATTTAATATCAACGCCAGCATTGAATGCCATGCCCCAAGAATCTTTTAATTTGAGGTCGGTCACACCATTTAATACTGCTTTTTCACTAAAAAACGTGGTGTAATTAACGCCCGCGCCAACATAAGGACGCGCACTTGAGTCCTTATTTAGGAAATAATACTGCGCATAAAGGCTCGGTGGTAAATGTTTTGTTTTACCAACAAGTGTATTACCTAATGTAATCTCATGACTAAATGGCGTTGCGGCTAAAAGCTCAATACCAATATTATCAGTTGCCATATAAGTCGCGGTTAAACCCAATTGTGCATTGGAATTCACCTCAAATTTGAACGTATCACTGTTAGTTGATGTTTTTGGAACGACAACAATTGGACCACCACGAACAATAATGTTACCCGCTTCATGCGCTACAGCAGAAGTTGCCACTAATGATGCAACTATACTTAATGCCAATATTGCTTTTTTCATAAAAAATACCTCATCTGTCTATTACCTAAAGGAGAATATCCCCCTAAAAAACGATGTCTTTTTAGACGCTGGGCAGAATACCACCTTCAAGGTACTATTTTTCTGATCTTTATCAAGTTTTTAAAATTTCGTTAAAAAAATTAATATAGACTTAACGCATTTTTACATTTAATTCTCAAACAAAGTAAAAATGATATAGATCAAAGTAATGGTTTTTATGAATTTCACGCCAAAAAGCAGTATAATATTTCCATCTTTTTTGAGTCCAAATCTGAGTCTTAATCAATGCCTATAAATTTTACGAAAATTTTGCAAGATAGTTGGAATTTTATTCAAAACCAGCGTCAACTTGTCTTAACATTTGTACTTGCTTTTTTTATAAGCGATTTATTCATCAATGTATTGTTAGGTCTAATGACCCCAATAGAAGCTGTTACAAATAATAATGAAGAATTAACGCAAATATTTGGAATGGATTCTGCAACCCCAAATATTGCAATACTTTTATTAGTCCACCAATTAATTTACTTATTTATCGCCACGTGGTGCTTACTTTCCATTCATCAAGTGAGCCAAAATCACTCATTTTCACTTAGTATCAGTATTACTATTGTATTGAAGCGATTCATTGGAGTACTTCTAATCAATATTATTTTATTAGCGCCAATAATTATTGGGGTTTCTGAAATTTTCCTCGCTTTAGTCGTGAATAAAACACAGCCATCGATTTTTTCTTCGCTGTCAATGGGATTAGGTCTTTATTTATTTATCCGTTTTTGTCTCACTTCTGTACATTATATAACTAATCACATCACGATTAGCCAAGCTTTTCAGACTACATGGCAAGCAGGAGTCAAACGTGTTACGCCTTTATTTTTATACTATTTAATTATTCATTTTCTATTGCCATTATTGATGCGACATATTTCTATCTTCAATATCAATTTAATTTTTGAAACGATTATTGATGGTATAAGAGCATTTTTAACCCTATTCTCATTAGTCTTTACTTACCGTTTTTACACTATTTTTATGCAAAAGGCGTAATTTACTATGAAACAATTACTCGAATTTATCCCACTTATTTTATTTTTCGCTGTTTACAAATTAGTCGGTATTCGCGAAGCCGCTTTAACTTTAATGATTGCCACTGTCATCCAGTTACTTATCCTAAAAATTAAGTATGGCAGAATTGAAAAACAGCAACTGATCATGGGAATTGCAGTCGTTTTCTTTGGCGCATTAACTGCTTACTTTAACCAACTCGAATACTTAAAATGGAAAGTCACTATCGTTTATGCCATCTTTGCGTTAGTCCTGCTCGTTAGTCAATATGGTTTTAACAAAAACTTGATTAAACTAATGTTAAGTAAAGATCAAAGCCTTGAATTGCCTGAACAGGTTTGGCATAAACTCAATCTTGGCTGGGCTGTTTTTTTTATTCTATGTATGCTAATTAACATTTATATTAGCCAATACCTCTCCGATGATATTTGGGTTGATTTTAAAACCTTTGGCATTATTGGTATGACGTTAATTGCCACGCTAATTACGGGTATTTATATTTATCGCTATCTTCCACAAATCAATAGCAATAATAAGGAATGATTATGACAACGATGATTGATACATCAAAAAGCTGTGATGTAAGAGGCACTCTTTTATTGCGTACGCTTGCAATGCCTTCTGATACGAATGCTAATGGCGATATTTTTGGTGGCTGGATCATGTCACAAATGGATATGGGTGGTGCAATTTTAGCCAAAGAAATTGCACATGGGCGAGTTGTCACTATTGCCGTAGACAGTATGACATTTATACGACCTATCTCAGTTGGTGATGTTGTTTGTTGTTATGGTAAATGTCTCCATATTGGACGTTCATCAATAAAAATAAAAATGGAGGTTTGGGTCAAAAAAGTATCAAGCGAGCCAATAGGTGAGCGTTATTGTGTCACAGAAGCTGTTTTTACTTTTGTTGCAGTCGATAAAGACGGGCGACCTCGCTCAGTACCAAGAGAAAATAACCCTGAATTAGAAAAAGCATTATCCCAAGTTAACTCATGAGGAAAAAACTATGATGTACTACGTTATTTTTGCACAAGATAAACCCAATACATTAGCACAACGTTTAGCTGTACGTGATAAGCACCTTGCACGTTTAACACAACTTCAAACAGAAGATCGATTATTGGTCGCAGGTCCAAATCCTGCTATTGATGATGAAAACCCTGGTGAAGCTGGTTTTACTGGCTCAACTGTAATTGCGAAATTTGCAAATCTAGAAGATGCCAAACGATGGGCAAGCCAAGATCCTTATATTGAAGCTGGCGTTTATGCTGACGTAATGGTTAAACCGTTCAAACGTGTCTTCTAACCTCTTTCTTTTCATCACATGTTTGGGCGAAATTGAACTTTCGCCCATTTTTGCGTAAATAGGGCAAGAAACATCAAATGCACTTTTAGTTAAAACTGCGGTCTAAACTGTATAATAATTAAACTTTAACAATTTTAGAGAACTTCATGAAATTCCCTGCTTTGACATTCGGTTGCTTATTTACGTTGCTTTCAATTTCGATATTGGCTAAAAATCAGCCTTCCCAAAATTCAGAACAAGTAATAGAAAATACGATATTGGAGCAACATTCCAAAGTAGTTTCACAACAACAAAAAGCACGCCAAATCTATCAAAAAATCCAACAATTGCTCAGTCGCTCACAAAGTGAAGCAACATTAACACTTGTTAATGCGCTATTAGTTCAAATTGAGGACTATCCACTTTATCCTTATGCACAATATCAATATTTAAAAGCCACACAAGATAAATTAACCTTAGAACAAATCGATGCTTACCAACAACGCTATTCGGCACTTCCTTTTGCCATCGAATTAAAAAAACAATGGCTACAACAAGCTCAAGCCAAGTCAGATTGGCAGAACATTATTGAGAATGTATCAAATCTACCTCAAGATGTTGTTTCCCGTTGTATCATTCTGCAAGCAGAATACGAAACTTTGCCAAAATCGACCGCACTTTCAACAGAAAAATGGCAAAAAAAAGTGGCTCAATTATGGCTAACTGGCGCTAGCTTACCTAAACAATGTGATCCTGTACTAGCAATATGGATTGAAAAAGGTTATCTCAGTAATGAATCCCTTAAAGAGCGTGCAGTTTTCGCTTTTGAACAAAAAAATCAAGGGTTGTTGACCTATTTACAGCAACAAGCCAAAGAAACAGAATTAAAACAATGGTTAATTGCACTTACACAGCTAGCACAAACACCACAACAGTTACAAAATCCGAATACTGTATTTTACCCACCCAACATTTCCGCACAGGATACGTTTGCTAAACGTATTGTATTAAGCCATTTCCCAAGCTTTGTCAAAACACTTAAAGAAGGTGCAATACAAAACAATCAAGATCCATTTGCCCTTTATGAAGCTTGGGCAAGCGCACTGGCTCTTAGTCAGTCACAAAAAAATCAGTGGAAAAAGAACTTAATTAGTCATTTATTTGATAGTGAGAATTCCTCAATCCAAGAGTGGCGCGATCAAACCATTATCACATTAAAAGATGATGCATTAACTGAACGTCGAATTCGTACTGCTATTCGTGAAAAAACAGATCTCCATCCATGGTTAGCATTGTTATCTGAAAGTGCAAAAAATAAGGAAGAATGGCGTTATTGGCAAGCAAAGAGGTTAGCACAAGATAAGAATACGCAAGCTCAAGCTGAAAAAATATTCACATCTCTTGCTAAACAGCGAGGTTTTTATCCCATGTTAGCTAGTGCTGAACTTGGGCTTGAATATCAACCTGAAATGCGTACATTTATACCAAACGTCAAGCAAAAGATACAAGATACTTTTCCTGATGCACTGGCTCGTATTACTGAATTACGTTGGCTTAATGATTTAGCTAACATGAATTTAGAGTGGAAAACATTACTTGATAATGCTGCTTTTGAGCAAAAACTCGCTCTCGCCCATTATGCCAACATGCAAGAATGGTTTGACCTTGCCGTTGAAGCCACAATTCAAGCAAAAGCTTGGGGACATATCGCGCTTCGACTGCCAAATGCCTATCTTGATTGGTTTGATTTACACTTAAAAAATAAAAATATCGACCGCACTTTTGCTATGGCAATCGTGCGACAAGAAAGTGCATGGAAACATAATGTTTCCTCTCATGCTAATGCACGTGGATTAATGCAATTGTTACCAACGACAGCCAAACAAACAGCACAAAAAGCAGGGCTGCCTTATACTCATAAAAGCCAATTATTCGATCCTTTTGATAACATCATGCTTGGCACCGCACATTTACAAGAATTGTATGAAAAATATGGAAACAATCGAATTCTCATTGCGGCGGCCTATAATGCAGGTGCAAGCCGAGTAGATCGTTGGCTAGCCAAAGCGGATGGTAAACTCACTATGGCAGAATTTATTGCGAGTATTCCTTTTTATGAAACACGTGGTTATGTACAAAATGTATTAACTTACGACTTCTATTATCAAATTTTACAACAACGTTCACAGCAAAAATTTAGCACAGAAGAATATAATCGATTATACTAGTGTAACAGTCCAAACAGGAGGATAAATTATGTATCTCAGTCGCAACCTTGAACAATGGCATGCTTTTGTTGAAATGTTACGCACCGCATTCGAACAGGGTAAAGAGCAAGAAATTCTAACCTTATTACTCACCCCTGATGAGCGAGATTCCGTAGGCTTACGCTTACAGATTATTGCACAATTATTAGATAAAAACATACCACAACGTGAAATCCAACAAAATCTCAATACCAGTGCAGCTACTATCACTCGTGGTTCAAATATGATTAAAACAATGCCACCAGAATTTATGGCTTGGGTTAAAACACAGTTAGATGAGCAAGCAGAAAAAGATTAAACGCACATTTCCTTTCTTAAGTTGTTGGCAGCAAATTAAACCTTTTATCTACCGCATTTTTGCGTTTTTTCTGTTTGGATTAGTAACATGTACGTTACTATTTCGAGTCGTTCCTGTTCCCTTTTCAGCTTATATGGTGCAAAAGAAACTAGGACATCTACTACAAGGTAACTTTGATTATCAACTGAACTATCAATGGATTAGTCTAGATAATATTGCATGGCAAATGCAGCTTGCTGTCATTGCGAGTGAGGATCAGCTTTTTCCTGCCCATAATGGTTTTGATTGGCATGCTATTCAAACTGCACTACAACATAATAAATCGGGTAAAACTGTTCGCGGAGGTTCAACAATTAGCCAACAAACTGCTAAAAATTTATATTTATGGCACGGACAAAGCTGGCTGCGCAAAGGTATCGAAGTGCCCACTACATTTGTATTAGAAACGCTTTGGTCAAAAAAGCGAATACTTGAAGTTTATTTAAATATCGCGGAATTTGGACAAGGTATTTTTGGCGTAGAAGCCGCAAGCCAGCATTACTTTGCTAAACCAGCTAAATATCTTACTCAAACAGAAGCGGCTTTACTCGCTGCCGTTCTCCCAAATCCAATCATCTTTAAAGTAGATAAGCCCAGTGCTTATGTTAAACGCAAACAAATGCGAATTTTGCGACAAATGAATTTATTAGGAAAACGCTATTTAGATAAGTTAGATTAAAGTGCGGTCTGTTTTGATAAAGTTTAGAAGGCAAAAGGCTCAACATCGGTTGAGCCTTTTGTTTACTCTTCACGAGCATGATTAATAGTATATTTTGGGATCTCTACCACGAGATCTTCTTTGCCTACCAAACATTGGCAGCTCAAACGGCTATCAACTTCAAGACCCCAAGCCTTATCTAACATATCATCTTCATCTTCACTACTTTCATTTAGGCTATCAAAACCTTCCCGAATAATGACATGACAAGTTGTACAAGCACAAGATTTATCGCAGGCATGCTCAATATCAATTCCAGCATCCAGCGCAACATCTAATAAGTTCTCCCCTTCTGTAACATCTAAAGCCAGACCTTCTGGACACAGATCATCATGGGGTAAAAAAACGACTTTTGGCATTTTCTATCCTATTTCTTCATACTATTTCTGACTAACGACATCATCAACTGCTTTACCAGCTAATGCTGAACGAATTGATTTATCCATTCTACGTGAAGCAAACTCTTGGGTAGCCAAATCAAGTGCTTTAATCCCTTGCTTAATTGCTTGCGTATCCCCTTCTTTTTGCAATCTTTCTAAAGAAACTATCGCATTTTTAACCGTGCTTAATTCTTCATCATTCAATAAATCTTGGTCATAACTTAATGCGGAACGTACACTTTCTAATACACGTTCAGCTTCAACACGTTGCTCTGCTAATAAACGCACTTGAATATCTTCTTTTGCATTCAGCATAGAAGCTTTCAGCATATTAGCAATCTCATCATCTGTCAGTCCATAAGAAGGTTTGACTTGAATTGACGATTGCACACCAGTAGATTTTTCCATCGCGGTCACACTCAATAAACCGTCCGCATCGACTTGATATGTTACACGAACGTGCGCAGCACCAGCTGCCATTGCAGGAATACCGCGTAAAGTAAAACGTGCAAGCGAGCGACAGTCACCAACCATTTCACGTTCACCCTGTACAACATGTACCGACATAGCTGTTTGACCATCTTTAAAAGTGGTAAACTCTTGTGCTCGTGCTACTGGGATTGTGGTATTACGTGGAATAATTTTTTCCACTAATCCCCCCATAGTCTCAATTCCTAATGAAAGCGGAATGACATCTAACAATAACATATCCGTATCGGGTTTATTACCCACTAAAATATCAGCTTGAATCCCCGCACCTAAAGCCACAACTTTATCGGGATCAATTGAAGTTAATGGCTGTTTTTGGAAAAAGTTTGCCACTTGCTCACGCACAAAAGGCACACGTGTTGATCCACCAACCATAACGACTTCACACACATCATCAATACTGACATTTGCATCTTTTAATGCGCGACGACAGGCTAATAAAGAGCGTTTAACCAATGTTTCAATTAACTGATTAAACTGCTCACGGCTAATATTCCCTTTCCAATCTTGATAGACAATTTCCGCATTAGTATTAGTCGTCAAAGTAATTTTGATCTGAGTCGCTAACTCCACTAACAGGCGTTGTTGCTGTGCTGTTTGTGGTTGAGTTCCCGATTGTTGTACGATCCAATCCATTAATTGATGATCAAAATCATCACCACCAAGCGACGTATCACCACCAGTTGCAAGCACCTCAAATACGCCTTTAGATAAGCGCAAAATTGAAATATCAAAAGTGCCACCACCTAGATCATAAACAGCAATCACACCTTCTTGCCCACTATCCAATCCATAAGCAATCGCCGCAGCTGTAGGTTCATTTAATAAACGTAATACATTAATACCAGCAAGTTTTGCTGCATCTTTAGTGCTTTGGCGCTGTGCATCATCAAAATAAGCAGGCACGGTAATCACCGCACCAGAAAGCTTGCCAGCTAAGCGTTGCTCAGCAAGTGCGGTCAGTTTTTTTAAAATTTCAGCAGACACTTCGACCGGACTGACTAATCCTTTCACTGTTTTAATCAAGGGTAAGCCGTTCTCACTTGCTTCAAATTGATAAGGTAAATTCGGATAACGCTGCTTTACATCAGCCAAACTACGGCCAATTAAACGTTTAACCGAAATAATTGTATTATTTGGCGCCTTACTTGCGAGTTCACTCGCCTCATAGCCAACAAGCACGTTATCTCGTTGAAAATGCACGACTGATGGCACTAATGCACGATCTTTTTCATCTAATAAAATATCAGCTGTACCGCTACGTACTGTCGCAATCAAAGAATTTGTTGTCCCCAGATCAATACCCACTGCTAATTTATGCTGATGCGGTGCTGCACTTTGACCCGGTTCTGCAATTTGGAGTAATGCCATTATTTATCTCTTGTTCAAATGATATTATTTTTATTATAGCTTGTTTTGCTCTTTTTATTTAATTATCTATGCCACTAAGCAGGTTACATCTGAATGAATCAATTTTCTTTATTCTTACTTAAGCGCTTAAGTGCAGTTAGAAAAAATGGCGCTAAACTTAAATTTCTAATAGTGACTCTTCTACTCGCTCAACTTCAACTAAAAGTTTTTTAATAAAACGCAATTTATCGTTAATTGCTTTTGCTTGCGACCATTGACATTCCGCAAGTGCGCTAGATAATTCAGCTAAAATAACTTTTCGTGTTTGTTCAATTTCTGCCGAAAAAGCCAAAAGTTTATCGCAACTGCGTTGATTCTCAATCTCTTCCAAACACTCACGCCACTGCATTTGTTGCATTAGAAACGCCATATCATGGTTACTCTTTTCTTCAAGATTTTGTTGTTCACCAGTATGAATAGCAATAATACTGTCTGCACGTAGAATCGGATCTTTTAAAATCTGTAATGCATCATTGACTTCTGCTGATTTTTGTATTGCAAGACGTTGTTCCTGTGCTGAATGCGTAGTGTAATTATCGGGATGCAACGATTTTTGCAAAGCAAGGTAGCGGCTTGATAATGTGGCTTGATCAATATGAAAATCAACGGGTAAATCAAAAATTTTAAATGGGTTCATCTTTAACTCAAGTTAAGAATAAAATAAAAAATGCGATCAATATTTAAACATGAAAACTTTCACCACAACCACATTGTTCTTTAACATTAGGATTATTAAATTTGAAACCTTCATTTAATCCTTCTTTGACGAAATCTAACTCTGTACCATCGAGATAGACTAAACTTTTAGTATCAACAATAATCTTTACACCATACTGCTCAAATACGTGATCATCTTCATGTAATTCATCGACAAATTCTAATACATAAGCCAAACCAGAACAGCCTGAGGTCTTAATTCCTAAACGCAAGCCTATTCCTTTACCACGATTTGTCAGAAATGTTCTGACACGATCCGCCGCAGTTTCAGTGAGAGAAATACCCATTAAATTATTTACTCCATATTCTTTTTTAATACTAAGGGGGCAAATATTTGCCCCACTTAATTTTCCATTATTTGGCTTCTTTTTTCGCTTTGTAATCAGCAATTGCTGCTTTAATTGCATCTTCTGCCAGAATTGAACAATGTACTTTTACTGGCGGTAATTCTAATTCTTCAGCGATCTGGCTGTTCTTAATCGCCTGTGCTTCATCTAAGGATTTACCTTTTACCCATTCTGTAATTAATGAGCTTGACGCAATAGCAGAACCACAACCATAAGTCTTAAATTTTGCATCTTCAATAATGCCTTCATCATTGACTTTAATTTGAAGCTGCATCACATCACCACAAGCAGGCGCACCTACCATACCTGTACCTACATTAGTATCTTTTTTATCTAAAGAACCCACATTACGCGGATTCTCATAATGATCAATCACTTTTTCACTGTATGCCATGTTTGTATTCCTTTAAGTTTTTTAAAGAATTTCAAGAACCTAAATTAGCATCCTACGGTATGTATTTCACCAAAATGAGTAAAAAAACAACCGCACTTTTCATTCTTTATATTCATAATTTTGTTTATAAACGCCTATGTGAAGTTTTATCTATCATTTTTAATTTGTGATATCTTTTCAACAGTCACAAGGCATGCTGTTAAAGACAGTGCAAAGTGCACAGTAAAACAGCATAACGCCGCCAATATGGTGAAATATTCACAAATTTAGTGGTGGGTCCACTCAATCGTACTTAAATCAATCCCTTCTTTATACATATCCCAAAGTGGAGATAATTCACGCAATTTTTGTACTGCATTTTTGACTAAGTCAATAGTGTAATCAATTTCTTCTTCTGTTGTATAACGCCCTAATGTAAAACGAATGGAACTATGTGCTAATTCATCGTTCAAACCTAAAGCACGTAAAACATAAGAAGGCTCTAAACTTGCTGAAGTACAGGCAGACCCTGAGGAAACAGCAATATCACGTAATGCCATCATTAGTGATTCACCTTCTACATAGTTAAAACTAATATTTAAATTACTGTCTAAACGATGTGTCATTGAACCATTCACATAAGTTTCTTCGATATCTTTTAAACCATTATAGAGACGATCACGTAATGCTTTTAAACGCGGCATTTCAGTTGCCATTTCTTCTTTACAAATACGATAAGCTTCACCCATGCCGACAATTTGATGTACAGGCAATGTACCTGAACGCATACCACGTTCATGACCACCACCGTGAATAATAGCTTCTAGACGCACACGAGGTTTACGGCTCACATACAACGCGCCAATCCCTTTTGGTCCATATAACTTATGGCTTGACATTGACATCAAGTCCACTTT
This sequence comes from Pasteurella oralis, assembly GCF_002850605.1. GTDB lineage: Bacteria > Pseudomonadota > Gammaproteobacteria > Enterobacterales > Pasteurellaceae > Pasteurella > Pasteurella oralis. The sequence continues at coordinate 17,007 of NZ_NXGB01000010.1, forward strand.
TAACTCAGCTAAATTAATGGGTAACTTACCGACGCTTTGCGTCGCATCAACATGGAATAAAATTTTACGTGCACGACAAAGTTCACCTATTGCTGCGATATCTTGAATCACGCCGATTTCATTATTCACATGCATAATCGAAACTAAGATCGTATCATCACGCATAGTATTTTTTAATTCTGCTAGATCAATCAAACCATCAGATTTTGGATTTAAATAAGTCACTTCAAATCCTTCACGTTCAAGTTGGCGACAAGTATCTAATACGGCTTTATGTTCTGTCTTACAGGTAATAATGTGTTTGCCTTTAGTTTGGTAAAAATGAGCAGCACCCTTAATCGCTAAATTATCAGATTCCGTTGCGCCTGAAGTAAAAACAATTTCACGTGAATCTGCACCGATTAAATCAGCAATATGATTGCGCGCGATATCTACAGCTTCTTCTGCCTGCCAGCCAAATTTATGTGAACGTGATGCAGGGTTACCAAAGTTTCCCTCAACGGTTAAGTATTCCATCATTTTTTGGGCAACACGTTCATCCACTGGACAAGTCGCTGCATAATCAAGATAAATAGGTAATTTCATTTGTTTCTCACTCCTAAAAAATTCATTTTTTAACCGCACTTTTCATCAATCGGTTTAATTATCTAATATGATCAAATTATCAAAGTCACCGTGAAACTCAATTGGCGCGCATTTCTGACGATTTTGTTCAACCAATTCAGCTAACGTAATTTCATTTAAAAAGTCTTCAATACGTTGGCTTAATTCTTTCCATAAAGAATGGGTCAAACATTCTGCACCTTCTTGGCAATCACCACGTCCTAAACAACGTGTTACATCAATATTCTCATTTACTGCATTAATTACCATACCTACTGAAATTTGATCAGTCGGTAATCCCAATTGATATCCCCCACCCGGTCCACGGACACTTTTTACTAATCCACGTCGACGCAATTTCGCAAATAACTGTTCTAAATAAGAAAGCGAAATATGCTGTCTTTCAGAAATATCAGATAAACTCACAGGGCCTCTGTTTGAATGTAATGCAATATCAAGAATCGCAGTTACTGCATAGCGTCCTTTAGAGGTTAATTTCATCTTTTTTTCCTTTAATTAATCAACAATTTTGGAATATTTACATATCATACTAAATTAGTCAACTATTCAAAAACACTATTTGAGTCGTTTTTTGACCGCAGTTAACATACCTTGCAAAATATTCAGTTCATTTTTTTCTAAACCTGCTCGCTGATATAACCGCCTTAATTTAGGCATAACTCCTTGATTTTGAATAAAACCGAGTTCTGTATAAAGCTGTTCTGTATGAGTAAAAAAATGTTCAATTTCCGCACTATTTGGATAGATATTTTCTATTGTTGAAAATGGCGCTGGCTTTTCTTGCTCAGCTAAATATGTCATACGGAATTCATAACATATAAGCTGTACTGCCATCGCTAAATTCAACGAGGAATATTCTGGATTGGCAGGAATGGTAAGATGATAACGACATTTTAATAACTCCTCGTTAGTTAAACCTATCCGCTCACGCCCAAAAACAATAGCTATCTGTCCATTTGCACTATGTGCAATTGCTTTTGCCGCGCATTCTCGAGGTTCAATCAGGGTATTTTGTAAATGGCGTAATCTCGCACTGGTTCCGATCACTAAAGAACAATCCGCAATAGCCTCATCAAAATCAACAACAGTAATTGCATTTTTAACCACATCTTCTGCCCCAGCAGCAAGTGCGATAGCTTGTTCATCAACTGATTGTTTTGGTGACACAAGATACAAACGCTGTAATCCCATCGTTTTCATCGCTCTCGCAGTAGAACCAATATTGCCACTGTGTGAGGTTTCCACTAAAACAATTCGAATATTTTCCAACATACACTACACATCCATTTAAAAGAGGGGGCTATTCTAACATAATACCCATGATTTTTAGTCAAGAATTTGGTGCTTTTTTATTAGAATACATATAAAAAAAGTGGATGTTACGGCATCCACTTTCTTTGTTATCTTTACTTTAATTATCATGTATTACTTATCGTCTTTTTTACCTTTTAAGGCATGTTGAACAGTAAAAGCATTAATCCAGTCCAAATTGCAATTCCCAATGTATATTCCATTATTCCTCCATTGAAAAATAAGATTTGTTTTTCCTAATTTTGCTTGGCTATCACTAATGTTACATAAGCACCAATTGTTAATACGCCTGAATTTACAAATTTGAATAATAATCCATAATGCCCAAATACTACCACAGGTATTGCAACAACAGCAGCTTTGGCAATATCTTCAAGCCATTTGGCCCATGAATTTAAAGTTTCTACCTCCATAGGACACGCAAGTAAATTTCACATTATCGTTCCTGTTTCTTTCACTACTTTAGGTGATTAAAATTAAAATTGTAAAAGAATGCCGTTTTGTTGATGTAATGTAATGAAAATTTCTCGATCTTAATCGAAAAATCATCCTTATTTAAATTTATCAATACACTCAGTTTAAATTTTTCTCGCTATCTTGACTAAAATTACCTATAATGCCAGTCCTTTTTATGTTCTTTAAAATCTGGTGGAAACAATGAATCCAATGTTAAATATCGCTATTCGTGCGGCACGAAAAGCGGGCAATGTAATTGCTAAAGGTTATGAGCGCCGCGATGATATTCAAATGACGTTGAAAAATACAAACGATTATGTCACAAATATCGATAAGGTATCTGAGCAAGCTATCATTGAAGTAATTAAAAAATCTTATCCTGAACATACTATTATTACTGAAGAAAGCGGTGCATTAGAAGGAAAAGATAGTGATGTACAATGGGTAATTGATCCACTAGATGGCACAACAAACTTTGTAAAAGGTTTACCTCATTTCTCTGTTTCTATCGCTATTCGAGTGAAAGGTCGCACTGAAGTCGGCGTAGTTTATGATCCAATTCGTAATGAATTATTCACTGCAGTTCGTGGTGAAGGCGCTAAAGTCAATGATACGCGTTTACGCGTCGATAATAAACGTGAGCTAACAGGTACTGTCATTGCAACAGGTTTCCCATTTAAACAAACTCGTTTAATGCCAATTCAATTTGCTGTGATGAATAGCTTAATCACACAAGCAGCAGATTTTCGTCGCACTGGTTCCGCTGCATTAGATTTATGCTACGTTGCAGCAGGTCGTGTTGATGCTTACTTTGAAATGGACATTAAAGCTTGGGATGTTGCTGCTGGCGATTTAATCGTACGTGAGGCAGGTGGTTTAGTCTGTGACCTCCATGCTGGTCATCATTACTTAACCGCGGGGCATATTGTCGCAGCACCGCCACGTGTAATGAAAGAAATGCTTAATAAAATTCAGCCTTGTTTAGGTGATGTATTCAAAAAATAACTAAAATAGACCGCACTTAGCACAATAGAATTGAGATAAAAATACCCCAACAACTTGGGGTATTTTACTTTATAAATCTCTCAATAAGGTACGACGCTGTGGTCGCTCTTCTAATTTCTGTTCAAGAAGCAATAACTCAGGTGCAGAATAAATAATTTCTGCGGGTTGACGAATATCATTATAAGTTAGTAAAGTCAAAGCAACCGTCCCTTTAGCAAACTGATGAGTATCCAAAAGAGCTGTTTCATTTTTCTTACGTCGTTTGATCTTGCCTTGTAGCAAATCTTCTTCAATTAAATCACGTTGCTCGACATGCATAGGCTTACCATACTTTTCTTGTAATACATGTAATAACAATTCTGCAGGATATTTTGGATACTCTGGCATGCGCAACTCAATTGCTTTTAGCTGCCCACCGATGAAACGTAATCTAGCTAATGCATAGCCATCATCAAAACGAAATTTATCACAAATCCAGTACCCACGTACAACACGTCGCCAATCATCAGTATCAGGTAAACGCCATTCCGTTTCACATAATTTGGTCTCTCTTGCTTGTTCAATTGTCATGCCAAACTTAAGTTCTTTATAACCGTCAATAGGAGAACTCGGTACAACGAAAGGCATTAGAAATGCCGATAATACAGCGAACACTTTCATAATAGGTCCTTAAAATGATTGATAATTGTGCAATAGAATAGCATTCATTTCCACATAATTAAAATGGTTAATATGCTGTTTTACACTAAATTAAATGATATTGTTAATAAAAATGCCACCGCTCAAATAGTTTAAAAAAGATGTAGTTAAATTTATTTTAAACGGCCTAAATACTGTTCTAATTCTTCGACATCTAATAACCAAAGTTGTGCTAATTGCTGGGTCCAGCCCTCAATCTTACATTCCCATTTTTCATGATCAGGATCCTGTGCTTGAGCTGCAATTTGTTGTAAGCGCTTCAATCCCACCGAAGCTGCGGCACCCTTTATTTTATGCGCAATAGAAAGTACCTCTGATTTCTTTGCTGCATCTTGTTGATAAGCCGAAAAAGCGAGTAATAACTCATTAATATAACTAGGCATCGTTTCTTTAAATAGCACTAAATTTTTTTGTGCAAAACTAACACCGAGCATCTCAATCAATTCATTTAACATTTTCACATCAAAATGTGATGCAATAGAATCATCTTTATTTTTCACTGGCACATCTATCTTGATCGTACTTTCATTACCAAAATAGTCTATTAAACAGGCTGTTAGCTCTTCTAGCGAAAGCGGCTTACGTAATACATCATCCATCCCGTTTTGTTGATAGTCTTTTTTGTTATGCATGACATTTGCCGTCAATGCAATTAATGGCGGTAGGAAGTCATAATCACCATTTTCATACCCCAGACGAAGATGTTGTGCCACATCAAAACCAGACATATCAGGCAGTTGGATATCTAAAAGCAATAAATCATAATAATTTTGCTCAAATTTTTCTATCGCTTGTTGCCCTGTCATTGCTACATCTACAGCATAACCTAATTTCTCTAACATAGATCTAGCGACAACAACATTCACTTCAATATCTTCAACTAATAAAATTTTTAACGTTTTTGGGATCTGATTTTTTGCAGCTATCGGTTTATCAACCTCATTAATAGGCAAAATCAAAGTAAAACAGGACCCTTTACCAATTTCGCTGGTGGCATATAAATCTCCTCCCATTAATTGTGCAATCGTTTTTGAAAGCGCCAAACCAATCCCGCTACCTAGTGGCTTATGCTCATTAGATTGTACTTGATAATACATTTCAAATACGCGTAGCAATTCATTCGCTGGAATACCAATCCCTGTATCTGTCACACTAAACGCAATTTGATAAGCTGAAACACGTCGAACATTTAAACTCACATTACCTGTAGGAGTAAACTTCACTGCATTACTAATCAAATTCCACAGAATTTGGCTTAAACGAGCATAGTCTCCCATCAGCCAACTAGGCAAATCATTATCCGTAATTAATTGAAAATTGAGCTTTTTTTGTTGTGCCATCAAACTGGCAAAATTACTGATATCATTTAAAAAACTATTCAATTCAACTTCTTTTAAATTTAGCTCAATCCTACGTGCATCAATTTTTTCAAGATCAATAATGTCACTAAAAATATGCCCTAAAGAAATAGCACTAACATTAATCGTTTTTAGATAATTACGTTGTTGCTCAGTTAACTCCTCATCTAACAAAATACGACTTAAACCGATAATGCCATTTAGGGGGGTACGTAATTCATGACTAATGGTCGCCATTAAATGGGTTTTATCACGGCTTGTTTTTTCAATATTATCTAGTGCAATAGACAATTTTTTCTCAGCAATGACTCTTTCTGAAACTTCATTGCGTAAATTGTTAACTAACTGCGATAATCCTTGCCGCGAATGTTCCAATTTTTCCACTAAAACGGTAAAAAAATAAATCACAAATGGCGCAGAAATTAAGCCAAAAGTGATAGAACGAATTAAATCGCTCCAATACACTTCACCAATAATGAAAAAACTGAGTAGCGCTTGAGTACATAAAGCCAAGATAGCCAACACAATAAGCCCAAGAATAGAAAATTTTACGCGACCTAAACGAATCACCCAATCGACATATTTTTGAGTAAAATATCTTATATTTTTCATTTTATTGGTTTACTTTAGCTTGATGAAATTAACGGCGCCTATTGTATCATCAAGTCAATAATTGCAGAAGTGAGCTATTTCTCAAATTCAATATTTTGTGCCATATAAAACAACACCCTATTAGGCAAACTAATAGGGTGCATACAAACGAAAATATCAAAAATGTCGTTAAACTAAATTGATCAGCCAACAATTATGAATATGCTTATTGCGTTCAAAATCCAATGGTAACGTTTTTGTTGAAATTTCAACCGCACTTAAACCCAGTTCAGCAAGACCAGTAAAGTCCATTTTAAATCCTCGCTTATTATTAGAAAAAACGATAGTACCATTTGCACGTAAAATACGTTTTAAATGGGTCATCAATTTAATATGATCACGTTGTACATCCCAACTCTCTTCCATACGCTTTGAGTTAGAAAACGTTGGTGGATCAACAAAAATAAGATCAAATTGACGTTCACATCCTGCAAGCCACTGTAAACAATCTGCTTGAATTAATTTATGCTGCTTACCTTCTAAATCATTTAACAATAGATTTTGTTCTGCCCAATTTAAATAGGTATTTGACATATCAACTGTCGTCGTCGATTTTGCACCACCTAATGCAGCATGAACAGTAGCTGAACCAGTATAAGCAAATAGATTCAAGAAATCCTTCCCTTTTGCCATTTCACCCAGCATTTTGCGAGTCAAACGATGATCAAGGAATAATCCCGTATCCAAATAATCGGTTAAATTCACCCACAACTTCGCCCCATATTCATTCACATAGAAATACTCACCTTTGTTTGCTAATTTTTCATATTGATTAGTACCTTTCTGTTTTTGACGTACTTTTAAAATCAACTTATTAGTCTCAACACCTGTTACTTGCAAAGTTGCAGTGACAGCATCTAACAAGCGTTGACGAGCTTTATTTTCATCAATATTTTTTGGTGCAGCATATTCTTGTACAACAATATGATCATCGTAGCGATCCACTGCTAAATTATATTCTGGCAAATCTGCATCATATAAACGATAAGCATTAAGTCCTTGCTGTTTTGCCCACTTCTCTATTTTTTTACAATTTTTCTGTAATCGGTTAGCAAAATCTTGTGCGACTTGCACAGCTAGAGTGCGGTCAGTTTCTAAAGCATTTTCAATCATCCCTTCGTGCTCTACTATGCGTGAACGAGGGCTAATATGATAATTTTTTTGCACACAATCCAAAGGACCGTTCTTAGCTTTAAATTGACGGTGTGAACGTAAACGTAAACAATCTAATAGCGCAGGTTCAGCACTAAATACGGAAACATTCCAATCTGCAAACTGCGCTTTCAAACGCTGACCAAATACCGAATACAACGCAATCAATGCTGGTGTTGTCCCTAAACGCTCACCATAGGGTGGATTACAAATTACAGTGCCTTTTAATTCTGTAAATGGATTTTTTAACACTGCCACATCACCTTGCTGCCATTGAATTAAATGTGCAACACCTGCATTTTGTGCATTACGTTTTGCTTTTTGTAAAACTCGATGATCTAAATCTACACCATAAAAATTTGCTTTATGTTCTTGGTTAAATGCTTTCTCTGCTAAGGCGATTGCCTCACTTTTTACTTTCTCCCAAATCGCTTGATTATGCGCCTGCCAAAAATCAAACCCCCAGTGTAGGCGATGCAATTGTGGGGCAATCTTAGCTTGCATTTGTGCGGCTTCAATGAGTAATGTGCCAGAACCACACATAGGATCGACTAATGGCGTACTAATTTGCCAGCCTGAACGTAACACAATAGCGGCGGCTAAGGTTTCACGTAAAGGTGCTTTACCTGTATCTTCACGATAACCACGCATATGTAAAGCTTCGCCACTTAAATCCAAAGAGATCACCAATTCTTCACGATTTAAATAAGCATGCACTCGAATATCAGGATAGTCTTTATCTACATTCGGACGAGTTTTACCATGACGTTCAAAATAATCGACTATCCCATCTTTAACGCGCATTGCCCCAAATTGAGTATGGCGAATTTCACGGTTTGTACCATTAAAATCCACCATAAAACGCACTTTCTCATCAAAATACGCTAGCCAATTTTGACTAGTGACCGTCGAATATAAATCTAAATCACTGTAAATTTTAGCCTGTACAATCGGTAATAAAATACGTGAAGCTAGACGCGTCCAAAGTAATACACGATATTGGGTTTCATCATCAGCATAAAAATGTACACCGCCCTGTGCAACTTGGCATTTTGTTGCGCCAAGCTCCGTTAATTCGACTTTTAATAATTCTTCAAAACCACGCGCAGTGGTGGCGAAAAGTTGTTTCATAGGTGATCTCTATCAGTAAAATGAGGAGGAATTATAGCAGGTTTAACCAGCAAAAACGTAGTAAACACAAAGTGCGGTCAAAATTCTAAAAATTTGCACCGCACTTTATGTTATAAACATAGTATAAATACTTTATTTCACTTGCATACCCGCTTTCGCACCTTGATCCACATCTAACAAGAACAAATCCGCGCCACCAGTACCCGCACTTAAAATCATTCCCTCAGACAAACCAAATTTCATTTTACGGGGTGCGAGGTTGGCAATCACAATCACAAAGCGCCCTTCTAATTCTTCCGGTTTACTATAAGCAGCTTTAATTCCAGAGAACACTTGGCGAGTATGATCGCCAAGATCTAATTCAAAACGTAATAATTTATTCGCTTCAGGTACAGCTTCACATTTGATCACCTTCGCCACACGTAAATCTAATTTCGCAAAATCATCGATACTAATAGTTTCAGCAATCGGCTCAACATCACTTGTGCTCGGTGTTTCTACTTTCTGTTGTGCAGCTTGCATTTGTGCAAACTGTTCTTTGGTTTCATTCACAATTGCCTCAATTTGTTTTGCCTCTAACCGTTGAGCTAAAGCTTTAAATGGTAAAATTTGATGATTTAATAATGGGTTAGCTAATTTTTCCCACGTTAATTCATCTTGTAAAAATGCTTCTGCACGTTCGATAATCTGTGGAATAATCGGCTTCAAATAAATAGATAACACACGGAATAAGTTCAATGCCATAGAACATACATCCTGTAATTCCGCGTGACGAATTTCATCTTTCGCAATGACCCAAGGCGCTTTATCATCAATATATTTATTCGCTTTATCTGCTAATTGCATCACTTCTCGTACCACTTTGCCAAATTCGCGTTCTTCATAATAAGCCGCAATTTGCGTTGCTTTTCCTATAAATTCATTAAACAGCTCAATATCATCAACTTGCGCAGCAAGCTTGCCATCAAAACGTTTTGTAATAAAACTCGCGCTACGAGAAGCCAGATTAACAAATTTATTCACCACATCAGCATTTAAACGTTGAACAAAATCTTCTAGATTGAGATCTAAATCTTCAATGCGATTATTTAATTTTGCCGCATAGTAATAACGTAAATATTCTGGTGCTAAATGACGTAAATACGTAGCGGCTTGAATAAAAGTACCACGTGATTTCGACATTTTGACCCCATTTACTGTCACATAACCATGTGCAAACACATTTGTTGGTTTGCGTAAATCACACCCTTCTAACATGGCTGGCCAAAATAAACTATGGAAATACACAATGTCTTTGCCGATAAAATGATAAAGCTCGGCAGCGCTGTCTTTTTTCCAAAAATCGTCAAAATTTAACCCATTCTTATCACATAAATTCTTGAACGATGCCATATAGCCAATTGGTGCATCCAACCAAACATAAAAATATTTATCTTCTGTATCTGGAATTTTGAAACCAAAATAAGGCGCATCACGTGAAATATCCCATTGCTGTAAGCCAGATTCAAACCATTCTTGCATTTTATTCGCAATTTCAGGCTGTAATGAACCTGACTTAGTCCATTCTTTCAACATATTCTCAAACGCAGGTAAATCAAAGAAAAAATGCTCTGACTCTTTTAAGACAGGTGTGGCACCAGATACGACTGAACGAGGGTTAATCAGTTCTGTTGGACTATAAGTCGAAGAACATACTTCACAATTATCACCATATTGATCTTCTGCCTTACATTTTGGGCAAGTACCTTTGACAAAACGATCAGGCAAAAACATGCCTTTTTCTGGGTCAAATAATTGTGAAATAATACGGCTTTTAATAAAACCATTAGCACGCAATTTTTTATACATCTGCGCAGTTAACTGCTCATTTTCAGGGCTGTGAGTAGAATGATAATTATCATAACTAATATTAAATCCTTCAAAATCAGCAACATGATCTGCTTTTGAGCGAGCGATCAATTCCTCGGGCGTAATCCCTAATTTATCTGCATTCAGCATAATTGGCGTACCATGTGCATCATCAGCGCAAATAAAATGCACATCATGACCACGCATGCGTTGGAAACGAACCCAGATATCTGCTTGAATATGTTCAAGTAAATGTCCTAAATGAATTGCACCATTTGCATAAGGTAAGGCGCAGGTAACTAAAATATTGCGTGCTGAATTCGCCATTGATTATTCCTATATTTTCACCAAAAAAATTGGCGTTTATGTTACCTTATCAGCGGTATTTTTTCCAGTTTAACCGCACTTTTCCACTTTTCTGCTTAACAGTTGCCAAGGTTCATGGTTAAATATTGTTGAGTGATTAACTAGGGCTTTAACTAGCTTCAAATATAACAGGATAAAATCAATGGGAATTTTATTTTCTGATAACTTAACAGACAACCAAAAACAAGCCATTCAAAAGCAATTTGAACAATTCCAGCATCCAAGTTTACAAAAAGATTTAATCGCTTTAAATGCGGTAAAAAAAATTGAAAAAGGTGGGGAGATATTACGCATTGAAATCACAATGCCATTTGCTTGGAATAGTGCATTTGAACAATTAAAAGAAACGCTTTCTGCTAATTTATTAGCATACAGTGAAAGCAGAGCTATTAAATGGCAATTAAATTATCAAATTGCAACATTAAAACGTGCCAATAACCACCCCGCAGTCAAGGGAGTCAAGAATATTATTGCAGTTACCTCAGGTAAAGGTGGTGTGGGTAAATCCACTGTTTCAGTCAATCTTGCGCTTGCTTTACAACAGCAAGGTGCCAGAGTCGGTATTTTAGATGCCGATATTTACGGTCCATCTATCCCACATATGCTTGGTGTCGCAGATCAACGCCCAACTTCACCAGACAATAAACACATTACACCAATTCAAGCACATCAATTATTTGCCAACTCTATTGGTTTTCTTATGGATGCTGATAGTGCAACAATTTGGCGCGGTCCAATGGCAAGTAGCGCATTAAGTCAGCTACTCCAAGAGACCTTATGGCCAGATTTAGACTATTTAGTTATCGATATGCCGCCAGGTACAGGTGATATTCAACTGACACTTTCACAGCAAATCCCTGTTACTGGTGCTATTGTTGTCACTACCCCACAAGATATCGCTTTACTTGATGCAATTAAAGGCGTAGCAATGTTTGAACGTGTTTCAGTGCCGGTGCTAGGTATTGTTGAAAATATGTCTATGCACATTTGTAGCCATTGTGGTCACCACGAAGCGATTTTTGGTACAGGTGGTGCTGAAAAAATTGCACAAAAATACAATGTGAAAGTCTTGGGTCAACAACCATTACATATTCGTTTACGTGAAGATCTCGACAAAGGTACACCAACAGTAGCTGCTGCGCCAGACAGTGAAATTGCGCAATCATTCATACAACTTGCAGAGAAAGTAGCAACCGAACTTTACTGGCAAGGTTCGGTGATCCCAAGTGAGATCATGTTCAAAGAAGTGAAATAATAAAATTTTACTAAAATCGACCGCACTTAAACCTAATCAGTTAAAAGAGCGGTCACTTTTGTATAAATTTTTTCAATAATATGCGATTACTAAAAAAGCCCTCAATATTGAGGGCTTTCTTTTGGAATATATCGTAATAAAAATTAGCGACGTAAACCTAAACGAGCGATAGTTGAAGTGTAAAGCTCAAGATTAGTACGTTTTAAGTAATCTAAAAGTTTACGACGACGAGAAACCATACGCAATAAACCACGACGACCGTGGTGATCTTTTTTATGTTCAGCAAAGTGAGCTTGTAAGTGGTTGATTTGTGCAGTCAATAATGCGATTTGCACTTCTGAAGAACCCGTATCTTTTGCATCACGACCAAACTCAGCAACGATTGCTGCTTTTTTTTCTGTACTTAGAGACATTCGATAACTCCTAAAAGTTAAGTTAAAAATACATCGTTAGCCGATCTCTAATCCAGCTACGACAAAGAATTGTGAATTTTAGCATTGATTAGGATAAAAGCAATAAAATCTTTATAAAAACTCACCGCACTTTGAATCAAAAAGAAAGCCTGTATAAACAGGCTTTCTCTCGTTTAATTAAAAAGTAATTTCTGCACTTAGCTTATAATTTCTACCAGGTGAATAAAAACGATTGATACCTGCACCTGTTTTTTGATTAATCAAGTTACTTGTTCCAAATGGCTTAATTGAACGAGCAGATTCCCAAGTTAAATATTTACGATCAGTCAAGTTATAAACACCAAACTGTAAAGTGACATTTTTAACTGGTTTCACATAAGTCACAAAATCAACTAATGTATAATCATCACTACGCCATCTCACGGCACTATCGGTATAACCTTGTTCTTTATAGAACATATTATAAGTATCTTTCGCTTTCTTCGCACTTACATGAGTCACATACAAATCTGCTCCAAATTTATGCGCTTTATGATCATAACCAACACCAATAATTGAGGTCTTTGGTTGGATCGCATTCATCGGTCTATCATCAGCTAAACGCCCTCTTTGATAAGTAAATTTATAGCTTAAATTAAAGCCCTCTAACTTCTCAAAGAAATAACCAATATTCAGACGAGAGTTAATCTCAATACCTTTCACTTTAGCACGATCAACATTTATATTTTGATACACTTGGAAATCTCTCGCTTGTGCTTTACCACCAACAGAATTTGATAGATTTCTTGAACCTAAATAAGCTAAATCAATAAAATTGCGATATTTGGTTTGGAATACACTCGTACTCACAAAACCCCACTCATGATGGAAAGTCAATGCAATTTCTTGGTTTTTAGCTTCTTCTGGCTTCATCGTTGGATTTGGTAAAATCGTGAAATCAGGATGTTTAAAGGTAAAATACAATTCATCCGATGTTGGCGCTCTAAAACCTTTTGAGTATTTCACTTGCAATCTTAAGAAATCAAGCGGATCAAAAGTCGCACCTAAAGAATAAGAGTGTTTTTTAAATTTTTTCTCTTGGGCGATATAAGCGATATTATCTTCTGCGTTTTTACGAATTTGTTCTGGTGTGTAAATAGGATTACCACGCCAATCTTTTTTGTCTGTTGGAGGAAGCGGGATAAATAATTCCTTTACCATATCATCCGCAATCTTAGGCGTTACACCTGGAATATACTCTGGTTGATATTTAATATCATCATAACGATATCCCAAATCCACACTCAACATATTATGTAACTTCACCGTATCGGCAAAATACAACGATTTCGTTGTAGCTTCTACTGGGATCAAGAAAGAAGTTTTAGGTTCATGGCGTGGACAAAGCAAACCATTAAAAGACGAGCTAGTTTTGCAATCCCTTAATTTTCCAGAAAAATCTTGACCTAATGTTCTTTCCGCCCACCAAGTAGGATTGCTACCTGTATAACCTGATTTATTCACCATTTCCTTACGGGTTTTAGAGTAAACACCACCGTAAGAAACATTATTTTCTATATCAAATACAGAAAATGCTTTTGTTAAGTCCAAATTCACTTGTTTTGTATTAGTATTTAAATCACGTTCTTTATAATCAAATGGACGATAACCTTGGGAATTAGGCAAAATGATATAATAGCGTCCTTTACTAGGATCATCATAAGTTGCAAATTTTTTACCATCTATCTCCATTGTTTTATTTAACGTAATTTCTTCTTTAGTTGGAGCTTCAGATGAATAACGATATTTATAGGCAGTAAGGGGCTTAGTACAATCAAAAACAGAACAATCTAACCAAAAACCTGACGTTCCTAGCTGTTTGCCATTAAACGCGGCATTATTGGTTCCTTTATCTGCAACAAAAGGATTACCATTCTTATCAATGATTTGATGTTTACCATCTCTTAATTCTAATTTAATCGGATTTCCTTCACGATCGACAATTTTCCCATCTTTAAGTTGCAATCCTAAAGGATTTTTATAAGTATCGCATTTCTCATTCCCATCACAATAATCTTCTGTTCTGGCTCTTGTTGTAATTTTTTGTTGCGAATAACTTAACTTCAAAGTGTCCCAAAGTGGCGTAACTGTATAATTCTCATAAGTGAACGAGATATTACTACGTTTGACTCTATCATTTGCATGACGAGATTCTTTTTCATCATAAGTCAAATAATTAGACTGCGGTTGCAGCGTATAAGAACGGTCATGTCCACGTGTATGGGTTTGATATAGATCAGAAGCAATCGTAAAACGGTGGTTCTCATTTGGAGAAAAAGAAAACTTAACTAACGTACTTTCTTTAGTAATCGTATAAGGATCCGTTTTCTCTCTTTCTTTGCCTTGAATATCCGCAGCATATTTATAATCAAAGTTTTCTAGCTCATGACCATGACGTTTAGTATGCATAAATAACACATCAAAATATTTATAGCGTCCCGCAGCAGTAATAGAATTTAAACTCTGATTATCGGCAGTACTATAGCCCGTTTTATAGCCAAGATGCCAATCTTTTTCAGTTAAAAAATCCCTTGCATCTTTGGTTTCAAACAGTACCGCTCCCCCTAATGAACCGCTACCGACTTTAACTGAATCTGCTCCTTTAGCAATTTTAGCGACTTTCAAAGTTTCAATTTCAACACTATTTCTTGTGTTATTAAAATTACCGTAGCCTTCAAAAAGTTCTTTAAAACCTTGTGATGAAAGCGTCTCTGCTTGATGAAGCCCGTCTACAGTAATCGCAACACGGTTTTCATCAACACCACGAATCGCATAGCCACTTGAACCAAAGCGTCCTGCTTCTACAACACTGATACCTGTTTCATAACGCACCAAATCACGACTATCTTGAACTTGTTGACGTTTTAAAATTGAAGATGTTTTTACTGTCTCGCCGATTTTTTTCTCTTTGATTTCGATTGCATCTTGTTGAGAAGTGACGGTAATTGTATCTAATTCAGCCACCTCCTCTGTATCTGCCAAAACAAAACCGCAATAATTAAATAAAGCTAAAGTAATCAATGAAAGCTTTACTTTTCTATTCGCTACAATTGCCATAATCTTTTCCTAAAATAAAACTGCTACACCTTAAAGTTGTATATTATTAATCTTCTAAATGACCTTCATCTAAATGAACAAAGCTGACTAAATCATCATTACTCACTTGAAATGCCTGACCAAAGCCCTTTACAAATAAACCTTGCGTTGGTTTAAAACTAAATAAATGAAAATCTCTCATTTTTGATAATTCATCAATTAAATTTCCTTGTCTTGCTTTTAATGCTGCAATACTGTCTTTCCACTCGTCTGTTTCACGTTCAATAATCCGTACCGTGGCGTCAAAGGAAAGGCGGCGGCGCGCAAAAATCTGACGACTTTTACTTTCATCTTCAATTAACATTAATGATACTTTTGGCACTTCTTGTAAATTACGCGCATGGCGTGCAATTGTTGAAATGAAAACTTGATACTCACCATTAGTAATCGCGAAAGGTGCATAACTCACATTAGGATAACCATCTTCTCCTACTGTTGCTAACATGATCGTTTTACATTGTGCTTTTAATTCTTGAATCTCTGGTCCTAAACGGTTTTGTAATACTTCTTGACGATTTGTTGTCATTATCTTTCCTTAGTTTACTGCTTAAATAAATTGTTTAAATTTTTCCACTTGTTCTGGAAACAATTGACGCTCTTCATCACGCCCTAAATAAATTTTAAAAATGGTTTGTCCATTATCAGCAATAAATGCGATGTTATAACTTTCTTTGCCACGGAAAGGCAAACTGACAAAAGCAATTTTCGCAATATTATCTAGCTTCAAATGTCCATGTAATGCGCCTTCATTTCCCTTCATATTTAAATTGTAATAACCTCGCCCAATCATGCCTGTTGGAAAACGATCTTTGATTTCAAAAATAGAACCTTCTTTTTCAATGATAGTCGTAAAAGTTCCCCATTGACTCACTTCAGTCAAAATTTCGTCTGTTCTTGCTCCCGAAAAAATACGTACAAATGCTTCAGGTAATGCACATAAGATCTCGCCTTCTGGCTGATTAAAATGGGCAGCCATGTCCAATGTAATTGCCATCGGATTCTGCGCGATATAATCCGCAATTTGTTGTTTTAACGTCATCGCCTTTTTCATCCTCAATCAAAATATCTATGATACAAATAAATTAAAAAAAATAGTATTGATAATAGTTATTAATTATATTTGTGATTAACTTTTTTTTCAAAAAAAATTACATTTTTTTGCAAGAAATGTGATAAATATCGAATAGTTAGTATAAAAATCGCAATAAATAAAACCTTATTTTTTATAAGACTTTAGTTTAGAAAGTCTGTAACATGAGAATAAAAAATAGAAATGATGAAAATAAATACAATTAATCTTAAAGCCAGATTTTTTACTTGTAACCTGCCATTGAATGGGTATAATACTTCCCACGTTTTACTACTGCTTATTATTGCTGCCTGGGTGGCGAAATTGGTAGACGCAGTTGATTCAAAATCAACCGCCTTCGGGTGTGTCGGTTCGAGTCCGACCCTAGGCACCACTAATAAACAGTATGAGAAAACAAAAGCCGACAATAATGTCGGCTTTTTCTATATTTATATTTATTACACGCAAAACAATACAAAGCGTCCTAAAGATCACTCCCCTTTAAATCACGGGTGTACACTTTCGGGAGTACGTCTTCTAGATTTGTTGTTATTCTATTTGCTAAGATAATATCTGCACATTGCTTAAATTCCGTTAAATCTCTCACTAACTCTGCATCAAAAAACTTGTCTTCTTTATATTTTGGTTCATAAACAACAAGCTTAACTCCCGCTTCGCTCAATCTACGCATAATACCCTTAATACTCGAGCTTCTAAAGTTATCCGAACCCGCTTTCATCGTTAAACGATACACGCCTACTACCGTTGGTTTCTTACTCAAAATATCATTAGCAATAAAATCTTTACGCGTGACATTCGACTGAACAACAGCACTAATCAAGTTCTGTGGGATATTTTGGAAGTTGGCAAGTAATTGTTTCGTATCTTTAGGTAAACAATATCCACCATAACCAAAAGAAGGATTGTTATAATGCGTGCCAATACGTGGGTCCAATGACACTCCGTCAATGATTTGCTGCGCATCTAGACCAAATGTTAAGGCAAACGAATCTAATTCATTAAAGAAAGCCACGCGTAATGCCAAATAAGTATTTGCAAATAATTTAATTGACTCTGCTTCTGTTGGATTAGTCAACAAAATAGGGGCATTCGGCTCAAGACTACAATCACGTAATAGCTGTGCAAATGTTTTTGCAGCCTCACTATGATCACCTACTACAATACGAGAAGGATGTAAATTATCATACAGTGCTTTACTCTCTCGTAAAAATTCAGGCGAGAAAAAAATGCGCTCATTGTTAAAATATTGACGCATTCTTAAGGTAAATCCGACAGGGATTGTTGACTTTATTACTAAATATGCTCGTGAGTTTTGCGCGATAGCCGTTTCTAACACAGATTCGACTGAGCTTGTATCAAAATAATCAGTAACGGGATCATAATCTGTTGGTGTAGCAATAATGATATATTCAGCTTCAGTATAAGCCTCCGTACTATCAAGAGTTGCATGCAAATTTAGTGTTTTTGTCATCAAATAATCACTAATTTCAGCATCTTGAATCGGCGAAATTTTACTATTAATTAGATTTACTTTTTCAGAAGATACATCCAACAATGTCACTTCATGCTGTTGAGCAAGCAAAATCGCATTTGATAGCCCAACATAACCTGCTCCTACAATAGTGATTTTCATACTTTTTCTCCTATGTTAAATCCAATCTCTTGTTAAATGAGAATTCAATTTTTCCTCACATAATGAAATTAAAGTTTCTGTCGTATGTTGACGATCTGGAAATTGAGTACTGAGATAAATATGACGAGCTAAAGACAATATTGTATAAACCTCAATATCTTGTGCTGTAGCGGTTGAATTATTCGTTAAAAAAGTATTAATAAATGCTTGTTGATGTGCAGATAACGCGTGAGGGTTTGCATACTGACGAATAGCAAACTCTTGAATATGAGCTAAGTAATTTCCCGCATCTAAGGCAGCATGTCCCTGACAAACTAAATCAAGATCAAGTAGCACCATATATCCCGGATACCCACTACGTTCTAATATCTGATCTTGATAAAAATCTCTGTGTACAGAAACAACAGGTAATTTTGAAAGTAAGCTCACTATTTTTTCACAATCAGAAAGCAGCTTTGCAATACGAATAGAAAATGCAGGTAACAGAAGTTGTACTTGCATTAGGCGATCACGCAAAATTTGTAATTCCTGCTCAGCCGTCCAAACAGGCAAATCTACCCATTTTTCGACCGCACTTTGATGTAATGCTCGTAGTGCTTGTGCCACTGCACAACCCAAAAAAGCTAAACGTTGGTTTTGAGGTATTAGCATATCACCGATACAACGTCCACTCACTTTAACTTGTAGCCATGTTCTTTGTGCAGGCAATATACTTAATGGTTGTGGGACACTCACAGGCATACTTTGATCAAATCCATTTTGCCACAATGCTTTTTGAATTTGAAAAGAACGCTTATCTAATCCTTTACTCCGATACTTTCCTATCACACATTGCTTTGTTTTTTTAGACTCAATTTGGTATTCAATCAAGGCACGTCGTTGAATTTTATAACGGATAAGCTGCGCAGATTCTAATACTCCTTGAAACTGTTCAGGCAATACCTGCTTCAATAAATCTTGCATTTGCGTAATATCAATTAGCGTAAATAAGATTGAATCAAAAGATAAATCTACCTGTTGTTTCTCTGCTGAAACGACAGATTGAGTAACTGTTTTACTTAGGATATTTTCAACACGTTGTAATAACAATAACGTATGCTGTTCCCATTCTGGGCTCCGTTTACGGAAAGGTTCGATAGCCAAACGCAACATAGCTGAAGCCACAAACCAAGATAATCCTTCTAGACTAAATTGTGTTTTAGCTTGATAAACACTTAAAAACTTAGTGATTAAATCCTCTGTCTGCCATACAGGTAAAACCCCTTCAATTACTTGCAATTCTAGCCTTGCTTGTAGAGTAGCCAAATCTAACAGTGGATTTCCATGCGCTGAGCGATCCCAATCTAAAAGATATAATTCATCAATGTCTTGTTTATCTTGGCTTTTCACAACTTGATCTAATGAAAAATCACCATGAATCAGCGTGAATAGTTCTGATGACTGTGCGGATAATCCTTTAGAGATACGCGCAGCTAATTGAGTAAACCAAGAAACATACTCTGGCAAAATATGTTGAAATGCTTGCTGAACACCTTTTAAGGACTGAATTTCATCACTAATTTGATAAGTAATAGGATGACTATAACTCGTACTATGTACTTGCGCTAATAAGGTTGCTAGCTGGTAGATATCTTCAGTAGAGCAAATAAAACCTGTTTCAGGACATAAACTCTCGCCCTCTTGCCAACTTGTGATCACGGAACAAAAATGTCCATTACTACCAAGCAGTTTTACATAGCCTTGAGCCATACCAAAAGCAGCACCAGTTAATACTCGACTAAAATCAGAGGCTTTGATTGTACGTACAACTAATGTTTGCTTATTCTGAGTAATCTTTGCGACTAATCTACGCTCTGGTTTGTAACGCAAAATATCAATATTTACATATTGTTGAACCATCTCAGATATAGGACAGCAATCGAATAGCTGATGGCGTAGTTTATTATTGATTAACCAACCTAAATAGCGTATACCTCGATCATAGGCGGGATGCAAAAGCATAACGTATAAATCAAACAAGGCTAAAGGCGCATTAGGATCTGCCTCTCGAATGAGTTTTTGTCGCTTCGGATTAGCCCAAGACTCGGCAAACCGTGCTGGCGTTAATGCTTTAGCATAGTAATAATTCACACTGCCATCTTGCAATACAATTCGTAAAGTACCAGCACAACTGTTATTTGGTTTGTAACGCAAATATTGGATATCAACCCGCCTTATCGCGTAAAACTGAGGCAGCTTTCGCAATCTGTCCAATAATAAGTCATTATCTAACAAGGCAATTAAACCTGGTAAATCCGTATCTCTTGCAATGATTCTTTTATCCGCATCTGTAAGCATATTGATACCTTTGTTTAATTCTAGGCAAATACTTATATACAAAAATTAAGCAAGTTGCATTTTCCACCAAGCGGCATAATTTCCTTCTGCCTTTAATAATTGCAAGTGTTCTCCCTGTTCAACAACTGCACCTTTATCTACGAATAAAATACGATCAGTTCTCGCAGCAAGCGCAAGATTATGCGTGATTATAATTGTAGTTCGTCCCTTCATCAGATTATCTAGTGCTAGAATCACTTGTGTTTCACTTTCTTGATCCAATCCAACTGTAGGTTCATCTAGAATTAAAATCGCACTTTTATTCATCGCTGCTCGCGCAATAGCAATTCTTTGTCTTTGACCACCTGATAAAGATCCTCCTCGTTCACTTAACACCGTATCGTAACCATCTGGTAATCTAAGAATAAAATCATGTGCTTGTGCTAATTTCGCGGCAGCAATGATTTCTTCATCACTTATTTTCTCTGCACGATTAATCGCTCCTAACGCAATGTTTTCACGGATGGGCAATCCAAACAATAAGTTGTCTTGTGGCACAATCGCAATTTGACTACGTACACTGGCTATTTGATAATCTCGAATATCTTTTCCATCAATACGAATAACGCCACTATCTGCTTCATACAATCTTAATAATAAGCTAGTGATTGTGGATTTACCTGCGCCAGACGGACCGATGATCGCCACGCTTTCGCCAGCATTAATGACAAAATCCATATTTCTAAGTACGGCTGGTGCATCTTTATCTGTTCCATGATAGCCAAACTCAACATGCTCAAAACGAATTTCCCCGCGCACATCAGCTAATGGCAGTGCATCTGGTTTATCTTGAATATCTGGTTGCTCATCTAACAAATTCACAACACGTTCACCTGCTGCCAGCGCTTTTGAAAGGCGACCAGTATACTTAGCATATTCTCTAACAGGTCTAAACGCATTGTTTAAATAAGACATAAAAATAATCAGCTCACCAGGCGTCATCTCTCCACCTAAAACGGAATAAGCACCTTTGAGCAATACTGCAGCAGACACTAATGCCACGATAATATCGACTCGACGCTCAAGACCTGCTGATAATTTCTTTGACTGCACATTCTGCTTGCGACTTTCTGTATCATCACCAACAAAACTACGAATAGTTTCATTTTCTAATGAAAGAGATTGGACAGTACGAATTGAACCAATAAATTCTGCTGCTTTAGAAGCCAATGCACCTTCTCTTTTCCGTTGAGCACGGCTAACTTCATGGATACGTTTACTTGAACGGACAGTACTCCACCAAATTAACGGTATAGCAAGCAATGTAATCGAAGTAAGTTGCCAATTGATATATATCATCATTGCAAACATCCCTGCTAATATCAGGATATTTGCCAGCATAGGCATCAACGCAGTAATTACTGCTTCACGCAGCATGCCTATGTCATTAATCAGGCGCATAGTTAAATCACCTGTTCTTGCTTGCGAATGAAAACGCAGTGATAAACGTTGTAAATGTGCAAACAGGTCATTACGAACTCGGCTTAAAATCCGACTGCCAGCTAAAGCAAGCCCAACTGTACTGACATAACTAGAGCCTGCCATAAATAAAGCAATCAACACGACTGCAGCTGCACAACCGAATAACAAATGTGCGGTGTCTACAGAAGTGAGTAATGATGCGATAAAGCCATTTAATGCTTTGGTATCTTTAGCAGACTCTGCGGAAACCTCTACAGCATCTAACAATACATAATCGACCACAAATGCTAAAGGCAATGGCTTAAGCAGGCGCATTGCAGTCGCAAGCAATAATGCACATAAAGCACCAAAGACTAACATTCGCTCAGGATAAATATATTCTTTTAAACGATAAGCTACTGACCACCATGCGTTTTTATTGACTGTCTTTTTGCTCATGCAGTTGAATCCTATTCAAATCATTAGTTTTTCTCGTTTTTACAAGAACGAGCGATATCTAAAATACGCTCAACGACGGATAACCAACTATGATATTGTTCAGCAGTAAACCGTGCATTCTGTCCCAGTTGCTGTGCTGTTGACGGTGAAACAAATAGTTCTGCGATACTGTTCGCCATTTTTGAAGGTTCATCAGGCACAACAAGAATGCCATTGTAATTATTCTCAATAACTGAATCTAAATGCCCCACTCGAGTAGCAATGATTGGTAACCCTGCTGCCATATATTCATAAATTTTTAAAGGTGAAAAATAGAACTTATCTATTGTAGGATAAGGGGCAACAGCAATATCCATTTTAGCTAACCACATAGGTACAGTTTCTGGCGCAACAGCACCAGTAAACTGTACATACTCTAACAGCCCTAATTTTTCAATCTCATCACTAAGTGCTTGATATTGAGGACCATCACCAACAATTAATAAACGCGTGTTATATCCTCGTTCTCTCAATAAAGACCAAGCCTGAACTAAAATAGACACCCCATGCCAAGGCTTCAGTGTTCCTAAAAAGCCTATCGTTGGTATGGTCATTTCACCTTGCTCAACAAATTGTTTCAAACGTTGAGCATTTTCTGTAGCCGCTTGTGCAAAGCGAGAAAGATCAACACCATTGGCAATAACATGTATTTTTCCCTTCGCTTTATCAAAAGTTTCTAAATAATGTTTTACACCAGGTGAAACAGCAATCATCGCATCTGCATTAGCAAAAACACTTTCTGCAACAATTTGTGCCTCTTTTTCTAAAGGTAATTCACGATGTTTTTTCTGTTCTTCAATTAAAGGCGCATTGACTTCTAAGATTCCAATACAACCATGCTTTTTAGCAAAATGCATACCTGCTTGACTCCAAAGAGAATAGCGCTCATAAATAAGATCAAATTTCTCTGTATCTTCCAATATTTTTTCTACCTCAGCATTCGCCACTAATGCTGCTAATGCTCGCTCTTTATTAGAAGAATTTGGTAAGGCAGGCAAAACATGAACAGGAATATGCTTCAATTCTTCAGGTGGCTCACCACCTAAACGTTGTGCAAATAATGTGACATCTAAACCATTTTGAAGCATTCCTTTGATGACTTCTTGGACATGGACGGAAGCACCTTTGGTGCCAAATACAGGAATACCAGGATCAGCACAAATATACGCGACTCGCATAACTTTTCCTTCTATTTGATACTTGTTTTAACTTACAAAAATCATTTAAAAATAAATTAGTTATCAATTGCAGTACGAAACAACGCTTGTAATAGCGCTACATTTTTATCTTCATCATACTCACGCTCAATCAAAGCTCGAGCCTGATAAGAAAGTGTTTTACAAAGCTCAACATCTGCTAATAGGCACTGTATCGCATCAGCTAATGCTGTAGGGTCATTTGGCTGCACACATAACCCTGTAATGCCATCTTGGACTAATTCAGGGATACCCGCGACATGAGTAGAAATGACAGGTGTTCCTAATGCCATAGATTCTAAAAGTACAGTTGGTAAACCATCTCTATCTCCGTCTTCACTAATGACACTTGGCGCAATCATCATATTCGCGGACCTCATAAATTTGATGATTTCTGGTTGTGGCATTGGGCCAACCATTTGTACAATATCGCTAATATTTAAGGCATCAATTTGCGCTTGTAACTGTTCACGCAAAGTTCCATCTCCAACTAAAGTGCATCGCATATCAATATTACGTTGTTTTAATATCGCAAGCGCATCTAATAAAACACTAAAGCCTTTCTTTGGCACCAAACGACCCACTGCGAGAATCTGACGGTTAGGAGAATGAAAAGATTGATAAGGGAATTTACTGAGATCCATTCCGTTATAAATTCGGACCGCACTTGCTGCATCACTACCATATTTTTCACGCAAATAAGTCAGGTTATAGTCAGAAACAGTCACGGTTGCTGATGCATCATGCATTTTCTGCCCTAGTTCAGTGGACTGCTCATATTGGTAATAAATATCTTTAGCATGTGCTGTAAAGGTATAAGTAATATCTGCAAAAATCGCAGCTTGTCTAGCAACTGTAGTCGCCTGAGTGCCAAAGTGCGCATGTAAATGCTGAATACCTCTTTTCTTAATCTCTAATGCTAACAGTATACTTTGAGCAATTTCATGTATTGTGCCTTTTGCACTCTCTAATTTAATTGCGAAATCAGACAACTGACTAAATCCTTGTGTCATTATTCCCCACAAGGTTTCAGTATTACGCTGTTTATCTACTAAACGGGTTACTGGTGCTCTAACTTGTGAAATACCATCTTGAAAATGGGTTTCCATTACTGGTCCTAAAGCAAAAATATCAATTTTTGTACCCGCCCTTTCATGTGCCAGAATCTCATTTACAACAAAAGTTTCAGAAAAACGAGGATAACGTTTTAGCACATAACCAATATACATTGGCTTTAATTCACTTAAAGTCATGGTGTTCATGATTAACTCCACAGAAAAATATGTAGATAAATTAAGAATTAGTCGCTAACTTACTTACAATCGATTGAATTTGTATAACTACATTATCCAACCCATTAAAACGCAATACATTTCTAGCATTAAGCTGCTCTTTTTTCTCTGCTATCCAGGAAGACAGCGCATCAGGCGAAAGAGAGTTAGGATGTAAACAATCGACAATGCCCATTTCAGCTAATCTGGAAGCACGTATACATTGTTCCTTTCTTGGTGTAATTCGCGGTACAATTAATGCTCTTTCATTAAATGATAAAATTTCAGTGACAGTATTGTATCCGCCCATTGAAATGATGCATTCAGCATCCTGCATCAATTTGAGAGGCTCAGCAACAAAATCAACAACATGAATTTCAGGACGTTGTTCAATCATATCGTGAATTTGTTTGCGTTGTTCTTCTGGCATTAAAGCACCAGTAATGAGCAAGCCATTCCAACCCTCTGGGAGGTCTGCCTGCATAAAAGTTTTTGCTAGTTGAAAACCATCTTGCCCGCCGCCAACAACACAAAGCGCATAAGGCGCTTCAACACTTGATGAAATCACTGTATCCAGTCCTTGAACTTCCATACGGCGAGTTTGATCTAAATAGCCCACATATTGCAATTTCTCACGAATATCTTGATCAAGCCCATATTCTTTTGCTAAATCAAAAAAATGAGGATCACCATATACCCAGATACTATTAAAATACAAACGAATAATTTCTAAATTCTTTAGTTTTTTCCATTGTTGACGAACCACATCGGGCTCATCAATAATATCTCGTAACCCTAATACAATATGAGTTCCTCGACTTGCTAATACAGGCAAAACACTATCTAACTCATTCATTGCCCCACGCGGTACATTATCAATAACCACGATATCTGGTTTAAATGAATCTAAAGTTGCATAGATGATTTGTCTGCGCACCTCAACTAGGCGATCAATATCAGTGCCTAAAGAACTAGGAATATATTTGCCTTCTGCCGTTTTAAAATAGCTCGGCATAGTGACAGTATCTGCTCCTTTTGGTAACTTAAACGCACCAGATTCTCTGACACCTGAAAGTAATAGAATTTCTGTATTTGGACATGCTTGTAGCACTGATTGAGCTAACAACATATTTCGACGAATATGCCCTAATCCCATAGTATCGTGAGAATAAAAGGCAATTCGAGATGGGAATAAACAATCACACTTTTCTAATAGATTTTGCATAATTGATTTTCTCTCAAGTTCCTAAAATAGCTAAACACCACTCATATAAAATATAAAAAATTTAAATAAAATCACTTCTTTTGACAGATACTACCTTAATAAAGTATAAAATAAAAGCAATAAAACCTATTAAAGCACAAATTTTAACCAAGCAATACCACATTGATTTTATTAATAAAACAGAAAGAAATATAAATATAACTTTTAATAACAAAGAAGTTAAAAAAAGAAAGAAAAACATCAAATGGAGAAAAACTATCTTTACTAGAAAAAATCAAGCACTATTGACAGTATGTCCAAACTAACTTATGAACTATCCCTTAGAAATTCACACTTATTTCTTCCTTTTTATTTCTTAAAAGCGTATTGAATAAAAAATCTCCCGCATACAAGGTCAAAATATTTCCCTCAGTTATAAAATGAAATTCGCGAAAAATAGACCGCACTTAGCAAGTAAAGTGAGCTAACGCCTAAAAGTTGGACTTACTCACCAATAGATTAAGATGCAGATTTTTATAGGTAAATATTATTTAATTAAATGTTGTCAACAGAGTGTTAAATGACCAATTAGGGGCACATAAAATAGCTGAACACTATCATTTCTATCGCCCGTCTTCTGATTGCAACAATTTCAGAAACAAAGTATTACTGGACTGATTCCTTAACTTAACAAAGGGCATGTATGAAAAATGAAAAAATACGATGAGACTAAAAAAACTTAAAAAGACCAACTGGTATTCAGGTATTTTTGAAGCGCACGACCTATCCTGAAGCGGAAAACGACATTTTAAAAAAGCTCAAAGAGCTGGACGAGAGAAAACCCAAGCCAAAAACCAAGTCATCTACAAGTTGAAAGATAAGCATCAGCTATCCTTATTATTACAACTCGTATCCTTATCCCCTTCAACTTGTTACTATAAAGCAACTATCAAAGAAAAGACGACTGCTCGTCTATAGATAACAGGTTAAGATTTGGTTGCTGATAAATCAACGTTATCTTCTCTACCCAGAAATCAATAAGTGGTTGTTTGAACGATATATGATATTTAATCATAAAAACCTGCATCTTAATCTATTGGTGAATAAATCCAACTTTTTGGGACATAACACAGATTAGGGCGCTATTTTTTATGACACAAATAACCAAAAATTACGATTCTTTCTCTGACAAAATCTATTAAATATTTTTCTACGGCATTTAACTATCTTAATTACCGTCAAAAATTTAACTCATTGCCTTTCATTCCAAATGAACAAGTTAAACATTTTCTATAATTCATCATATTTTAACGATTGGC
>NZ_NXGB01000011.1 GCF_002850605.1 Pasteurella oralis
TTAAATCTTTATTATGTGTTCAATAAGCCTAATCTATTTAACAGTGGTATAAGCAACATCAATATTCTTTCGACTTAATTAACTAATTAACCACAACTCATTAATTACAAATGCTCAAACCTTGTCCAAAAACCAATAAAAATTTACTATTTTTTCGATCTAAATCACAAAATTTTCAATAATTTATAATATTTTTTCTAAATAAAATGAAGATATGTTATAACTTGCCGCGCTCGAGGTTATGAGCTTATAAACACGCAATTGTCAGTAGTATAACTATAAGGAAGAGTTAATTATGACGAAAACAGAAAAAGAAACATTAAAAATTCGGGAAACCTTAAGCGAGCTTATTGGAGAAGTCACCGCAAAAAGCCTCTTTGCGAGTTATGGATTATTCCACCAGAAAATAATGTTTGGTTTATATCAAAATAACGTGTTCTATTTGAAGGCTGAAGGGAAACTAGCCTTATTTTTAGAATCAAAGGGAGCGGCTAGTTACCTTGCCAAACAACCTCCTTCAACACTCAATATTTCTAGTTATTACCGTCTTCCAAAAGAAATCACTTCAAACAAAGATCTCTATAAACAAATTCTAGAACAATCCCTTCAACAAATTAGGAGTCAAAAACTAGCTGAAGCGCTAGCAAAGAAAAATCGTATTAAAGAACTCCCTAATCTCTCTATTAAACACGAAAGAATGCTAGAAAAAGTAGCCGTTTATAATGTTGATATGTTTCAAACATTAGGCGCTAAAAATGCCTATATTCGGCTCAAAAAGAAAGGAATTACTGCAGATATCGGCATATTTTGGGCATTCTATGCAGCATTAGAAAATAAAAATATTAATTTAATTACAGCAACAGAAAAACAAAATGTATTAGCTCGCTTAAATTTAGCTTTGGCAGAAGCAGGGTTAAGGCAAGTGAAGTAAAAATCCACCTTTATACAAGGAGGCTAATTGACGCCCCATAGGGGCGTTTCTAAATTCTGACTCTCAGAATCTGAATTTTACATAGCAGATAGCTTTAACTGCTTATCTTCCAATTCGTGTTTCTCTTGATATTTCACATATCTCCTTAATCATTTCTGCATCAACACCTACGGTCTTCTACGCAGTAATTTCTCGCCCCCAAATAATTACCACACAATTTATATTTTCTTAAATACGGAAATTTATTGAACAATCTTATACCTGTTCTACCTTTTAAATGCCTTATTACTTTCGAGACCGACAATTTTGGCAGGATTTTTACTAACAAGTTAGCATGATCTACTTGGACGTTCAATTCTACTATTCCTATTTTTAATTGCTCGCATAATATCCTTAGCTGAACATGGACGTCTCTACCTACTTTATCTTTATAAAATCCTGAAACGACATTTCAGTATTCAAACTAAATGATATTGACAATGCCAAATGACATGCGATGATTTCTTAAGTCGACTCATAGTTTGTCTTTATGTTGGTTATAGGGATAGCTTTCGAAGGATTTTCAATGAGTCGGTTTATTTAGACAAAGTCTTTAAAGACGATAGCCACTTTCATAAAAGGTAGCTTTTAGTTAACAATAAAAATACGGGCTGTTTAATATAAACAGCCCGTATTGATTTTAAGATTAATAATAAGAATGCTCACCACGTTGATGTTCAGTGATATCTTTAGCACCTTTTAATTCATTTGGGAATAAACTTAATAATTGTTTCTCGATACCATCTTTTAACGTGACATCGACCATCGAGCAACCGTTACAACCACCACCAAATTGTAAAATAGCATAACCATCATCTGTAATTTCAATTAAAATGATACGTCCACCATGGCTTGCAAGCTGAGGATTGATTTGCGTTTGAATAACATATTCAACACGTTCAATTAAGGGAGCGTCATCTGCTACTTTACGCATTTTTGCATTTGGTGCTTTTAAAGTTAATTGTGCCCCCAGCTCTTCTGTCACATAATCAATTTCAGCATCTTCTAAAAAAGGCAAACTAATTTCATCAATAAATGCAGAAAATGAAGCATATTTCATTTCCGTATCTGTTGCTTCTACTGCATTTGGTGGGCAATAAGAAACACCACATTCCGCATTTGGCGAACCTGGGTTAACGACGAAAATTCGAATATTGGTTCCTTCCTCTTGCTGATCAAGTAAGCGACGAAAATGCGCTTGGGCAGCTTCAGAAATCATAATTTGTTGCATAAATTATCCTAAAAAAATGTGAATACTTGAGTAAGATTGTCAAGAATGATACTCCTAGATTGTTTTTTTTTCCACCTTTTACAGCAATAAATCTTTACTTACGTTTTTGCAAGTCCCCAGACTTGGATCTGCTCAATACCCGCTTGGCGTAAGACCTTAACAATCTCATTTAATGTTGAACCTGTCGTAATCACATCATCAAGTAGAGCAACGGATTTATAAGCATGCTGTTGATATTTAGGATTAATCCGAAAAGCATTACGTAAGTTTTTACGACGTTCGTTAGCACTTAACCCACGCTGAGTATGAGTATATTTTACACGTTGTAATAAATATTCGTCACAAGGAATTTGTAACCAGTTAGCGATACACCGAGCCATTAAACTAGATTGATTATAACCACGTTGCCAATGACGAAAACGATATAAAGGCACAGGCAAGATCACTTCTGGTAAAACAAGCGCATGTGTTCGTCGTGCATCATGCACTGCGAGTAATAAAAGGCGCGCTAAAGTGCGGTCTAAAAAGAACGCATTTTGAAATTTGAAACGGTGAATTAAAGACGATAGGAGATCAACATAACGCCCAATAATTACTATGCGATCCCAACTCGTCTTATCGTGTAAACAGTGACCACAATATAAGGCATTCTGCGTTAACTCCATGCCACAATGTCCACAATAAGCAAAACGTCTAATTTGTTTATTACAACGACAACACAATCCATGCTGTGCAATTGCTAATTTTTGTTGACAATGAACACAGCGAAAACTAAGCCAATTCATGTTATTCCCTTATTTTAATGTATGTCATGTATTCAAGATTAAAATAAAGGAAAATTTGATGCAGGATTAACTGACTTTTTTACGAATAGGATCGCAAAACTAAATTTTATTTAATCAATCAGTTTTGCTGCTTTTAAGAAAGAATAGATACCCTCTTCTTCAATATGTAATGTCACATGATCTGCGGCAACTTTGACTTGTTGATGAGCATTCCCCATTGCAACACCCACACCAGCCATAGTGAGCATTTCAATATCATTCAGACCATCACCAAAAGCCATAACATTTTGCATAGTAAAACCAAAATGCTGAATAGCAGCCGCAATACCACTCGCTTTTGAAATATGCTCATCGAATAAATCAACAGAATGCTCATGCCAACGAACTGCCTGCAAATCTTTTAGCACACCAGAACGATTAACTAATTCATCTTCAGGCTGATCATAAAAAGCTAGGATTTGGAAAACATCATGCTGTTTAAAATAATCTTTATTGACATAATAATGTCCTTTTAAAGGATCTAATGCACTACGTACTTTATCTGTAATTGCAGAAACACAAGTATCTGTTGGTGAAATTTGCGCATATTCAATTTGATGTTGGGTAAAAAAATCGGCTAGTTGTTGGATCTTTTGTTTTGAAAGTGGATTCCTTTCTAAGGTTGTGCCTTGATAGCTTACATATTGACCATTCATCGTCACGAATAAATCCATTTGTGTTTGCTGAATTAATTGTTTAATTTTAGGCGGGAAATTGCTTGGTGTGCGTCCAGTTGCAATAGCGGGGATAATCCCATTTGCTCTTAATTTTTGAATAGCTGAAACCGTCGTTTCAGGTAAATAATCTTTATCTTTTACTAATAAGGTTTCATCAATATCAAAAAATACGATTTTAATTTGCTCACGATAATTAGGAATTGTCATAACAGACCTTTCATTGAGATTTAATGGTGCACAGATTGTAGCACTATTTTGTCTATTTCAGCGAAAATAACATCAATTTTGACCGCACTTTTAATCAAAAAGCCACTGTCTGAAATCAACAAGTGGCTTTTTACAAAGTGGTGTTAACTAAACATCATAAGTCGTTGATGCTGTATCACCGCCACGACCAGTCCAATTAGTGTGGAAAAATTCACCACGTGGTTTATCAGTACGCTCATAAGTATGCGCACCAAAATAATCACGTTGTGCTTGTAACAGGTTCGCTGGTAAACGCGCACTAGTGTAGCTATCTAAGAAAGTGATCGCTGATGCCATACAAGGCATTGGAATGCCAACTTCAATTGATTTTGCCACTACTTGACGCCATTCGCCTAAACTATCCTCTAAAATACCTTTAAAGTAAGCATCTGAACCTAAGAAAATTAAATCTGGATCTGCCTCATAAGCATCTCGAATATTACCTAAGAAACGGCTGCGAATGATACAACCTTCACGCCATAAGAGTGCAGTATTACCATAGTTAATATTCCAACCAAAATTTTCCGACGCTTCACGGATTAACATGAAACCTTGTGCATAAGAAATAATTTTAGACGCTAACAAAGCCTTGCGTACTGCTTCAATCCATCCTTTCTTATTACCTTCGACTTTACCCACTGTTTTATTAAATAATTGAGAAGCTTCTACACGTTGATCTTTAAATGAAGACACGCAACGAGCAAACACGGATTCGGTGATTAATGTTAATGGAATACCAAAATCTAATGCGTTGATACCTGTCCATTTACCTGTCCCTTTCTGACCCGCCGTATCTAAAATTTTGTCTACTAAACGTGTACCATCTTCATCTTTATAGCCTAAGATATCTGCAGTGATATCAATTAAATAACTATCTAATTCTGTGTTACGCCATTCATTGAAGGTTGCTTGCAGCTCATCATCGGATAACCCAACACCTTCTTTTAAGAATTGATATGCTTCGCAAATCAATTGCATATCACCATATTCAATACCATTGTGTACCATTTTTACAAAATGACCTGCACCATCACGTCCAACCCAATCGCAGCAAGCTTCACCTTTATCAGTTTTCGCCGAAATTGCTTGTAAAATAGGTTTAACATGTTCCCATGCTGACTCATCACCACCTGGCATAATAGAAGGTCCGAGACGTGCGCCTTCTTCACCACCAGATACACCCGTACCAATAAAGCGAATCCCTTTTTCACGTAAATATGCCACACGACGATTGGTGTCTGGGTAGTTGGTATTGCCACCATCAATGATGATATCACCTGCTTCTAAATGTGGTAATAATGCGTCAATGAACTGATCTACTACATCACCTGCACGTACCATCAGCATAACTTTGCGTGGTTTTTCCAATTTTCTCGCTAAGTCTTCCAACGAGTAAGCGCCAATAATATTGGTCCCTTTCGCCGCACCTTGTAAAAACTCGTCTACCTTTGATGTAGTACGGTTGTATGCTACCACTTTAAAACCATGGTCATTCATATTCAGAATTAAATTCTGCCCCATTACCGCTAAACCGATAACGCCGATGTCGCCTTTTACTGACATATTTTGCTCCTGTGTTAACTTTTATTCATTGTTATGGATATGTATGCGTCTAAATTTGCTGAAATAGACAATTCAGTCTAATTCTTTCAATTTATTATTCCAATCGCCCATATCTTTACATGTTGCTCTATATTCTATTTAAAATACATTGAGTATTCGTGCCAATTATCAGGAACTCATGACATTTCTTACTCAGCTCCCGCACGACTTCTTATGTGCTCTTATTCAAAACTTTTCAAAAACTGACCGCACTTTTACAACAACTGTGCCGCATCCTTATCCAAATACCACTCCGTCACCCCATTTTTCGCTTTAATCTTGGCGGCTGGGTAAGGTAAATCTTTAGCATCTGTAGTCTGAATTTCTTTCAGAATTTCTGCCTTGCTGCTGCCTGTCACCAAGTAAGTCACACGTTTTGCTTGTTCAATGAGTTTTGCCGTTTTTGAAATACGCAGTTGCCCCGTTTCTGGATGTTGTGCAATAACCGCCAAATTTGGATCATCAAAATTGGTTTGCTGTGGAAATAAGGAGGCGGTGTGTCCATCTGTTCCCATACCTAAAATAATCCAATCAAAAACTTGCTCTGGAACGACCGTACTTAACTCTTGCACAAAGCGTTTAAGTTCTGTTTCTACGGGTGCTTCACCACGAATGCGGTGAATGTTTTGTGCTGGAATTTGAATATGATCGAACAATAACTTTTGTACTTCACCATAATTACTTTCTGGATCAGTTGGCACCACCATACGATCATCGCCCCACCAAAAATGTAAATTTTGCCACTGAATTTCGTTGTTATAAGGCGCTTGTGCTAAAGTTTTGAACAATAATTTTGGTGTCGAACCCCCAGATAACGAAATATGCACAGGACGACCTTCAAGACTGTACGCTAAAAATTCTTGTGCAATGTTTTCCACTGCATGTTGGGCATTATCAAAAATAACGGTATTCATGTTGTATCCTAAGTAGTTTTGATTTATCCCCTCTCAATGAGAAAGGGGGATTATTCAACAATTACACTTTCTTTTTCATTAATCCGCTTGGTTTACGCCAAACCCGACCTGTTTTAGCGATTAATTTATCGGCTTCTGTCGGTCCCCAAGTGCCGGATTCATACTCATACAAACGTCCATTTTTCGCTTTGTATTCCAAAATTGGCTCCACAAATTTCCAGCACGCATGTACTGCGTCAGTACGTGCAAATAAGGTCGCATCACCTTTCATTGAATCTAATAATAAGCGCTCATAAGCGGTTAATAAACTTGGCGAAGCAAGATCAGCATAACGGAAATCCATCGACACTTCTTTTGCCTCAAAGCCTGCACCTGGCTTTTTCAAGCCGAAACGCATAGAAATCCCTTCATCTGGCTGGATACGAATAATCAGTTTATTTTCTGGCGCTTTTTGGCTAAAGACAGGGTGCGGCGTCGTTTTAAAATGAATCACAATTTCTGTCACTCGTGCAGGTAAACGTTTACCAGTACGCACATAGAATGGTACGCCAGCCCAACGCCAGTTATCAATTTCACAACG
Source organism: Pasteurella oralis (assembly GCF_002850605.1). Classification (GTDB taxonomy): domain Bacteria; phylum Pseudomonadota; class Gammaproteobacteria; order Enterobacterales; family Pasteurellaceae; genus Pasteurella; species Pasteurella oralis. The sequence continues at coordinate 7,045 of NZ_NXGB01000011.1, forward strand.
CACGGCCATATAGGTTTCGGTATTTGAATCAGCAGGTACACCTCTTTCCTGCAAATAACCTTTGACTTCTTCGCCGCCTACAATACCAGCAGCATATTGTCCTAACACCAAGTTATTTTTGAGATCATCATCACTTAATGGATGTAAACAGTGTAATACTTTCGCGACTTCATCACGCATTGAATCGGCGTTGATAATCGCAGGTGGCTCCATCGCAACCATCGCAAGGACTTGTAATAAGTGATTTTGGAACATATCACGCATTGCTCCAGAACCATCATAATAACCACCGCGATCTTCTACCCCAATGGATTCTGCGCCTGTGATTTCAATATAATCAATAAAATTACGATTCCACAGTGGCTCAAATAACCCATTTGAAAAACGCAGTACAAGTAAGTTTTGTACCGTTTCTTTACCCAAATAATGGTCAATACGATAAATTTGGTGCTCATCAAAGAAACGGTGAATTTGGATATCCAACTCTTTTGCTGTACGAATATCATAACCAAATGGTTTTTCGACAATGAGACGCTTCCAACCAAATTCTTCGGTATTTAAACCATGTGCAGCTAAACATTCTGGAATAATGCCATACAAACTTGGTGGTGTAGATAAATAATACAGCGTATTACCACAAGTTTGATATTTATCATGTAATTCATCTAAACGTGGAATTAATTTGCCATAGTCTGCGGCATCTGAAGTGTTAATAGCTTGATAATAAAGGTGTTGGCAGAATTGCTCTAAAGTTTCACCATTCGCGCCTTCGCTTTTCATTAACGCTTGGCGCATTTTTTCACGGAAACTGTCATTATCTAAATCCGTTCTTGCCACGCCTAATACAGAGAAATGTTCAGTCAAACGACCGATTTTATATAAGTTATACAGTGCAGGAATGAGCTTACGATAAGTTAAATCCCCTGATGCACCAAAAATAACGATACAATTGTTATCTGCTTCGATTTTCATTTTTATCCTAAAATTATTTTGTTAAAAAATTGATCTAATATGTAACATATTATAACAAATTGCCAAGAGTCCTTATGCATTAAATTGGAAGATTTTATGCCAATCAAATGCCGAATTTGCCACCATCACAAAATTGGGATTGGTAAAATGTGCTTTTTGATTATAAGTTAACGGTTGGAAGTCAAAATCAAATACTTGCCCACCGATCTCCGCCAATAAAACTTCTGCTGGTGCGGTATCCCATTCGCCCGTCGAACCAAAGCGCACATAGCAATCACAAGTACCATCAGCAACTAAACCACTTTTTAAGCCGCATGAACCATAAATCAAAAATTCATATTGATAATTTGGGTTTAACAATGGCTGTACTTTTCGTTGCGTACTTTCAGCTCCTACTCCAATTTTAATAGCACGCTTATGAGGAGAACATTGACTTGCAAGTTTAATGATATCATCGCCGACTTTTTTGTAAGCACCAACCCCCTGCATTGCATAATAAATGGTCTTTAAAATTGGCACATAAATAATCCCTAACACGGGTTGCTGTTTCTGGACTAAGGTAATCAAAATAGCGAAATGATCTGTGCGATTAATAAATTGCTGCGTACCATCTAAAGGGTCAATTAACCAATATTCATCCCACTGGCGACGTTCTGCAAAAGGTATTTTGCACTGTTCTTCAGATAAAATCGGCACATGTGGCGTCAATGCGGTTAACTTTTCGATCAAAAATTGGCTTAAACATAAATCCACTTCAGTGACGGGCGTATTATCTAATTTATGTTCAACATTGACCGCACTTTCTTTGAATTTTTGATAAAAGTCGACTAAATACTTTCCCGCTTGATAACTAATATTGAGCGTCTCATCTAATAACGTTGGGGAAAGTGTTAACATAAGAATATCCTTTTAAACTATTGATTATTAGTTGAAAGCAACAACGTTTTTGACTAAAGGTTTGTGATTAAAGCATCGCTGATGGAAGAATGCGAACATTGAGCAATGTAAACGGTTGCTTAAAAATAGAAAAACAGGCTACCAAATATCTTGGCAGCCTGCAACTTAATCAATACTAAAATAAATGTCTTTATCACAGACAAGTTTAATTCGTATTCATTCCTCAATGACTAAAATTTATAGCCTATAGAGAAACGCACTGCATCATTATTATATGACACTGTTTCAACAACATTTGGAGAAACATTTTGTACTTGTGTTGTAGAGTAATATTTTAATTTTGATTTCGTATGATGATACGACAACTCTACTAAAATATTGTTATATTCAGCGCCAATACCTGCACCATAATACGCACCATTTGCTGATGATGTACGAGTAACACTATTAAATGGTATAAAAGGTCCTATAAATGAGCCACTCTGTATTTGGGCATTATGTTCATGCGATGAACGAATTTTATTAAAAGAATAACCCAAATCACTTTTTACATAAAAAGTGAAAGCGGGGTGAATATTAAAATTATATTTCCCCGTAAAATAAATAGGAATGGAAGAATAGCGTGGCATTTTATACTTATCAATAGCATTATATCCATTATTACCGTTAGACAATTTTTTAAAACCCTTCGATTCGTTATAAAATCCCTTACGATAAATATAACCAGCGCCACCACCCACTTCGAATTCTGGGGTAAGATTATAAGTCAGTTCTAAAAAAGCACTAGGTGAAAATGTATTTTTCTTTGTAGGTGTATTCAGCGCCCACGGACTGGGAGAAGCGGATTCAAAACGAGAAGTTAAGTCAATACCGACTTTACCATACACATTAACATTAGTACTAAATGCCATTACATTACTTGTTGCTAAAACTAAGACTCCTAAATATATTTTTTTCATAAAAGCTCCATTTTATATAAAAAAAGGAACTATAATCTAACGTTAAACGAACATAAAATCAACAATACAATTTAAATTATGTTTTTATTTTTAACTGATTAATTGCCTCTTTATTAAAGAAATAATGCGTTCCACAGCATTCACATTGCATATCAATCGTGCCATTATGTTCAGCCAATACATCATCAATTTCATCATCTGAAATTAACAGTAGAGCTGCTCCTGAACGTTCTTGCGAACAACCACAAAAAAAGGTGATAGATTGTGCAGGAAAAAGCTGAACAGTTTCTTCATGATACAAGCGATATAACAATTGTTCTGCACTTAAACCAAATATTTCCTCATCTTTTACTGTTGCCGTAAGGGTCGCTAAGTGATCAAAATCTTCTGCTGTACCTGAACCATCTGGCATAATCTGCAATAACATACCTGCCGCAACAGGCTTACCTTGGTATTCACTCACTCGAATAATAAGCTGTGTTTGCAATTGTTCAGAACGGACAAAATAATCTTCTAAACATTCAGTAATCGTTGGCTTATCAAGGGCAATCACACCTTGATAACGTTCTCCATCAGTTGGGGCAATTGTAATCACTAATACGCCTTTACCTACTAACTGTACCAAACTCATCTCGCCCCGCACTTCAGATTGTAAACGAGCTAAAGCGCGAATCTGCTGTTGATCATTCCCATTGACTAACGCCAACTTTAATGGACCATCACCTTGCACTTGTACAGTAATATCGCCTTCAAATTTCAACGTTGCGGTTAATAAACTAGTTGCAACCATCATTTCACCCAATAAATTTTGGATAACTTGTGGATATTGATGCGTATTCAATGTATCAGTGAAGGTTTGATTTAAACGAACCCATTCACCGCGCACTGCACGATGTTGGAATAAATAGCGATAAAGTTTGTCATTGTCAGTTTGATATGTCATTAAGTTTCCTTTTTAACCCGTTTGCTAGTAAACGAGCTATTAATGTATATAATTTGCTAAAACATCTATATAGTATTGATTGATACAATTACAAGTGATCTTGCTGTTTAAACTTCAACAAGTCACGGCGTTCTTTCTTATTTGGACGGCGATCAGGATGAGGCATAGTCAATGCATGAATTTTACGTGCAATTGCCATTTTGGCTCTCTGCTCTATACTTTTTTCTGTTTCTTGGTATAGAAGCTGTGCTTCTAGTGCACCACGTCGTTGAGTCGAAAGCGCCACTACTTCGACTTCTTTTTCTTCATTGCCTTGCCGTAGCTTAATCACACCACCAATCTCAACCGTTTTATTTGGTTTAGTACGCTGACCATTATAGTGTACTTTACCACCATCAATCATTTCTTTTGCAATCGTGCGAGTTTTGTAAAAACGTGCAGCCCAGAGCCATTTATCCAAACGTACATCTTCTTGCTCTTGCTGTTTCTTCTCTTTTGCCATATTGCCCTGTTACTCCACTAAAGTGCGGTAGTTTTTTACCGAAAAATGTCGCTCAAACTGTTTATGTGGCAAGGTACTATCTGGATTTTCTACTCCAACCGTATAAGCAATCCCAAACTGTTTGGCACTGTCTAATACCTGTTCAGTATCATCAATAAATAGCGTACGAGTTGGGTCAAAATAATGCTGCTGTTGTAATTTCTGCCACAAGGCTTGTTCAATTTTAGGCGCACCAAATTGATGACTAGACAGTAATAGATCAAAGTGCGGTGCAAAATCACAAAATTTTAACTTCATTTCTAAACTAAATAGGTTACTGTCCGTTAATAACATCACTTGTTTCCCCATCTGCCGCACCGCTTGCAAAAAGGGCGCTACATCAGAGCGCACTTTTAATGTCGGTCCATGAGATTGATATAACTCACGTAATGGCAAACTTAATTGATCAGCCCAAAAATCTAAACAATACCAATCTTTGCTATGCTCAATCGCGTCATAACGCTGTTTCAACGATTGGCGACTTTGTTCAACACAAATCCCCCATTTTTCGGCATAAGCCTGCGGCACAAGCTGTTTCCAAAAGTAATGATCAAAATAAAGATCAATCAAAGTCCCATCTAAATCTAAAATCACGGTTTCAATTTGTTGCCAATTCATCGCTAACATCATGCTGCCTTTTCTTTTTGTCACAAGCGGTTTATGGTATCGTTATTCCCTAATTTTGTAAAATTGAGCCGTTTGGCACGAGGTAAACATGCACCAAAAACCCCAAATTCTGGCAATTTCTGTGGCTGCCAAATCACGTCTTTTTGAGATTCAAGCCGTAGATCTTAAATTTGCCAATGGTGTTCAGCGCACTTATGAACGTTTTAAACCAAGTAGCCGATGTGCTGTGATGGTCTTACCCATAGAGCAAGATACGCTATTAATGGTGCGTGAATATGCAGTAGGTACCGAGCGCTACGAACTCGGTTTTCCGAAAGGCTTAATGGATCCCAATGAAACCCCTGAACAAAGCGCTAACCGTGAATTAAAAGAAGAAATTGGTTTAGGGGCAAAACAGCTTATCCATTTACGCACGGTGAATACCTCACCAAGCCATATGAACAACCCAATGCATATCTTTGTCGCTTATGATTTTTACCCTTGTAAATTGGAAGGTGACGAACCCGAACCGCTAGAATTAGTCCGTGTCCCACTCAACCAACTTGAACAATTATTACAAAATCCTGATTTTTGTGAAGCACATAACCTGGTTGCATTATATTGCTTACGAGACTTTCTCAAAAAATATAATGTTGCAAAAATTTAATATATTGATCTTATTAAAAACAATGAAAACCTCTTATTTTTCAAAATCAAAGTAATTGCAAATCAGATCTTATTTCAAATCAAAATAGCATTAAAAAACACGCTTTAATAGATTGTTTTTCTAACAATCATAAGTATAATTTTCAGCCGGTTATATACAAAAATGGAGTTTAAAATGAAAAAAATCATGTTAGGAATGCTTGTATTCGCAACAAGTAATGCAATGGCACTAGGTCATAATTTTAATTTGTATGGAAAAATGGGCGTAGATCTCGTTTCTCGTTTTGACCGCATTGCCATTACAAGGAATGAAACTCAAGCACCCAAAAAAACAGCACACTTCTCACCGAGCTTCTTTGCAGAAATCACCTATAATGCGACACCTAAAACAGAACTCGGATTCGGTTTAGGGTATGTTTATCGTAAACATTACGACTATAAAGTTGCACAAAAAACTAATAGTGGCAACAATGCGTTAATTGATGTTATTGAGGAATATCCTGTAAATCGTTATTTCTCAATTCCACTTTACTTTCTTGTGAAGCACAACTTTCAGATTCAACAAAATTTACACTCCTATATCAAGGTTGATTTTGGTCATGCATTTAACAAAATCAAGTCCAATATGACATTAATTGAGCATAACGATTATATAGGTAATGGAAAATACCATACAACTCAACATAACATTTCTCTGAATGTAGAAAATGGTAACTATTATGGCGTAGGATTCGGCATTGAATATAAAAATATGCTTGCCGAACTTGCCTATACGCATACTGATTCACACTTGACTTATTCATCTAAATTAATTCGAGGGGAAGCAAAATATAACAACGATAGTCTTCGTTTCTCAGTAGGTTATCGATTCTAACTTGCTTATCTGAAAACCGTTCTATCACAGGACGGTTTTTTCTTTGATATAAATCATAGAATAATAAAAATTTTCAGTAATTTTTCAAAATTTTGATCAACCTAACAGTTTTTAGGTAGAAAGTTGATTAGAATGTTTTCATTATTTTTTAACTTTAAAACTTAACTCTATGAGGTGATGTATGACAGACTTAAACAAAGTAATCAGCGAACTTGGTGCACTTGGTATCCATGACGTAAAAGAAATTGTTTATAACCCAACTTATGAGCAACTTTTTGAGGAAGAAACCAAACCAGGTTTAGAAGGTTACGAAAAAGGTATCGTAACGCAATCAGGTGCAGTTGCGGTTGATACAGGTATCTTTACTGGTCGTTCGCCAAAAGATAAATATATCGTGCTTGATGATAAAACTAAAGATACAGTTTGGTGGACAAGCGATGCGGCGAAAAACGATAACAAACCAATGACACAAGACACTTGGACAAGCTTAAAAGGTTTAGTAACAGAACAACTTTCTGGCAAACGTCTATTTGTTATCGACGCTTTCTGTGGTGCAAACGCAGACACACGTTTATCAGTACGTATTGTGACAGAAGTTGCATGGCAAGCCCACTTCGTGAAAAACATGTTCATTCGCCCAACTGAAGCAGAATTAGTCGGCTTCAAACCAGATTTCGTAGTAATGAATGGTTCAAAAGTCACTAACCCGAACTGGAAAGAGCAAGGCTTAAATTCTGAAAACTTCGTTGCATTCAACTTAACTGAAGGTATTCAATTAATCGGTGGTACTTGGTACGGCGGTGAAATGAAAAAAGGTATGTTCTCAATGATGAACTACTTCTTACCATTAAAAGGCATCGCATCAATGCACTGTTCAGCCAACGTGGGTGAAAAAGGCGATGTCGCTGTCTTCTTCGGTTTATCAGGTACAGGTAAAACCACACTTTCAACGGATCCAAAACGTCAATTAATCGGTGACGATGAGCATGGTTGGGACGATGATGGCGTATTCAACTATGAAGGTGGTTGCTATGCGAAAACAATTAAACTTTCGCCAGAAAACGAACCAGATATCTATAAAGCCATCAAACGTGATGCCTTATTAGAAAACGTAGTGGTACGTGCAGATGGTTCTGTTGATTATGATGATGGTTCAAAAACAGAAAATACTCGTGTTTCTTACCCAATCTATCATATCGATAACATCGTCACACCAGTATCAAAAGCAGGTCATGCGAAGAAAGTGATTTTCTTAACTGCTGACGCATTCGGTGTATTACCACCAGTGTCTAAATTGACACCAGAACAAACCAAATACTACTTCTTATCTGGTTTCACAGCGAAATTAGCAGGTACTGAGCGTGGTATCACAGAACCGACACCAACTTTCTCAGCGTGTTTTGGTGCCGCATTCTTATCACTTCACCCAACACAATATGCTGAAGTGTTAGTAAAACGTATGGAAGCGGCAGGTGCTGAAGCCTACTTAGTGAACACAGGTTGGAACGGTACAGGTAAACGTATTTCAATCAAAGATACTCGCGGTATCATCGATGCTATCTTAGATGGTTCAATCGAAAAAGCAGAAATGGGTAAATTACCAATCTTTGATTTAGCGATCCCAACTGCATTACCAGGTGTTGACCCTGCTATCTTAGATCCACGTGATACTTATGCAGATAAAGCACAATGGCAAGCAAAAGCAGAAGATCTCGCAGGTCGTTTCGTGAAAAACTTCGAAAAATACACCACTAACGATGAAGGTAAAGCATTAGTGGCAGCAGGTCCAAAAGCGTAATCAAATGCCTTAATATTTAAATGACTAAACAGCTCGGTGTAAATCGAGCTGTTTTTTTGTATATTAAAACTTTCTAAAAAGTGACCGCACTTGAGTTAAAAGTGCGGTCACTTTTTTCAATATTTTCTCACAAACAAGCCCTCACTTGTTCTTTCTAACTGTCACAGATCAATCACACCTTCAAACAAAGGTACTTCATCTCCAAAAATTCTTCAATACCGTAGCGTGAACCTTCACGTCCTAAGCCCGACTCTTTTACCCCGCCAAAAGGGGCCATTTCGTTGCTAATTAAGCCTTCGTTAATGCCCACAATGCCATATTCTAAGGCTTCGGCAACACGCCAGATACGAGAAAGATCTTGGGTGTAAACGTAAGAAGCTAACCCAAACTCAGTGTCATTTGCCATGTTTATCACTTGTTCTTCTGTGTCAAATTTGAATATAGATGCCAACGGAGCGAAAGTTTCGTCTTTTGCCACCAACATAGATTGCGTGACATCACGTAATACCGTTGGCTCAAAGAAGGTACCACCTAAAGCGTGTGTTTTACCACCGATCACTAAACTTGCATCTTTCGTGGTAGCATCAGCAATGTGTTGTTGAATTTTTTTGACCGCACTTTCACTGATCAAAGGTCCAATATTCACGCCTGCTTCATTTGCACTACCCACTTTAAAAGCCGCTACTTTAGTACTGAATTTTTCGATAAAGCATTCGTAAATACCAGTTTGCACATAAATACGATTAGTACATACACAGGTTTGTCCACTATTACGGAATTTTGAAGCCAAAATCCCTTCAATCACGTTATCAAGAGCAGCAGCATCAAATACAAGAGATGGCGCATTACCACCCAATTCAAGTGAAAGTTTTTTCACGGTACTTGTCGATTGTGCCATTAAGATTTTGCCCACTCGAGTTGAACCTGTGAAAGTCACTTTACGTACAATAGGATTTTCAGTGAGCTCTTTACCCACCTCAATCGCATTAGTTGAGGTAATTACATTAAACAATCCAGCTGGAATACCCGCTTGATGTGCTAATTCCGCTAAGGCTAAGGCAGACAGGGGTGTTTCCTGTGCAGGTTTTAACACAATGGCGCAACCTGCTGTAAAGGCGGGAGCTGCTTTGCAGGGTAATCATCGCATTCGGGAAGTTCCAAGGCGTAACCGCAGCCACTACGCCAATCGCTTGTTTAATCACTAATAAGCGATGATTTTCTTTATCTTGTGGCAATACATCACCATAAATCCGTTTTGCCTCCTCCACAAACCATTCGATAAAACTGGCACCATATAAAATCTCGCCACGACTTTCAGTGATCGGTTTACCTTGTTCTAAACTGAGCAATTGGGCTAATTCCCCGTGATTCTCAATGACTAAGTCGTACCAGCGTCGCAATACACTTGCACGCTCTTTAGGTGTCACTTTTTGCCACTGTTTTTGTGCTTTTGCCGCACATTCAATCGCATACTTTGTCTCGCTTACCGTTAAGTCAGGCAACTCACAAATCACCTCATTTGTTGCAGGATTGGTGACGGGAAACGTTCTGTTATTTTTCACCTCCACATATTCGCCATTAATATAAGCTTTAGTTTTAAGTAGAGAAAATCGTTGCATAATGCCTCCCAACAAGCAGTTCATTGCCATAACCTGTTTATGGTCTTGGACAACATTATGCATTTTAACAAGTGGAATGACCTCTTCTCATTGCGCTTTTCTTACTATTGCCTAACCCAATACGCTATAATTTTGCTAAGGATGTTTACAAAATCGACTCATTAAGCATCAAAAATTAAGGAAAATTACTATGCTTACTCTTACGCCAATTCAACAAAATTTCCGTAATTCCATGGCAAAACTAGCTGCTGGAGTGAATATCATCACCACTAACGGCGCAGCTGGAAAATGTGGAATCACTGTAACTGCGGTGTGTTCGGTGACAGATACACCACCCACTGTGATGATCTGTATTAATAAAAACAGTGAAATGAATCCTGTTTTTCAAGCCAATAAACGCCTTTGTATCAATGTGCTCAATGCTGAACAAATTGAATTAGCGCAGCATTTTGCTGGCTTTAAAGACAGTGATATGGACGAGCGTTTTGAATGGGATGTGTGGCAACGCAAAGAGGAGCCAAACGCGCCACCAAGTTTAAACAATGCATTAGCGAACTTAACAGGTACCATTGTTGATATCCGTGATATTGGCACTCATTCTATGTTCTTAGTGGAACTAGAGGATATTCAAGTTAGTGAAAAAGGACAAGCATTAGTCTATTTCTCACGCTATTTCCATCAAGTGGGCGATAAAGAATAGCCTGCTTGCCTGAATAAAAAAGCGACGTAATGATCTCAACATGTCGCTAAAACCAACCGCACTTAGTGCTGCCATCTAACTAAAGTGCGGTCACTTTTTTAATTTTTTCGTTCTAACATATTGATATGACGCGTTGCAGCAATCCAAGCACCGACATACCCTACTAATGTACAAATAATGAGCAAGAACAAAAATTCTGCCAAATTAACGCCGCTTAATTCAAAGGTGACAGCAAAAATATCAGTGACATATTTAACAGCATTCGTGAAATAACCAATCACTACGCTACTAAATAAGCAGGCAAATACCCCGCCTAACACTGCGTAAATCATACCTGTATAAAGAAATGGACGTAAAATAAATTGATCTGTCGCACCTAATAATTTCATCACTTCAATATTAGTTTGGCTGCTGTAAACGTCAGAACGAATACTATTACCAATCACTAAAAATACAGCTAACGTCATCAATACAGCACAAAAAATAGCAACATGTGCAGCTAACCAAGTCAATGCCGTTAATTTTTCTAGCCAATCATTATCTAAACGTACTTCCTGCACGCCTTTGATCTTGTCTAAATTTTGGCGCAGCTCATTACGCTTTTGTGACTGGTTATATTCTTGTGACGGCTTAATGATCACTACCGCAGGTAACGGATTATCATCTAATATATCCAATTCATTATTAAAGCCAGACCAATCACGAAACGCATTTAAACTTTCTTGGCGTGAAATGTAATTTAATGACTCAACACCTGTTTGCTGACGAATTTTTTCTACCACTAAATTAGCATCTTCTTCAGTTAAGGTCTTATGTAAGTAAACCGTTAACTCACTTTCAGGATAAAATTGAGTTGTTGCTTGATGAATATTTTTCCACAATAAATAACTTACAGTAGGAATAGTTAAAGACACACTAATCACTAAAATAGTCAATAACGTACCAAAACGACGTTTAAGCAAATCTGCCCATACTGCACGCAACACATAATGTATTTGCACCCAAAATGGTGCTTGAACACGACGAAAACTCATCACGACTTTCCTCAACGTAAATAACCTTGTTCAAGAATAAGGCAAGGTTTTGGTTTTTGTTGAATAATATTCAAATCATGAGTTGCAATTAATACTGTCATTCCCATTTGATTTAATTCTTCAAACAAACTAAAAATTTCAAAAGACAAGGCATTATCAAGATTGCCTGTCGGTTCATCTGCTAATAATAATTGTGGTTTATGAACAATCGCACGCGCAATATCTACACGTTGTTGCTCACCACCAGATAAATGTACGGGTAAATGATTAGCTCGATCACGTAAACCAACTCGATCGAGTGAAGCAAGGGCACGAGTTTCTGCTTCTTTTGGATGCATACCCGCAATAATGAGGGGTAATGCTACATTATCAACAATAGAACGATCGCCTAATAAACGATAATCCTGATGTACCATGCCAATTTGGCGACGTAAGAAAGGGATTTCATAAGCAGAAAGGCGAGTAATGTCATGACCATTAAACCAAATTTGCCCGCCATTTGCGCGCTCCATCCCCATAATTAATTTCAGCAATGTACTTTTACCTGCACCAGAATGCCCCACAACATAAGTCATACTGCCCACAGGTAAATGAAAACTGATATTTTGTAAAGCAGGTTTGCCACCTAAATAGGCCTTACTCACATTTGAAAATCTAATCATTTTTCATCTACTTCTAATGCGTTTTCACATCAAGATTTGCAATCGCAAAACTCACTTTCCTCAAATAAAACAATTAATCTTCGTGTACAAATAATGCTTCAATAAACTCATCAGCATTAAATTCACGTAAATCTTCAATTTTTTCACCCACACCAATATAACGAATTGGCAAATTAAACTGATCTGCAATAGCAAAAATGACACCACCTTTTGCTGTGCCATCTAATTTAGTAAGGCTAATACCAGTTAATCCCACTGCTTCATGGAACAATTTCGCTTGGCTAATTGCATTTTGCCCAGTACCCGCATCAAGGGTTAACATAATCTCATGTGGTGCAGTTTCATCATATTTTTTCATGACACGCACAATCTTTTTCAATTCATCCATTAAGTTGTTTTTATTCTGTAAACGTCCTGCCGTATCCGCAATTAATACATCAATATTACGTGCAGCCGCAGATTGCATCGCATCAAAAATCACAGAAGCTGAATCGGAACCTGTACTTTGCGCTACTACTGGAATATGATTGCGCTCCCCCCAAACTTGTAGTTGTTCTACCGCAGCCGCACGGAAAGTGTCCCCAGCAGCCAGCATCACCGACTGACCTTCTTGTTGGAATTTTCGCGCCAATTTACCAATTGTTGTCGTCTTACCTACACCATTGACTCCCACCATTAAAATCACATAAGGGTTTTTACTTTGATCGATCACTAAAGGTTGCACAACGGGTTTTAAAATTTCTGCCATTTCCACTTTTAATTGCTGATATAACAATTCAGCGTCCTGTAGCTGTTTATGACTTGCATGTTGTATTAAATTATTGATGATTTTTGTTGTGGTTGGCATACCTAGATCCGCCACCAATAATTGTTCTTCTAACTCTTCAAACAACGCGTCATCAATTTTTTTGCCTAAAAAGAAACTCCGAAAACCTGCACCAATATTCTGTTTCGTTTTTAGCAATCCTTTTACTAAGCGGCTAAAAACCCCCCCTTCACTGGGCTTTTCCTGTTCTCTTACGGCTTCAGGTTGCGGCATAACATCAGCAGATAAGGTTCCTTCTTCAATTTCAGACTGAATTTCTGCGGCTTGTACTTCTAGCTCCACAATAGCCTCTACGACATCTTGTTGTTCTAACGCGGCATGTAGTTCAATCGCCTCTTCGCCCAACACATCTTGCACAACTTCCGTCATCACCTCTTCGACAACATCTGCTTCTTGTACTGCGTTACTGCCTACTGGTAACGCCCCCCCCTCAAAATCGACCGCACTTTTTTCTACTGGCGAATCGACCAATTCCCTTTGTTGCTCCACAACAGTTACTGTTGATTCTGGATCTTGAGACTGTTCTGGTTTAATCAATTCTGCTATGTCAGAATCTTGTTCTAACGCACTCTCTTGCTGTGTTTTTTGCTTACCTAAGCCAAACCAAGACCAAAAGCCACTCTTTTTATTTTCTGTTGACATAATTCTCTCTTAAAATACTTGTTTGATTGATTCATTATAAAGGCAAAAGTTGTTTGATAGTTTACCATCGAATAGATTGACAATAAAAAATTTCCATGTATTTTAAATAAAAATGTGTAGAATATGTACAATCTTAAACAAAATAGGACTTTATGAAATTAAGACTTTACTCAAGGAATAAAAAAATGCAAAAATCATTTCTTACATTAGCAATTGTTGGTCTATCCACAATATTAGTCGCTTGCGGTGGTGGAGGCAGCGGCGGCGGTAACAACCACTCTACCAATCAAGCCAAGCCGATTCAGCCTACGCCAAAACCTGTGCCGCCTTTACCGCCTCAACATAGTGAACCGCAATCAGATAATGGTCAATTGCCACAACCTCCTCAAAGCAATCAGCCAGAGTTGAATCAACCACAACGTGCTCAATGGACTGGAGAATGTCATTCAGCTAGCTTTTGTGCGCCTGATGCAGAGCCAAGTAGTGCAGTAACAGTATATGATTTGACCTTAAAAAGAAATGCTACCCCACAAAATAGCACACCAGATAAACTCGAAAAAACGGAACGACAAATAAAACTCGTATTAGGCGATAATAAAGAGACAGAGTATCAATTTACCCTCTTAGGTTCAGAAGACAATGAAGTTGGTTATTACGGTTATCGAAATACTGTTGGGGCACCAGATCGTAGACAAGTTGAAGTACTCTACGCAGTTAATTCCGATTTTAAGAGCGAAAATCAAAAACCAAACTTCACTGCAAATTACAAGAAAGAAAGAGGATTTATCTATGCTCCAATAGATTCTTCAACAAATAGTATTAAAAATTATGGTGATGTGGATTTAACTTATACAGAAGGAAAACTTTCAGGAAGCATTTATCGTCCACATAATGGTAATTACACTAAAGATAAGATATTTAGTATTGAAACAAGTAAGACTAGTGATGCAGTTATTATTACGCCATTAGAAAACCTTCAAGGTACAATAAGAACTGGTGATAAAGCTGTGCTAAATTACCTTTTTGCTAATTCGACAAAACAAAAACAAGATCATAAATACTTTTTTGGTTCAGCAAAAACAGAAACATGGACAGGTGTCCTTGCTGCAGAAAAACAGGAGCCATCAACAAATCCGAAACCTTAGATAAATTTAAATATATTCTATATCGGCACGAAGGTGTTTTTAAACGCCTTCATTTTTTAAAAATATCTTAACTAAAAAGTAAGTGATTTTTATAACACCCTAAATACACAAAAATAAAATAATAAATATTTTATAACCCCAATAAAAATAACTTATAACCTAAATATTATTCTTATTATTTTAAAAATCTCTATTTTCATAATTTAATTCATATCTGAATAAAAAACAAGGCAATCAAATAATAATAAAATTGAATATCAAAACAACATTATTCCATCTCATAATTCAATCACCCAATAACGCAGTACAAATAATAAAATGTCTCATTCAACTCACTAAATATTCAATTTACAAATAAAAAATATAGTATAAAATAGCCCCCTAATTTTATAAGAAGACATTTAATATTTTTTAATAACAAAAGGACTTGAAAACATGAATAATGTACTTTTTAAAACGAGCTTATTAATTGGGTTATCAACATTAGTGACTGCTTGTGGCAGCGGTAATGGTAATCATACTTCTCATACGTCACCACAACAAACACATCAATCAAATAATACAAATTATCAAAACACAAACACCCAATCACAAAATAGCTCAACGAAACAAATTCAGTCGCGAGTTAATCAACAATACTCTCAATCAAATAAAAAAGAAGAAAATACAGTTTCTAACAAACTTGAAAAGGAAATACTGCAAATAGATACTGCTCAGCAATGGATAGGGCAATGCGTGACTAGTGAATATTGCGGCGATAATAGCTTCAGCAATAAAATCAATGTGTATGATATAAAACATACTGACGATGCAAAACCAGCTGATAGTAATCCAGATAAAACGACAGAAATGGTAACCACAATCACTCTAACCTCTAAAAATACAAGTGGAAATGGGTATAGTTTTACATTATTTGGTAATGATAATTCAGGCTACTACGGTTATCGTCAACGAGCAAATAATGCCCAAGATGGTCGCCATTACGATTTCCTTTATGCAGTAAAAACAGATGTGAATAACAATGAGTTACCGAGTAATTACACAGCTAATTATACCAAAGAAAGAGGATTTATTTATTCTCCATTAAGCCTTTCTTCATCTTCAAGCTCGGATAACTTAATTTTAAAATATGGTAACGTTTATTTAACATATGAAAATGGTAAAATAACGGGAGATATTGAAGATTCACAGAGTAGAGACAAAACTTATCCAACTTTTAAACTTTCTGGCAATGATACCAATTTAATTATCACTTCAACAGATAATGTTCCACCCCCTATTTCACCAAATGAAAAAGGTGTAGTTGAAGTACATTTTATCAACTCTGAAAAAAATACCCACGATTATAAATATTTAGTAGGCACAGGACAAAGTTACCCTGGTACTGGAAAAGTTGGCTGGATTGGCGTAATCTTTGCTGAAAAAAAAAGATAATTGATACAATTCATCATCACTGAGGCGATACACGCCTCTTTTTTATACAAACTAAAATGAAAAAAAAATCACAAAAATTCACTGAGTCAAAAGGCAAAGTCCGCATTATCGCAGGCTTATGGCGAGGTCGGAAGCTACCAGTGTTTCATGCTGAAGGCTTACGACCCACAGGTGATCGCGTTAAAGAAACGTTATTTAATTGGTTGATGCCTTATATTGTTGATACTTACTGTTTAGATTGCTTTGCGGGCAGTGGCTCACTTGGTTTTGAAGCATTATCACGCCAAGCCAAACAAGTGACTTTTCTAGAACTAGATAAAGCAGTTGCCGCACAATTGCACAAAAATTTGCAAGCCTTAAAATGCACAACTGAGCAAGCAAAAGTGATCAATCAAAACAGCTTACAATTTTTAAAATCTGCGCAAAACACACCGTACTTTGATGTAGTTTTTGTCGATCCACCTTTTCATTTTGGTTTGGCACAACAAACCATTGATTTACTCACTCAACATAATTGGCTCAAACCTAATGCATTGATTTATGTGGAAACTGAGAAAAACCAATCGATTGTTGCGCCAACGCATTGGCAAATCTTGAAAGAAAAAATCACTGGACAAGTTTGCTACCGACTTTATTATTCTCATACAACTTCAAACTAGCTTATGGACTTATGGATAAGAAACAACACTTTTTAACTCTTCTTACGACTATGGCATTATGCGGATTCAGTATTTCCCCTACCGTTTTAGCTGAACAAGTGGTCACTGTTGATAACCATCGCCCTGATGAACATTTTCATAAAACACCACAAATACAACCACAATCCCATTTACCAGGCAAATCTAAACAAGATCAAGCACAAGCGCAGCATCTTTCACTGACCTCTGAACAACTACTACAACGCCCTGATTTATTATTACGCGCGCTCATTCCTGTTTTAAGAAATAATGACATGCATGGTGTTGAACTGCTGTTGCCCATTTATGAAAAATTACCTGAAAAAGATCCTTTTTTATTAAAATGGGCAAAAGCAATTGTGGCTAAAAAACAAGGAGATCTGACAGAATCTATTCGCCTTTATCGTGAATTAATTGCCGAACAGCCCTCTCTCCAACCAGCACGTTTACAATTAGCAATTGCATTGATGCATAATCGTGAGTATGAAGCAGCTGAAGGACAATTCAGTCGCTTACGTGCAGAAAATCTACCACCACAGTTAATACAAATTATTGATGGTTACATTAATGCAATCCATGAACAAGATAGCTGGAGTTTTTATAGCGGTGCAAACTATTTACGCGAAAGTAATGTAAATAACGCACCGAAAAAAGGCACTAAGGCAGATGGTTTCACTCCGTCGAGTGAGCCAGAAAGTGCAGAAGGTGTAAGTTATTTCTTTGGTACGAATAAAACTTGGTCACTCAAAAATGGCTTTTTTGCTGAATTTAATACTGACATCAACGGCAAATATTACTGGAATAATCATAAATATGATGAGTTTTCACTACGTGCGGGTTTAGGCGGTGGTTATCGTAATGCCAAAGCTGAAATCAAATTGATTCCTTATATGGAGCAATTTTGGTATGTAGGTGGAGAAAATGCAGATAAAAATGCTAAAACCTTACACCGGTACTCCAAAACTGGTGGCGTATCGTTAGATTTCAGCTACTGGCTAAACCAAAATTGGAAAATATCGACCGCGCTGGAATATGGTGAACAGCGTTATCCAAGCCCTGAACGTAAAAAATCAAACGGGAATTTATATTCCTTATCAAACACGATAATGTACTTCCCAAATAGTCAACAATATTGGTTCGCAGGCGCTGATTTTTATCGCAAAAATGCGAATTGGAAAGCAAATGCCTTTGATCGTCGTGGTATCCGCTTAGGTTGGGGACAAGAATGGCCTAAAGGGATTTCAACACGTTTACAGTTAAACTATGCTAAACGTACATATCATATGCCCTCGGCACCTCAAAATGCTATTTTTGCACCAAGTTTCTTTAAAATCGCACAGAAAAACCATGAATATGGTATGAATTTTACGATTTGGCATCGTAGTATTCACTGGTTAAGTATTACACCTAAAATTACTTGGTCATATCAAAAAACAGACAGTAATAATCCATTCGCACGCTACGATCGTAACCGTGTATATTTAAGTGTAAGTAAAAATTTCTAAGCAAATAAAAATGCCCGACTTTGATATCGGGCATTTTCTTTTTAGAAGCTAAAACTTAAGCTATTTTTTCTAAAATGCTACTTGTACTCATTAGTGAAATATTATTTAAACTTTCTTGAAATCATACATTATTATCCAATTCTCACAAATCAAGCTTCATTTGTAAATTCAACCAAAACTCAGAACTCGTATTAAACAATTTAGCCAACTCAAATGCCATGTCTAAAGATAATTTTGTATTGTTATTAACTATCGCGCTTGCTGTATTTCTATGCACATCCAACAAGAGCTAAATCAGCAATTTTTAAATTTAATGGTATTAAATATTCTGCTAATAAAATATCACCTATAGTTGATGGTTTCTCTTTACTTTATTCATCATTAATCCTCTATTCTATGTTCTATAAAATCATATTTTATATTCATGTTTATCTAATCTAATTTCTGATATTTTTTGTCTACAACGTTCTTTAAATCGAAATATTAAACGGTATTTTCCATTGATTCTTATCGAATAAAGATTATTCCTACCACATTCAGCCATCACCAAAACTATGCTAAAATTCCCTCTACTTTTTCTCAATCATGATTAATTATGTTAGATATTGTTTTATACGAACCTGAGATTCCACAAAATACTGGCAATATTATTCGGTTATGTGCAAATACGGGGTTTCGTTTACATTTAATTGAACCATTAGGCTTTACTTGGGATGATAAGAAATTGCGCCGATCGGGCTTGGATTATCATGAATTTGCCGAAATAAAACGACATAAAACTTTTGACGCATTTTTACAAACAGAACAGCCTAAACGCCTATTTGCATTGACCACGAAAGGCACGCCTGCTCACAGCCAAGTACAATTTGAATTAGGTGATTATTTAATGTTTGGTCCTGAAAGCCGCGGCATTCCTATGGCTATCCTCGATAGCTTACCTACGCAGCAAAAAATTCGGATTCCAATGACAGAAAATAGCCGCAGCATGAATTTATCCAATTCTGTTGCTGTTGCCGTTTATGAAGCTTGGCGTCAACTAAGTTATCTAGGTGCTACTAATGTTATACGCTAAAGCAAAACTTTAAAAAAATAGACCGCACTTTACAAATTGAAGGTCGCCTTAGGCGACCTGACTATTGTTGCAAAATGCGATTCATTGAATCTTGTAATTGCTCTAACATCGCATAGCGCTTACGATACATCGAACGCTTATTACTCGGAATACTCTCCATCTCTTTGATATTGAATTGTACTGGCAATTCCCAGTAATCTTTTAACACGCCTGCTGATTCAGCAAAAATCGCATCATAATCCACCACATAACGTTTACTTTGTACTAAACGCGATTTGTTTTGATACTTATGTGGAATACCTAATAATTTTTGATAACCAAAGGCGTTAGTTAATGCTTTCATTGCTTCCACCATCAAGTATGCTGGACGTAAACCATGACATTTTTTAGTCAGTTGTTTCACAATGTCTTTTGAACCATCAAAATTTGGACCTTGAATCACAGCAATTAATAACGCTTGTTCAACTTTACCAAAAGTTAAAAGATAGATTAGTTCTTGCGTCGGTCTATAACGTAATTCTAGCGCCCAGAAACCTTCCATCGCTTGGTATTGATTAAGATTTAAATAAAGCTCAAAATCCTCTATAACTTCACCAAAACAAATAGGTTGTTGCCACAATTGAGGTAAGCCAAGTGTGGTCAATTTTGCTGGAATAAAATGTAAGTTATCACAAATACTAGCAAAACGTTGTTGTGTATTAAAACGTTTATCTAAGAAACGATGAGCAAGCGGATAACTAAAACTCGCTTTCTTATTGAGCAAATCAACTAAACTTGGATGAGTATTAATAAATTGTTCAAAACGTTTAATATAAGTAAAGTGCAATAATGAACGTAGCTGAAAACGAAAACGTTTTAGACGATAGGATTTTTTGCCTCGATCAGGATATAACGCATGTGGACTTGGCCATTGATATAATTGGTTTGCCATAAAATTCAAATAAGTCAGATTAAAGATGGACTATTTTCGCACAATTTGCTGATCTTTTCATTTTTTTATCTGTATTTATCAGGTATCCTAAGCGCCACAAAGGAGCGTTTATGTCTGACATCAAATTGAATTATCACAAAACTCATTTTCTCACTAGTGCCCCAAATATTCGTGCTTTACCAGAAGATACTGGCATTGAAATTGCTTTTGCTGGTCGCTCAAATGCAGGAAAATCAACAGCGTTAAATGCCTTAACGAATCAAAAAAGTTTAGCACGTACCTCAAAAACACCGGGACGAACTCAATTAATTAACTTATTTGAAGTTGAGCCACAATGTAAGCTAGTGGACTTACCGGGTTATGGTTATGCAGCAGTCCCTGAACAAATGAAGATTCAATGGCAAAAAGCGCTCGGTGAATATTTACAAAAACGGGCATGTTTAGCAGGTCTAGTGGTGTTAATGGATATTCGCCATCCACTCAAAGATCTCGATCAGCAAATGATTGAATGGGCAGTTTCTGCCAATTTACCAGTACTCTTATTGCTGACTAAAGCAGATAAATTAAGTCAAAGTGCCAGAAGTAAACAAGTCAAAATGGTCCGTGAAGCGATTTTACCTTTCCAAGGAGATATCCAAGTAGATGCTTTTTCTGCTTTAAATAAAATTGGTATTGATCGCCTTGCAACAAAATTAGATAGCTGGTTTGCACCACTTTTTGCTGAATAATAATTTGTTTCTGCGATCTAAATCGTAAAAAAGTGTGAAATTCATGAAAAATGAAGCGCACTTTTTTATTCTCTGCAAGTTTTCTTTTTCTAACTTGTGGAGTCAAGGATGTCTCTTGCTATTGTATATAGTCGCGCCTCTATTGGTATACAAGCCCCTTTAGTGACAATTGAAGTGCATTTTAGTAATGGCAAACCGCAATTTAATTTAGTCGGTTTACCAGAAAAAACAGTGAAAGAAGCACAAGATCGGGTACGTAGTGCACTATTAAATGCCCAATTCAAATATCCCGCCAAACGCATTACCGTTAACCTCGCACCAGCAGACTTACCCAAAGAAGGCGGGCGTTTTGATCTACCTATTGCACTTGGTATGCTCGCAGCAGCAGGACAAATTGAAGCACAAAAACTACAACAATTTGAGTTTGTTGGTGAGTTAGCACTTACTGGTGAACTACGTGGTGTACAAGGTGTCATTCCAGCCATTCTTGCCGCTCAAAAAGCAAAACGGAAGTTAATTATAGCCAGCCAAAATGCGAACGAAGCAAGCCTAGTTTCAAACCAACAAACTTATTTCGCCAATAATTTATTAGATGTTGTGAACTTCCTAAATGAACGTATCAATTTGCCTTTAGCTTCGACATTAACAGCACAAAGTGCGGTCGGTTTTTCACAAAAAAATCCGCTGGATTTAACCGATATTATTGGTCAACAACATGCCAAACGCGCTTTAACCATTGCTGCAGCCGGGCAACATAATTTGCTCTTTTTAGGACCGCCAGGTACGGGAAAAACGATGTTGGCAAGTCGCTTAACAATGTTGCTACCTGATATGACAGACCAAGAAGCGATTGAAACTGCCGCAGTAACTAGCCTAGTGCATAATGAATTAAACTTTCATAATTGGAAACAACGCCCTTTTCGCACTCCTCATCATAGCGCATCTATTCCTGCTTTGGTCGGCGGTGGAACTATCCCTAAACCGGGTGAAATTTCACTCGCGCACAATGGCGTTCTTTTTCTCGATGAGTTGCCCGAATTTGACCGCAAAGTCTTAGATGCGCTACGTCAACCATTAGAAAGTGGCAATATTATCATTTCACGAGCTAATGCCAAAATTGAGTTTCCTGCACGTTTTCAATTAGTTGCTGCAATGAACCCTAGCCCAACAGGGCATTATCAAGGCCCTCATAATCGTGCGACTCCGCAACAAGTTATGCGCTATTTAAACCGCCTTTCTGGTCCATTTTTGGATCGTTTTGACTTATCTATCGAAGTACCATTATTACCACAAGGTGCATTACAAAATAACCATAGTGAACGAGGTGAAAGTAGCGTACAAGTGCGCGAGAAAGTATTAAAAGTACGTGAGATTCAACTTAGTCGAGCAGGCAAAATCAATGCATATTTAACCAGTAAAGAAATTGAGCGAGATTGTAAACTCGATAATAAAGATGCGTTGTTTTTAGAAAATGCACTAGCTAAATTAGGCTTATCAGTACGCGCCTATCACCGCATTTTAAAAGTAGCACGCACAATTGCTGATCTCAATAATGAAACACAAATTAATCAAAATCATTTAGCTGAAGCGCTCAGCTATCGAGCAATGGACAGATTATTACAAAAGTTATCCCAGTTGTAAAATGTGCCTATCTATTAAGCAACCTAGCTTATCAGCGCTTAATCATAATGTTTTATACAAAACATTAATAAAATCGACCGCACTTTTACCTTACTGTGGTACTCCTCTTAGCATTGGTACAAATCGATAAGGTGATATTGATGTGGGTGCTGGAATGTCATTAAACAATAAAATAAAAGGTTTTATTGGTACTACTTTTTCATTGCGCCATAAACTCCCAATACCGACTAATTGCACATCGGCTGGTAAATTTTTCAATCCAGCTTGTAAAACAGCAACTGTATTTTTACGCGGATGTCCGATAGCAATTGCAGCACCATGTTTTTGTGCATAATGAACAGCACGCTGAAATTGACGTTGAACATCAGCATATTCATTACTATCATCAAGGAAAATATGGCGTTCAAGGGAAGGTATACCTTGTTCCTTTGCTATTTTGTGCGCAACACTACGCCCAATAGTACGACTATCTAAAAAGAACAAATGTTGTTCTCGTAAAGCTATCATCAGTTTTGTCATCAAATCTACATCAGAAGTTGCAGCGCTTCCCATATGGTTATTCATACCAATTGCATAAGAAACAATGTCTTTCGCTGTTTTTACACGTTGCTTAACTTCCGTTTCAGTTAAGCCTAAAGTTAAACCGCCTGCTTCTATTTTTTGCTGATTTAATGGCTGCATTGGCATATGAATCAATACATCTCGCCCTTGTTGCTGTGCTTGTAAATTACGTTGCTGTGCATGAGGTGCAGAAGGGATAATTGCGACAGAAACCGCTTTCGGCATTGCATAGACTTGCGCATCTTCTTTTTGATGGTAGCCTATATCATCAATCACAATTGCAAGCTTCGCTGCTTGTACTGGAGCAGCAAACAAAATTCCAGCAAAAACGACCGCACTTTTAAGCCCAGCTAAGATCAACTTACTCATTTCAACCAACCTACTGGATTGACTGCCACGCCTTTACGGCGAATTTCAAAATATAACCCTGATTGTGATTGTCCCCCACTGGTTCCGACTTCGGCAATCTTCTGTCCCGCTTTAACAAATTGCCCTTCTTTTACTGTGACCGATTGATTATAACCATATAAACTTAAATCATTTTCACCATGCTTTACAATCACCATCAAACCATAGCCTTGTAACCAACTAGCTAAAATGACGCGTCCATCAGCAATTGATTTCACTGTCGTACCAGCAGCTGCGCTAATTACCATTCCTTTCCAGCGCAATTCACCCATTTGTATTGAACCAAAACTATTTAAAATCTTGCCGACTACAGGATAAACATATTGTTTATTGGGTTTACCCAACCCACTTGCACTTGCCATCAATTGCTTTTCTTGTGCTGTTGGTTTATAAGGCTTTTGTGTTTTCTTTTCTTCTGCTTGTTTTTTCTGTGCATAGACCTCACGCTCACGTTGCTCTTGCTGGCGAGCCGCTTGTTCAGCACGTTGAATCTCTTGGCGTAACGCATTTTCATTAGCACGCAATGTTTCTAAACGTGTTTCATCACGTGATAAATTACGATTCAATTGATTTAAAGTTGATTGGCGTTCTTGCTGAACTTTTTGTAATTCTTGTTGCTGCTTTTTTTGTATTGATAATTGCGTTTGCTGTGCTTTTTGCTGCTCAATGATTAATTCTTTATCTTTCGCTAATTGCGTCTGAGTTGCTTTTAATTCATCAATAAGAGCGACACGCACTTGGTTTATATGCGCATAATATTGCTTCATCCGATCCGCATTTTTCGCCTCATCAGAAAGCATTCGCTCTAATGTTGATGGATTCGCACCAGAGCGATAAGCAGAATCCAGTTGTTTCGCAAGCTTCTGTTTTTGCTCTTTTTCTTGTTGTTCTAAACGCTTAATTTGTTTATCCGTTTCATTAATTTGCTTACGGATTTCTTTTAAATCTATTTCAGTTTGGCGCAATTGACCAATTACATTATTAATCTGATTTTCTTGCATTTTTAATGTCGACTGAAGCTTTTGCTGCTCTTTTTTTTGCTCTGCAATTTTTTGTTCTTGTTGTTTAATTTGTTTTTGAATTTGCGACAAATCATTTGCTTGTACTGAAATAGCAACACATAAGCAACCACCAAAAAGTACAGTTAAGATTTTACGCATTTTATACTTATCCAATAAAAACCACATTGCTAAACTTTCCTTTAATCAATTTCCATTTAACTATACCATTATTTAGCCAACCGCTCTAAAGCTAATTTTCCCTTAAATTTTTGCGACAGATCAGGAAATCAAAGTATTTTCCTTTCAAAGGCACAGCTTTTTTGCTATAACTTGCGATATTATTTTTCATTAACATTGAGGAGATTTTCTATGGAATTGGTCTTTATTCGTCACGGTTTCAGTGAGTGGAATGCAAAAAACTTATTCACTGGTTGGCGCGATGTCAACTTAACTGAACGCGGTATCGAGGAAGCAAAGTCAGCAGGTAAAAAATTACTTGAAGCAGGCTTTGAATTTGATATTGCGTTTACATCTGTGTTAACTCGTGCAATCAAAACTTGTAATATCGTGCTAGAAGAATCTAACCAACTTTGGATTCCACAAGTGAAAAACTGGCGTTTAAATGAGCGTCACTACGGTGCATTACAAGGTTTAGATAAAAAGGCTACTGCAGAACAATACGGTGATGAACAAGTTCATATTTGGCGTCGTTCTTACGATATTTCTCCTCCAGATTTAGATCCTCAAGATCCACATTCTGCACATAATGACCGTCGTTATGCACATTTACCAAGCGATGTAGTGCCAGATGCTGAAAACTTAAAAATCACACTTGAGCGTGTATTACCATTCTGGGAAGATCAAATTGCACCAGCATTACTTTCGGGCAAACGCGTTCTTGTAACAGCGCACGGTAACTCATTACGTGCATTAGCAAAACATATTGAAGGTATTTCCGATGCTGACATTATGGATTTAGAAATCCCAACAGGTCAGCCATTAGTGTACAAATTAGATGACAATTTAAAAGTAGTTGAAAAATACTATCTTTAATTACTAAAACGAAGAGATAAAAAATCGGGACTGTTGTCCCGATTTTTGTGCTTATTTGTTTTAAAGTGCGGTCACTTTTATTGTACTTTTAATCTACTAAAATGCATTACTTAAACTACGATGTAAATCTTGGACAGAATACACTTCCGAATCCTCTGAATATCCTACACTTTCAACCAGTGCTTCTGCTTCAGCAAGGGTGGTTTGTAAAAAGACTTTTTGCTGTAATGCACTACGACGAATAGCATGACCATCCGTGACAGTTTCCGCTAAACCACTTACTGTATTTATCACCATCGCAATCTCACTATTTTTAATGGCATCAACAATATTTGGGCGACCCTCTCGTACTTTGTTAATGATTTGCACAAAAACACCATTTTCACGCAAGAATTTCGCGGTACCTAAAGTTGCACATAAACCATAGCCTGCTTCTTGTAATTTACGCGCAATTGATAATAAACGCGGCTTATCTGCATCATTTACTGACAAGAACACTTTTCCTGTTTTTGGAATACGCTCATTTGCACCTAACTGTGCTTTCAAAAATGCTTCAGCAAACGTTTTACCAACACCCATCACTTCACCTGTTGAGCGCATTTCAGGTCCTAATACTGTATCAACGCCTGGGAACTTGATGAAGGGGAATACTGCCTCTTTTACCGAATAAAAGTGTGGGATAATTTCACCCTGAATACCTTGTTGCTTCAAGCTGATGCCTGCCATGACACGTGCCGCAATTTTTGCTAGGGGGCGACCTGTCGCTTTACTGACAAATGGCACTGTACGGCTTGCACGAGGATTCACTTCAAGCACATAAATAACACTATCTTGTACTGCAAATTGGACATTCATTAAACCTTTCACGCCCAAAGCAAAAGCCATTTCAGTCGTTTGACGACGAATTTCATCTTGTACTGTCTGGCTTAATGAATGAGGTGGTAATGAGCACGCAGAATCACCACTGTGAATGCCCACTTGCTCAATATGTTGCATAATACCGCCAATAACGACATCCTCACCATCACAAATACAATCCACATCTACTTCGATTGCATTGTTTAAGAAATGGTCTAGAAGAATCGGGCTATCATTAGATACTGATACGGCTTCACGCATATAACGCTCCAACTCTGTTACGTTATACACAATTTGCATCGCTCGCCCACCTAGCACATAAGATGGACGGACCACTAATGGATAGCCCACTTCTTCCGCTAATTTCACTGCTTCTTCTGCATTGCGTGCAGTACGGTTAATTGGCTGCTTTAAGTTTAATTTGTGCAAAACTTGTTGGAAACGTTCTCGGTCTTCTGCTGCATCAATGCTATCTGCTGATGTACCGATAATGTTTACACCATTGGCATGTAAATCATTAGCCAGTTTCAATGGAGTTTGACCGCCATAATGTAAAATCACACCATAAGGCTTCTCTACATGAATAATTTCCAGTACATCTTCGAGCGTTAATGGCTCAAAATAAAGACGATCTGATGTATCAAAATCCGTTGACACCGTTTCTGGGTTACAATTCACCATAATAGTTTCAAAGCCACTTTCACGTAAAGCAAGGGAAGCATGCACACAACAATAATCAAATTCAATCCCTTGCCCAATTCGGTTTGGCCCACCACCTAAGATCATGATTTTCTTTTTATCTGATGGACGGCTTTCACATTCTTCTTCATAGGTAGAATAAAGATATGCGGTATCAGAAGTAAATTCACCGGCACAAGTATCGACTCGCTTATAAACAGGATGTAAATTTAACGAAATACGTTTATTTCTGACCGCACTTTCTGTTGATTTAGTCAGTTGCGCAATACGTTTATCAGAAAAACCCTTGCGTTTTAAACGACGAAGTTCGACATAATCCAGTTCAGCTAAACTGCGTTTTTCAAGTGCTAATTCTTCTAATACCAAATCTTGAATTTGGATTAAAAACCAAGGATCAATTTTGCTGTAATGCTGCACTTCATCTAAGCTAAAACCTGCACCAAAGGCATCGGCGACATATAAAATACGGATCGGTCCGGGATTACCTAATTCTTGACGAATTTTCTCCGGCTCTTCAGACATGAGATTAAAACCGCAAATCCCTGTTTCTAAACCCCGTAACGCTTTTTGCAATGATTCTTGGAAAGTACGTCCCATCGCCATCACTTCACCCACCGATTTCATTTGCGTCGTTAAACGATCATCCGCTTGCGGGAATTTCTCAAAAGCAAAACGTGGCACTTTAGTCACCACATAGTCAATCGACGGTTCAAAGGAAGCAGGAATTAAACCACCAGTAATATCATTGCGTAATTCATTTAAAGTATAGCCAACTGCTAATTTAGCTGCGACTTTAGCAATTGGGAAACCAGTTGCTTTTGAGGCAAGCGCAGAAGAACGACTTACACGAGGGTTCATTTCAATCACTATCATCTCGCCATTGGCAGGATTAATCGCAAACTGCACATTTGAACCACCCGTATCCACACCAATTTCACGTAACACCGCAAGGCTAGCATTACGCATGATCTGGTATTCTTTATCGGTTAAGGTTTGCGCCGGTGCAACAGTAATAGAATCCCCTGTATGTACGCCCATTGGATCGAAATTTTCAATCGAACACACGATAATACAGTTATCCGCTTTATCTCGCACCACTTCCATTTCATATTCTTTCCAACCTAACACCGATTGTTCGATCAATAATTCATGTGTAGGTGATGCATCAAAACCACGCTCACAAATTGCCATAAACTCATCTTTATTATAAGCGATACCACCACCTGAACCGCCCATCGTAAAAGATGGACGAATCAAGGTCGGAAAACCGACTTCTGCTTGCGCTGCCCAAGCTTCTTCAAAGGTATGACAAACAAAGGATTTTGGTGAGCTTAAACCAATTTTTTCCATTGCTTCTTTAAAGCGTCCACGGTCTTCCGCTTTATCAATCGCATCTTCTGTCGCACCAATAAGCTCCACATTGTATTTTTTCAACACACCGTTTTTGGATAAATCCAATGCGCAATTTAATGCAGTTTGTCCCCCCATCGTAGGTAAAATCGCATCTGGTCGTTCTTTTTCGATGATTTTCTCAACCGTACGCCACTCAATCGGCTCAATATAGGTCACATCCGACATATTCGGATCTGTCATAATTGTCGCTGGATTGGAATTGACTAACACCACTTTATAGCCTTCTTCACGCAAAGCTTTACACGCCTGTGCGCCTGAATAATCAAATTCACACGCTTGACCAATCACAATAGGACCCGCGCCGATGATTAATATCGTATTTATATCTGTACGTTTTGGCATTTTTGTTCTCTCTCTGTAAAACGATTAAAAATTTAACCGCACTTTTATTTTGTTTATCTTGAAATAGTATAAATGCTGGATATTTATCCTATCTATCGGACATTCTAATCTACCAGTGTCATTTACTTTTTACTTTCATCAGTATAAACACTGACATAATTAACCATTTACTC
Organism: Pasteurella oralis; assembly: GCF_002850605.1. Classification (GTDB taxonomy): domain Bacteria; phylum Pseudomonadota; class Gammaproteobacteria; order Enterobacterales; family Pasteurellaceae; genus Pasteurella; species Pasteurella oralis. Next base: position 36,425 of record NZ_NXGB01000011.1, read on the forward strand.
AATAACCATATAATGGTGCGAATTCATCTTTCTCTGGATCATCATTCCAAACATATTCTGTCTGATTTGCTATTTGCCGAGCTAATGCTTCACTGTAATGATCACGTATAAAACCTAATGTCATATCCATCCCAGCAGAAATACCCGATGAAGTATAAAATTTGTTATCTTTTACCCAACGAGCAACTGTCTTCCACTTCACATCAGGATTAACCTGACGGACCCATTCAAACGCTAGTTTATTGGAAGTTGCATATTTTCCGTTAAGTTGTTTCGTCGCAGCAAGCAAGGCTGAACCAGTACAAACACTAAGACAAAACCTAGCGTCTTTGACTAATTGGGTTAACCAAGTTAAAAATGACGTATCTCCAACTAATTGGCGTGTACCTTGCCCACCGGGAATCAACAATATACTTTTTTCCAGCAAACATGTGATAGAAACCGTATCTGTTTTAAAACCTTGATAACTTTTAATAAGCCCACCTTGCTTGGAAATATAATGAAGCTGAACATTTGGAATACGAAATAAAAACTCAACAGGCCCCATTAAATCTAACGTTTCATAGTCATCAAATAATAAGCAATAAATATTCATTTTTTCTTAACAAGACCTCTTCGTTATTCCACAATTCTTATCTATACCATCAATTTTAAGGATAAAATTCTGTAAGTGCCTTGACTAAGTTTTTTTCATTCATTTCTGATTGCTTTTCCGCACTGATATAAACTTTAGCAAAACCTTTATTCTCCTTTGTACCCAAAACATAAATTGCATAGCGTGATCCATTGTTAAAATCACAAGTGGCATAAGGAATATTTTGATAAGTTTTATATTGAAGCTGGCAATCCTTTTTACGATATTGTGTTTCCTTGGCATACCAATCTTTGACAAATTGACTGGCATAGCTTTCTGGAATATTTAAGCGGTCAACAATGATCATATGACCAGAACGATCATAAGGTACATATTGATACAAACCTGAGTTAGCAGATAATTCAGCTACGGCTAATTGATAATTCTTACCTTGAAACACTTTATCATTGGAGTTAACACATGCAGTTAAGCCCAATATTCCAATCATTAACATGAATTTTGCTTTCATTTAGTTCTCCTTTAATTATTCATATTTAATAAACATCACCAGCATCAGTTTCTAACAGATAATGATGAGACAAATTCAGTTGTTGATATCATACAAATGCAGCGTCAATTGTAGAATGACCAGCGAAAGACAATTCATGATCGAGAGTAGAAATACGCAATTTTTGCACCGCACTTTGATGACAAGCCCGCTGTACAAATACGACTCCAGACAAATTAAATTGACGTACAATGAGTTACATTTGCTCATCAGTTAAACCATCTGCTTGCGGAAAAACAGCCAACGGATTACTACCAAAATGGCTTTCAGCAAGTACATTGATTAGCTGATATGTACAGGGTATTAACATCATTAAGCCTCATATACTAAACGCAAAGTGCGGTCACTATTTGATAAATTTTGCATAGATCGCTGCTATCTATCTAATTTTCTATGCAAGTTTCACTATATTTCTATTGATAATACAGTAAGCTAAGAATTAACTCTGACTTAACTTTGCTTTACGCATTTCATTAATAAATTTATCAAATAAATAAGCCACATCATTCGGACCTGGGCTTGCCTCTGGATGACCTTGGAATGAAAAGGCAGATTGATTGTTTAACTCAATGCCTTGTACTGAGTGATCAAATAAAGAACGATGTGTCACACGCACATTACTTGGTAAGCTTGCCTCATCCACTTCAAAACCATGATTTTGACTCGTAATAAATACTTTTTGTGAATCTAGATCTTGTACAGGATGGTTTGCACCGTGATGACCGAATGGCATTTTCTTGGTTTTTCCACCTGCTGCTAAACCGAGTAATTGATGACCTAGGCAAATGCCAAAAATCGGTTTTTTACTGATTAATAATTTTTGAATAGCAGTAATCGCATAATCACAAGGTTCAGGATCACCAGGACCGTTAGAAAGAAAAATACCATCAGGGTTTAGCGCAATCACTTCTTCTGCACTTGTTTGGGCTGGTACTACGGTAATTTTGCAACCGCGCTCAGCAAGCATTCTTAAAATATTGTGTTTTACACCAAAATCATAAGCCACAATGTGAAATTCTGGTTGGGTCTGTTCAACAAAACCTTTACCTAATTGCCATTCACCTGATGTCCAAACAAATGCTTCCTCGCTCGTCACTGCTTGAGCTAAATCTTTACCTGTCATCGAACCAAAACTTTTCGCTAGTTCGAGGGCCTTTGCGATATCAACTTCACCAGTCATGATACAACCCGCTTGCGTACCTTTATCACGTAAAAGACGAGTTAAACGACGCGTATCAATATCCGCAATAGCCACAACATTATTATGTTGTAAGTAATCACTTAGACTCATTTCAGCACGGAAATTACTGTGTAACAAAGGGAGATCACGAATAATTAAACCAGCAGCATAAACATGATTAGATTCACAATCTTCCTGATTAGTGCCAGTATTACCGATATGAGGATAAGTTAATGTAACGATTTGTTTGAAATAAGAAGGGTCAGTGAGGATTTCTTGATAGCCGGTCATTGAGGTATTAAACACAACTTCACCAATAGTATAACCTTGCACACCAATTGAGCTACCATGGAAAACACTACCATCTGCCAATACCAAAATTGCTGGTTCAGACATAAATTACTCCTAATTTGTTTTGGTTGAACACTTACGAATGTTCATTAACCACAATCTAGTAAAATTCACGAAAAATCGACCGCACTTTACGGCATCGTGAAAACTAAATCGTGTCTGAAAATTAACTTAATCTAAAGAAATAGCTTCCTGAAAGTTAAACTTTGCAATTCTAATGGACGATACGCAACTATTCAAGTAATTTCGCAAACGTTTAAATGCATATTTATTTACAAATAATGCATAAAAATACAATTAATTGCAAGTTTATTATGTGTATACAAATTGTTTTGTAGTTATGAGTTAACTTGATAGAATGAGATGTCTTTTAATCTTAAAGTGAGTAGATATGAAAAATACCAAATTTCTCGCGACAATTTTCTTGGCATCTGCTGTATTAAACGGATGTGCAACAATTGATTCGCAAACTGGCGAACGTAAAGATCCATTAGAAGGCTTCAACCGCACCATGTGGGATTTTAACTACAAAGTAGTTGATCCTTACCTGCTGAAACCAGTGGCAACAGGCTGGAAAGAATATGTGCCAACACCAGTAAAATCAGGTTTAACCAATGTTACAAATAATTTAGATGAACCTGCCAGTTTTGTGAATCGTTTACTATCAGGCGATTTCAAAAAAGCAATGGTGCATTTTAACCGATTCTGGATTAACACAGTATTTGGGCTAGGTGGTTTAATTGATGTAGCAAGTTACAGCGATCCATTAAAAATCGAAAATAATAGCCGCTTTGGTGATACATTAGGTCGATATGGTGTAGAAACAGGTTCTTATGTCATGCTACCGCTTTATGGTCCTGCAACGCCACGCCAGGATATTGGTAATCTGGCAGACACAACTTATCCAATGCTCTCCTTACTGGGTCCTTGGGGATTAGTGAAGTGGGGAATTCAAGGTATTGATAGCCGTGCAAATGCGTTAGATAAAGAAGCACTTTTAGAACAATCGCAAGATCCTTATATCACTTTCCGCGAAGCTTACTTCCAAAATTTAGAATACCGAGTAAAAGACGGGAAAGTCAACGCACCAGAGCAAGATCTATCACAAGATATTTTAAATGAAATTGACTAACAGGAATATATTATGGAAATGACCTCAACCCAACGTCTAATTTTAGCAAACCAATACAAATTAATGGGTTTATTAGATAGCCAAAACGCCTCAAAATACCAACGCTTAGAAGCAATCGTCAAAGGTGGTTTTGCATTAGAATTAAAAGAACTCGATAAAGAATTCTCTAATTTATCAGAAAATGAATGTCAAATGGTATTAGATACGCTAGAAATGTACCATGCATTACAAGTGTCTTACAATAATTTAAGCGATAAATCAGCACTCACGCCACATCGTTTACAATTTGCTGGCTACTGTGCTGTACGTGAGAAAAAATACCTTAATTACCTTCGTTTTATTACAGGTATTGAAGGCAAATACCAAGAGTTCATGCGTTGTGAACACGGTTGTGATTCTCAAGTACCAATGTGGGACAAATACACACGTATGCTAGACACATGGCGCAAATGTCCACATGGTTATCATTTAAGTATGACCGAAATCCAAAACATCTTAAATTCATAATGCCTTAATGATTGGT
>NZ_NXGB01000012.1 GCF_002850605.1 Pasteurella oralis
TTGAGAGTCCCTCTAAACAAACACGGTTATGGATGGTTCAATATACCACATTAACCAAAATTCAAAATTTGCTGTTAATTAAAGGACAGAAAGGAAGTTTAAGACTGGTGCTGATAGGCGGATTTGAACCGCCGACCTCACCCTTACCAAGGGTGCGCTCTACCAACTGAGCTATATCAGCGTTTGGAGCGGGCAGCGGGAATCGAACCCGCATCATCAGCTTGGAAGGCTGAGGTAATAGCCATTATACGATGCCCGCAGTCCTAAATTCATCTGACCCATCAGAACTAGATTCATTTAAAAAATGGTGGAGGGAGAAGGATTCGAACCTTCGAAGGCTGAGCCGGCAGATTTACAGTCTGCTCCCTTTGGCCGCTCGGGAATCCCTCCGCGTTAAATGAACACCTGCAGAGAAGTATGGTGCCGACTACCGGAATCGAACTGGTGACCTACTGATTACAAGTCAGTTGCTCTACCTACTGAGCTAAGTCGGCATCTCATAAGCAAGTGAGGCGTATTATAGGGAAATTTTTATCGCTGACAAGCATTTTTTGCAAAAAAATGCTTTTTTTTAATTGTTCGTTTAATTATCAGTCAAAAAGCGGATTTTTTATTATAAATTTAGCTGATTTGTAAAAATTTTATGCGATTTTGCTTGTTTATAAGGTATATTTCATATCCAATTTACGGCTATATAAATAAGTTGAAGAGATTGTGAAGTCAAGAAACGTCAATTTTTTATCAAATCAATTAACACCTTTTTTATCATTCAATCGTGATCAATGGGCGGGATTACGTAAATCTGTGCCTTTAACTTTAACTGAGCAAGATTTAAAACCATTGTTAGGTATTAATGAAGAGTTATCTTTAGACGAAGTACGTACTATTTATTTACCATTAGTACGTTTGGTTAACTACTATATAGAAGAAAGTTTACACCGCCAGTATGTCATGAATCGTTTTCTTGGTGTCAATCCAACAAAAGTGCCTTATATCATTAGTATTGCTGGTAGTGTTGCTGTAGGTAAAAGTACATCGGCTAGGATTGTCCAATCTTTATTATCACAATGGCCAAGCGCACGTAAAGTTGATTTGATTACCACGGATGGCTTTTTATATCCATTAGAAAGATTGCAAAAAGAAGGAATTCTGCACAAAAAAGGGTTTCCTATTTCCTATGATACGCCGCGTTTAATTCGTTTTTTAGCTGATATTAAATCAGGTAAATCAAAGGTGAGCGCACCAATTTATTCTCACTTAACTTATGACATTATTCCCGATCAATTTAATGTAGTTGATCAGCCTGATATTTTGATTTTGGAAGGTTTAAATGTGCTGCAAACAGGCGATAATCGTTCCAATCAAATGTTTGTGTCTGATTTTGTCGATTTTTCGATTTATGTAGATGCAGATGAAACCTTGTTAAAAGAATGGTATATCAGTCGTTTCTTAAAATTTCGTCAAAGTGCGTTTAGCGATCCAAATTCTTATTTTAAACACTATGCTAATTTGTCTAAAGAAGAGGCTATTGTGACTGCAGGTAAGATCTGGGATGAGATTAACGGTTTGAACTTGAAACAAAATATTTTACCAACAAGAGAACGTGCGAATTTAATTCTAACGAAAGGCGCAGATCATGCAGTTGAATTGGTCAAACTGAGAAAATAGTGAAAAAACAGTAAAAAAGCACCGCACTTTTGTTGAATTGATGTAAAGTACGGTGCTTTTAGTCCAGTTATTATAGAATAAAGCGGCTTAAATCTTCATTTTCAACCACATCGCCTAAGGCATCACTCACGTAAGCTGCGTCAATGTTAACTAATTGACCGCTCATCTCACTTGCACCAAATGAAATTTTATCCATTAAACGTTCCATTACTGTATGTAAACGGCGCGCACCAATATTTTCGGTTTTTTCATTAACACGGAAAGCGGCTTCAGCAATTTTTTTGATCGCATCTGGCGTAAATTCAATATTGACACCTTCTGTTGCCATAAGAGCCTTGTATTGCTCCGTTAAAGAAGCATTTGGCTCTGTTAAAATTCGCTCAAAATCGACCGCACTTAATGCAGAGAGTTCAACACGAATAGGTAAACGGCCTTGTAACTCTGGGATTAAATCAGATGGACGTGCTACTTGGAATGCACCAGAGGCTATAAATAGAATATGATCCGTTTTTACCATACCATGCTTGGTACTGACAGTTGTACCTTCAACTAAGGGTAATAAATCTCGTTGTACACCTTCGCGTGAAACATCAGCGCCACTGTATTCTCCTTTTTTGCAGATTTTGTCGATTTCATCAATGAATACGATGCCGTTTTGTTCTACTGCATCAATGGCTTTTTGTTTTAATTCTTCTGGGTTGATTAATTTTGCTGCTTCATCATCAATCAGTGTTTTTAACGCATCTTTAATTTTCATTTTGCGTTTTTTCGTTTGTCCAGTTGATAGATTTTGGAACATAGATTGTAATTGGTTGGTCATCTCCTCCATACCCGGCGGTGCCATAATTTCGACGCCCATTGATGGGGTTGCCACATCAATGTCAATTTCTTTATCATCTAATTGCCCTTCACGTAATTTTTTACGGAAGACTTGGCGTGTTGTACTATTGTTGTCATTTTCCTCAACTTGTCCCCATTGATTCTTAGCTGGCGGAAGTAGTGCATCTAAAATCCGATCTTCTGCCGCTTCTTCAGCACGGAAACGTTTTTTTTCAATTTCAGTTTGACGTACTAATTTCATCGCACTGTCGGTTAAATCACGGATAATCGAATCGACTTCTTTACCAACATAGCCTACTTCTGTAAATTTTGTCGCCTCTACTTTAATAAATGGAGCGTTGGCGAGTTTAGCTAAACGACGTGCAATTTCGGTTTTACCTACACCAGTAGGTCCAATCATGAGAATATTTTTAGGTGTCACTTCGTGACGGAGTGGCTCTTGCAATTGCATTCTGCGCCAACGGTTTCTTAACGCAATAGCAACTGCTCTTTTAGCATCTGCTTGACCAATAATATGTTGATCTAATTCAGAAACAATTTCTCTAGGAGTCATTTCAGACATATTTTTCTCTCTTATTTCTTCAGTGTGACGCTAATTTTAAGACAATCACGCCACCAATAATCATTAATGCACCGAATGTACGCCAAAAAGTCAGTGCATCATTGTAATATAAAACGCCGACAATAAAGGCACCAGCTGCACCAATTCCAGTCCAAACTGCATAGGCGGTACCCATTGGGATAGATTTTTGTGCAAGCCATAACATAGCACCACTACCTGTCATAAAGGCAATTGCGATAAAAAGCCCGAGCCAGCGTGTTTCCGCTTGACCTGCCATTTTTAAACCAATTGGCCATCCAATTTCTAATACACCAGCAATAATTAAGTAAAGCCACGCCATATATGTATGTCCTATAAGTTAAGGTAGTTCTTCAATTGTCAAGTTGGTATTGGTGTAAACACAAATATCACCTGCAATTTGTAGCGATTTTTCTACGATCTCACGTGCGGATAAATCCGTGTTTTCTACAAGTGCGCGAGCAGCAGATAAAGCAAAATTACCACCAGAACCAATAGCTAAAATTTGGTCTGCCTCAGGTTGCACTACATCGCCAATTCCCGTGATGATGAGGCTTTCTTTTTCATCTGCAACGATTAGCATTGCTTCTAATTTACGCAATGCGCGATCAGTGCGCCAATCTTTGGCTAATTCCACTGCGCTTTTTAGCAAATGACCTTGATGCATTTCGAGTTTACGTTCAAATAATTCAAATAAGGTGAATGCATCAGCAGTACCCCCCGCAAAACCAGCAAGGACTTTACCATGGTATAATCGACGCACTTTGCGTGCATTGCCTTTCATTACTGTATTACCTAATGATACTTGTCCATCGCCACCCACGACGACTTTACCATTACGACGAACACTTACAATCGTTGTCATTTTGTTTTCCTTTTATGTCAAAACGTATTGGCTAATATTGAGATGTTATAAGAAAAATCAAGGTAACTTACGCAGAAACCATTTGATTTTTTCATTGGTGCGTTATGTTTGAGTTAGTAAAAAATGCCAAATAGAAACGCAATAAAGACCATTAAGCCAAAATAATTATTATTTAAGAATGCTTTAAAGCAATCTTCTCTTTTTCGATTTTTGATCAATTTACACTGATAAATGAATAATAAAGTTGCAAGCAGTAACACAACAAAATAGCTATTGTGTAATTGCGAGAGATAACCAATGAGGACTAAAAAAATGAGGGTGGCAATTTGTAATAATGAAATAATTTTATTGTCATATTGGGCAAATAAAATGGCAGTTGATTTTACTCCGATTCGTAAATCATCATCACGATCAACCATAGCATATTGTGTGTCATAAGCCACAGTCCAAGCTAAGTTAGCGCAAAAGAGTAACCAACATTCCAAAGGGAGTGTTTCAATTGATGCGCCGTACGCCATTGGAATTGACCAACCAAATGCCATACCTAAAAATAATTGTGGCAAATGCGTGTAGCGTTTCATAAATGGGTAAATAAAAGCGAGAAATACCGCAATAAAAGACAAGGAAATAGCATAATAATTGAGAAAGAGCACTAAAATAAAAGCGCATAAAATTAAAAAGACAAATAAATATTTTGCTTCTTGTGCAGTTGCTGCGCCTGTTGCTAATGGGCGTTGCGAGGTTCGTTTTACTTTGCCATCAATATGGCGATCAGCATAATCATTAATCACACAACCTGCAGCACGCATTAAGATCACACCTAAGACAAAAATAGTCAGAATAGTGAGATCAGGCATTCCTTTTACAGATAAAAAAAGCGCCCAAAGTGTCGGCCAAAGTAATAATAGGGTGCCAATAGGTTTGTCAAAACGCATTAATTGTGCATAAGCAATCAATTTTTGTTTAGAAATTGACATAATGTCCGTTATTTAGTTAAAAGTGCGGTCATTTTACTGCAAATTTTGCCAGATTTCTTTACAAAATCATTTCGTTAGTTGGATTCGTGATAAATAAATCATTTTTTGCTATGTTTATATGTAATTACTTAGCCTAAATATAGGAGTTGGTAGAGAAAATCCGCTAAGTGAAGTCTAAATCTGTGATAGAGCTCACTGTGTGATTGAGATAAAAGCTTTACACTGACAAAGAATTGTTGTTTTACGAGGAGGAGTCTATGTTTAAACAGCTTCAACAAGTTGGTAAAGCATTTATGTTGCCAATTGCTATTTTACCTGCAGCAGGTTTACTGTTAGGGATTGGTGGCGCGTTATCGAATAAAGCGACCATACAAGCTTATCCAATTTTGGATAATGCAGCGTTACAAAGTATTTTTCAAATTATGTCAGCAGCAGGAAGTGTGGTCTTTGCCAATCTTGCGTTGTTACTTTGTATCGGTTTAGGTATCGGTTTAGCAAAACGGGATAAAGGTGTTGCTGCGCTTGCCGCCGTAGTTGGTTATTTAATCATGACAGGGACGATTGCTGCTTTAATTCCAATTTTTTCGCCTGAGGTAAAGGGTATTGATACGGGAGTCATTGGTGCGTTAGTCATGGGATTAATTACGGTCAAATTGCATAATCGTTACCATAATATCCAACTACCACAAATTTTAGGTTTCTTTGGTGGTTCACGTTTTGTGCCTATTGTTACTGCCTTTGCTGCAATTTTTGTCGGTGCTGTGTTCTTCCTGATTTGGCCAACTTTCCAAGGTTGGTTAGTGTCAGCAGGTGAAAGTATTGCTTCTATGGGCGCAGTCGGTACTTTCTTCTATGGCTTCTTAATGCGTTTGAGCGGTGCTGTTGGTTTACATCATATGATTTATCCGCTGTTCTGGTATACCGAATTAGGTGGTACAGAATTAGTGAATGGTGAAACGATTGTTGGTGCACAAAAAATCTTTTTTGCTCAGCTCGCAGATCCAAATCATCAAGGCTTATTTACTAAAGGTACCCGTTTCTTTGCAGGGCGTTTTGATACGATGATGTTTGGTTTGCCAGCCGCTTGCTTGGCTATGTATCATTGTGTACCAAAAGCACGTCGTGGTTTAATTGGTGGTTTGTTCTTAGGCGCTGCGCTGACTTCTTTTATTACAGGGATCACCGAACCAATTGAGTTTATGTTCTTATTTGTGGCACCTTGGCTTTATGTGTTCCACGCATTCTTAGATGGCGTTTCTTTCTATATTGCAGACATTTTAAATGTATCAATTGGGAATACTTTCTCTGGCGGTTTTATTGATTTCTTACTATTTGGTATTTTACAAGGTAATGAAAATACCAACTGGATTCGTGTCGTGATTGTCGGCATATTCTGGGCGATGTTGTATTACTTCTCATTCCGTTTCCTAATTACTAAATTCAATGTGATGACACCAGGGCGTGCAGAAGAGCAAGACGATGTAGTAGAACAAACGACTTCTTCTTTAACTGAAAATGCGCACCACATTATTGAAGCTTTAGGTAATGCTGCTAATATTGAGCATGTCGATGCTTGTATTACTCGGTTACGAGTGAATGTGAAAGATGTTAAAGCGGTCAATAAAGCACGTTTAAAAGCATTGGGTGCTATTGATGTACTTGAAGTAGGTGGTGGTATTCAAGCTATCTTTGGAGCTAAAGCTGTGTTGTATAAGAGCGAGGTAAATCAGATTTTAGGTAAAGAAGATTAATTCTTGCCTGACGTTATGCCTCTAATTATTTTTTAGAGGCATTTTTGTTGTAATTAAATATATTTTAGTTTGGCTCTAGACTTATAGGATTCCCTTGTTAGAATTATTGGACATTCCAATTAATGTTAATTTGACCTTTCTATGAATAGCTTTACTGAATTATTCCATCTTTTCTTAGCTTCAACGCAATTTTCTATTTTAGCCAAAATGGCAATGGCAATGTTACTCGGTGGTATCATTGGACTGGAGCGAGAGTTAAAACGTAAGCCTGTTGGAGTAAAAACCTGTGTCATTATTGCCGTGACGACTTGTGTTTTAACCATTGTTTCTATTCAAGCTGCTGAACATTATGCGCAAGTGTCTGAAAATATTCGTACTGATCCAATGCGTCTAGCTGCACAAGTGATTAGTGGGATTGGTTTTTTAGGCGCAGGCGTGATTTTACGTAAAAGCAATGATGCAATTTCTGGCTTAACAACAGCCGCGATTATTTGGGCGGCAGCAGGCATTGGCATTGCAAGTGGTGCAGGTTTCTTCTTTGATGCCATTATTGCGACTATGATGATTTTAATTGCAGTGCGATTAAGTCCAATTGTGCAAAGTTTAGTGCGTCATAAAAATAAAATTCGTAAAACAAAACTGACAATTCAACTGAATACACCAAATGCTATTGGTAAAATCACCGATATTTTAATTAGTAACAATTACCGTATTGATAGTTTAAATGTAAAAGATTTACCGAATACAGATGACATACGTTTAAATATTCGCTGTTTAATTACGGATAAAACTATGCTGCAAAATGTTTATTTATTATTAAAAAATGAGCCAGAAGTCGTCAGTGTGGATATTGAAAATTAAGCTATCGTGTAAATGTGATTATTTTCTTACAAAAGAATGGATCTTGTTAATATTTAGCTTTGCTTAAATAAAAACAATTATCATTAAAATTATCTTATTGATTTATATCATATTTTTTGTTGTTGCTATCATTTTCTTTTGAAAAAAGTTGATCTATCTCATTATGTCTACCTCCTTTTGAGTGTTAAATAACGATACTTTCGTATTTTTGTTTATAACATAACCATCGGGGGAGAAGTTATGGATAAATCAATTGTCAATCCCACATTAACTAGACGGTCTTTACTTAAAAAGACATCCATTAGTGCTGCATTAGCCGCAACAAATCTTTCATTACCATTCAAAGCTGCCGCGACTGAAAAAAGTGCGGTCAATTCTACAGAAGAAAAAGTTGTTTGGAGTGCTTGTACTGTTAACTGCGGTAGTCGCTGTCCTCTAAGAATGCATGTTAAAGACAACAAAATTCTTTATGTTGAGACGGATAATACTGGGACTGAGACTTACAATCTTGATCATCAAGTTCGTGCTTGTCTACGTGGTCGTTCAATGCGTCGCCGTGTCTATAATCCCGATCGTTTGAAATATCCGATGAAACGTGTAGGTAAACGTGGAGAAGGAAAATTTAAACGTATTAGCTGGGATGAGGCACTGACCGAAATAGCAGCTTCTCTGCGTAAAAATATTGAGAAGTATGGCAATGAATCTATCTATCTCAACTATGGAACGGGGACGCTTGGTGGCACAGTGACAAAATCATGGCCACCGGGTTCAACAATGGTGGCTCGTTTTATGAATTGTATAGGGGGGTATCTCAATCATTATGGCGATTATAGTACGGCACAAATTGCAGTTGGGCTTGATTATACTTATGGTGGTTGGGCTTTAGGCAATGGAATTGCGGATATTGAAAACAGTAAGTTAGTTGTATTGTTTGGTAATAATCCAGCAGAAACACGAATGAGTGGTGGTGGTTTGACCTATAGTATTGAGCAAGCTCGCCAAAAATCCAATGCTAAACTGATTATTATTGATCCACGTTATACGGATACAGGTGTAGGACGGGAAGATGAATGGATTCCTATTCGTCCCGGCACAGACGCCGCACTTGTTGCAGCGTTAGCTTATGTGATGATTACAGAAGATTTAGTGGATCAACCTTTCTTGGATAAATACTGTGTGGGTTATGATGAAAAAACTTTACCAGCAGGTGCACCGGCAAATGGGCATTATAAGGCCTATATTTTGGGACAAGGTGAAGATGGTACTGCGAAAACACCAGAATGGGCCGCGCAGATTACAGGTATTCCCGAAGATAAAATTATTAAACTTGCTAGGGAAATTGGTGGTACTAAACCAGCTTATATTTCACAAGGTTGGGGACCACAACGTCGTAGTAATGGTGAGTTAATTTCTCGAGCAATTGCAATGTTACCTATTTTAACTGGTAATGTAGGGATTAATGGTGGTAACTCAGGAGCACGTGAAAGCTCGTATAAAGTGCCTTTTGTTCGTATGCCGACTTTAACGAATCCTGTCAAAGCAAGTATTCCAATGTTTATGTGGACTGACGCTATTTTTCGCGCCCATGAAATGACTGCGTTAACTGATGGTATTCGAGGTGTGGATAAATTAACTGCGCCGATTAAGGTGATTTGGAATTATGCAGGTAATTGCTTGATTAACCAGCATTCGGACATCAATCGTACCCATCAAATTTTGCAGGATGAAAGTCAGTGTGAGTTGATCATTACTATTGATAACCATATGACTTCTACTGCTAAGTACAGTGATATTTTATTACCAGACTGTACAACATCTGAGCAAATGGATTTTTGTATGGATGCACACATTTCTAATATGGCTTATGTCATTTTTGCAGATCAAGTCGTCACACCTGCTTTTGAATGTCGCAGTGTTTATGAGATGTTAACTGCTCTTGCTGAAAAAATGGGAGTAAAACAGCAATTTACTGAAGGACGTACTCAAGAAGAATGGCTGCGTCATATTTATCAATTATCACGTGAAAAATTGCCAGAATTACCAACTTTTGAAGAGTTTAGACAGCAAGGCATCTTTAAAAAAGTGGATCCAAACGGCTTTTATGTTGCTTATAAAGCTTTCCGTGAAGATCCAGAAGCAAATCCTCTTAAAACACCTTCTGGAAAAATTGAAATTTATTCTCAACGTTTAGCGGAAATTGCGCAAACATGGCAGTTAGAAAAAGATGAAGTAATACATCCATTGCCAATACACACGGACAGTTTTGAACATTATGGCGATAAATTGATGGAAAAATATCCATTGCAAATGACAGGCTTCCATTATAAAGCACGTACTCACTCCACTTATGGCAATGTTGATGTGATTAAGGCTGCCAATCCACAAGAAGTTTGGATTAATCCGATTGATGCACAGACACGCGGTATTAAAAACGGCGATATGATTCGTATTTTTAATGATCGAGGTGAAGTACAAATTCATGCCAAAGTCACTCCGCGTATTATTCCTGGTGTGGTTGCATTAAGCGAGGGTGCTTGGTATGCGCCAGATAGCAAGGGTGTCGATCATTCTGGTTGTGTCAATGTGTTAACTACACAACGTCCATCGCCTTTAGCAAAAGGCAATCCACAACATTCTAATTTAGTTCAAGTTGAAAAAGTCTAAGGAGTGAGCTATGGAACAATATGGTTTTTATTTTGATTCAGATCGCTGTACAGGCTGTAAAACTTGTGAATTAGCTTGTAAAGATTATAAAGATTTAGATACAGCGGTTAATTTTCGTCGTATTTATGAATACAGTGGCGGAAATTGGATTGAAGATAACAAAGGTTGCTGGAATCAAGATGTATTTACTTACTATATGTCGATTTCTTGTAACCATTGTGATAATCCAGCATGTGTAAAAGTCTGTCCAACAGGAGCAATGCATAAAAATGTAGATGGCTTTGTGATTGTCAATGAAGAAACTTGTATTGGTTGTCGTTATTGTCATATGGCTTGCCCATATGATGCACCACAATATGATGCAACTAAAGGGCATATGACCAAATGTGATGGTTGTTACTCTCGTGTAAAAGCAGGGCAAAAGCCAATTTGTGTTGATGCCTGCCCGTTACGTGCATTAGATTTTGCCCCGATTTCGGAATTAAGAGAAAAATATGGCGAACAAGCCTCAATTGCACCTTTACCGCCAGCAGAACTTACTGCGCCAAATTTAGTGGTGAAAACAAATAAACATGCTCGCCCAAGTGGTGATACAACGGGTTTCTTAGCTAACCCAAGAGAGGTGTAAAATGAATGGATTACATGAATTACCTTTAGTCATTTTTACAGTATTAGCACAATCTGTTGTTGGTGCATTTTTACTCTTTTCGATGGTGCTATTTACGACCCAAGATATACATTACCGACGTCACATACACAAAGCTATGTTTGTTTTATTGGTTTTATTAGGTATTGGTTTTATTGCTTCTATGACACATTTAGGTTCACCATGGCGTGCTTTAAATTCATTAAATCGTGTAGGTGAGTCAATGTTAAGTAATGAAATTGCCACTGGCGCACTATTCTTTACGCTTGCTGGTGTGTATTGGTTATTTGCTATTTTAGATAAATTACCTAACGCATTTGGTCGTTTGTTGCTCGTCTTGGCTTCTGCTGTGGGTGTGATTTTTATGTACATGATGAATCAGGTTTACCATATTTCGACAGTGCCAACATGGAATACGAGTTTCACTACTTGGGGCTTCTATTTAACTGTTATTTTAGGTGGTTTTACATTGGGTTACGCTTTATTACATACAGAACGTCCAGATGGTAAAGTAATTACTTGGGTGCCGACTGTCATTTCAATTATGGCATTTGTGGCGGCTATCGTTGCAATGTATCAAGGGGTTGCTTTAGCTGGTATTGTGACATCAGTGCAAAAAGCCACTGCTCTTGTACCTGACTTTGCGGTATTGACAGCGCTGCGTTTTTGCTTAATTGGTTTGGCTGTTGTGTTATTGTTTTATGTTGTACATAAACCAACTTCAATTATGAGTAAAATTATTGCTGTTTTCTGTGTACTTGCTGGTGAAATGATTGGACGTATGTTGTTCTATGGATTACATATGACTGCGGGCATGGCAGTAGGTGCTTAGCCTATAAGGTGGGGCAAGTTGTCACTTGCTCCATATTTTACTGATAAAGTGCGGTCTTTTTTTCACAATTTTCGGATGAATTTATGCAGACAGAACAATTACAATGGATCTCCGCTTCTGGGCGTTTATTAGGTACATTATTCTATTACACACCTGATGATCAACATTTAGCACCGATTATCGAATTTTTCCAACAAGCCGATTGGCAAAACGAATGGCAACCAAAACCTCATGCGGAAATTGTGCAGAAAATTACACAAGGAATGCATTCTGAGCAGTTAGCTATGGAATATCAAGGTTTATTTATTGGACCAAATACATTAATAGCGCCGCCTTGGGGATCGGTGTATCTTGATCAAGAATCAGTCATCTTTGGTGATTCATTACTGGCATTACGTGAATTTTTACGTCAACATGAAGTCGCCTTTGTAACAGAACAAGATGAGCCAGAAGATCACATTGGTCTGCTGTTAATGCTCGCAGCTTACTTAGCAGAGAGACGTCCTGATTTGCTAAACGTATTTTTAGCGGAGCATTTTTTCACTTGGTCAACACGTTATTTACAACTCATGGCAGAACAGCAAGAGTCAGTATTTTATCAAGGTCTTGCTTTATTAACGCAGCTGACTTTGACTGATTGGCAGCAACAACTGGCAATTGAGGTACAACAAGTCCGCATATACCGTTAACGAAATTGAGCTTTATATGCCAAAATGTATTTCAGATAGTTCACAAAATCACCGCGATGAACGTTATTATGAGGCGTATTTAAGCCATCATAGGGTTTCTCGTCGTGGCTTATTACGTGGTCTATTGGGAGGACGCGAACAAGCCGTTAAGCAAGAAAAGCGCCGACAAAATCGTCCCCCTTTTGCAGCTAAAGAATCATTATTTGTTGAAATCTGTAATGGTTGTGGGGATTGTGTGAAGGCTTGTCCGTATGGCTTGATTCGTCTCATTGAGCATAAACCTGTTCTTGACATTGATTTCTCTGCATGTGATTTTTGTGCTCAATGTGCTGAAGTATGTGAGCGCCATGCTTTACATCGTGTTTTTCCTGCTGATACTGAACTTCGCCCTAGATTCAGTTCAAAATGTTTAACTCAGCAAGGGCAAAACTGCACAGAATGTCAACAAAAATGCCCTCAAAAAGCGATTGTTTACCAACAAAATAAGCTAGTTGTGAATCAATATTGCAATGGTTGCGGTGAATGCAAAGTGAGCTGCTTTGTGAGCGCGGTTACACTACAGCATTTATCTTTTGCATCTCATTTATAAATCAAATACATCTCTATCTCTTAATACATGCAGATTACCTTTACGACGTAGAAAACCACAGCGATCAAAATATTCCATCAACTGTACAACTAATTTACGTCCAAATTTCAATTCATCACGTAGCTGATTAACAGAAATAGCACCATGCTGAGTAATAAATTGTTTGACTAAACGAGAATAAGCATAAATGGTTTCGGTAAGGAAAAAACGATCTTTGACAATCGGAGTGAGGTAGCCCAGTTTACCTGCTTTGTAGAGAAAGTTTCGCATAACCGTTTCTTCTTGTGCTAACACGGCGGCTAAATCACGTACCCATAATGCTTGACCATTATTTTGTTCAAATTGCGCTAATACAGTTTGCCAGAGCTGTTGCTCTTGAACTGAAAACGATATTTTATGTTCGGGTAAATGTAACCAACCGCGAGTTTGTTGTAGTTTGCCTTGGTTTAATAGTTCATCAATAAAGTAATAAATTAATTTTTCAGGCTGATTTAAGGTTGCGATACGATATAAGCGTGCTTTACTAATGCCTAATTGGTCATTATGTTGCTCATGATATTGTGCAAGAGCAGCATGTAATTTCGCATATTGTTGCTGTTGATAATCGTGATTAAAGCACCAATCTTGAAAGCGTATTTGCTGATTTTCTTGCAATATATCAAGTAGTTGCTTTTCACATAATTGCTCCACCCACATTAAGGTCTGTGCAGGGATTGCTTTATGTTGTAAGTAAAGTGCGGTACGTTTTGCGCAAGTTTCTGCTTGTTGTAATTGCTGTAACAAAGCCAATCGTTCTGCAGTACGTTTGTAACGTTTTGGCGAGTTGATTTCTAACACTTTAGCACCAGCAATAACCTGTTTGGCATCAGCACTGCGCAAAATTAATTTATCTCCGTATGCTAAAAAGAGTGGTTTCTCCAAAATAATTTCAGCCAAACCTTGTTGCGTCGGATATAACTCTCTATTTTGCAATAAATTCAGTTTACCTGTAGAACGTGCGCAGGCGTGGTATAAATGTACTGATTGGCTTTCATTTAACGACATTTCAGCAGTGATTTGTACGCTAATACGCGCTGTTGCTGTTTGTGGTGCCTGTGAAAATAACCAATCACCACGTTCAATTAATGTACGATCTAAATCGGTGTGGATATTGAGGGCTAAGCGTTCACCTGCCATACCTTGTTGTGCCTGTTGATTTTGGCTATGAATGTTTTTTACACGTACAGTTTGGCCATTCGATAAATACAATTCATCATTAATTTTGACTTGACCAGCAAAGGCTGTGCCTGTGACTACTGTACCCGCGCCTTTCACACTAAATACACGATCAATAGCGTAGCGAAAAGGTCTATTTTGATCAGCTCGATTCGGGAGTTGTGCTAAATATTGACGTAATGCTTCGATTCCTTGTGCTGTTTTAGCAGAAGTAATAAAAAGAGGTGACTTGGCTAAAATGGGGTAGTTTGCTTTTAATTGCTGGGAAAGTTGGTCGATTTGACTTGAGGTTGCACGATCTGCTTTTGTAATAACGATGATAATTTGCGCTAACTGCAACAAACGTAAAATAGTGAGATGTTCTTCTGTTTGTGCCTGAATTCCTTCATCTGCCGCAACAATGAGCATGGCATAATCAATACCACCTAATCCAGCTAACATATTGACTAAAAATTTCTCATGACCCGGTACATCAATAAAACCTAAAGTGCGGTCTGTTTTTTCCAAATTTGTGAGTGGCAGATAGGCATAACCTAAATCAATCGTCATACCACGCTTTTTTTCTTCTGGTAAATGCGCTGTGTTTGTGCCAGTTAATGCTTGCAATAATGCGGTTTTGCCGTGATCAACATGGCCAGATGTAACGATAATCATGTTATTATTTTCCTCAAATCAATTCTGCGTAATTTTATCATTTAGCCACAGAATGGCTAAGATTTTTTGTTATTGCTGATACGTTGTAGTCGGTATTAGGTGATGTTGTGATCCCGTTCACAATTATGTTAACAAAGCATTGTGATTAAAGAATAATCCTTCTAACCTCAAAGATAAATTTGAAAAGATACAGTACGTTGTATATACCTATGCTGAGAATGAGGTAAAAATGAAAAAAATTATTTTAGATTGTGATCCCGGTCATGACGATGCAATTGCTATTTTACTTGCACATGGTAATCCTGAAATTGAGTTGTTAGCGATCACAACAGTTGTTGGCAACCAAACTTTAGAAAAAGTGAGTCGCAATGCGTTAGCAGTAGCCGAAATTGCCAATATCATTGATGTACCTATTGCGAAAGGTTGTGTACGTCCTTTAGTGCGTGAAGTTGAAGTGGCACCAAGCATTCATGGTGAATCAGGTATGGATGGTCCAGTTTTGCCTGAGCCAACTTTAGCATTAGATCCTCGCCATGCGGTAGATTTAATTATTGAATTAGTGATGAGTCATCCTGCGAAAACAATCACATTAGTACCAACTGGAGGATTGACTAATATTGCGATGGCAGTACGTAAAGAGCCGCGTATTGTAGAACGTGTCAAAGAAGTCGTATTGATGGGCGGTGGTTATCATACTGGTAACTGGAGTGCTGTAGCAGAGTTCAATATTAAAATTGATCCAGAAGCTGCACATATTGTGTTCAACGAAAAATGGAAAGTCACAATGGTTGGCTTAGATTTAACACATCAGGCGCTAGCAACCCCTGATGTCGTTGAGCAAATTGGACAAATCTCAACGAAACCCGCTAAATTTGTACTCGAACTGTTAGCATTCTTCGGCAAAATGTACAAACAAGCACAGGGTTTTGATTATCCACCAGTGCATGATCCTTGCGCTGTTGCTTATGTTATTGATCCAACAGTGTGTACTACAAAAGCTGTACCAGTTAATATTGAGTTAACAGGCACCCATACTTTAGGAATGACGGTGGCCGATTTTCGTTACCCAATACCAGAAAATTGCCATACACAAGTAGCGATGAAATTAGATAAAGAAAAGTTCTGGCGCTTAATTTACGATGCGCTAAAACGCATTGGTTAAGTTAAAGAAAAGTAAGAGAAAGTAAAAAAGGGGGCATTTAAAATAATAGATTGCCCCATTATTAAAATGATTTTTTAAAGTTGTTTGAGCGTATCTAGCAACCGCTCTAAGCTAGCAAGACTACGTAAATCAAGCCAAATTTTTTCTTTTTCGACTCGGCAAATAATTGGCTGTGGTAAACGTTTAAAGTGATTTAAAAGTGCGGTCAATTTTCCAGACATTTCCGTAGAAAGAGTTACTGCAACTGAAGGAATTATTGCTAACGGCTGTGAACCGCTGCCAATTTGCGCTGAACTCTCTTCAATTTTCACTATATAATCATTACCTAATTTATCGTGTAATGCTGTTTTTAGCTTTTCCGCTTTAGCTAATAACTCATTAATAGGCTGGGTCAGCAAATAAAGTGCGGTCAATTTTTCACTTAATTTTTCAGGCTGTAAATACAAACGTAAGGTGGCCTCTAGACCAGCTAAAATCACTTTATCACAACGTAATGCACGTTTTAATGGATGGGATTGTAAACGCTCAATCCAGGCTTTTTTACCTACAATAATGCCTGCTTGTGGTCCACCAAGTAATTTATCGCCTGAGAAAGAAATCAAATTCACGCCTTGTTCCCATTTTTCTTGGACTGTTGGTTCTGCTGGCAAACCGTATTGCGTTAAATCAATCAAGGCACCGCTACCAAGATCAGTTATCACAGGTAAATTGGATTCTTTGCCTAATTCGACTAATTCTTGCTCACTAACAGATTTAGTGAAACCACAGATTTGATAATTACTGCTGTGAACTTTCATTAAAAAGGCAGTATTTTCGTTAATTGCGTTACGATAATCACTTAAATGAGTGCGATTGGTTGTGCCAACCTCGACTAACTTACAACCTGCTTGTTGCATAATATCAGGAATGCGAAACGCCCCACCAATCTCGATCAATTCCCCTCGTGAAATAATCACTTCTTTGCCTTGTGCAAAGGTCGCTAACATTAACAAAACCGCTGCTGCATTATTATTGACGACACAAGCGGCTTCTGCACCAGTTAGCTGGCAAAGGAGTCCACTAATATAGTTGTCACGATGGCTACGTTCACCTGCATGAAGGTCATATTCAAGCGCAACATTTTGCTGCATTGCTGTTAAAGCAGCATGTTGTGCTGCTTCTGCCCATAATGCACGTCCCAAGTTAGTATGCAATACTGTCCCTGTCAAATTATGCACAGACTGAATATTCACTTGCTGTTGTTGAATTAATTTGTGTCTAATTTCGTTAATAATGTGCTGAACATCAGTGAAAATTTGCGGTAATTGCTGATCACGTTTTATTGCCTTACGCCCCTGTTCAATTAAGCTACGACAGACATTCACCACCGCAGTATGTCCAAATTGAGTAACTAATTCAGCACCTTCAGTCGTTTTTAATAGTTTGTCGATAGAAGGCAGTTGTTGATAAAGGGACATGAGTAATTCCTTTTTAGCTGACAAAATTGGTCTAATCATACTCGTTTTTACTTCAAAATTCAGTATTCAGCGTCAACAAAGACAGATTTTGTGATGTGCTTAAAAAAGTGTGGTCTGTTTTACGGAAATTTTCGTTGCTAACTTGAATCAAAAACATATTTACGTTAAAGTTCACCACACTTTCCTATACGGAGGAGCGTCGTTTCCGGTGAAGCGGCAGGACTTCAAATCCTGTTGAGGTTGCCAGCAATCTCGGGTGGGTTCGACTCCCATTCTCCTCCGCCAATCCATAAATCAATCTTCATCAAACTTCACCAAAATAATCAATAAAACCCAGTAAAATCAAGGTTTATCGCATTTTACATAGTACAAAATTAATCAAACTTATTCATTCTAACCCACATTTTTAGTTACCTTTTTTGTTACCTGATTTATAATGTGCTTGTTACTCTCTAAAATCACTCCCTAAAAATAGGTTTTATTAAAAATAAAAAGGTAACAAAAAGCTATTATCTTATTGAAAATAAATGATTTATTTTTATCTTTATTTTTGTTTTTATTTGTATTTTTAGGTAACAATAAAATTTTAATTAGGTAACAAATAATTATAACCTGTTGAAAATACAGTAATTAACGTACCATTTCAGGACGTGGTTAAGTTGAACCTTTCAGGCAGCAAAAATTTATTCACAGGTAACCAAAATTATCTAGGGGCTGATGATATGGCTAAAAAAGTAAAACCTCTCACAGATACGGAAATAAAAAACGCAAAACCAAAGGACAAAGAGTATTTACTTTCTGATGGTGCTGGATTGCATTTAATGGTAGCTAATACAGGCTCTAAATTATGGAGATTTATATACAGTAAACCTTACACTAATAAACGCGCTAAGATTAGTATAGGAGCTTATCCTGATTTATCCCTATCACAAGCTAGAGCCAAGCGTGATGAATATAATGCGTTATTGGCTAATAATATCGACCCACAAACCTACCGTAAGCAACAAGCGCAAGCGCAGGCGGATAAGTTAAATCGTACCTTTGAGAAGATGGCTAAAGCGTGGTTTGAAGATAGAAAGATAAAGGCTAACTTTTCAGAACGTACCGCCAAAGATACGTGGGCATTATTTGAACGTCATTTACTCCCACACTTTGCCAATTATCCAATATCAGAAATCACGCCACTTATCGCCATTAATGCGCTTAAACCACTAGAGAAAGAGGGCAAGTTAGAAACCGTTAAAAAGACTATTGGCAACCTTAACAATGTGATGAGGTTCGCACTTCATAGGGGATTGATTGCGCATAATCCGTTAGCAGAAATAGGCAAGGAATTTGATAAGCCAGTATCTAAGGGAATGAATACCATTACCCCTGAAGAATTAAGCGAGTTCTTACACGGCTTTTACCGAGCAAGAGATGAAAACCGCTTTAATCCGTTTTCATTTTATGCGGTTATGCTGGTGGTATTGACTGGTGGGCGACCGTCTGAAATAGCTAAAGCGAAATGGGCGGATATTCATTACAAAGAGAAAACGTGGATCTACAGAGTCCAAAAAGGCAATAAGAATCTACCAGAGGGAAGAGAGCACGTAGTAACACTATCACGCCAAGCAATTGGGATATTTAATAAAATGCAACAATTACATACTGCACTTGGCATTAATAGCGAATTTGTGTTTGCCAGTTTAACAGCGAAAAGCGGTCATTTAAGCATTGAGGCAATGCGAAAAGCCATTATCAAGGGGATAGGGGAAAAACGGCTTACTACGCACGGCATACGCCATTTATTCAGCACGTCATTAAACGAGAAAGACTATAAAGCTGACTGGATAGAAAGAGCCTTATCACACAAACAAAATAAAGATAAAAATCAAATTAGACGTACCTATGATAAATCCTTGTATCTCTCACAAAGGGCGGTGATGTTACAAGAATGGGCGGATTATGTAGAAAGCCAAGCTCCAGAGCCAATTATTCCACCACCAAAGCATCTTAAGGTTGTGGCTTAACACTATTCTTTTAAAGGCTAATTTGTTTAGCCTTTTTTATTTCCACCAACACCATAAAAAATATTTTCTTATAGGAGCATAAATTTTTATAGGACAATTAGGACAATAAAAAATGCAGATATATATAAAACAATAGCTTACATTTAAAATAGTATGAATATTAATCAATTATTGTCCTAATTTACCCTTAAATTGTCCTATTTTTAGTTACTTTTGTCCTATTTTTGGCTGTTTTTGTCCTACTTTTTTAGGTGATTTTGACGAAATGAGGCAGTAAATAGCCTAAAAAAGAGATTGTATTGTGCTGAAAATAAACTTTTTATACAGTGCTTGTACAGTATGGTGAAATATGATTAAATTTAACTAACTTTGAATTAGTTTAAATTATACTCAAGAAGTATAATTATACTTCTTGAGTATAAAACTGACTAATTTGCGAATTAGTGCAACTAGGAGCGGACTAATTACCCGAACCGAAAGAGAATAACCCTATTTATTCTTTGTTGCACTCTCACTAAATAGGGCAACGCATAGGGGCGTTTTATGACAAATCATAGTCAATTCTTAAAAGCTTTTGAAAATAACCCAGAACCATTGATTGCTTTTAAAGACTTAATTATTGAGATAGCTAACTATACAAATAAAACACCAAGTCAAATTACGGATAGATTAGAGCGGTTGCTATTTGATTTTAGGAAGGATGGCTCACGCAATCAGTATGATAATGCTTTTT
Source organism: Pasteurella oralis (assembly GCF_002850605.1). Classification (GTDB taxonomy): domain Bacteria; phylum Pseudomonadota; class Gammaproteobacteria; order Enterobacterales; family Pasteurellaceae; genus Pasteurella; species Pasteurella oralis. The sequence continues at coordinate 20,196 of NZ_NXGB01000012.1, forward strand.
GTTATTGCACTATTTTTGAAATGAATTATGACGGAAAAATCCATATCTATGAACCATTAACAAACTACTTCAAAGATACTTTCGACCACATAAAAGGATATTTGAATCAAGTAATCGCCTTAAATTCTGTAGATGTTTTAGAACTATCCCGCTTTTCAGTTAAAAGATCGGAGATTGTTCAACGTATTAAAAAATCAGAAATGTCATTGCTGGATAAAATTCCTATAAATCAGGTAGCCAAGATTGGTCAATTTGATGAAGGTTATATTAGTATTTATGCTCTTGTTGAGCATGCTAAGAGCAAACACGATGAAAGTATTACTAACGCAACTTATGAGCTATGTAACCTGATTAAAGAAAATCAAGCAAAAATAGATGTTTTTGAGAAGTTTAGTGGGTTAAAGCCAAGATTAACTAAACAAAAAAAGACCTTTATGATTACCTTTTAGAAATAAATAAAGAACATGGTTATGAGATAAACCTTGATGAAATTCCATTCTGAATTATAAGGTGTGATCTATGTATGAATCCCAAGCAAAGAAATTGTTTATAAAAAAATCAGATATTGAAAATGCTTTAGACATTTCATTAGATGGTATTCCTACCAAAAAATTTTCATTTATGGAGAATAAGAGCAACCAATTAGCAGCGCTAGAGGATTATTTGAAGCCCTATGCTCTAATGGATAGATTTACTTTAGATGAAAGCATTGCATTACTA
>NZ_NXGB01000013.1 GCF_002850605.1 Pasteurella oralis
GCCCGCGCAGAAAAGCACCGAGCGCCGTCAGATAGAAAAAACATTTCCCGAATTAGCGGGCGATGCGAAAGTTGTCGGGGTTGCAGATCCGTCGGGCGCGGGTGATATTTCTGATCCGTTTCGCCCAAAATACGCAGTAGAATTGCAGTTGTTAGATGAACACGGCGAAATTGATCAAGCTGTGCCAGTATATCCCGCTGTGCCTTTGCCAGTGACTAGTACAGGCTCACAGGGCGGTGATTTCGCTTTTCCAGAGATTGGCACAGTGGTAGAAGTTGGGTTCGCTTACGGGCGGTCGGATAAGCCGTTTGTGCGCACGATGTTAGCGCAAGATAAGACGATCCCGAGCGTTGAAATTGGCGAGCAGTTAAAACAACAGCGCCCCGAAGTTTACGAAAGAACGGATGCGGCGGGCAATAAAACGCGAGAAACTGAGCAGCAAATCAAAGATAAATCATTCATGCGCGTGATCGAGTGCGATCAAGAAACGAAGGCGATCGGCACGTCTGAAAAGACAATCGACGCAGACGCGGACGAAATGATCGGCGGCAATAAAAGCGTGGGCGTTGGCGGAACGTTGCAAGAACGGATCGCGGGTGTGGCTTTGCGCGTATCAGATACAAAAAACAAATTTACTGCCCCACTTAGTTATATGGGAACTGGCGGGCAAAATATTTTTAGAATTTTGGAAGAACTAATACAGATTGTTGCAGATATTGCAGATACGGCAAGCAGTCACACTCACAATGGCGGACCACAGCCAGATCAAAAGGGGGCTTTCACAACGCAGAACAACAAAGCAAAGGCAGAAAAAGCGAAGTTAAGCCCGATCATCGAATAAAAATCAATTATAAGCACCAAAAGCCATGCAATGACGTGGCTTTTCTTTTATGTGCGATATTTTGCGTTTAATAACAATAAGTTAGCCACGCGCGAGATAATGCGCGAAAACGCACGGAAAATTTTCACGGCAACGGCGACGACACGGAAAATCCACTTCCTCCCCCGCCGAATTTTTGACGCATTTTTGCATTTTTTCAGTTAAATTGCAGTTAAAAATGGCGCTCAAGGCGCACGGAAAAAGGATCTATTAAAAAGATCTTAACTGAAAAATTTCAGTTAATTTCACTTAATTACAGCTAAAAAAGATCGTAAAAATCAAAATTTGATTTATAACACTTTGAAAATAAAAGGGAAAATTCTATTTTACGTGGGGATTTTGGCGTTTTTCTTAACTGAAAAATAAAGGAAATTTTAGTTTGTTTTTTATGTCTGAAAAGTGGCGATACAGCCACCACGCCAAATTTTAACGGCTGAAAGTACAGCCACCAAGCCAGATCTAAACAGCCACTTATTAAAATTTATGAGAAAAAGAAAGGAAAATTGTAGGCATAAAAAAATCCGCATTGTGCGATTAGAATATTGATTTTATTGATATTTTAAATGGTGCCCGAGGCCAGACTTGAACTGGCACGCTTCGAAAAGCGAGGGATTTTAAATCCCTTGTGTCTAACCATTCTAAAAAATATCTTACTGCTATGAATTCACTATAAAATAAAAAACTATGTAGATCAAATAAAAACTAATCTGATCCACATGTCTTATTTTACGTTTTTTATTTTGCTTGTAAAGTCTGGAAGTTAAATTTTTTATATTATTTGAGAGTATCTAAAATATTCCTTAATGATTCAGGATCATAACAGATGTATGATAATGTTGTTTTTAGGCTTTTATGACCCAAAAGTTGTTTTGTTACATAAACATTTTGTGGGTCTTTCATTAACTTTGTAGCTAATGTATGTCTAAATCTATGTGGAGATACTTTAAAGTTCACTAGTTGGGAAATAATTGCAAATATGTAAGATAGTTGATTATCATTCATATTTTTGTTTTTCCTAGTTGTTGTTTTTGATAAAACATTTATGTTAAATAATTGAGACTTGCTATTCTGACCATTTCTTTTCATTTCAATAACTAATTTTTCTACTTGTATATATATTTTTTGTGGAATAGGAATCTGATGAAAAGTATGATTTTTATTTATGTGTGAAGGAATTGTAATTAATTTCTGCTCTAAATCTATATCTGATATAGTAAGCTTTAATAATTGCCCACGTCTGATCGCTGTGTATTTAAATAGGTTAACTAAACTATTTATGAACCAGATTGGTTGTAATGCTGTCGGTAAAGTATGCTCCTTCCGTGCTAATACGTTTTCAATTTGTGTAAGCATTTTTTCTGAGAATATTTTATGTGGTACATTATCTTCTCTAATGGAAAAATGTTTAAAAGGGTTATATGTTATTATTTCTCTTTTTATTAAAAAATTGTATAACGCACTTAGATGGCGTATATAATTATTCCAGGTTACTGGTTTTATCTTTTTTAATACTTCTTTCTGCCATTTTCCAATGTGCATTTCTGTGACTTCTTCAATAGAAATATCTGGATAAGCTTTTTTAAATTGATTGACTGCTTTTGTATAAGCACTTTCAGTTGCAGGTCTTAAGTTTTTATAGAAAAAAATTTTTCAAGTGATTCTTTAAATGTCATTTATTGTTCCTTGTAATTGTAACCAATGATTATTGTAAACTTGTTTTTGTCCAAGAAAGTATTCAACATCTTCTATAAGATATCCATTTAATAATGACTTTCCTTTTTTTCCAATGATTGAACAAGTCCAAATGTTGCGACCGTCATTATCAATATATTGACGCTTATGTATGCCAAGATTTTGGAATTGCTTTTGAAGAGATTCCAAAACATCTTGGCTTGTGTTTCCCGTTTTTTCTATTAAAAATAACTGGAAAATACTTGGTGTCACTAAAAATAAATGCTTTTCTACAATATGTAATTTAGCATTTGGTTTATTCATGACTAATGTATTAGATATGATACCTTGCTTTATCCAATTAATAAATTCATCAATTTTTATTGGAGCTGGTTTTGTAATTTGTTCTTTTGTACCATCATAAGAACAATTTTCTTCATTTTCTATCGGTGTAATAGAATCACCCATAGGAAATAAATTTAAAACTTCATCTATTGAAGATGAAGAACTTAATGCTTCGTTGTTTATAGCTTTGGTATTTGTATCTATTATTTCTGCATCTTGTATTGCACTCTGAGTAACAGAAATATTTGAGCCTCTTATTTCTTCTATATTTTCTGTTTGTTCAAGAGATATATCTAAACCATTTTGATCAACAATAATAAGCTTTCCTTTGAATAGAGCAGGACGATTTTCAATTTTATCCCAGATTTTTGTCGGATCTATTTTCAAAAGTGTAAATGGCTTAGGTGGAGCCCAACCAATGTTTGATATTATTTTACAATTCCAGACTGCATTATTTTCTGATGTTGACTCTATTAATTGGTGAGCTTGTAATTCATCAAAAAGCCTTCCATTCTGCGTTGGAACGGAAATACCTTGCTGTATTAAATAGGCTCTTATACTATCAGCTGTACTTTTACTCATGACAAAGAGACCATTTTCGGTTAGCCAACCATCGCAGCCTCCTTTGGGGGCATTCAATTTATAGTTATTAATAACATGCTTTAATGCAATAGAAAGCTGTTTTGCAAACGATATTTGAGGTTTTTCTGAAATTTTACTGATGTCACCACCAAGAGCCATTGTTACACTAATTTGATCAGCTTTTTGTATTATTTCTGACAAAATTCCTGCTTTATCAAGATGCCCAGAAATAAAATAAAGTAGACTAGCTAATGCGTTACGGTATTCTCCAATCCATTCAAATGCTTCATAAGGTATTATTTTTGTTGCTAAAACACTCCCTATCTTAGAGTGTAATTCGTAATCGCGTTCTATATATCTAAATTTATATGGTTCTTTAAGTATCGATATCCAAGGACACCATTTTTTGCCACTTTTTAATGACACTTCTATATCGACAGCTACTTTTCCAATGTCATGTAATAATGCCGCATAAAAAACAATCGCAGTCCATACATCACGTTGTTTAGCTTGCTCTTCAGGAGCGATATTCTGGGGCAATACATAACTTTGCCTTAATTTGACAGCAATGGAAATAACCTCTAATCCATGATCTAACATGCCTCCAACATGTGAATGATGATGTGATTCAGATGCAGGTAGTAATTGGACTATTTCTGCATATTTTTCTATTGGCTCTTGATATAATTTATTGAACATATCTGGACTCATAGATACATTCTGCCAGATTTTTTTTAGATACTGTTGTCGAAGAGGTGTCTCTAGTAGTTTATTCGCTGGTAAAGGCAAATACCAACCATCTGCATAAGTTAGAACTTTGCTAGAATTTTCTGAAAGAATATTTGGTATTTCAGATGTGTTTTTGAATACATTAAGAAGTTTTTTGAACATAAAGTAAACTATGAAAACATTTTAATTAATTTTCAGTAAAGCAGGTTTTTTGTGTATCTGAAAGCGGAAAGTCAACATGATATCGTTATAATTTTTCTAATTTACTTGTGGCTAAATAGAGCACTCTATGAAAAATTTGAATAATAAGTTGTTCAGTAAAAACCAATAAACTGGTTTTAGCCAGCTACTCCCTACTTTATTTAAAGCTTCATTTATGTATTTAACCGTTGAAACCTTAATAAATGGATATTATAATTACCAAAATATAAAATAATGGTAACTATAATGTTCAATAAGTCAAAATCACCTACATTATTTCCTAAATATCAAGACGCATTGATTCAACTTGGGGAAAATATTAAGCTTGCTTCAAAAAGGCGGAAATTTACTCAGACTTTGTTGGCTCAGAGAACGGGACTTAGCCGTATGACGATTAGAAAAATTGTAAACGGTGATCCAACTGTAGCAATTGGGTACTACATAATGGTCCTTGGAGTATTAGGCTTAGAACAAGATTTCAGAAATGTGGGACTGGATGATGAATTAGGGCGTAAATTGCAAGATATTGAATTACTAAGGAAATAATTATGAGTAAGCAAATTTATGTGTTTGCAGACTGGGAAGTTTTTTCAAAACCTGAACTTATTGGAATATTATCTTCTGATATTGTTAGAGGTAAAGAAAATTTTCGTTTTAGCTACGACAATGATTGGTTACGCTCTTCTTATGTACAACAAATTGATCCTAATTTATATCTCTATCCAGGTGAACAATACAGTACAAGTACTCAAAACTTTCATATATTTTTAGACTCTTGCCCCGACAGATGGGGACGTCTACTAATGAAACGTCGAGAAGCTGTAATAGCAAGTAAAGAAGAACGCAAACCTAAGTTACTTACAGAGAGCGATTATCTTTTAGGTGTTCATGATATGAATCGTATGGGGGCATTAAGATTTAAAACTAGGTTAGATGGTCCATTTCTTGATAATAATAACTGCCTTGCAGCTCCTCCTATATCATCTTTAAAAGAATTAGAATTTGCAGCAATTCAATTAGAAAACAGTAACAATATTGATGACCCAGATTATTTAAAATGGCTTCATATGCTTATATCTCCTGGTTCATCATTAGGCGGTGCTAGGCCTAAAGCTTCTGTTATTGATGATGTAGAGCAGCTATGGATTGCTAAATTTCCTAGTCGATATGATGATTATGATATAGCTCTTTGGGAATATTTAGCCTATCGTTTAGCGGTTCAATCTAGTATTGATATGGCTAATTGTCGAGTAGAAAGGTTTAATCAAGAACATCATACATTTTTAACTCAACGATTTGATAGAATTAATAAAAAGCGTCATCATTTTACTTCTGCGTTGACTCAACTTAGTTATTATGATGGTAATTATGAGGCTAGTTACCTTGAAATTGCTCAGTTCTTAACTGAAAATGGTTCACAGGTTCGTATTGATCTTGCTCAATTATGGAGAAGAATTGTCTTTAATATAGCAATTTCGAATACTGATGATCATTTACGTAATCATGGCTTTATTTATAAGAATAACGGTTGGTCTTTATCGCCAGCTTATGATTTAAATCCCGTTCCATTTTCACAAGGGTTACATTTAAATATAACAGATAGTGATAACCGATTAGATTACCAGCTAGCTTTTGATGTAGCTGATTTCTTTCAGTTATCACCAATTCAAGCAAAAAAAATTTATGATGAAGTGATGACCGTTGTCAAAGGTTGGCAACGTGTTGCAACAGAAGTAGGTATTTCTCGACAAGAGCAAGAACGGATGAAATTTTCATTTAATGTATAAAGCCTTTTAGGCCTTTTGGCCTTTTCATAAGTAATCAAAATTTCCTTTTTTAGGTAAGCCCACTCCACTTCGGTGGAGTGGTTTACCCTTAAAAAGTTACCTTTATTCCTTTGACCATTTTTTAGAAAATCATTGATATACCCTTTTTATGGGATAAGTAGCGTTTTTTATTTTGAATAGTTATGAATTTGTTTCATATTTTTTGTAAAGTCAATTAAGGACTTAACAAGATGTTCCAATTTTGAACGGGGACATGCAAAATTTATTCTAAAAAATCCTTCTCCGTTATTACCAAATTTATTACCATTTTCAAGAACTATACGATAGTTTATAAACAATATATCTTCTATTTTATTAGAAGGCATGTTCATTCCTCTGAAATCAACCCAGGCAAGATATGTTGCTTCTAATTCCTTTACTTGAATAAATGGTTGGCATATTTTTAATGAGTTTTTAATAAAGTAATAATTTTTCTTTAAATACTGAATAAGGTCTTTTAGCCATGATTCAGACTTATTATATGCAGAAGAATATGCTTCAATTGCAAATATGTTAGGGTAATATAAAGTATACTGTTTTAATTTTTTAGTTATTTTTTCTCTTAATTCAATATTAGCAATAATTAAATAAGATGCTTGAAGACCAGATATATTGAAAGCTTTTGAAGGAGATAAACATATTATAGAACTTTCAATAATCGAAGGCTCTACAAGATGAATAGGCGTATATTTTATTTTGTCAGATAAGATAATATCTTGATGGATGTCATCAGATATTAATGTTAGCTTGTTTTCAATACAAAACTTAGATATGCTTTTTAATTCTTCAATACTCCATACTTTTCCAGTAGGGTTATGAGGATTAGTTAAAAAAAACAACTTTGAGTTTTTATTGATCTGATGTCTTTTTAATATGTCTAATAGACTCATACCTTCTTGTATTGGAATCTCAACTAGATTTACTTTACTATCATCTTCATTAAAAAAGCTTTTATATCCAGGAGATAGCGAATATATATTATCATTAGTGTTTGTTAACTCATTGATTATTATATTTAAAGCCCCTTTAATTGTTGTACAGGGTACAATCCATTCAGCACAGACATTCCAATTGTGCTTATATTTAAGCCAATTTATGCATGAGTTAACAAACTTATTATCTAGCTCACTGTATCCAAGAATACCCAAATCTATAATTTTAGATAATTCGTCTAAAATAGCTTTAGGTGTCTTAAAATCCATATCAGCTATAGTGAACACAAAAATTTCACTATGATTTCTATATTTTTTCCATTTTGAAGAGGAAGTATTTTTTCTATCAATAATGATATCGAATGATGATGAATTATCCATGCTTTCTCACCAGTAAAGTATCCATGTTAGAAAAGATTCGTTTTAATTTTAGTCGTGCTATATCGACTATACCATATGAATCGGAATATTAAAAAACTATGTAATCTATAGCATGTTTAGATCTATCTATGTTTTTCTGATAATAAACTATTTTTAAGCTTCTTATTTCTAATTGATTTTAATTTTCATTTTTATTTGTAAAGTGTGACGTACTTAACAACTTATAAACATCGTATGGGCTATACTAATAAATATGGTTTAAATGTTTTTAGATAACTAGGAGGTCTTATGACTATGATTTATTCAAAGAACAAGTATTCTTTTATGTTACCTAATGGAGATAACATTGATATTAGTCATTATCTGCAACAGCTAAATATTGAGTCTGATGATATTGTTATAGTTAGTGGAACCTTGATTGAAGGAATTGGGAATGAATTTTCTGATATAGATATATATATTATTACTAAAGAGTATAAAACACCAAAACATATCAATATTGAATCTTTTTTTAGAGTAATTAGTACTACGAAGGAGATACTAGCACCTGATAGTGATAAGGATATTTTATTGATTCATTTACCTGTTGAAGAGACAGGGATTAAAATTGATATTGAGTATAAAGTATTTGATGATATAGATAGTCTGGAGAAAAAATTAAATGATTATTACAACTATGCAATGAATAATCATATTTTATTTACTAAAGAAATGAGCGAAAGACAAATGTCGTTTATTCATAGAATACATAATTGTATATGTTTACATAATCAAGAGGGGTTAGTATCTATACAAGAAAGGCTCAATAAAAATAAATTTTGTTACTTTTTGTATCGCTCTAATGCTTCAGATTATGCAGATTTACTTGATATCATTGGTGCTTGGAGGAAAAAAGAATTTGAACGTTGTTTTGATCTTGCAAGAGAAAATGTGCTCAAACAAATGCTAGCCTATGTTTGTTTACTTGGTAATACAGACTATAAAAGAAAGTGGATACTCACTCGTGTAGAACAATCAAATGTAGATGAAAATATAAAAAAACAGTTTATGTCTTTTTATGTTTCTGACAGAAACAATATTAATGAATACATTTTAGATTCATTAGATTTTATTGATGAAATATATCAGTTATCAGCAAAATTTTTCGAAAATAATTCAAATCAGATTTTCCCTAATCGAAAATATGTTCTGGATTGGCTAAATGAAAGAATTAATTTACTTTCAAAGCCATATGAGATATACGAAGTTGAATATCGTAAAAAAGCATATGAACTTTTATTACACTTTAAAACAAAAAATTTGTTAGAAGGTAAAAGTTTATGAATATAAAACCTACTATTGGAGTTATATGTTGTGCTAGAAGAATAGATGATGATTCAGATATACACCATTTAGTATTTAAGAGTTATGTAGAGTATGTCAAGAATGAATTAGAGGCAATACCGCTGTTAATTCCTGCAATTTTCAATAAAAGTGATGATAGACTAATAGAAGAAATTCTGAAAAAAGTTGATGGCATTCTTTTGACAGGTTCTCCTTCTAATATTTGTTTAAGGAGAAAAAATGAAAGTTTTAAAGAAATAGAAGTTATTGGATATAAGGATATTAATAGAGATTATACAGCAATGAAATTAATTGAAATTGCTTGTAAAATGGATAAACCACTATTAGGAATATGCCGAGGATTACAAGAAATTAATGTATTTTTTGGAGGAGAGCTTTATCAAGAGATTCATAAAGTTAGTGGAATGAGGGACCATAGATCAGATAAATCTAAATCAATGGTAGAGCGATATCAACCTGCTCATAAAATCATTATTTCACCAAATTCTATTCTTCACTACCATTCAAATCAATCTATATCATCTAATGTATTAGTCAATTCACTACATGGGCAAGGTATTTCAGTGTTAGGAAAGGATTTGCTTATTGAAGCAATAGCAGCCGATGATGGTGTTATTGAAGCCATTAGGCATAAAAATTCTAAATTTATTTATGGGGTACAGTGGCATATTGAGTGGAGTACTAGTGCTATTGATCCGATTATATCTAATCTTTTTAGAAGTCATTGCATTGAGAATAAAGGAGATTATTATGGCAATTAGATCAAATCAAATTCCGACTAATAAAGAGTGGAGATTTTTAACAATTTTTGGTTCAAAAAAGAGATATTTTAATACGGAAACATATTTTAGAGAAAGTTGGTTTGATGGTTATTCCATAGCAGGTGATCAACTTCTTAATAAATTAGTTCGGACCGCTGTAGTAGTTTTTAAGCCTGAAGTTTTTGCAACAGATAAAACAAAATCAATTGTAGAGCTTATAGAAAAATATGATTTTAAGCTTAAATCTGCATATATTACAAAATTTAATAAATTTAAAATAAGAGAAGTTTGGCGTTATCAATATAGCGAAGCAACAATTGATAGAATGGAGCTGGCTGATAATTTATATTGTTTAGGTGACGCTCTCTTTATGGTTTTTGAAGATATTTCATCTAATTTGGATATGCCAGCTAGTGCTAGATTACATCGTTTAAAAGGTGCTTCAGAAGAAAGATTAAGAAGTAAAGATTCTCTTCGCAGTATTATAAAAATCCCTAATGGTGTAATAAGATTTTTTCATATATCTGATGAGCCAGCAGATATTGTTAGAGAAATTGGCATCGTGTTTAATAGAGAAGAAAGGCTGCAAATATATAAAGATTTAATAAATGAGGATTATGGTATTAAGAATGAAGAGCTGTCCGTGATGATAAGTTCTTTGGAAAAGCAACATCCTAAAACATCCTTTAATGTGGATGAATGTTGGGAAAAAGTATTAGAACACCCAGATTATAATACTACACCAGGATTATTAGAGTTAAAAAGCGCTTTTGATAATGGAATATTTGTAGGGTGGAATGATATTTATATACCATTAAGAAAAATCAATATGGATATATATGATATTTTAACTATTGCATCACACATGATTCAGCAAGATGTGGATGATGAATTTCATCTGATTGATGGAGATGCGTTAAGAGGTTGGAAAGATAGAAACCTATCTCAATTCTAAAGTTATATTATTAATATTAAGGAATTGCAATAATGAACAAAAACTTTTTAATTTTTATTATCAGCTCTGCTTTAACATTATTAAGTGTAGAAATTTTCTATATTGCAATTCCTTTAACTGTTTTAGCGTTAGGCTATTCTGCCGTACAAACAAGCTGGTGTACTTTTGCTTTCTTTTTACCTGTTATTTTAGTCAAGATATTCATATCTCCAA
>NZ_NXGB01000014.1 GCF_002850605.1 Pasteurella oralis
AAATTCAAAAAGAAATAACTTACACAGCTCGAATAAATAGAAATTCAAGCGGATCGTTTTACGGTGCAATTTATTGTAATGGGGTCTTATCCGAGAAAACATGCAACATGATGAACGAACATGTTGCTGCAATAGCACTAAATAGAAGAATTGATTTTTTAAATCTTGATTTAAAAGAAAAGATTCCAAAAATTAAGGTGTGAATATGAATATGACAGATTCGCAATTGGCAAGAGCTGTTGATATGCGAGATATCGCAATGCTTGATGAAATATGCGATCGCGAAATATCAGAAGAGCAGCAAATAGCGCACTTTGAAGAACAAGTAAAACTTGGCAACACTTGTGAGTTTTATTATTTAACCGAGCAGTTATCTAGTGATGACAACTTCTGGTTAGCAATTGGTAGTGGTGCTGATTATCTCAAGATTAGAGATGAACACATTTTTAATATTGTAGTAAACAAGAAATACTACGAAGATGAGGGTTTTTAAGATGGCTTATGTTATTGAAAATATGTCAAATACTGACTATCACGCACATTCAGCGATTAGTAAGTCTGGGTTGGATCTAATAGAAAAAAGTCCAGCCCATTTTTTTTATGCAGAAAGAGAGAAAACAAAAGCGATGATTATTGGTTCTGCATTCCATGATTTAGTTCTGCTGCCAGAAGTTTTTAATCAAAATTATATCATCAAACCTGACAGGTTAAACCTTGCAACAAAAGATGGTAAAGAGTGGAAAGCTCAAGCAGAGGATAAAGAAATACTTACACAAGACGAGTTTGAGCAAATTAATGCAATGAAGGAAAGTGTATTATCGCATTATTCTGCGGGGAAGTTACTCTCTCAAGGAAAACCTGAAGCATCTATTTTCTGGAAGGATGAAATCGGTGTTGAATGCCGTTGTAGACCAGACTTTATCCACACAACAGGTGTAATTGTTGATTTAAAAACAACAAATGATGCCAGCCCCAAAGGGTTTGCTAAGTCAGTTGCAGAATATCGATACCATGTGCAAGATGCCTATTATTCAAATGGCTATAAACATGCTTTTGGCGAACTTCCTAGAGGGTTTGTATTTATCGCAGTCGAAAAAAAACCACCTTATGCGGTTGGAGTTTACACACTTGATGATATGGCTAAATTAGAAGGTGAGATGCGATTTAAAGAAAACCTTGAAACCTACAAGCAAGCATTAGAACAGGGTGTTTGGAATGCTTTTAGCAAGAATATTGAAACATTAAGTCTACCTAATTGGGCTTTTAAATAATAAAGGGGTTAAATTTATGACAACTGTAGCCAATATTTTTTCACAAGAAAAAGAAAATAAACAAACAAATGTAATGACTGAAACTCATTCAGTTAGAGAAAGTCAAGAAGTACAAGCGATGATGATTATTGCAAAGAAATTCCCTAGAGAGCCAATCGATGCAATGGATCGAATCCTGCGCTCTTGTACACGTGAATCATTAGCTCAAGGTGCAGTCTACTCTTATCCTCGTGGCAGGCAGAATGTTGAGGGTCCGTCTATTCGATTGGCAGAAGCTATTGCACAAGAATGGGGAAACATCCAATACGGCATTCGTGAATTAAGCCAAGCTAACGGAGAAAGTACTGTTGAAGCATTTGCTTGGGATATTCAAACTAATACTCGTCAAGTTAAAGTTTTCCAAGTTCCTCATATTCGTTATGAGGAGCAAGGTAAAACTGTTTTAACTGACCCAAGAGATATTTACGAGACAGTAGCTAATAACGGTGCTAGACGGCTAAGAGCTTGTATTTTAGGTGTTATTCCTGGTGATGTTATTGAGGCTGCTCTAAAGCAGTGTTCTATTACATTAAATGCTAGTGCAGATACTTCACCTGAGGGGCTTAAAAAAATAGCAGACACATTTAAAGAATTTGGAATTACAGTAGAAATGATCGCAGACCGCTATCAGTGTCGATTTGAAGCTATTCGCCCTGCTCAAGTTGTACAGTTGAGAAAAATCTATAATAGCTTAAAAGATGGCATGAGCCAACCTGAAGACTGGTTTAATATAAATATTAAGGCAAGCAACCTGAATACATTAGTTGAAGAAATGACTGGAGAAAAATAATGGCTGGGGTTAATCGTGTAATTATTTTAGGAAATTTAGGAAACGATCCTGACGTCCGAGCAATGCCAAATGGCGACCTTGTGGCTAATATCAGTGTAGCTACAAGCGAGGCTTGGAATGATAAACAAACTGGCGAACGTCGGGAAGTAACCGAATGGCACCGCATTGTTTTCTATCGTCGTCAAGCTGAAATTTGCGGGCAGTATTTGAAAAAAGGTTCAAAAGTTTACGTAGAGGGCAAACTCCGAACACGCAAATGGCAAGACCAAAACGGGCAAGACCGCTACACCACAGAAATCCAAGGCGACGTATTACAAATGCTAGATAGTCGCCAAGATTCACAACCGCAGCAAGCGCAAGTTAATACACCAGCACCACAAAACAACGCTTATGCGAATGCGAAAGCTGGAAAGCCTGTACTACAGGCGGATAACTTTGAAGAGGATAATATCCCATTTTGAGTTACATATACAGAACAACAGCCACTTAATTGTGGCTTTTTTATTATTAAAAAATGGAGGGGTGAGAGTGACTGAGGCTGAATTGGAAATAATAACAGATGCATATTTGCTGATGATTACTGGTGTTATCCTCTTATTTGTTATTTTTACAAAGGAGTAAAAAATGATTAAAAAACTAATTCAATATTTAAAATCTAAAGGTGATTTAATCAACGAGATTAACGAATTGACTGGTGCCTTAGATGAAAAATGCAGAGCTTTAGTAAAGCTTCGTGCAGATTCGCAGCATAGAGAAAGCGAACTACTAAAGATGATTGAATTTAAGGATTGTCAGATTTCTGATTTTGAAAAAATGCGCAAAGAAAAAGATGAAGAAATCCGCAGTTTACGTATTAAGTGTGATCAAATGACAGAAGAAGATAAGATAAGAGAAAGTAAGAAATTCAAAAAGCCTAAACGTTTGTTTTATTATTAAGGAGTTAATTATGGAAGAAAAAGAAGACTATGGCTCTGATTTAGTGCTTGAAAAGCCAAAGCTTGTTGAATTTCCACAAAACAACGGCTGGATTGCTTGCAGTGATAGATTGCCAGAACCATATAATCATGTTTTGGTTTATACAATTGCTAGTGAGACAATTTCTTTATTTTATGATGGAGAAAATTTTTTATTTTATCCATACACATACAGTCTAGAAAAAATTACACACTGGCGACCACTTCCACCACCGACAGAGTGAGAATATTTATGGAAAAAGATTGGATTAAAAATCTTAAAGTTGGCGACACTGTGTATTTTGTAGAAACAGGAGGACGATCAACATTTGAGCGTGAAACCGAAGTTCTAAAAATCGGAAGAAAATATTTAACAATTAAAGTGCTTAGTCAAGATAGAAAGATCAATTTATCTGATGGGTGTGAAGAAAGTAAATATGGAGCGTTATGCGGTAGAATTTATAGAGATAAAAAAGACTACTTGTATGGCCTAAAGTTAATAGGATTGAGGTTCGCAGTTAAAAAGAAAATAACATCAAACTACTTTAAATTAACATTAGAAGATGCTGAAACTATAAGTAATATTTTAAATAAATACACAGAATAACCGCAGCAATGTTTATTTGACAACCGCCGCTCTTTCGGATTAAGCTTTTTTCATCGGGGAGAGATAGGTGTAATACAAAACCTGCAAAGGAAATAAGCCCATACTGTAGACAGCAAATAGATAAAAATACCCAGCACATAAGCAAGTTGTTGCATTAAACTAAAATGACATGATAGAATTTCGTAACTAATTTGTAGTGGCACATATGAGCAGAGCAGATAAATTATTAGAAAAGCTAAAAAAGGAACCACCGCCTAAAGATTTCACTTGGAATGAGCTTAGGTCTTTGTTGACCAATTTGGGTTTCGAGGAAAAACAAGGTACTGGTTCAAGAGTAAAATTTGTTCACTCAAACCTAAAATATCCTATTAGTTTACATAAACCCCATCCAGGAAATGAATTAAAAATATATATTATTGAGCAGGTGAAAGGTGCTCTTGATGAACTTAATATTATATAAGGAATAGATAATGAAAAATGTTCTAGAATATAAAGACTTCATCGGAAGCGTTGAGGTTTCTTTAGAGGATAATATTCTCTTTGGAAAGATATTATACATTAACGGACTAATCACCTATGAAGCCAACACAGTTGATGAATTAAATAAAGAATTTCAAGCTGCCGTAGATGACTATATTGAATTCTGCCAAGAACAAGGCTTAGATGCTTATAAGTCTTTCAATGGTAAATTTAATGTCAGAATTTCACCTGAATTACATAAACAAGCTTCATTATTGGCAACTAAGCAAAATATCACCCTAAATGCTTTCGTATGTAAAGCTATACAAAATGAAATTGCTGCAACATCAAGGGAGATATCTGTCGTTTACACTTACATGGAACGAGAGTTGATTGAATTTAGTGAAAAAATTAATACGAGAGATTTTTATGTGAGTGATACTAAATTTCAAGAGCGTCCTTTTAAATTACATGTAAACACATCTAGAGTAACTGGTTATGCTAATTAATAAAGAAATACAATATTTGAGATATGTGGTAAGGGAATTATCTTTTAAAGAAAGCAAAGAAGATAAAAAAGAGTTCGAAAACCTTACTATTAATTTAGGATATTCCTCACCTATTATTGAATCAAATGATGGCAAAAATATAGCAATAATGCCATTCACATTCACATTAAAAGGAGATGAGGCATTTAGTCTAACTTGTAAGCTACAACTCGGTTTTGGTTTACAGGAAAGACCAAAAGATGAAGAAGCATTTAAGGAAATTGTGAATAAAGAGTCAGAATATTTTTCAAAATATATTGAAAATGCAATCAATAAAGTTATCTCTAGCACTTTAATAAATACTGCGTTTAATATTAATGAGGTATTTGATATACCTAAATTCTCTTACGATGACTAGTTTATACCGCCCTCGTGGCGGTTTTCTTTATTCCACTACTCCACCTCCCTAATTTTTAGTTCATTGAACAAATTCATTTGTTCATTTTCTCCCTTTTTGATTAATTTTGTGCTAAAGCGCATATCAAAACCAACCGCACTTTTGTGCGGTTTTTTATTATTTAACAGATTGAAAATTAAGGATTAAAAAATGAAAGAATTTAATTTAGAAAAAGCGTTGGCTGGTGAGCCATTTCAAGACAAACGGACAAAGCATAAATTCTATTACTTGGGTGACGCTTCAAAGCTTGGTAGTGAGTTAATCTTTCCAATAGTGCTATATAACGCAACAACTGACGAAACCATAAATATAGCAATAGAACATTTTATTGATGAGAATTATGGAATGTGGGAAGAACCACGACCGACAGTAACGCTTACTTTGCCTTGTCCGCTTAAAGACGTTGCAATTGGTGATGAAATCTACATTTTGAGTGGTTACAGCTATCAAAATAACGGAGTTCCAGAAGTTTTAGTACGCAAACACAACAACAGCACTGAATTTTTTAATGCTATTAATTTTGGCTTGGCTTTCAAAACAAAAGAGGATGCTGAAGCTTGGCTTGAGGCAATGAAAAATGCGCGTAAATAAGTTAAGAAGTATGATTTTAACAAATTGTTGTATTAAGCCGTCCATGACGGCTTTTTTATTTTAGAGATCTTAATAATGGAAGAAACGCTCACAATACAAGAAACAGCAGATCTCTTGAAAATGAGCTACAACACAGTTTACGCACGAAAACTAGAGCTAGGATTTTTTAAGATTAGTGGGATCAGAGGTTGGCGCATATACAAAAGAGATCTTGATCGAAACATACAAAAAGAAAATAATGTTAGCCGTCTGTGTGTGCAGGTCGGCAAGGAGAAACAACAATGTCGATCAGAAAGGCAAAAAACGGCGTCTGGCAAATCGATTTCACAACCGAGAGCGGTAAGCGAATTCGATGTTCTAGTCGCACGACTGAAAAGAAACTAGCGCAAGAGCTTCACGATAAAATGAAGCATGAAGCGTGGGCAGTCGCAAAACTCAATAAAAAGCCCGAGCGTACAGTAGAAGAAGCACTGATTCGTTTTCTTGAAGATGCTGAACATCAGAAAGACTTAGAAACAAAAATCAGACATGCTGAATACTGGCGCGACGTAATTGGGAATAAAAAAATCAGTTCTTTAACAAGCGATGATATCTACAACAACTTACCTAGGTTAAACACAAACACTGGTAAAAAGCTGTCACCATCAACTCAAAATAGATACCGCACTTCTATAATGCGCGCGCTCAATCTAGCTAAACAAGCTGGCTGGGTTGACTCAATTCCCTATATTGAGAAAAACCAAGAGCCTAAAAAGCGAGTTCGTTGGATCACGCGAGATGAAGCAAGAAGATTGCTTAGCTGCATAAATCTTGATTGGCTCCGTGATGTCTCTATTTTTGCGCTATTAACTGGTGCTCGCATGACAGAGATTTTATCAATGACTTGGGACAAAATAGACTATTCTAGAAGAATTGCGATAGTTACAAGCGATATAGCGAAATCTGGGAGAGCTAGAGCGCTGCCGCTGTGTGATGATGCAATAAAGCAGCTTCACAGGCTTGAAGCAAGCCGCATGTCGCAATATATCTTTCATCGTGGAAAAGGCAAGCAAATTAAAGCCATTGATAGGCACGCTTTTTATAGAGCATTAAAAAAAGCAGGAATCAAAGATTTCCGGTTTCATGACTTGCGTCACACGTGGGCTAGCTGGCACGTTCAGAACGGCACACCGCTGCTGGTTTTGAAAGAATTGGGCGGTTGGGAAACAATAGAAATGGTTCAGAAATACGCCCACTTGAATGCTGGACATTTATTGACTTACGCAAATCAAGTCAAATTTACGTCAAACTCAATGATTGATACGTCAAATTTAAGTGCTGGAAATGATAATATTGGAGGATTTTTAGAAAATAAAAAAGCCATAAGTTATTGATTTAAAAGGTAAATAACTTACAGCTTTAATTCGATCTTAATGGCAGGGGCGGAGAGGCTCGAACTCCCAACACCCGGTTTTGGAGACCGGTGCTCTACCAATTGAACTACGCCCCTAGAAAGAAAACGAAATTTAATTCGCTTAATTAAGTGGCGGAACGGACGGGACTCGAACCCGCGACCCCCTGCGTGACAGGCAGGTATTCTAACCAGCTGAACTACCGCTCCGCAAAATTGATATTTGGTAGTGACCTACTCTCACATGGGGAAGCCCCACACTACCATCGGCGTTACAACATTTCACTTCTGAGTTCGGCATGGATTCAGGTGGTTCTGCTGCACTATTGCTACCAAAAAATTCTATTTTGTTAATTCACTTCTTCTAAAATGAATTAACAAAAT
>NZ_NXGB01000015.1 GCF_002850605.1 Pasteurella oralis
GCTGGATGACAACTCACACCAAGAATAAATGCGAATATAATTGCAGCAGTCATGTTCCATAGATTGATGTGTTTCATAATCGTTTCCTTTTTGTTCAATTTGCTGAATTTTGGGTAAGACAAACCGCCACACGATAAAGTGCGGTCAGTTTCTGGGGAGTTTTAACGTAAGTAGTGAACTAGTTTATTTTCTGTATGATTTTGTAGATGTGGGTTGGAAAAGATGAAATCTTCAATCTCTTTTTTCCACGCTCTGTTTTTCATCTGCACTAGATTTTTCATGATGACTTTTTCTGAACTTTGTGCAAGATTGTAACTGGCAACACCGAGATTAAATGCTGTCTTATAGTTTCTATGGCTTTCAAGTTCTGAAAACAAATCCATTATTTTTTCCCACTCAAATGTAGATTCATTTAATTTAGCTATTGCTTTTGCAACAACATAAAATGCTTCTTCATCGAGTAAAATTCCACGTGGTTTTGGTTCAGGTAAAGCGAGTTGTTGGGGTTGTTCAACTTGATTTAAAAATGCTCGCAACACGATTAGATGAAATGCAGGGCTTATCCAAGCTGCATAGGCGATAACAAGTTCTTTGCAAGCCCAAGTACCTTGTTTTGAAATATCAGCACCGCCATGTATTGTTTTCAAAGCGAAGATCGTTTTTGTGCTTCGCTCATTTTCAATCTCTTTCACAAGTTCTTTAGTTTGTTCATTTCGAGCGAATAGGCTTGGTCGATGTTTTACATCGTTTCCACTAGCAAAATGAAGATCGTTTAAAGAATAGAGATTATCTAAAGTGCGAATAGATTTTGATAAGATTTGTAGATTAGTCATTTTGATTTCCTTTACTGTTTTTCGAAATTTACCCAGTTTCGACACTGGGCGTCGGGAGGTTCGAAAGCCTGTAAAGGTTAGGCTGGAGTTATTCCGCTTGCGCGTATTGTATTCCTCACCCTCCCGACATAGTCAGGATTACGGATATAAAAAAAGCCGCTCTTGGCGACCAGTTACACTATCCGCCTTTACTAGGTTTCGACACCTTAAGGCTGATAGTAAAATAAAAGGGTGGTGGTTGTCAAATTAGATTTTGTTTTATTCTTCCGTTACAATCGCAGAGAATGTAGCTTGTTCAATTTTTCCTGCTCTGCGTTTTATCATTCCACTTAGCTTAATGGTATTAATGTCTTTTATGCGGTCGATAATGGTATTTACACCTTCATCGCCTAACATATCAGGATCTATGTTTGCAGTGAAGGTTTCACCTGAAATCGTGCGAGCAAAAATGGATATTTTTCCTTCTTGGCGTTTTACTCCATCAATGTATAGGTCTAATGCTTCAGGAAGAGTCTGTGCTTTTTCTTGTTTATCTAAATCCTCAACAATTTTTTCTAATTGTGGTTTTTTTAGTTGGATAGTTGAATTGTCAATTTGAGTAAAAGTGACTTCATCTGCGTCACTTACTGATCGTGCTATTTCTGCAAATCCTTTCTGAGTATGAGATTCTATTGCTTCAATAGAGTGTTTAAATCGTGGATTTCGACTCTCTGTTGCAATTTCTTGAATTGTGGATAAGATTTTATCCAATTTTTGAGTTTCGTTTTCAGAAACTACTTTGTCTTTTTCCGCTTGAATCTTTACTACTTCAATCTCTGATTGATTTTCTATATATTTTTCTGCTCCAAAATAAAGTCCAGCACAGATTGTTAGTGCAATGATTGTAAGTACTTTTTGATTTCCAGTCATACCATTAGTCACTTCTTTTACAAGGTCTTTAGCAGAATTACAAAATTCAGTAAGGTTAGCTATAATCTGAGTGCATCCATCATTAATTTCAAATTGGATTTCTAAAGCTTCTTTTTCTTTCTGAGTGAGTTTTCTTAAATCTGGTACGCCTGCTTTAATTTCAGCATAGGCTTTCCAAATTTCGTTTTGATATTCACATATTCCTTTACAAATTGCAAAATTCAATGAGCCATTATAACGATTAGGATCACCCTGTATTTTGATTTTTAGTTGATTAAGGAAAGAAAAATCAATTTTATCAAATTCAACAGAGGAACTGTTTTTTAATTGTTGAATAAAATTAGTTAATTCTTGTTCGTTTTCAATTTTCCACATAGAAATTCCTTAATTTAGACGCAAAAAAAGCCGTTCAAAACGGCTTGTAGTGCGGTTATCTTAATCCGAAAGAACAGTGGTTGTCAAATGGTTAGTTTTTAAAAGCTTCAATTAACTTAGTTGCATCTTCATTGCCTTTTGGTAAGTAGGTGGCTTTTTTGAGTATATAGGCTGGGAATTTTGTTAGTAGATATTCCTGCTTAAACCATCTTCTAAATTCAGGTAATGCGGCATCTGGGTAAGCATTGATTTTTTGCGGATTAGATTTAGATTGTCTAAATGCTTCTGGGTAATAATGAGAACAATCTTTGACTTCACCTAAACTTTGACTTAGATTATTTGTTCTCCAATGAGCTGACCAAGCAAGCCCAACACTAATATCTGGAACAGTATATTGGTTTACTACTAATCCTGAATTAATAAGGTCGATCATCATTCCTGCAATTTCATTAAACACAATGAAATATCCTTCGGGAACACTTGCTTTATTTTTGATTAAGGAGACTCTATCGTGGTAGTGTTTCCAAGCATCATCAGGAACGTAACCAACAGATTTGTAAATATATTCTCTTAGTCCGTATCTTGCTAAGTTTCGATATGAGCGAACCGCAACTTGATTATCTGTCTTTGACGATTCGAAAGCATAAAATTCTAAAATAGCCATACAAACCACATCTGGGAATGCATAGTATTCTACACCATTCTTAATAAAAGGGATAAAGAGTTTTGGGTTGTCAAATCCACGTTCTCTAAGATAAGAGCTGATAAATGTCATTTTTCCTTTTTTGAAAATGCCACTTTCAATTGATTCCGCCCATTCGTCAGAAATTTCTTTAATACGTAGTCGTTGAACACCACAGGCAGTTGCTAATCCATTTTGAGTAAGGTAAGGGATGCCATTTGCAAGCACACCCATTTCTATGCCATCAATAACCGTTTCAGCACTCACTTCAATATCTAATGGAACCACTTTTGGGGTAGATCTTTTTTCTGTCATTTTTACTCCTAACTGATTGATTTTATTATGTAAGTATGATGTTCTTTTTTGCTATTTTGGTTGAGCCTTAATCTGAAAGAGCGGTGGTTTGTCAATTTAGATTTTATTCATTGAGTTGTTTAACTTTAATATTTTGTAGATAACAGGCTCTTCATCAATATATTCAACTAAAACATCAACTAAGAAAATTTTATGGTACGGGTATTCTTCATTTAATATCATTTTTTCTTTGAGTGTCTTGTCTTCAAATTTTACTCGTACAGGCTTTTGTGATACTGCAGGAATAATAGCTCTATCGTGTGCTTTGCTTTGAGCATCTGCGGTGGATGACCAGTATAGTGTCGTGTTTTGTAAAGTGTTTTCTTCTCGCTCTTTGAGTAGTTTTAATTCTCGGTTAATATTGTTTTGTGCCAATCCTGCAAGTGCATTGTCTGCGTGTAGATGTATATGTACATCGCCTTGATTATTAGAAACTTGTAAATTGAATTGTGCTTTAGGATCGATTGCGATAGGCTCTAAAATGTTATTGGCATTTTTCAACATATTCGCAGTAAGGCGTTCAGGCTTTTCGCCTCTATTCATTGCCCAATCTAAAATGTTTTTCAAGTGCCCTCCAAATTCAAAAATCGCATTTGCTTGCTCAATAAGTGGATATGTGCTTGATACTAGTGCTGCAAGCTCAATTAGAAAACAGCCTTGTGTGATTTTTTCTACATAGATATGCTGTTCACAGGGTTCAATATCAATTTTGTTGTCTTGTATAAATTGACGATATTCTGCAGCAATACCTTCCATACTTTGACAAAAAACTGATAGCTGCAATGGCTCGCTATTATCAATTTCGATTAGTAGTTTCATATTTTTATCTATTGTGTAATGTGTTTCAGCAACCATAGCCCACCTCAAATTTTAGATACAAAAAAAGCCGTTATTAAACGGCTTGATGCAGATAGTAAAATAAAAGGGTAGGGGTTGTAAAGTTATTTTTCGATGAGTTGTTGTAGATGTTGAGATAACTGCAGAAAATTCAGTTTTCCACTTGCTACATCAACCATAGTATCATCTAAGCCATGATTAGGTGGGATTTCAATGCCTTGTAAATCTAAATAAGTAAGCATCGTAACCATCGCAGTACGTTTATTGCCATCAGGAAAAGCATGAGCTTTAGCAATTGCTACTGCATAAAGTGCAGCTATATCAAAGATATTGTCTGTATTTTCGTATAACATCCAATTATCAATGCGTGCCAAAGCACTATCTAGCCTACCAATATCTGCAACACCTTTTAGACCTGGTTCATTTTCTAAGATTGCTTGATGAATAGCTAGGACTAATTCAACGGTGATCATTTATATGCTAACGCCTTAATTTCTTTGTTATGCGCTTTAATCACACGCTTTGCAGCAGCTAATACTACTCGCTTTCCTGCATCGCCTTTTAGCTCTATTTTTACAGGTTTTGTATCTTTTGATGACATTG
This sequence comes from Pasteurella oralis, assembly GCF_002850605.1. Taxonomy (GTDB): domain Bacteria; phylum Pseudomonadota; class Gammaproteobacteria; order Enterobacterales; family Pasteurellaceae; genus Pasteurella; species Pasteurella oralis. The sequence goes on from NZ_NXGB01000015.1 coordinate 4,594, forward strand.
TTTTCTCCTATAAAAAAAGCCGTTCAAAACGGCTTGTAGTGCGGTTATCTTAATTCGAAAGAGAGCGGTTTGTCAAATAAAAAAGCCGTTATTGAACGGCTTTGGGTTATGTAAATATTACGCTACTTATCAGAATTTAAAGCCAATAGAGAAGCGTAGTGCGTCATTGTTGTATGAGTGATATCCTGACTCATACTCTTTTCCGTTGTAAATTCCTACAATATTGATAGAAGAATTAGTGTGATAATATCCAATCTCAACTAAGAATGATTTATACTCCATACCCATGCCTAAACCCCAATAAAGTCCGTTTTTAGTTTTTAGATTAAAGGCTCTGGAATAATCTAGGGTAGGGTTGGAATCTTTAATATCATATGTAGTATTGCGTATTTTATTGAAGGAGTAACCTAAATTACCATTGAAATAAAGTGTCGTGTTCTGATTAAGAGGATAGTTTTGTTTAATGGCTAAATAAACGGGAATAGAGGAATAGCGATTTATTTTGAATTTTTCTGTAATTGTCTCAGTTTTACTAGACCCTCGGTAAGTTGCAGAAGCGACATGATTGAACCCTTTGCGTTTAATATAACCCATCCCAAGACCAATCTCTGTTTGTGGTAAAATGTTATATGTAGTTTCTAAAAAAATACTTGGTGAGAAAGTATTCTTTTTTGATGTGATAGCAGTACTATTAAGAAAATGATTTCTTATTGTTGTTGACATTTCTACTGACTCAAAACGAGAGGTTAAATCAATCCCCGCTTTACCATAAAAATTAAATTGACCAGCTTGAGCGATTGCAAAAGCAGGAAGAACTGACAACGTTGTTAAAAGTAATGTGTTAATTTTCATAATAACGTTCCATGTGTAGTGATATAAAATAATAATTTGGTAGGTAAATTTACCTTTTTATATACTAAATTAGTAGATGGTCAAAAGTAAAGCATATTATCAATAAAGCGCACTTGTCTAACATTTGTCCCGGTTGTACTTCCCAAGATTTCTCTGTAAATGTGCTTTATTGATATTTGCTTGGCTTTTTTACCTTGCCCAAGCTACAAGGCTTATGGTCACCACAACACATAAGGAATTTTTATACTTGCGTTTGGGC
>NZ_NXGB01000016.1 GCF_002850605.1 Pasteurella oralis
TAACTTAAATATTAAACTTTTACTTCCATATGATGAACTAATCATACATCCTATTGTCAGATAAATTGCAAACATAAATGATTCTGATTAGCGATAGCAGGATCAAATTTGTAAACATAATTTTACTTTCTCTAGTGAGTAACTTTTTAAGCTGATAAAAAAGCACATACATAAATTTAGAAGGAGCTATGTTAAATATGTCAAAATATAAATTTTTACTTTTAAGTTTAGCAAGCCTTACATCATCTATAGGTTTGGCAGAAGACAATACACCCAATATAAGTTTAAATATTGGTGCAGGTATTGGCGTTTCAAATAATATTTATCATACTAAAAACACAGTTAAAATAACACCAATTCCTATATTAGAATTCAATTGGGGCAATTTTTACATAAGTAGTATTAATGAAGTTGGTTATGAAACCAATCTTAATGATAATCTAAGTATTTCTGTATTTAGTAATTTTTTTGATGGTTTTCCAATTAAAAGTAAAGAGTTATTATTACCATACAATTCTATTAAAAATCGCAAATCACAAATTACTGTTGGTAGCGGAATTAACTATGATTTAGATCATCTAGGTTTAGATAATACATCACTCTCTTTACAAGCTCGTAGTGGAAAGCGAGGAATAAGCGCAGAAACAGCAATTAATACAATTTATCCTATCACACAAAAACTCTTTATATCTTCTAATATTTCTGTTCATTACTATTCAGCTAAATACACTGACTACTATTTTGGTATTAAAAAAGAAGAATTAGGTGGGGCGATTATGTCTGTATACAAACCTAAATCTTCTTATGACATCGGTATAAGTATAAATACTATTTATACATTAACAGAAAATTTAAACCTGAATCTTAGTATTGATTGGACCAAATATTCTAAAGCAATTAAACAATCTCCTATTGTCAAACGCGATTCACAGCTTAGTTCATCGTTCTCATTATCTTACTCTTTTTAAAGTAAACTCATATTAAATTAGCTGATTATGATTTTGAAATTTAAAAAATATCTAAAATCCATTGTTGCTGCTATTTTTTTGAGTTTTGTTTTCAGTTATTTTTACTCAAATGATGATGAAGAAAATCAAAATATCATTTTTGATGTCATTAAAAGTGATATTCAAAAAAATATCTCAGCAAGTGGTACATTACAAGCATCTGAACAGGTGAGCATCGGGGCACAGGTATCAGGACAAATAAAAAATATATTAGTTTCTGAGGGAGAAAGTGTTAAAAAAGGGGATTTATTAGCAATAATTGATCCTCAATTAGCTCAAGCCGAATTAAATCTAGCTAAAGCAGAAATGGAAAATGCACAGGCAAATTTAGACACTAAATTTATACTTTTACGACAGTATGAGGCCGACTTTAATCGCTATAATAAGCTTATTAAAAAACAAGCAACAACACAGAAAACATTAGATGAAGCAAGAGCGCGTTTAGACATTACTAAAGCCGAAATTAGAAGTGCTAAAAGCAATTTAAATAGTGCGATAATTAGGGTCGAACGAGCGCAAACACAGCTCAGTTATACAGAAATCCGTTCTCCAATTGATGGCACTGTTGTCTCAATACCTGTAAAAATAGGACAAACACTAGCAACTATACAGCAGGTACCTATTTTAATGACTCTGGCTAATATTGATACAATGAAAGTCAATGTTAAAATTTCAGAAGCTGATGTAGCTCATATACCTTCAGGCGCACCTATTTCATTTACATTATTAGGAGATCCCGATCAAAAATTTCATGCTAAGCTTGAGTCAATTAAGCTTATACCTACTCACACAAATGAACAAACAGAAAATGCTAATAACGCCATATACTATTACGCTACTTTCAAAATCCCAAACCCTGAACATAAATTACGTATATCTATGTCGGCTTTTGTCACAATTACTTTGGACAAACGTATAAACGTACTAACAATTCCACTTTCTGCTTTAAGAAAAAAAATATCTCTGAATGAATACGTTGTTACAAAAGAACGTGAAAATGGGGAAAAAGAGCAAATAGTCATTAAAACAGGATTGAGGAATGATTCTCATATAGAAGTAATAAGTGGATTATCAGCTCAAGATAAAGTCATATTACCAATTACACCATTAAGTTCTAACGAAAAAGATATATATAATATACTATAATGACACAACCACTAATTGAATTGAAGAACATTGAACGAAGTTATCGTAGTGGTAATACAAAAACTACGGTATTAAAATCTATTAATTTAAAAGTTTATTCCGGTGAGATGATTGCAATAGTCGGTGCTTCTGGTTCTGGCAAATCGACACTAATGAATATTCTTGGCGCATTAGATGTACCTGATAATGGAGAATATTTTATCCATGGAAAAAATATTGCTACATTATCTATCGATGAATTAGCAGAATTACGTTGTAGCCATTTTGGTTTTGTTTTCCAGCGTTACCATTTATTAACACATTTAAGTGCAATAAAAAATGTTGAAATTCCAGCCATCTATTCAATGGTGGATAAAACACAAAGATATATCCGAGCAAAAAATCTACTTTGTAAATTAGGGTTAGAAAAACAATTAGAACAAAAACCAAACCAGTTATCTGGCGGGCAACAACAACGAGTAAGTATAGCAAGAGCATTAATGAACGGTGGCGAAATTATTCTCGCAGATGAACCAACAGGCGCACTAGACAGTAAAAGTAGCCAAGAAGTACTAGATATATTAATAGAATTAAACCAACGAGGTCATACTGTTATTTTAATTACCCATGATATGAATATTGCCCAGCACGCAAGTCGAATTATAAATATCAAAGATGGAGAAATTATCTCTGATACTAAATCTAATTTACTTAAATGTAATACAAAAAATATCGCTTCTTTTTCAACAAAAGAGGCAACGACAGTATATCATAATCTACTGTATAGTTATACGGAATCTTTTATGATGGCATTTAATACTATGCTATCACATAAAGTTAGAACATTCTTAACTATGTTAGGAATTATTATAGGTATAGTTGCTGTCGTTTCAGTCATTGCATTAGGTGAAGGAACAAAAAATAAAGTATTAAGTGAATTCAATTCACTGGGAACTAATACCATTGATATTTATCCTGGTAAATGGGGAGATGAAGATGCTGATAAAGTTCAAACATTAAATGTTACTGATTTAGCATTATTACAACAACAGCCTTATCTAAAAGGTGTTACTCCTGTATTTTTTCATTCTACTAAGCTGCGTTTTTTAAATAAAACAATTAAAACAACTGTTTATGGAGTAGATCAAGATTTCTTTACATTGAAAAACTATAAATTAGTTTCTGGGCGTTTTTTTGACAGTACTGATGTTCAAGAAATGCATCCTGTCGGAATGATAGACAGAAAATCTCAAAAACTGATTTTTGGTGACGAAGAGATAACAAATAATACTATCTTTATTGATGATATCCCTATCTCAATTATTGGTGTTATTGAAACACCTAGTTTACAAAATGAAGAAAAAGGTGCCGTAATTTGGCTCCCTTATAGTTCAGTAATGACAAGGATGATCAATCAGCCTTATTTTCAACAAATTACAGTACAATTAAAAGAGAATCTATCACCAGCAATAGTTGACCAAGCGATTACAGATCTTTTAATTGCAAAACATGGGCAAAAAGATTTTTTTACGTTCAGTAGTAGTAAGTTTTTACAATCGTTAAATAACGTGACGAAAATACTTACTCTCATGATTTCATCGATTGCTTTTATTTCATTAGTTGTAGGAGGGATTGGAATAATGAATATTATGCTGGTTTCCGTTATAGAAAGAACAAAAGAAATTGGTATCCGAGTTGCTATAGGAGCTAAAGAAAAAGATATTCGTTCTCAATTTTTAATTGAATCTACAATGATGAGTCTTATTGGAGGAATTATTGGAATATTACTATCTTTATTATTAGGTGGGTTACTTTCTTTAGCTAATACTGAGATACAAATGCAATTTACGCTATCGTCATTTATGATTGCATTCTTATGTTCCTCATTAATTGGTATAATCTTTGGGTATTTTCCTGCAAAAAATGCAGCAAGATTAAAGCCAGTTGATGCGCTATCAAGAGAATAATCCAGAATAGATTCAAAATATTATTGAATATCACACATTTTAATGTGTTGTGATCTTGTATTTAGCAACTTTTCTTCTTTTAAAAGTTAAGGGTTTCTAGACAAGTAAATCAATTTATACAAAAAAATAGGATATACATTTTTTAGACTGTCTATAAACCATAGTCAAAGTTTATAGACATTTTGAATATATTTCTTATAAACAAAGAAGAGAAAATAGAATTTTAAAATTTTTCAATTAAATTAATTGATGGTTTAAAAAAGCTAGGAACAGTTCACCCTAGCTCTCTTTTACAATGGCTATACTGACATAGAATAAAAACTAATCTTTATTAATAGTATTTTTTGATATTCAATGTAAACAGGAACATCCCAACAGTTAATAGGACTAGAAAATACAATACGTTATCTACACCTAAATACTTAATAAAGTATCCCGCAAGAAGACTCGCTATAGCAGTAAATATCTTTATGATTAAACCACTAAGACCAGATATTCTAGCGACATAAGCGTGAGGCATTTCCTGAATAGTATAAACATTGTAACAAACATTCCATACTTCCCCTAGTATAGCTTTAAATACGAAGAATACAAAATATCCCCACGCTGTAGGGAAAAATATGAAACCAGCAAAAACAAAAATTCGTAATATATTCACACCTATGACTAACTGGCTAAAACTTAACTTTTTAGACAAAGAGTTTGATATTATACTCCCTATTATCCCGCCGACTCCCAATCCAGATAATATATAGCCTGTAATATCAAACCCTACATTATTAAAGCTCAATTGATATATAATTGTTAAATATAAAATAGGATGTAAAAAATTATTAATAGCTGTCAATATAACCACTCTTAGAAATAATTTATTCTCTTTTATCCAAAGAGCTGCTTCAGAAATACCCTTAATTAAATTCACTGAACTATTAGAGTTCTCATAACA
>NZ_NXGB01000017.1:0-2500 GCF_002850605.1 Pasteurella oralis
AATACCTGGCGGTGTCCTACTCTCACATGGGGATACCCCACACTACCATCGGCGTTACAGCGTTTCACTTCTAAGTTCGGCATGGAATTAGGTGGGTCCACTGCACTATCGCCGCCAAGATAATCCTATATGATGACGTCTCTACTCTATTATCCGTCTCTTATTCTCTTTATGCTCTTAATCTCTACCAATCATCAACAAGCTCACTAAATTAACCCTCTTCAACTCCGTCCACTTCGCTTTTCATCTCTTTTCGTCAATAATCCCAACGCCTTACTCGACAAAAACACTTCAGCGTTGTATAGTTAAGCCTCTCGGGCAATTAGTATGGGTTAGCTCAACATATCACTATGCTTACACACCCCACCTATCTACGTCGTAGTCTCCAACAACCCTTACAGTCTTATAGACTGGGATGACTCATCTCAAGGCAAGTTTCGTGCTTAGATGCTTTCAGCACTTATCTCTTCCGCATTTAGCTACCCAGCAGTGCCTCTGGCGAGACAACTGGCACACCAGTGATGCGTCCACTCCGGTCCTCTCGTACTAGGAGCAGCCCCTTTCAATCATCCAACGCCCACGGCAGATAGGGACCGAACTGTCTCACGACGTTCTAAACCCAGCTCGCGTACCACTTTAAATGGCGAACAGCCATACCCTTGGGACCTACTTCAGCCCCAGGATGTGATGAGCCGACATCGAGGTGCCAAACACCGCCGTCGATATGAACTCTTGGGCGGTATCAGCCTGTTATCCCCGGAGTACCTTTTATCCGTTGAGCGATGGCCCTTCCATTCAGAACCACCGGATCACTATGACCTGCTTTCGCACCTGCTCGACTTGTCTGTCTCGCAGTTAAGCTTGCTTATACCATTGCACTAACCTGACGATGTCCGACCGTCATTAGCAAACCTTCGTGCTCCTCCGTTACGCTTTGGGAGGAGACCGCCCCAGTCAAACTACCCACCAGACACTGTCCGAGTACCTGTACCAGGTACTTCGTTAGAACATCAAACGTTAAAGGGTGGTATTTCAAGGATGGCTCCACAAGCACTGGCGTGCCTGCTTCAAAGCCTCCCACCTATCCTACACATCAAAATTCAATGTTCAGTGTCAAGCTATAGTAAAGGTTCACGGGGTCTTTCCGTCTAGCCGCGGGTACACCGCATCTTCACGGCGATTTCAATTTCACTGAGTCTCGGGTGGAGACAGCCTGGCCATCATTATGCCATTCGTGCAGGTCGGAACTTACCCGACAAGGAATTTCGCTACCTTAGGACCGTTATAGTTACGGCCGCCGTTTACTGGGGCTTCGATCAGGAGCTTCTCTTTCGATTACACCATCAATTAACCTTCCAGCACCGGGCAGGCATCACACCCTATACGTCCACTTTCGTGTTTGCAGAGTGCTGTGTTTTTAATAAACAGTTGCAGCCAGCTGGTATCTTCGACTGGTTCAGCCTTCGAGAGTCTATCTCTACAACCTACTCCAGCGCACCTTCTCCCGAAGTTACGGTGCTATTTTGCCTAGTTCCTTCACCCGAGTTCTCTCAAGCGCCTGAGTATTCTCTACCTGACCACCTGTGTCGGTTTTCAGTACGGTTTAGTAAAGCCTTTCGCTTAGTGGCTTTTCCTGGAAGCGTGGTATCGGTAACTTCATTCCCTTAGGAACTCGTCATCACTTCTCGGTGTTTAATAAGAAACCGGATTTGCCTAGTCTCTCCACCTACCGGCTTAAACAATCATATCCAACAGATTGCTTACCTAACCTTCTCCGTCCCCACATCGCAGCTTTACCAAGTACGGGAATATTAACCCGTTTCCCATCGACTACGCTTTTCAGCCTCGCCTTAGGGGCCGACTCACCCTGCCCCGATTAACGTTGGACAGGAACCCTTGGTCTTCCGGCGAACGAGTTTTTCACTCGTTTTATCGTTACTTATGTCAGCATTCGCACTTGTGATACCTCCAGCAGACTTCTCAATCCACCTTCATCAGCTTACACAACGCTCCCCTACCCAACAGGCGTATCACTAATCTTCCTCTCTTCGATTACCCTCCAACCGCCTCAACGTTTGGAACGCTTAACCAACATCCCATTCCACTTCGTTTCATGCAATATCGTTAATCCTAAGGCGTATTAGTGATACGCCTGATGCCGCAGCTTCGGTGCTATATTTAGCCCCGTTACATCTTCCGCGCAGGCCGACTCGACTAGTGAGCTATTACGCTTTCTTTAAATGATGGCTGCTTCTAAGCCAACATCCTAGCTGTCTAAGCCTTCCCACTTCGTTTCCCACTTAATATAGACTTGGGGACCTTAGCTGGCGGTCTGGGTTGTTTCCCTCTCCACGACGAACGTTAGCACCCGCCGTGTGTCTCCTGAGTATCACTCTTCGGTATTCGCAGTTTGCATCGGGTTGGTAATCCGGGATGGACCCCTAGCCGAAACAGTGCTCTACCCCCGAAGGTGTCCGCTCAAGGCTCTACCTAAATAGAT
>NZ_NXGB01000018.1 GCF_002850605.1 Pasteurella oralis
CAGATATTAAATTTTCACTTTCATATTATGAACCAGGCATGTATTTTGCTGGTAAATATATTGCAACTCTAAACGGCTCATTTACTAATATAGTGATTGAAGAGCATAATATCCAAGATTTTGCAGAAAGTATTTTTGGTGCTGGATTTGATGAAAATAATTATCCAATAATCAAATTATGAACATCATTCCACTTTCCCTTGGGAGTAATTCTCCCAAGGGATTGCGCCTAATTTTACATTTTTAGGCGTAAATAACTTATTGATAAAAAAACAGTTTATAAAAAAATTATAGTCGCTAATTAAATGAATAATGGAATTCATTACTACCTCTACTTTATTAAGTTAATAAATTTTTAATATAGTTGTCATCATTTAAACATCGTTTATATATAGAAAATGTTTCTATATTACCTTTAGTGACTGGAGCTATATTGCCATTTTTAATGAATAATAGATCGCAGTCAGGAATCGACATAATTAGAGGAGAATGGGTAGCTATGATAAATTGGCTTCCTTTATTAGCTAAATCAAAAATTCGAGAAATAAAATTTAGCTGTTTTTGTGCTGAAAGAGAGGCCTCTGGCTCATCCAGAATGTAAAGGCCTTTAGGTTTAAATTTATTTGAATATAAAGCCTCCATAGATTCTCCATGTGATAGTCTATGAAGATCTCGGCCGCCGTAATATTGTTTTATCTCTGGATCAAAACTATACTCTGCATCTAGTTTTCTTATTTCAGATGAAAAATTATAAAAAGACTCAGCTCGATAAAAAAATATATCATTGGGTCTAAATCTTTTAGAGAGTATAATTTCTTTATGCAATTCGTCATGGGTACTCTCTGTCATATAGTTGAAGTTTCTTGTTCCCCCTTCTGCAGGACAGCCAAGATTTATTGCAATTGCTTCTAATAATGTTGATTTACCACTACCATTTTCACCTGTTATAATGGTGATTGGATTATTAAATTCTAGTGGGAACACATTTTTTAGTATAGCAGGAGCCGTATATTCTTTTTTCATTCTGACGGAGATTAGAAATAGCTCTTTCATCATTACTCCTATAGGAGAATAGTAGTTATACGTTATGTTGCATGCTACTATACCTTTATGAGAATAAGAATCAATAAAATTAAGGGGCTTTAATGCCCCTTTTCTAATGATTTTCTATATTCACTCTTTAGTTTAGCTACAGTTGCTCTAGATAACTTATATTTTACACAGAGCTGACTAATAGAAAGCCCTTTTTTATATTTGTTAATTCCCTCTTCTTCTATGTGTGCAAGTAAGCCCATAAAGGCTTTATTTTTCCGCTTTTTACAGGCAATCCAATAATGCTTATTGGGATACGGTCTTTTTAATGACAATTCTTTTACGGGTATCTCGTATTCAAAGTTATCATTTCCTGCAATAATGACTAATCTTTCTAAACTAATTTTAACGTTACTATATGGGTTGATAAAAGTTGGCATTAAATAGATTAACATTTTTTATTCTCCTTTGCTCAAGCCTTAAATTATTCTTTTCAATTTAATATTTTCATGATACCACTCAAACTCTTGTTCTGGATAAAGGGATATTATTATTTTGCAATCCAATTTCCTACATTGTTTAATCAGTTTATTTAATCCTTTTTCACGGATATCTTCTAAATCTTTATTAGATAACATTTCAAGCTCTATTAAAAAGTTTTTATATTTATTCTTTCTGTTCAAAATTAAGTTTATATGAGTTAGGATTTTTTCTTTATATTTTTTTGGAGTTTGTTTATTAAATTGATCATAATTAAACCAAAAAGCATTACTACCTAGATTTTCATAAATGATATTCATAATTTCAGATTTACCCGTACCTACTGCCCCTACTAGACAAAAAGACATTTTTTCAGAACTTAGTATACAGTCTGCTATTGATTTATTTAACTCACGCACTTTCATTTTACCTTATTCTATTCAAACTATAGCCGCAATTATTTGAATATCTTTTTTTACCTGCACTCGAAACTTAAAATTTTCTAGACAAGTAAATCAATTTATACAAAAAAAATAGGATATACATTTTTTAGACTGCCTATAAACTATAGTCAAAGTTTATAGACATTTTGAATATATTTCTTATAAACAAGAAGAGAAAATAGAATTTTAAAATTTTTCAATTTTAATAGCGTACTTTTTGATATTCAATGTAAACAGGAACATCCCAACAGTTAATAGGACTAGAAAATACAATACGTTATCTACGCCTAAATACTTAATAAAATATCCCGCGAGAAGGCTTGCTATAGCAGTAAATATCTTTATGATTAAACCACTAAGACCAGATATTCTAGCAACATAAGCATGAGGCATTTCCTGAATAGTATAAACATTGTAACAAACATTCCATACTCCCCCTAGTATAGCTTTAAATACGAAGAATACAAAATATCCCCACGCTGTAGGGAAAAATATGAAACCAGCAAAAACGAAAATTCGTAATATATTTATACCTATAACTAACTGACTAAAACTTAACTTTTTAGACAAAGGATTGGATATTATACTCCCTATTATCCCGCCGACTCCCAATCCAGATAATATGTAGCCTGTAATATCAAATCCTACATTATTAAAACTTAATTGATATATAATTGTTAAATATAAAATAGGATGTAAAAAATTATTAATAGCTGTCAATATAACCACTCTTAGAAATAATTTATTCTCTTTTATCCAAATAGCTGCTTCAGAAATACTCTTAATTAAATTCACTGAAGCATTAGAATTCCCATAAGG
>NZ_NXGB01000019.1 GCF_002850605.1 Pasteurella oralis
TGTTAATGATCCTGCAAAAATACACCAACTAAACCGCAAAAGATCCGATAAAAGTGTACCACTCGGTCTTTTGATAAACTCCTTGTTATTTCAACAAGGACACTTTGGGTATGCTTTGTATGGAAACCATCTTAAAAATCCGCCGTCTCTTTTATAAAGACGGCTTATCTCAACGTAAAATCGCTGACAAACTGCATCTCAGTCGTCGCACAGTGAAAAAATATTTAACGGTGACTGAACCACCGCACTATCAACGTCAGCGATACCCTTCCCCTAAACTTGAACCCTACAAAACGTTGTTGGTTGAGCGGTTAGAGTCTGAACTCGCTCAACCACCCTCTCAGCGTTTGACCGCCGTACGGCATTTTGAATACCTTTGTAGCCTTGGCTTTGAAGGGAAATATGCCTGTGTATCCCGTTTTATTAAACGCTTTAAAGCAGAGCATAAACAAACGCTCACAACGGTCTTTATTCCACAAAAATTCCCTATCGGAGAAACTTACCAATTTGATTGGAGTGTGGAAAAGGTGGTTCTCGATGGCGTAGAAACGAAAGTGAACATCGCCCATTTTCGCTTATGTCATTCACGGGCATATTATGTTCGTGCCTATTTTAGACAAACCTTAGAAATGGTTATTGATGCCCATAATCACGCTTTTGCTTATTGGGGCGGAGTGCCTTTACGGGGTATTTATGATAATCCCAAGACCATTGTCAAACAGATAAAAGCGGGCAAGGAAAGAACCTTCAATACGGGCTTTTTAGCGATGATGAACCATTTCTTAATTGAGCCTGTTGCCTGCACACCCGCATCAGGTTGGGAGAAAGGGCAAGTTGAACGACAAGTACAAACTCTACGTAAATGCCTCTTTCAGCCCACCTTATCATTCTCATCGCTTGCCGAACTCAATGAATATCTTACCGCTTGGTGTACAAAACAGATGGTGAGTCAACCTTGGGTCGAAGATAAACAGCAAACTATTGCGGAATGTTTAGCCAAAGAAAAAGCCTGCCTTTCTCCCTTTACGCCTTATCAGGGATATCGTACGGAACGCTTATTAGTCAACTCCAGTGCGTTGGTCTTATACGATAATCATCGATACAGCGTCCCTTGCCATTTATGTGGCAAAGAGCTGATTGCCCAAATTGGGGCGGAAGAGATTGTGCTGATTTACCAACAACAGATTGTGGCATCTCATCCCCGTCAATTTGTCAAAGGGGGGACCAGTTATAACCCGTTGCATTATCTCTCTGCCTTGAAACAAAAACCGGGGGCATTACGTCACGGCGAACCCTTTCAGGGCTGGGCATTACCCCCTGCGATTAAAACCTTACAACAGCACCTACTCAAACACCCCCGTGGCGATAAAGCGATGGTGAAGCTACTGAGTTTAATTGCCGATTTTGGCGAAGAGATTGGCGTAACCGCAGCTGAGCTTGCCTTAGAACAAGGGCTGCCTACCGTGGAAGCTGTGTTAAACATTATCCTACGTTTAACTGAGCCAGATATCCCTAAAATCAAAACGGCTCACGTCGCACTCACGTTACCCCCAAAAGCCAATTTAGCCCAATTTGACCAACTGATTCAGTATCGCAGACAAACCGATTTTCCTGCACTTCATTCATCTTAAGGAGTCTTTTTATGGATAGACAACCCTATCTTGATTTACTCAAACAACTCAAATTAACCGCCATGCTCAATGAATTTGATGATATTGTGATAGAAGGAATACGACGTAAACGCCCGACGTTAGAGATTTTAATGCGGCTGTTGAATGTCGAATTAACCCAACGTCAGATTAACCAAACGCTCGGACGGATTAAACGGGCAAAATTCCCCCAACAACGCACATTGGCTGAGTTTGATTTTTAGCACAGCCCTCTTGAAGATACTCACCTGCAACTATTACTGAGTGGGGAGTATATTCAGGCGAAACGGAATGTGATTTTAGTCGGAGGACCTGGGACAGGGAAAACCCACCTTGCGACAGCATTGGGACTCCAAGCTACCGAGCAAGGCTATAAAGTACGGTTTTGGAATGTGTTGGATTTAGTTAATCAGTTAGAACTCGACAGCCAGCACAAACACTTTAAACTCATTCCACAAATGACCCGTTATGACCTGTTGATTTTAGATGAACTCGGTTATTTGCCTTTTAGTCAAAAAGGTGGGGCATTGCTCTTTCATTTGATGAGTCAATTGCATGAACAGACCAGCGTGATTATTACCACGAATCTAGCGTTTTCCGAGTGGGGAAGTTTATTTACCGAAGCCAAAATGACCAATGCCTTATTGGACCGACTTGTTCACCATTGTCATATTTTAGAAACAGGGAATGAGTCTTATCGTTTTAAACACCGCACTTAATTTTTTAGGTTGACCGGTGGTTCACTTTTAGACGATCTTTCTGGTGCATTTTTTGAAGATCATTGACA
>NZ_NXGB01000002.1 GCF_002850605.1 Pasteurella oralis
TAGAGAACCCCGAACTGTAACAAGTTTAAGAAATGCTCCGACAGGAGGTTAAAAAACTGTCTAAAGATGTAAAATTGGGAGCAGCAAATACTGGGTTATCGACGTATTTGGGCAGAAAATAGAATACGGCAAAATATGTCGAGAAAAGGAAATTGCTTAGATAATAGTGCAATAGAAAGTTTTTTCAGACGGTTAAAGGTTAGAGTTATTACACACGAATCTTTGGGATGATTGGCGAATCAGCACGATTATATTCGCTATTACAATGAGGAGAGAGTACAATTAAAAGGACTGGGTCCGAGAAAATATCGGAAACAGTCCTTAAAATATAACAGTCTAATTTTTTTGGCGGCAGATCAAATCAGTCAATCTTTGCTCTAATTTTTAGGAAACTACATATTATTTTATATAGATTAATTATTATCTTTTTCATTTTTTAACAAGCCAGATGAGCCTTCAGAATAATCTCTAGGTGGCTCATCTGTATCTGTATTATCAACTTTTTCAGTCGTTGTGTTCGTAATAAGTTCTTGTGAGAAAAGCTGCTTGTTTGTGAGTTCTGGTAATAATTGCGTTGAAGATGTTGCTAGATGTTTATATAATTTTTGGTAATCTTGTGCAATATTTTTTAGTAGTTCAGCACTTTCTGCAAAATGTTTTTCAAGTTGTTGCTTTTGGCTATCTAGCTGATTTTTGACTTTTTGTAATTCTGCTTCTGTTTTTACTTGCTTTTTCACTGAGTCTTTCGTGAAACGGAGAAATAAGTAACCAATTACTAAACCAATGATTAAACCAATACCAGCAGTTTGCCACATTTCTGGTGTCCAGTTTTGCATAAGATTACTCCTTATAGTTGAATGAAATAACGCTAGTATATTATCACTAAATAGAAAATATTTCTTTGCACTGGATCACAACAATGAGAAAGGACATCAAATGATGCCCTTTAAAGAGGAAATTATTGCCAGTTTTCACGTTTTGCTTTTTGTAGTTTTTCGTATGCTTGTAATAGTTTTTGATGTGCTTGAAATTGTTTTAGATTTTCATCGTCGGTAAGTAAATCATAGAAAGGATTACCTCCTTGGATTGCTATCCAAGCGAAATTAACAGCATTTTGACCGTACATTTTTTCAAAGACCATGCGATATTGCTCTGGTGCACGGTTATTATCAAGGAACAATTCAATACTATGAATTAAACAACGATAATAATTTGCGCGTTCAATGGTAAAGACAGAACTGTTCATATTCAGTGTCCAATTTGCCCAGTCGAGAGCAGCGTCTAAATTACCAGTAGCTAAATGAAGCATTGATTTAAGCTCACCAATACGTAATGTTGTCCAGCCTGATTTTACTGGTGCAACGATACCAATAAATTCACGTACACGGATTGCATCATCGATACCTTGTTCATCAAGTTGTGCTAAAAGCTCTTGATAAGTATCTTGTTGATGATGGAAATGAGGTAGATCTAATAAGATCTCACGCCAATTCATACCCATATTATTGTTAGCATAAATTAAGTCATCAACTGGATAAATGTCAGAGATGCCAGGCACAATAATACGGCAAGCGTAAATATCCAAGTGATTGTAGTCCATAATATAAACTTCTTTTTGTTCAACTTGGAAAATTGACATCAAATTATTATATTCTTGTTCTGTCGTACCAGAGAAATCCCAATGTACAAATGAATAATCTGCGTCTTGTTTAAATAAATCCCAAGAAATTAAGCCACTTGAATCGATGAAGTGTGTTTCTAAGTTGGCATGTTCGGCAACATCCTCATTGTTAAACGAAGGCGGAGTAAATACATCAAGATCTTTTAAGCTACGCCCTTGTAATAGCTCAGTCACTGTACGTTCTAAAGCAACTTGGAAGTTAGGGTGTGCGCCAAATGAAGCGAAGCAAGTACCATTATTAGGATTTAATAAAATGACGCAAATGACAGGATATTTACCGCCTAACGAAGCATCATAAACTAGAATTGGAAAGCCTTCTTGTTCTAATTTTTGAATAGAAGCTTGGATTGATGGGAAACTAGCTATGATTTCTGAGGGAATTAACGGTAGGCTAATTGCTTCAGCAATAATTTTATTTTTAATATAGCGTTCAAAAACTTCTGATAAACCTTGTACTCGAGCTTCAAACTTGCTGTTGCCGGCAGACATACCATTAGATACGTATAAGTTAGCAATAATACTCTGTGGGATATAGACAGTTGATTGATCTGATTGGCGTACATAAGGCATTGTGACAATACCTCGTTGGTAATTACTTGATTGTAAATCAACTAATAATTCTGGTGTTAATTCTTGATTGGGATCATAGTAATCTAATAGATCTTTGTTCAGAATACCTGCTGGTAATAATGCTTCATCTTCAATAGGAAACCATTTTTCATTTGGATAATGCACAAAATCACCATTGGCGATTTCCTGACCTAAGTAAAAATCGGCAAAGAAATAGTTGGTTGAAAGACGTTCAAAATATTCGCCTAATGCAGAGGCAAGTGCTGCTTTTTTGCTTGCACCTTTACCATTTGTGAAGCATTGTGGGCAGTCTTTATCTCGGATGTGTACTGACCAAACATTTGGTACTGGATTTAACCAAGAAACTGCTTCAATATTAAAGCCAAGTGCGGTCAATTTTTGTTGAAATTTATTAATACTGTCTTCAAGTGCGGCATCTTTGCCAAGAATAAAAGTTTGTTCGGACATCGTTATCTCAATATTTTTTATTATTTCAAAAGTTCGGCATGATAGGGGAGTTTGTTTGGTGCTGCAAGCCAAATTGCATTTATTTACGCAATGCTGTTTCTTTAAACACATTTACTGGTTCAAAAAGCTGTTGCTTATTAAAACGCATTCTTTGAGGATTTAGAGTGAGAGGATAAACCCGTTTGCGTGCAATAATTGTAATGAGGTGTGAGAAACAACTTGTTTTTTCATTATGAATAAGAGATTGATATTCTAAAATATCAAAATTTAATAATGCTAACCAATCTATGATACGCCAAGGTAAGTAATGACGAGCAAGAAGCTTGTCATGTGCTTTTTTATTCAAGTAATGTTTGAATAATAATGGGCTTATTGGATTAAAGAGGGATAAAAAAAGATAGCCATCATCAGCTAGTACACGATTAACTTCACGTAAAATTTGGTGAGGATCTTGGCTAAAGTTTAGTATGTTAGCTAAAAGACAAGCATCAATTGAGTTTTCTATAAATGGGAGCGCAGTTAATTCTGCTTGAATTAACGAGGTCTTTTGTTGTTGTGAAAGTTTTTTTAGTGTATTTGTCATTTGTGGGGATACAATAATTTGGTGCGGTAAAAAAAGATCACATGTGATTTCCGCGCTTAAGCCACCTAATTTTAGCAACTGATAGCCTAAAATTTTAGGAAACCATGCAGAGAAATATTGTGTAAGTACATTACAATATTGTTCACCATTATTAAGTTGTTGCCAGCTATATGGCAATGTCATCGCTTTGGGATGTTTTGCGTTCCACAGCATTATCAAACCTTTGAGGATAATTTATGTTAGTGCCAATTCCTGCATTGAATGATAACTATATTTGGCTTTATGGACGAGAAGATTTACCTGTAATTGTGATCGATATTCCAGAAACAAAAAATTTATTATCATTTTTAACAAGTAACCAATTACAAGTTGAAGCCGTTTTATTAACTCATCACCATGCTGATCATACTGCGGGAGCCGCGGAATTTAAACAACACTACCCTGATATTGAAATTTGGGGACCTGAAGAAACAGGTTCAAAAGGTGCCACGCGAATTATTGTTAATAATCTGATTGAAACAAAACATTATCAAATTCAAGTGTTTGATACAGGAGGACATACTGAGCAGCATGTGAGTTATCTTGTGGATGGACATTTGTTCTGTGGGGACAGTTTATTTTCAGCAGGGTGTGGTCGAGTATTTACAGGTAATTATCAACAGATGTTTGAAGGGTTACAACGTTTAAAATGCCTACCAGATCAGACTATTGTTTGCCCTGCGCATGAATATACGTTATCTAATTTGTATTTTGCGGAAACGGTGCTAGAAGATAAGCTCATGTTACACAATCACCTTAAAAAAGTTGAACAGCTTAGAAGAGATAACCTGCCAAGTGTGCCGACAACATTGGCATTAGAGAAACAAATAAATCCATTTTTAATTACTACTGATTTAGCTTCATTTATTGCTTTGCGGCAAGCAAAAGATGTGTTTTAGTTAACTTAAATATAGTATTCAAACAAAATTGTTGTAGTTAAGTTTGCTCATCAGATAACAATTGATTAAAATGAATGTTTTATTTTATTTGTTCTGTGGGTTCATCCTATCGTCACATTTTATTAGTGCGGTTCATTTTTAAGTAATTTATGACAATTCTCGTTCTTGGTGTTAATCATAAAACGGCTTCAGTCGCTGTGCGCGAAAAAGTCGCTTTTTCTGATGAAAAGCGTGTTGACGCATTACAGCTGATTCAGCGACATAAATTGGCGAATAGTGCAGTGATTTTATCAACTTGTAACCGCACTGAAGTTTATTTACATAATAAACACATTGCACCACAACAAGCGCAAAATTGGACTCATAATTGTATACAATGGTTTGCTGATATACATCAATTACCACTAAATGAGTTAGCAAATTGTATTTATTCACAACAGAACCAACAAGCCGCCTTACATTTAATGCATGTGGCTTGTGGTTTAGATTCTTTGATTTTAGGTGAACCACAAATTTTAGGGCAAGTGAAGCAAGCCTATCAAATAAGTGAGCAATATTATCAACAGCTAGCACAGCCTCTTTCAAGCGAGCTTTCTCGCTTGTTTCAGAAAACTTTTTCAACAGCTAAACGAGTTAGAACGGAAACTAATATTGGCGGGAGTGCGGTTTCTGTTGCTTATGCCGCTTGTAATTTAGCACGTCAAATTTTTGAGTCATTAAGACAATTGAATGTGCTTTTAGTCGGTGCAGGAGAAACGATAGAATTAGCTTGTCGTCATTTGCTACGTCATGGTGTGAAAAATATTATGATTGCGAACCGCACTTTGGCGCGCGCGCAGCAATTAGTTGAAAAATTAGACTCAACTGACAATATTCAGATTCTCTCACTTTCTGAGTTACAAGATGGTTTGAATCAAGCTGATATTGTGATTAGTTCAACAGGTAGTCCTAATATTTTGATTAATCAAGAAATGGTTAAATTAGCACAAAAAGCGCGTTGTTATTTGCCGATGTTATTAGTAGATATTGCTGTGCCACGAGATATTGAAGAAAGTGTAGGTCAACTTGAAAGTATTTATCATTATACTGTTGATGATTTACAGCATATCATTCAGCGTAATCTTACTGAAAGACAAAAAGCAGCAGAACAGGCTAAGTCAATTATTCAACAAGAATGCGAAGATTTTTTTGAGTGGTTAAAAGTGCATCAATTTTCGAATCTGATTCGTTCATATCGTGATAATGCTGAAGATATTCGCCAACAGTTATTAGAAAAGTCGTTAACTGCTTTAGCACAAGGTGAAGATGCAGAAGCTGTATTACAAGAACTTAGCCATAAGCTAACAAATAAATTGTTACATTCACCTACTCAGGTGATGAGTTCTATGGTCAAAACTGGCAACGCAAATGGATTAGCATTATTTTCTTCTACTTTAAAAATTGAGCAAAAATAAATTGTATTGCAAAAATTATTTCTAATTATCTTAATCCACACTAAAATAAGTCGATTATTTTTTTATTGGGGTAAAACATGCGAGAAAATCACCAAATAGCAAATGTTGATTTAGTGAAACAAATGAATAGTGCAGTAGTTTATAAACTGATTGATCAACAAGGACCGATTTCTCGTATTCAAATTTCTGAATTAAGTCAACTTGCGCCAGCAAGTGTAACCAAAATTACTCGTCATCTTTTAGCTCGAGGCCTGATTAAAGAAGTTGAACAACAAGAGTCAACAGGGGGACGTAGAGCAACATCTATAGTAGCTGAATATAAAGCATTTCGTTCAATTTTAATTCGTTTAGGACGCAAGCATACTACCTTCGCTATTATGGATCTTTCCACTAAACTTTTGAAAAAAGATATTTTTGATTTGCCAGAGAATCAAAGTGTGGAAAGTATAGAAGCTTTTCTTTTGCAACAATTAACAGCATTTATCGAAGAAAATCAAAAGCGTGGTAGTGAATTTATCGCCATTGGGATTACTGTTCCTGGTTTTGTTGATGTGAAAACGAATATGATTGAATACATGCCACATTTACAGTTAAATGCGCCGTGGGATTTAGCAAATAAAATGACTCAACATTTCAATTTACCTACGTTTATTGGGCATGATGTGCGTAGTTTAGCTTTAGCGGAGCACTATTTTGGTGTGACTCAGGATTGTTATGATTCGCTTTTATTGCGCATTCATCGTGGAGTCGGTGCAGGTATTGTGATTAATCATGAAGTTTTTCTAGGCTATAAAAATAACGTGGGTGAAATAGGTCATATTCAAGTTGATCCGTTAGGTAAACGTTGCTTATGCGGTAACGTTGGTTGTTTAGAAACAGTGGTGAGTAATACAGCGATTGAGAAAAAAATGCATGAGCTATTACAGGATGGTTATCAAAGTAAATGGCTTTCTTTAGATACTCATGATATTGAAGCCATCTGTAAAGCCAGTAATAAACAAGATGCTGCTGCTATCGAGTTAATTGAACATGTTGGTGTACAAATTGGGCGTGTACTTGCTATGAGTGTTAACATGTTTAATCCTGAAAAAATAGTGATTTCAGGAGAAATTACACAAGCGAAAAATATTTTGTTTGCAGCAATTCAACGTTCGTTGGATAGTCATGCTTTACCTGCATTTGTGAAAAATACACCATTGGTTGCTTCTGAGCTAAAACATGAAGATGTGATAGGCGCATTTGCCTTAATTAAGCGTGCTTTGTTAGATGGTAGCTTATTGCGTCGATTGTTATCTGAATAAAGTGCGGTCGGTTTTTAGAACGATTTGTTCAAACTCTATGCGAATAAGTTAAAATTTTCATTTTTATAAAAAAAAGAGTTGACGAGTGAGGGCGATATCAGCATAATTAGCCCCGCAAAGCCGATGAGGTGAATGCAAATAGGAAAATGGCTATGTAGCTCAGTTGGTTAGAGCACAACACTCATAATGTTGGGGTCACAGGTTCGAATCCCGTCATAGCCACCATATTTGCGGGACTGGCGAAATTGGTAGACGCACCAGATTTAGGTTCTGGCGCCGCGAGGTGTGTGGGTTCAAGTCCCTCGTCCCGCACCATTCATTAGCTTGCAAGTCAAATATAGTTGTTGGGGTATCGCCAAGCGGTAAGGCACCGGGTTTTGATCTCGGCATTCCTAGGTTCGAATCCTAGTACCCCAGCCATACTATCAAGGTAATCTTCTAAATATTCAAATCAAAGATATTTCAATTGGGGTATCGCCAAGCGGTAAGGCACCGGGTTTTGATCTCGGCATCCCTAGGTTCGAATCCTAGTACCCCAGCCATCATCACTGTCCACTATTTTTTCTATTAAAAATGCATTTTTATTTAATTTTTTAAATTATTTTGTTACTTTTTCAAATTTATTTTATATCAGCTGATATTTTATCCAATGATATCTTTCTGGCTTACTAGTTTTGAAATTGGTTTTTTATTCTGCTAGGCTGATTGAATTTAGATTTAAATTCTATATGCGGTTGATTTGTGTGCAGTTGACTCTTGATTATAAATATAAGATATTGTTAAAACATTGTTATATACAATGTTTATATCAATAAGAAAGATTATTTTTGGAACTTATTATGACAGAAACAACTCAACAATTAGAAAGATCAACTTGGCATTCTAAATTAGCCGCTTTAGGTCCCGGTATTTTAATGGCTTCTGCTGCAGTAGGTGGTTCTCATCTTATTGCCTCAACTCAATCTGGTGCTATTTATGGTTGGCAACTTGCGATTATTATTATTTTAGCTAATCTTTTTAAATACCCTTTTTTCCGCTTTGGCGTGCAATATACTTTAGATACGGGTGAAACTTTATTACAAGGCTATTTGAAAAAAGGAAAAGTTTATTTATGGATCTTCTTTTTAATGAATGTGTTTGCTACAGTCATTAATACTGCCGCTGTAGGTCTTTTATGTGCTGCTATTTTAACGTTTG
Source organism: Pasteurella oralis (assembly GCF_002850605.1). Taxonomy (GTDB): domain Bacteria; phylum Pseudomonadota; class Gammaproteobacteria; order Enterobacterales; family Pasteurellaceae; genus Pasteurella; species Pasteurella oralis. The sequence goes on from NZ_NXGB01000002.1 coordinate 8,193, forward strand.
TTTTGCCTGCTGGAATGATAGCACTGCCAAAATTAAGCTTAATTGTGATTAGTGTGAGCACTTTGATTTTATTATTGGGTAAATATCGCTTATTAGATGGCTTATCTAAGTTAATTATGATTGCCTTAACGATTACAACGGTGGTAGCTGTTGTTATTGCACTAAGTCGTAATGGCATTCAAGGTATTGCACCAGAAGACTATGTAAGCGCAAGTCCATGGAATTTAGCTGCATTAGGTTTTATTGTTGCTTTAATGGGTTGGATGCCTGCACCAATTGAAATTTCGGCGATTAACTCGATGTGGGTGATTGCAAAACGTCGTATGTCTAAAGTCTCTTATCAAGATGGTATTTGGGATTTTAATGTAGGTTATATTGGTACCGCATTGTTAGCATTAGTCTTTTTAGCTTTAGGAGCGTTAGTGCAACATGGTTCAAGCGAAACAGTACAAATGGTTGGCGGTAAATATATTGCTCAGTTAATCAATATGTATGCGTTAACTATTGGTGAATGGGCGAGAGGCTTAATCGCATTTATTGCCTTTATGTGTATGTTTGGTACGACAATTACAGTAATCGATGGTTATTCCCGTACTAATGTTGAAAGTTTACGTTTAATCTTAGGTAAACAAGAAAGCCGTCCGAGCTTTTTGAATATTGCAATTACATTAGCAGCCGTTTCAGGTTTAGCCATCATTTTCTATTTTAATAATGCAGTTGGACCGATGTTGAAGTTTGCGATGATTGCTTCTTTTGTTTCAACGCCAGTGTTTGCTTATTTAAATTTATCTCTTGTATTAAAAGGTGAGCATAAAGTCAAAGGTGGGTTATTCTGGTTATCTTTGATCGGGTTAATGTATCTCACTTCATTTACGTTGTTATTTATTGCTCAGCAAGCTGGTTGGTTAAATTAGCTAATATAAGATTTTATAAGAGTAACCGCACTTTGAGTGATTGAAGTGCGGTTACTTTTTTGTTTATTTTCAACAAAGCTAGTTAGCAATGCCTTTGTGTCTTAATAATGCATCTAATTGTGGTTCACGTCCACGGAAACGTTTAAATAAGATCATTGGTTCTTCCGTCCCCCCACGACTGAGAATTTCGTTTAAGAAGGAGCGACCTGTTTCAGCATTAAAAATCCCTTCTTCTTCAAAACGAGAAAATGCATCTGCTGACAGTACTTCAGCCCATAAATAGCTATAATAGCCCGCAGCATAACCGCCAGCAAAAATATGGCTGAAACTATGTGGTGCACGTGCCCAATCAACTCCTTTAATCACAGCAACTTTCTCTTTTACTGCTTTTAATGTTTCTAATATTTGATTTTGCTTAGTCGGTTCGAAATGATGATGTAAGCGGAAATCAAATAAACCAAACTCTAATTGACGTAATACAAACATCGCAGCTTGGAAGTTTTTCGCTTTTAATAACTGAGCTAATTTTTCTTTTGGTAAAGGTTCACCACTTTCATAATGACCAGAAATAAAATCAAGCGCTTCAGGTTCCCAACACCAATTTTCTAAGAATTGACTTGGTAACTCTACTGCATCCCAAGGCACACCATTAATACCTGCAACATCTGCGACATCAATTTGTGTGAGCATATGGTGAATGCCATGTCCAAATTCATGGAACAGTGTGGTGACTTCGTCGTGAGTGAATAAAGCAGGTTTATCACCAACTGGTGCATTAAAGTTGCATGTTAAATATGCAACTGGTGTTTGAATTGTCCCATCTGCTTTTTTACGACGACCAATACAGTCATCCATCCATGCGCCACCACGTTTATGTTCACGTGCATATAAATCTAAGTAGAAGCTGCCTCTCAGTTGATCTTTTTCATCAATTAAATCAAAGAAGCGTACATCTTCATGCCAAGTATCAACATCAAAACGTTCAACTGCGCGAATATTGAAAATACGTTTAATTAATTCAAATAACCCACTAATCACTCGATTTTCAGGAAAATAAGGACGGAGTTCTTCATCATTAATTGAATACAAATGTTGTTTTTGCTTTTCACTGTAAAAAGCAATATCCCAAGCTTCAAGTGTATCAACATGAAATGCTGTACGACAAAATGCTTCTAGCTCCGCTAATTCTTTCTCACCTTGTGCTTTAGAACGAGTCGCTAAACTGTCTAGAAAATTGAGAACTTGCTGTGGGTTTTCAGCCATTTTTGTCGCTAAAGACAATTCTGTATAGGTATTGAAATCTAGTAACTTCGCTAGCTCGACACGTAGGTTTAAGATTTCTTCCATGATCGCGCTGTTATCCCATTTTCCTGCATTTGGACCTTGTTCAGAAGCGCGAGTAACAAATGCATGGTACATTTCTTCACGTAATTCGCGATTCTCACAATACGTCATGACAGGTAAATAACTTGGTATTTCTAATGTAAAGCGGTAGCCAGTTAAGCCTTTATTTTCTGCCGATTGTTGAGCGGCTTGTAATGCAGATTCTGGTAAGCCTTTTAATTGTTCAACATCTTCAATGACTTTATCCCAACCCATTGTGGCATCAAGTACATTGTTACTAAACTGCGAGCTTAATTCAGATAAGCGAGCAGATATTTCACCATAACGTTTTTGTTTTTCTGCGGGTAACGAAATACCGGAAAGTTTGAAATCACGTAATGCATTGTCAATTGCTTTTTTTTGTGCCAATTCATAATTCACAAATTCAGGGCTGTTTTTTAATTGCTGATAAGCTTGGTATAAGCCTTTATGTTGTCCTACCCAAGTACTATATTCTGATAATAATGGTAAGCAAGCTTGATAAGCTTCACGTAATTCAGGACTATTTTTTACTGAGTTGAGATGAGAAATAGGTGACCATGCTTTGCTAAAGAGATCACTTATTTCAGTTAATGGCAAAATAAAATTATCCCAAGTGAAATGTTGTTGCTGGACTAATTGTTCAATACTTTCGCGACAGTTTTGGATAAGCTTTTCAACTGCGGGTTGGATATGTTCTGGTTTGATTTGTGAAAATGGCGGTAAGCCGTCAAAAGTGAGTAATGGATTTGTCATGATATTCCTTTCAAATAAAAGTGATTTTTATTATATGGGGCAAAATTTTATAATATCTAGCTTGAAAAAGCGAAAAAATTGTAGATAATTGAGAATCGTTTTTATTCAAAAGGATAGTTATGAAACCAATTTACATTTTATTAGGCTTTATTTTTCTCGGTTTAGGTGTGTTAGGGATTATTTTACCATTGCTACCTGCGACCCCATTTTTGTTACTGACATTATTCTTTTTCGCAAAAGGTTCAGATCGCTTACATAACTGGTTTGTACAAACTAAACTGTATAATAATCATCTTAAATCATTTAAAGAAGATCGTTCATTAAGCCAAAAATCCAAATTTTGGATTTTATTATTTGCAACTGTGATGTTATCAATTGGTTTTTATTTTACACCAAGTACAATTGGACGCACGATTATTGTATTCGTTTTACTGACTAAATATTGGTTCTTTTTCTTTTGGATCAAAACAGCTAAGCAATAATTGGTATTCGCTAAGCATTGTTTGTATAATGCACATTATTTTATTGGAATTGAGTTAATGTTTAGCGATTCTTGTTTATCTTTTGTTTCACATATAAGCCGCACTTTCTGCTTAAAAAGTGCGGTCTTATTTTCACTTATTTTTTGCCTATCCGCTTGTGATCCTGCGCCTTCAGGTTTATCTGAACATAAAACAACAACTTCGCTGACATCTATTGAAAAAGTGCCAACGCGAGAATTATTAACGCGCGGTGTGTATAGTGATTTACTACTCAATCCTCATTTGATCAGTAACGCGGAACAAAGCTTATTTGTACAGGATTTATTGGAAGGCTTAACGGCTTATGATGTGATGGGGAATGTTATACCTGCTGTGGCACAAAGTTGGCAAACAGAGGATTACAAAACTTGGTTTTTCCTGTTGCGTGATAATATTCGTTGGTCAAATGGAGAAGTATTAAGTGCGCAAGATTTTGTGGTAAGTTGGCAAGCATTAGCGCAATCTCATAGTCAGCTAAAATCCTATTTAAATTTTTTGAATTTAGCAAATAGCCAAGCGGTTATTGCAGGTAACATGCCAGTACAACAACTGGGGGTTGAGGCGATTGCCGAAAATATCCTACGTATTCAACTTGATAAGGCAACGCCACATCTTCCTGCCATGCTGGCTCATGTGGCATTACTGCCAAGCTATCAAAATGAAGCAACGCAATTTATTAGTAATGGCGCTTATCGTTTAGTGAGTCAGCAGGATAATTTGATTCACTTAGAAAAAAATCCCTATTATTGGGCGAGCGAGAAAGTATCATTTAAATTCGTTGATTATCAAAAATTAGAGTATTCTGAATCAGTTTCTGCTTTGGATATTGTGTTTGAACCTAAACAAGTACCAGTGGGAACACAGTATTTTCCTCAGCTTTGTACTTATTATTATGAATTCAACTTAAATGACCCACTTTTACAAAAAAGTGCGGTACGTAAAGCGTTAGTTTCAATGATTTCCAGCAGACGTATTGTGCAAGATGTTTTACCGCAAATGCAGGTAGCAACACATTTTTTACCTCATTCTATGCAATTAGAATCCACTTTAGCATGGGAGCCAGTCGTAGTTGAACAATTACTTGAGCAAAATGGGATCACAGAGAAATCCCCGTTACAGTTAAAATTAACCTATGATCAAGAAAGCTTACACAGCAATATTGCACAACGTTTGGTTAGAATGTGGTCACAATCGGATATGATTCGGGTGAGTTCTGAACCAGTATCTTGGCAGCAACTTTTAGAAAAACGAGCGAAAGGGGATTTTCAGTTAATTCGTTCTGGTTGGTGTGCTGATTATAATGAGCCTTCTGCATTTTTACATCAGTTCTATTCCCATTCTCCTGACAATAAGATTGCTTATCGTAATGCAGATGTAGATAAGTTATTAGAAGCAACATTACTACCGCAAACTACAGCAGAAAGACAAATGTTGTATGGGCAAATTGCCCAGCAGTTACAGCAGGATTATGTGGTATTACCTATCTTTCAATATACACGACCAATGTTTATGCATTCGACGATAGTCGGTTATCATGCAGACAACCCAACCGGTGTGATTTATAGCAAAGATTTGTATCGAAAAGTGAGTAGTAATTAGCCAGTGAAAGTGCGGTCAGTTTTGTGAAAGTTTCGCCCACCTTATTGAGGTGGGCGAAAGCATTCTAATCTTGTTTAGTAGGAATTTCTTCCGAACAATACGGACATTCTAGTAAATGTTTCTGTTGGTTATGGACAATAAAATGCCCCATTTTTTTCGCTTTAGTATCAAGATATTCCGTATTATAGCGGTTTTCTCCTACATTCAAGGCTACTCGTTCAACAATATTGATCCCCGCTTTTTTCATTGTTTCGATTTTATTAGGGTTATTAGTTAACAAACGTACTTTTTTTACACCCAGTAAATCAAACATATCTGCACAAACGTCAAAGTTGCGTTCATCCGCAGCAAAGCCAAGGGCGAGATTTGCTTCGATAGTATCCATTCCTTTGTCTTGTAATGAATAAGCACGGATTTTATTAATTAACCCGATACCACGACCTTCTTCACGATGATAGATTAAAACACCGCGTCCTTCTTGGCTGATTTGACGTAATGCCGCTGCTAATTGAAAGCCACAATCACATTTCAAACTATGCAATGCATCACCAGTTAAACATTCTGAATGAATACGTGCAAGGACAGGCTCATTGCTGTTCTCTACATCACCTAATACGAGGGCAACATGCTCCTTTTTGGTGTCTGGAAATTCAAAACCGACGATTTTAAATATGCCAAATTCTGTTGGCAAATTGGCTTCGGTAACTCGTTGAATTTTTGCCATAATCAATCCTTATTCTTTCACACTTTATCTGATAGAATATTGTTCTTCCAGATTCTCAATTTTATGGTCGTTAATATGTTAAAAAGATTGTCATTATATACCTTATTGCTTTGTATTGTCCCTTTTTTTGCTTGGATTTTTGCATGGCAATGGAATAACAATGATTTAATGACTGAATATGATTATCCGCTTTATTTTTTGACCGAAACAGGCAGCGTGCCTTACGCGATTATGACTTGTGCTGTATTTGCATTATTATTTGTTCCTTTATTTCACAATAAAAAACAATGGATACTTGGTGTGGTTGTAATGGCATTTGCCGTTATTTCAACTCAGGGGATAAAAAGTGGATTGAAAACATTATTTTCAGAACCGCGTCCTTATGTCGTTTATGTGGCAGAAGAAACAGGCATTACAGTTGAGCATTTTTATGCTCAAGACCGTGAAATGCGTGCTCAATTTGTCGATCAATTCTATCAATCTAAATCAGATATTCCTATTTGGCTGAAAGGGCACTATGAAAAAGAAGTAGGTTATGCATTTCCTTCTGGTCATACTATTTTTGCTGCTACTTGGTTAATGCTTGCTGTTGGATTTGTACAGTTATTAGGCGTTCGCTCTTTGAGTGCGAAATTACTGATTGCAACCACAGCAACTTGGGCTGTTTTTATGCTATTTAGTCGATTACGTTTTGGCATGCACTACCCAATAGACTTACTAGTCAGTACATTAATTGCTTTTTTAGTTCACTGGGGAATTTTTACGTTTTTACATAGAAAGGCGATTTTTATCAATAAATAAAAGTATAAAGAATAGTTAAAATTAAAATTATTTCTTATAGTGAGGTGAAAATGTTATACGGATTTGATATTGGCGGTACAAAAATAGAGCTTGCTGTATTTAATGAAAAGCTAGAAAAACTTCATAGTGAACGGGTAGAAACTCCAAAAGAAAGTTATGACGCGTGGTTAAATACAATCGTTTCTCTGGTACAGAAAGCAGATGAAATGTTTAATTGTAAAGGTACAGTCGGATTAGGTATTCCGGGGTTTGTTAACCCAACGACGGGTATCGCCGAAATTGTCAATATTCGTGCAGCAGATCATAAACCAATCGTACAAGATCTGTCTATGCGACTTGGTCGTGAGGTACGTGCTGAAAATGATGCGAATTGTTTTGCGCTTTCTGAGGCATGGGATGACGAGAATACCCAATATCCTTGTGTGCTCGGTTTGATTTTAGGTACTGGCTTTGGTGGTGGTTTAATTTTTAATGGCAAAGTCCATTCAGGACAAACTGGCATGGCGGGTGAGGTAGGGCATACACAATTAAACTATCATGCATTACAGCTGTTAGACTGGGATAACGCGCCTATTTATGATTGTGGTTGTGGTAATCGTGCTTGTTTAGATACTTATTTATCTGGGCGCGGTTTTGAAATGCTTTATCGTGATTTACAAGGTCAAGCGCTGAGTGCAAAAGAGATCATTCAACGTTTCTATGCTGGTGATGAAAGTGCGGTCAAATTTGTAGCACTTTTTGTTGAGCTTTGTGCAGTATCTATTGCGAACATTATTACAATGTTAGATCCTGATGTGATTGTATTTGGAGGTGGATTGTCTAATTTTGATTACCTTTATGAAGCATTACCAAAAGCATTACCTGCTCATTTATTGCGTAGTGCCAAAGTGCCATTAATTAAAAAGGCCAAATATGGTGATTCTGGTGGTGTGCGAGGTGCTGCTGCTTTATTCTTAACTAAATCTTAACTGAGTGATAGCAGAAAAATAACGAGGTATGATACCTCGTTATTTTTTATATTCCTTCTATTTAAACTTATCTTATTTTGCAAAAGTAGAAATTTTATTCAAAAACTGATTAAAGTTCGTTAGAATAGAACATTCTTCTGAATATGTTAAGGAAACTTTATGCGTCAATATGTTACTAAAGCTGTTTTATTCTCTTCTGTATTAGTGTTATCTGCTTGTAGTCATTTATCAGAAACAGGTACGCACGATGTAAGTATTGTTTCTGCACAAGCAGCAATACAAACATTAGGCATTGATTTAGTCAGTTTGGAACAAAAAGCAACGACATTGCGCACATTTGAATATGTACATAATAACGAACGTTATGTCGCTTATTTAAGCTCCCAACCAGAATTTATTCGCGTCCAGAAAGATGGCAATGTGAGTAAATTTTTCTATCAAGCGGGTAAGTTAATGGTTGCGCAAGACACAACAGGTGTTTATCAATTTGATAATACAGGGAAGTTAATTAAAGCGGTTAATGTAAAAGGTCAAAAAATTGATGTAAGTCCAGAGAAACAAAGTGCACTCTTAACGCAAAGTAAAAAATTATTCAAAATTTTAGGGAATAATAAAGCTGACGTTAGTGCAGGGCGTATTAACACTGGAATTGATGCGAAAGTAAATTACTTATGTATCGCCAAGATTCAACAAGTTGCACAAACTAATCGTGTTTTTCGTAGTCCTGAAAATGCAGTTGTCACAGCAACTAATATTAAAGCAACAGTACGTTTAAATGGTACGCAATACTATACGATGGATTGTCAGTTATCTGGCGATAAAATTAGTAAATTGAGTTTAATGAAAAAATAAGTAGTTTATTACAATGTAAAGTGCGGTTCATTAGGACCGCACTTTCTTGTTTGAGAGAAGGAAAATATTAAAATGGCAGCGGCAGATACTGCTTTTGAAGAACATGTTAAACAGTTACTCATAAACCATAAAGGAACAAGAATTTATCGGTTTGAGTATCAAGGGCAGTATTTTTGGTTAAAGCAGCCAGAACAGCTTCATGGAATTTGGAAATTATTAAAGCCTCATCCGAAAATGTCTTTTCAGAAAGAGATTCAAACTTTACAGTATTTTGCTTCTGTTAATGCGCCAGTCCCTAAATTAATATTATACGATAAGGACTTTTTAGTCCTAAACGATGCAGGTCGAAGTGCAATTGCTTGGATAGAGGATCTTACTGTATTAGATAGTTTAAAACATACAATTTTATCTGATTGCATAAAAGCATTGATCGCCTTACACCAAAAGGATTTAATTCATGGGCGCCCTGCATTGAGAGATATGACATGGCGAGATGGTAAAGTGAAGTTTCTCGATTTTGAAGCACATGTATATCGTAAACAGAAGCTTACTTGGGATAAAGCACGTGATATATTAATTTTTTTACATGGAGTATGCCGTTCGAAAACGATTTCAAATCAAGAAGTACAGCAAATTATTCAACTTTACATTGAATTAGGTAATGTGAGTGTATGGCATTTAGTGTGTGAAACATTACGAAAATATCGCTTTATTTATTATCTTTTGCTACTATTTAAACCAATTGCAAAAACGGATTTAATTGCTATTTATCGCTTATTTGAAAATATGTCCACTCAACTTAAAGAAGGAAAGTAGTATGAAAAAATGTATTATGATGATCGTAATCAGTCTTGTTATGTCTGGTTGTGCTGTTGGTGGCAGTGTGAGTGCCGGTGGCGGAAATAGCGGGGTAGGTATTGGTGTCGGTATTGGTACAGGTGCCCGTTTTTAGCGAAAAGAGCGGTCGATTTTGTGCTATTTTTTGAAAAAATACAAAAAAATTAACAATTAAAACTTGCTATTTTGGCTGAAATCTCTATAATACGCCCATATTTCGGACGCGGGGTGGAGCAGCTTGGTAGCTCGTCGGGCTCATAACCCGAAGGTCGTCGGTTCAAATCCGGCCCCCGCAACCACTTTACAGACAGTTCAGTAAAGAAGCCCCAAAATGATGGGGTTTTTTCGTATCTGAATGAGGATTTTTTGATGTAAGGACTGGACAAACGAGTCCTTTTTTTACGTCTAAAATTTGAGATTAACAACAGGAAAAAGACAATATTCTATTGTTTTAATTTCATTAACAGTTAATGAGGGTTTTGTTTTGGCAAGTTTAGAACAAAAGTTACAAGAATTATTACAAGAGTCGGTTGAAGATTTAGGCTGTGAACTTTGGGGCATTGAATGCCAACGTTCTGGTAAATATTTAACAGTGCGTTTATATATTGATAAAGAAGGCGGCGTAACCGTTGAAGATTGTGCAAACGTCAGCCGTCAAGTGAGTGCGATTCTTGATGTAGAAGATCCAATCAGCGATAAGTATAACTTGGAAGTATCGTCACCAGGATTAGATCGCGTATTGTTTACCTTAGCACAATATCAGCGTTATATTGGTCAAGATATTGTTGTACATTTACGTATTCCAGTGTTAGATCGCCGTAAATGGCAAGGTAAATTAGCAAAAATTGAGAACGATATGTTAACTATGATCGTAGATGGTCAGGAACAAGTTTTAGTGTTTGGCAATATTCAAAAAGCCAATATTATTCCTAAATTTTAAAGGGAGCGAACAGAGCAATGAGTAAAGAACTTTTATTGGCTGCTGAAGCCGTGTCAAATGAAAAATTATTACCACGTGAGAAAATTTTTGAAGCATTAGAAAGCGCATTAGCCCTTTCAACCAAGAAAAAATATGAACAAGAAATTGATGTTCGTGTCGTGATCAATCCTAAAACGGGTGAATTTGATACTTTTCGTCGTTGGTTAGTGGTAGAAGAAGTCGCCAATCCAACGAAAGAAATTACGTTAGAAGCTGCACAGTTTGAAGATCCAACAATCCAGTTAGGTGATTACATTGAAGATCAAATTGAATCTGTGGCATTTGATCGTATTACCATGCAAACTGCTCGCCAAGTGATTAGTACTAAGATTCGTGAAGCGGAACGTAATAAAATTGTTGAGCAGTTCCGTTCACAGGAAGGCGAAATTGTGACTGGAACTGTAAAGAAAGTGAACCGTGACAATATTGTGTTGGATTTAGGTCAACAAGCTGAAGCTGTAATTTTACGTGAAGACATGCTACCACGTGAAAACTTCCGCCCAGGTGACCGTGTCCGTGGTGTGCTTTATAAAGTAAGCCCAGAAAGTAAAGGGGCACAATTATTTGTGACTCGTGCCAAACCTGAAATGTTGATTGAATTATTTCGCATTGAAGTACCAGAAATTGGTGAGGAATTAATTGAAATTAAAAATGCCGCACGTGATCCTGGTTCTCGCGCTAAGATTGCAGTGAAGAGTAATGACAAACGTATTGATCCAGTCGGTGCTTGTGTTGGTATGCGTGGTGCACGCGTACAAGCAATTACGAATGAATTAGGGGGGGAGCGTGTAGATATCGTGCTTTGGGATGATAATCCTGCACAATTTGTGATTAACGCAATGGCACCAGCTGATGTCAGTTCAATTGTTGTTGATGAAGATTCACACTCAATGGATATTGCCGTTGAATCAGCAAATCTTGCTCAAGCAATTGGGCGTAATGGTCAAAATGTCCGTTTAGCTACTCAATTAACTGGCTGGACGTTAAACGTGATGACAACAGATGAATTAGATGAGAAGCATCAAGCAGAAGATAATAAAGTATTGAAACTGTTCATGAATGCCTTAGAAATTGATGAAGAATTTGCACATATTTTGATTGAAGAAGGCTTCTCAACTTTAGAAGAATTAGCTTACATTTCCGTAAGTGAGTTAACCGCGATTGATGGTTTAGAAGATGAAGATCTCGTAGAAGAGTTACAAACGCGTGCAAAAGATGCAATTACTGCTGCTGCATTAGCGGAAGAAGAAGCATTGAAGCAAGCTCATATTGAAGAGCGTCTACTTAACTTAGAAGGGATGAGTCGTCATATCGCATTAAAATTAGCAGAGAAAAATATTACTACTCTAGAAGAACTTGCAGAACAAGGTGTTGATGATTTAGCTGATATTGAAGATTTAACAGCGGAACAGGCAGCAGATTTCATTATGGCTGCACGTAATATCTGTTGGTTCAGTGAGTAATGGGAGGAGTGAAGATATGACAGAAGATGTTAAAAAAGCTGATGGGACAGCCCCAAAGAAATTGAGCTTACAGCGCAGAACGAAAACCACGGTGAGTACTACCGCAGGTGGTAAGGCAAAAGAAGTGCAGGTTGAAGTTCGTAAAAAACGCACTGTGCCAACAGATGCAGCGAAAAAAGCAGAAGAAGCTAAGTTAAAGGCGATTCAAGAGGCAGAAAGACTTGCAGCAGAAAAAGCGAAGAAAGAAGCTGAAGAAAAAGCGCGTTTAGAGGCTGAAAAAGCGAAACAAGTTAAAGCTGAAGAAACTAAAAAAGCCCAGCAAACTATAACTAAACCTGTTGATACGGAAAAAGAAAAGCGTCGCGCTGAAGAAGCAGAATTACGTCGTAAGGCAGATGAATTAGCGCGTCAAAAAGCAGAAGAACAGGCACGTAAAGCAGCAGAAGAAGCAAAACGTTATGCTGAGTTAAGTGACGATGAGTTTGAATCAACGAGTTCGGAAGATTATGCGGATTATAACTTAACGTCTAGTTATGCACGTGAAGCGGAAGACGAAGAGGAACGTCGCAAAGAAAGCCGTAATCGCGGTGGTAAAAACAAAGTTGCAAAAGCGAAAAAAGGCGGTCGTGAAGAAGAAAACTCAAAAACTGAACGTGAGTCAAATCGTCGTAATCAAAAAGAGGGTAAAGGCGGTAAAGGTAAAAATGCGAAAAAAGGTAGTGCATTACAACAAGCATTTACTAAGCCAGCTCAAGCTGTTAACCGCGATGTTGTGATTGGTGAAACTATCACTGTTGCAGAACTTGCGAATAAAATGGCTGTAAAAGCAACAGAAGTCATTAAAACAATGATGAAAATGGGGGCGATGGCAACGATTAACCAAGTGATTGACCAAGAAACTGCACAACTTGTTGCAGAGGAAATGGGACATAAGGTTATTATTCGTAAGGAAAATGAACTTGAAGAATCAGTAATGAGTGATCGTGATTTGGATGCAGAATTAGTTACTCGTGCACCAGTGGTCACTATTATGGGGCACGTTGACCATGGTAAAACCTCGTTACTTGATTATATTCGTAAAGCCAAAGTGGCTTCAGGTGAAGCGGGCGGTATTACACAGCATATCGGCGCATACCATGTAGAAACTGACGGTAAAATGATTACCTTCTTAGATACACCGGGACACGCTGCATTTACTTCTATGCGTGCACGTGGTGCAAAGGCAACGGATATTGTAGTCCTTGTTGTTGCAGCAGATGATGGTGTGATGCCACAAACTATCGAAGCAATTCAACATGCAAAAGCAGCTGGCGTACCAATTGTTGTTGCGGTGAATAAGATTGATAAGCCAGAAGCTAATCCAGATCGTGTTGAAACAGAATTATTACAACATGAGGTTGTGGCAGAGAAATTTGGTGGTGATACACAATTTGTTTATGTCTCAGCGAAAAAAGGGACAGGTGTTGATGAGCTACTTGAAGCGATCTTATTACAATCAGAAGTACTTGAATTAACAGCCGTGAAAGAAGGAATGGCAACAGGCGTTGTGATCGAATCTTATCTTGATAAAGGTCGTGGTCCAGTAGCTACTATTCTTGTTCAATCAGGCACTTTACATCGTGGTGATATTGTACTTTGTGGCTTCGAATATGGTCGTGTTCGTGCGATGCGTAATGAAAACGGTAAAGAAGTTGCTAGTGCAGGTCCATCAATTCCAGTGGAAGTGTTAGGGCTTTCAGGGGTACCTGCGGCGGGTGATGAAGCAACAGTGGTTCGTGATGAGAAAAAAGCACGTGAAGTGGCATTATATCGTCAAGGCAAATTCCGTGAAGTAAAATTAGCGCGTCAGCAAAAAGCGAAATTGGAAAACATGTTTACCAATATGGCAGAAGGCGATGTAGCAGAATTGAATGTGATTGTGAAAGCTGACGTACAGGGTTCGGTGGAGGCTATTGTTCAATCCTTACACGAGCTTTCAACTGACGAAGTAAAAGTGAAAGTTGTTGGTTCTGGTGTTGGTGGTATTACAGAAACAGATGCGACTTTAGCCGCAGCCTCAAACGCAATCGTTGTTGGTTTCAACGTACGTGCCGATGCTTCAGCGCGTCGTATTATTGAATCGGAAAGCATTGATTTACGTTATTACTCAATTATTTATGAGCTATTGAATGAAATCAAAGCAGCAATGAGCGGTATGTTACAACCTGAATTTAAACAAGAAATCATTGGTCTTGCGGAAGTACGTGATGTGTTCCGTCATCCAAAATTTGGTGCAATCGCAGGTTGTATGGTCACTGAAGGTATTGTGAAACGCAACAATCCAATCCGTGTATTACGTGATAATGTAGTGATCTTTGAAGGTGAACTTGAATCACTACGCCGCTTTAAAGATGACGTGGCAGAAGTACGTAACGGAATGGAATGTGGTATTGGCGTGAAAAACTACAATGACGTGAAAGTCGGCGATCAAATCGAAGTCTTTGAAGTTGTTGAGATCAAACGTACGATCTAACTTCTCACTGATAACTAAAGAAGAAGCGGAGAGCATGAAGCTGTCCGCTTTTTGTTTATGCTAGTACGGTAATTGAGAGGATGGAGCCAAAACTTTTCTAAAAATCACCGCACTTTTTTACCTAACTGATGAAAAAAGCAGGTGTACTAAGTACTAACCTGCTTTTTCGCTTTATTGACAAATGAGTCCATCGTTTTGACCAATACAAGCCGCTTTTATGCCTATATAAGCTGGAACGGCTAAAATACCAACAGCTACATCAGCTACTGCAGCAAATGGCGTGAGCAATATTGTGCTTACATTTGCTCCTTTTTCGGCTGGTAAATGTTCAATGTTAGTATATATTTCTATGGTTTCAGAGAATGGATAGTGATTTTTCGCTACGTAATGAGCCCCTGCTTTGGGTAAATAACGATGACCAACCAGATCAATTTTACGATACCAAATTTTCTTTTCTCGATTTAATTTTTCTAAATCAATTTTGTATTTATATTGTTTCGTCATGTTATAGAATGCCGTTTTATAGGAAAGGTTTTTAAAGCCTAGATCAGCAGCAGTTTTCAGATGTTTTTTACTCAGCTTACTGGTATCTAATGCTAAATAAAGTTCGGTAGTGATTTCGTCAGGCTTTTCTTTTGTACTATTTACTATGCCCATTTGTGAGTAAATATGCTGTCTGAAAGGTAGCTTCACTATTTTGGCGATCAACTGGTGATCTTTCGACTTATGTTCTTCTAAAAGATAATGATATTTTTCACCAAATACCGCAATTTTTTTATTTGGTGTTAAACCAAAAAAGTAAATATTATCTTTTTCTACATCAATGTGTACTGTCTCAGATTTCTCATCACTGTCATATAATGCTTCCGTGAAGCCTCCTTTACACCCAGCCAACAACAAACCAGATAATAAAAGTAGAAAATAATTTTTGAAAAAATGCATAACACCTCCTAATTGATCAAATCACTAACACCATAAACATTTTAAAGAAAATAAACAATCCTTATATGAAGAGATAAAAAGTTGATAAAAAAATCGAATAAAGTTGCCTTGAACAGTCAGTTATATGTATTAAAAATACATGATTTGTGCCAAAATACAGCCCTTAAAGAAAAAGAATAAGGAAAAGAAATGGCAAGAGAATTTAAGCGTAGTGATCGGGTTGCACAAGAAATTCAAAAAGAAATTGCAATTATTTTACAACGTGAGGTGAAAGATCCTCGTATTGGTATGGTAACTGTTTCTGATGTTGAAGTATCAAGTGACCTTGCATATGCGAAAGTGTTTGTGACATTTTTATTTGATCATGATGAGTCGGCAATTGAATCAGGTATGAAAGTGCTAGAAAAAGCCTCGCCTTATATTCGTAGCTTGCTTGGTAAAGCTATGCGCTTACGTATTGTGCCTGAAATTCGTTTTATTTATGACCGCTCTTTAATTGAAGGTATGCGTATGTCAAATTTAGTGACAAATGTAGTGCGCCAAGATCAAGAACGTCATATTGATGATGATGTAATATCAGAGGAAAAATAATGTCGAGACCTCGTAAACGTGGGCGTGATATTGATGGTGTATTTTTGCTTGATAAGCCGCAAGGAATGAGCTCAAATGACATTATGCAAAAAGTGAAGCGTCTATTCCAAGCGAATAAAGCTGGACATACAGGAGCATTAGATCCATTGGCAACAGGTATGTTGCCAATTTGTTTGGGGGAGGCAACAAAGTTTTCTCAATTTTTACTTGATGCAGATAAACGCTATCAAGTAACTGCAAAGTTAGGTGAGCGTACAGATACTTCTGATGCGGAAGGACAAGTAGTTCAAACGCGTTCTGTGAATGTCACAGAGCAAGATATTCTTGCAGCTTTACCACATTTTCGAGGCAATTTAATGCAAGTACCCACAATGTTTTCTGCATTAAAGTATCAAGGAAAACCGCTATATGAATATGCACGAGCGGGGATTACCGTTGAACGAGATGCGCGTCCAATTACTATCTTCGCATTGACTTTTATTGAGTATCATGCACCTTATTTAACTTTAGAAGTGCATTGCTCTAAAGGGACTTACATTCGTACTTTAGTCGATGATCTAGGCGAGTATTTGGGTTGTGGTGCGCACGTTACGGTATTACGTCGTACTGCTGTTGCTGATTATCCTATTGCGGCGATGGTGGATTGGGCGACTTTACAAGAATTAGCTGAAAAGCAAGATCTTGCGTTACTTGACCAATATTTATTACCAGTAGATAGTGCTGTTTCAAAACTAGTTGCATTAGCGCTGAATAAAGAACAAACTCAATCAATTCGTTTCGGGCAACGAGTAAAATTTGATAATGTAGAGCAAATTTACGGACAAGTGCGCTTATTGTCAGAGCAAAAGCAATTCTTAGGTGTTGCTGTTGTAGATGAAAATAATGTAATTCATCCCCAGCGGTTAATTAGTCAAAGTTAAATCTCAGCTTTAAAATTTAAAAGCATTACACAGTAAGCAGATTCTGCTTTTCTTCTTGATAGGATTTAATAGTGCACTCATTTCTTTCATCTCACAAAATAATAAAGACAGCGAAAGGCTGTCTTTATTGGTTTTAACGGATTTGAAAAGTGCGGTCACTTTTCTGAAAGTTTCGTAGACGCTATTTAACCGTAACTCGTGCAAATTTGCGTTTACCCACCTGATATACTGCGCTACTTGATGTGATCACTAATTTTGCATCTTCTACTTTTTCACCATCAATTTTAACGCCACCTTGTTGAACCATACGATTTGCTTCTGAGGTTGAGGCAACTAAGCCTGCTTCTTTCAATAAATTCGCTAGACCAATTTCACCTTCGAAAGTAAACTCTGGCATTTTGTCTGGCATTACACCTTTTTGGAAACGGTTAATAAATTCTTGCTCTGCGGCTTGCGCGTCAGCTTCTGAATGGAAACGAGCAATGATTTCTTTAGCAAGTAACACTTTGACATCACGAGGATTACGACCATTTTTGACTTCTGTTTTTAATTGTACAATTTCAGTTAGTGGGCGGAAAGAGAGTAAGTCGTACCAATCCCACATTAAATCATCCGAAATTGACATCACTTTACCAAACATTTCGTTTGGTGCTTCTGTGACACCGATATAGTTACCAAGTGATTTAGACATTTTTTTCTCACCATCTAAACCCACTAATAATGGTAGAGTGATTGCCACTTGAGGTTTTTGACCTGCAGATTTTTGTAGCTCGCGTCCTACAAGTAAATTGAATTTCTGATCTGTTCCACCTAATTCCACATCAGCTTCTAAGGCGACAGAGTCATAACCTTGTAGTAATGGATAAATGAATTCATGAATTGCGATAGGTTGATTATGACTAAAACGTTTTTTGAAATCATCACGTTCTAGCATGCGAGCGACGGTATAATTAGAAGCTAAACGGATCATGCCTTCTGTGCCAAGTTCACCTAACCAACTCGAATTAAATACGATACGCGTTTTTTGAGGATCAAGAATTTTATAAATTTGTTGCTTGTAGGTTTCTGCGTTACGTAACACATCTTCACGGCTTAATGGTGGGCGAGTACTATTTTTACCTGAAGGATCGCCAACCATGCCAGTAAAATCACCGATTAAGAAGATAACTTCATGCCCAAATTGCTGGAATTGACGTAATTTGTTTAGTACTACAGTGTGACCAAGATGAATATCTGGTGCTGTTGGATCTGCACCTAACTTGATGCGCAAAGGGCGATTCTCTTTTAATTTTTCAATTAAATCTGTTTCTGAAAGAATTTCATCTACACCGCGTTTCAGTTCTGCGAGAGCTGTATTGATATCCGTCATTGCTGTATCCTGTTTTATTTGAGCTAAAACACTACATTATAGTGATTATTCAACAAATGAAAAGCGATTTACTTTGAAAAGTGCGGTCTGTTTTTTGAAATTTGAAGATAAAAAAAACGCCTCTTTGTGGGGGAGGAGGCGTTCAAATGTTGGAGTGATTATCTATTGTTGTTTGAATGGTGTAAATGATAATTGTTATCAAAAATAAAGTCAATAGATTTTAATGAAAATTATTCTCAAATTTGAAATTATTTTTTGTCGCCAATGTAACTCACTGAATTTATAAGAGAAAGTGTTATTGGTTGTGCTTTTGCAAAACTAAATTCCCCCGCATAAGCATAGACTTCAACACCTTCATGAATAGCTTCATGTAATAATTTGTCATATTCAGGATCGATATGTTCTGCCACTTTAAAGCAATCAAAGCCATTATGCAGCCCGGCAAAAAAGACAACAGCACGGTGTCCTTGTTTTTTCATTGCCATTAATTCACGTAGATGTTTTTGCCCACGAGTTGTCACGGCATCAGGAAACATACCTATTGTATTTTTTACTAATGTGACTGATTTCACTTCAACATAACAATCAGGCAAATTGTCACCTTTTAATAAAAAATCAATGCGACTATTTTCTTCACCATATTTCACTTCAGACAAAATTTGGTTATACATAGCTAATTCTTTAATTTGTTTATTTTGTAATGCTTCAAAGGTAAGTTGATTAGAGCGATGTGTATTAATGCATACCATTTTACCATTTTTAAGCTGAGTAATTTCCCATGAATGTGGATATTTGCGGGTTTGGCTATCAGAATGAGAGTACCACACAATATCACCAGCTTCACCGCAACCAGTCATCGCCCCAGTATTTGCACAATGGATCGTGAGTATCTCGCCATTATCCAGTTGTACATCGGCAAGAAAACGTTTGTAACGACGAATGAGTATTGCTGATTGGAGTGGAGGGAGTTGCATAGAAATCCTTGTATGTTAATTGAAAAATGTGTTGTTATATTGCGGAATTTTATACTTTCTGGCAAGCAAAAATGGGTTTAAAACGAAGAAGGCTTTTATCATCAGCAAATAAACGTACGCTGGGTTTTATAAACGTTTTGTGAATAAATTAAGTATTTTAAAATTGCCGTATAAATGAGTAAATTGTCAGTAAATAATTTTAGAAAATTTCTATTTTTATGAGGGATTAAATAAATAACTTTAAATCATATATGAAATTGATAAAAACTTTTGTAACTTTAAAACAATAAATGGTACATTGAAGCAGTTTTGACTTTTTGTCATCTTTTAGGGGAGTAACGTGTTTACTCGAACTTATCATCAATCAATTTGAAGGAAACATTATGTTAATTGGTGTACCTAGAGAACTGCTTGATAATGAAAGTCGTGTGGCGGCAACGCCGAAAACTGTGCAGCAAATTTTAAAGCTCGGCTTTGAAGTGATTGTTGAGCATAATGCCGGTTTTAAAGCGAGTTTTGAAGATCAAGCATTTGCAGAAGCTGGCGCAAAAATTGGTTCAGTAGAAGAAGTTTGGCAGTCAGATATTGTTTTTAAAGTGAATGCGCCAACGGATGCAGAAATTGCGTTACTTAAAGAAGGTGCGACATTAGTCAGCTTTATTTGGCCTGCGCAAAATCCAGAACTGATGGAAAAATTGTCTGCCAAGAAAATTAATGTATTAGCAATGGATGCGGTGCCACGTATTTCTCGCGCACAATCTTTAGATGCATTAAGTTCAATGGCAAATATTGCAGGTTATCGTGCTGTGGTGGAAGCTGCGCATGAATTTGGTAGTTTCTTTACTGGTCAGATTACAGCGGCAGGTAAAGTACCCCCTGCAAAAGTACTTGTGATTGGTGCAGGTGTAGCGGGCTTAGCGGCTATCGGTGCAGCAAATAGTTTAGGTGCAATTGTGCGTGCGTTTGACTCTCGTCCTGAAGTGAAAGAGCAAGTGGAAAGTATGGGCGCCAGTTTCCTTGAAATTGATTTCCAAGAAGAAGGTGGTAGCGGTGATGGCTATGCGAAAGTCATGTCAGAAGAATTTAATCGTCGTGCTCTGGCGCTTTATGCAGAACAAGCCAAAGAAGTTGATATTATTATTACTACGGCATTAATTCCAGGTAAGCCAGCTCCTCGTTTGATTACCAAAGAAATGGTAGCATCCATGAAGCCGGGATCAGTGATTGTGGATTTAGCAGCTGCTACAGGTGGTAACTGTGAGCTGTCGAAAGCGGGGGAAGTGGTGGTGACAGAGAACCAAGTGAAAATCATTGGTTACACGGATTTACCAAGTCGCTTACCAACGCAGTCTTCTCAGCTTTATGGGACAAACTTAGTTAATTTATTGAAGTTATTGTGCAAAGAAAAAGATGGCAACATTGATATTGATTTTGAAGATGTTGTGTTACGCGGTGTCACAGTTATTCGTGATGGTGAAGTGACTTGGCCTGCACCGCCAATTCAAGTTTCTGCACAAGCACAACAAATGAAAGCGACACCTGTTGAGAAAAAAGAAGTGAAGCCTGCTGATCCTCGTATCAAATATGGTGCAATGGCTGTGGCAGCATTCTTGTTTATGGCATTAGCTTCAGTTGCACCAGCTGCATTTTTATCGCACTTCACTGTATTTGTACTTGCTTGTGTTGTTGGCTACTATGTTGTATGGAATGTTAGCCATGCGCTACATACACCATTAATGGCAGTCACTAATGCAATTTCAGGCATTATTATTGTAGGAGCATTATTGCAGATTGCACAGGGCAATTTCTTTATTAGCATTTTGGCATTTATCGCGATTTTAGTAGCAAGTATCAATATTTTCGGTGGCTTTAAAGTCACACAACGTATGCTTGCGATGTTTAGAAAAGATTAAGGAGTAAGCAATGTCTGAAGGTTTAGTACAAGCTGCTTATATCGTTGCAGCATTACTTTTCATTATGAGCTTAGCAGGTCTTTCTAAACATGAAACTGCAAAAGCAGGTTGTTGGTATGGTATTGTCGGTATGGCAATTGCTTTAGTCGCAACAATTTTTGGTCCAGAATCAAAAGGGACTATCTGGATTTTAATCGCGATGGTAATTGGTGCCGTGATTGGTATTAAGCGAGCGCTAAAAGTAGAAATGACTGAAATGCCAGAGCTTGTCGCAATTTTACACAGCTTTGTCGGCTTAGCCGCAGTGTTAGTTGGTTTTAACAGTTATGGCTTACACTATGAAGCAGCAATGCCAGCAAATTTAGATGCTGCAGCACAAGCGGCATTTTTAGCAGAGCAAAAAGTGTTAAGTAATATCCATAATGTAGAAGTATTTCTTGGGATTTTTATTGGCGCTGTCACTTTTACAGGTTCTGTGGTCGCATTTGGTAAATTACGTGGCATTATTGATTCTAAAGCATTGGCTTTACCACATCGCCATAAATTAAATTTAGCTGCGTTAGTTATTTCAGCATTATTGATGGCATCATTCTTAAATAGCCCAGAAAATATTTTCCCTGTGTTATTGATGACCGCAATTGCGCTTGCTTTTGGTTGGCATTTAGTTGCTTCAATAGGTGGGGCAGATATGCCAGTCGTGGTGTCTATGCTTAACTCCTATTCAGGCTGGGCAGCAGCAGCGGCAGGTTTTATGTTAAGTAATGATTTATTAATTGTAACTGGCGCCTTAGTTGGGTCATCTGGTGCGATTTTGTCTTACATCATGTGTAAAGCCATGAACCGTTCTTTCATTAGTGTAATTGCGGGTGGTTTTGGTAACGATCCTGTGGTAAGTAGTGATGAAGAACAAGGTGAACACCGTGAAACTACCGCAGAAGAAGTGGCTGAATTACTCAAAAACTCAAGTTCTGTGATTATTACACCGGGATATGGTATGGCAGTTGCACAAGCACAGTATCCTGTGGCAGAAATTACGCAAAAACTGCGTGAGCGTGGTGTGAATGTGCGGTTTGGTATTCATCCTGTAGCAGGTCGCTTACCGGGTCATATGAATGTGTTACTTGCAGAAGCGAAAGTCCCTTACGATATTGTGTTAGAAATGGATGAAATCAATGACGATTTTGCTGATACTGATACCGTATTAGTGATCGGTGCAAATGATACTGTAAATCCTGCTGCGATGGATGATCCAAACAGCCCAATCGCAGGTATGCCGGTACTTGAAGTATGGAAAGCACAAAATGTGATTGTATTTAAACGCTCAATGAATACGGGTTATGCTGGTGTACAAAATCCATTGTTCTTTAAAGACAATACACAAATGTTGTTTGGTGATGCGAAAGATCGCGTAGACGATATTTTGAAAGCATTATAAAAATTTGCTGAAAATTGACCGCACTTTTGAAGTGCGGTTTTTTTATCTATGAGAAAGTTATGATAAAAAAATTAAAAACATTGTCTTTAACGTCATGGATAGCTATTTTATCCATGATTATATCTCTATATTCTTGTCATTCATTACAGAAACAACAAGAAACCAATGCAAAGCCTTATTTGAAATTCATTGCAGATAGATATGCTTTCCCTAATGCAGATGGCAAGTTATATTTTGGTGCCTTAGTCAAAAATATAGGTTTAGGTCCCGCATTGATTACGTCAGTTTCTATTTCTACTCATAAACAAGAATATGAGTTAAATAATCTTTCTCCACAACAAGAATATATGACATTACGGAATATTTTTCGTGATAATGGGTTCAATTTTGATGAGGGTTGTCGATTTTTTCCACAAGGTATGATTTCTGTGAATCAAGGAATTATCGCAGGAGAAAGTATTCCATTGATTATTTATCCTGAATGGGATAATCAAGATATACTAATGACATACAACAGAATGCTGTTAAAGTTAAAACCTGAGGAAGAGCTGAATTTTGAGGATAATGTTTATCACGCGTTGTATATGAAAAGAGAAATTTGCCAAAGACAAGTACTAGCTATTTTAGCGAATGGCATCACATTAAATGTCGAGTATAAATCTATTTATGGCAAAATAAATGATAAGAACGATCGAATAAAAATATTGAAAGTGAAATATGATGAAAACTATTGAAATCCACCCATTTCCGCCTATTTTTCCACCGCATGCCAAAATAATGATGATGGGGACGTTTCCGCCGAAAGAAGACAAGCGGTGTATGCATTTTCATTATCCTAATTTTCAAAATGATATGTGGCGGATTTATGGTTTAGTATTCTTTAATGATGCTGCCCACTTTCAAGTGAAAGGTGAAAAACGATTTGATCCTATACGTATTGAAGCTTTTTTACGCGAATGGGGGATTGGGTTATGCTCCACAATTCATACTGCGATTCGTGAAAAAGATAATGCGTCTGATAAATTTTTAACTGTAGTAGAGCCTGTTGATCTGGCTCAGGCTTTAACGCAAGTCCCAAATTGTCGCTGGCTATTTACGACTGGTGGTAAAGCAACAGAAACACTTTTAAGTTTGTTACCAGAAAAAATAATACCACCTAAAACCAATCAATTTATTACTTTTTATTATGCAGGACGTGAACTAAACTTGTACCGTTTACCTTCAACCTCAAGAGCCTATCCAATGAGTTTGCTAAATAAAACAAAAGCCTACCGCGATTTCTTTGAATTAACTGGGATCTTAGCTAAAGAGTAAAAAGAATTCATCGTCAATAAATCTAAACTTTGTTAAGATAAACTTCATTTTTACTGATTATTTTGCAAGGAGACACTATGCATTGCCCTTTTTGTTCTACAGAAGAAACTAAAGTGATTGACAGTCGTTTAGTGTCTGATGGTTATCAAGTCCGTCGTCGTCGTGAGTGTGGAAATTGCCATGAACGTTTCACTACTTTTGAAACCGCAGAATTAATCGTACCAAAAATTATTAAAAATGATGGTACTCGCGAACCTTTTAATGAAGATAAATTACGGCGTGGTATCCAACATGCTTTAGAAAAACGACCAGTCAGTGCAGATGATGTTGAACAAGCGATTAGTCATATTATGCACTGTTTAAGAGCAACGGGTGAGCGTGAAGTGCCAAGTAAATTAGTAGGTACTTTAGCGATGGAAGAATTAAAAAAACTAGATAAAGTCGCTTATATTCGTTTTGCGTCAGTCTATTTAAGTTTTGATGATATTAAACAATTTAGTAAAGAAATTGAGAATTTAAGAGATTAAAGATGAGCGAATTCAGCGTACAAGATGTTGCGTTTATGCAAATGGCATTAGATCTTGCGCAGCAAGGACAATTTACGACCACACCTAATCCTTCTGTGGGGTGTGTTCTTGTCAAAGCTGGACGCATTGTTGGAAAGGGTTTTCATTTTAGGGCTGGAGAGCCACATGCGGAAGTGATGGCGTTGCGAGAAGCGGGTGAAAATGCACGTGGTGCGACTGCTTATGTGACTTTAGAGCCTTGTTCTCATTTTGGACGTACTCCACCTTGTGCGAAAGGGCTAATTGAAGCGGGTGTTGTTAAAGTAATTAGTGCTATGTATGATCCAAATCCACAGGTTGCAGGCAAAGGTTTGCAAATGTTAGCTGAGAATGGCATTGAAAGTGCGGTCGGTTTGTTAGCAGAAAAAGCAGAATGGCTTAATCGTGGTTTTTTAAAGCGAATGCGTACAGGAAAACCTTTTGTGCAATTAAAAATGGCAATGAGCTTGGACGGGCGTACGGCACTAGCTAATGGCGAAAGTAAGTGGATTACTAACGCGTTATCTCGTGCTGATGTACAAGTAGAGCGAGCTAAAGCATCGGCAATTTTATCTGCCAGCCAAACAGTGATTGCAGACGATCCTTTGCTTAATGTGCGCTGGGAACAGTTACCTGAACCAGTTCAGCAAGCTTATTCAGTAGAAAATTTACGTCAGCCAGTACGTGTGATTTTAGATTCACAACACCAAGTTACATCGACAAAACGTTTATTTAAGATTGATGCACCAGTTTGGTTAGTGAGCAAAACAGCACGAGATCTTGCAGATTATCCGGTTTTCTGTAAACAGATTCTGCTAGCAGATACATCACATTATTTACAAGATCTCATGTTTGAATTAGGTCAGCGTCAAATAAATACAGTATGGATTGAAGCGGGTGCGACTTTGGCAGGGGCATTAATTGAACAGAATTTAGTGGATGAGTTAATTATTTATACTGCCCCCAAATTGCTTGGTGATGAGGCAAGAGGGTTGTGTAAACTTCCACATTTAACTCAACTTGCTGATGCGACGTTATGGAAATTACATTCCATTGAGCGACTTGGTGATGACATCAAATCCATTTATCATCCAATAGTTATGGAGCCAAAATGTTAAGAAAACTTATTCGTTCGGCAGTAATTGGTTTAGCCTGTGCGTTATTTATTTTAGTTGCACTGCCGAATTTGAATCATTTGAATTTTTTCCAACCTGAACCTATGTCTTTTAAAGAGGCGGTTCGTATTGCTTCGCCAGCTGTAGTGAATGTATATAATCGTGCATTTTCCTCAAATAGTCGGGATCAACTTGAAGTAGGTAATTTAGGTTCAGGTGTCATTATGTCAAAAGATGGTTATATCCTGACAAATAAACATGTGATTCAAAATGCGGATCAAATTGTTGTAGCACTGCAAAATGGGCAGCTTTTTGATGCAAGTTTGATTGGTTCAGATAGTTTAACTGATTTAGCTGTATTAAAAATTCGGGCAGATAATTTATCCACAATTCCGCAGAATCCCAAACGTCAAGTACATGTTGGTGATATTGCTTTAGCCATTGGTAATCCTTATAACTTAGGGCAAAGTGTTTCACAGGGGATCATTAGTGCGGTTGGACGTAATGCTGTGGGTGATTCTGTTGGGCGTCAAAACTTTATTCAAACCGATGCTTCAGTCAATCGCGGTAATTCAGGTGGTGCACTAATTAATTCATTAGGTGAGTTAATTGGGATTAATACCTTGAGTATTAGTAAAACTTCTAATGAGATTGCAGAAGGGTTAAACTTTGCGATTCCAATTGAGCTGGCTAATGATGTGATGAAAAAAATTATTCGTGATGGACGGGTTATTCGAGGTTATTTTGGAGTACAAAGTGATATTTTCTTTAGCAATGGGCAGGGTGTGAATATTGAAAAAGGGATATTGATTACCAATGTCAGTCCAGATAGCCCAGCAGGCAAAGCAGGTGTGAAAGCAGGAGATATTATTTTGAAAGTAGGTGATGTGGAAGCAATTTCACCAGCACAAATGATGCACGTTATTAGCAATACCCGTCCAAATACAAAATTGAATGTTGTCATTTTACGCTTAGGTAAACAAATTGAGCTACCTGTAGTGATAGAAGAGTATCCAATTAATTAACTATGTCAGAAATCAAAATTCAAACTAGCCACTTTTTTGCATGTTTAGATCGATTGAGATTAATTCAACGTTGGTCTTTAATGCGTAATCTTGAAAAAGAAAATTTAGCCGAGCATAGCTTACAGGTGGCTTTTGTGGCGCATACTTTGGCACTGGTCAAAAATAAGTTTTACCAAGGCAATGTCAATCCTGAAAAAATTGCTGTCATTGCGATGTATCATGATACTTCGGAAATTTTTACGGGTGATTTGCCGACACCAATTAAATATTTTAATGCGGAAATCACACAAGCTTATAAACAAATTGAAAATGCGGCTGAATTCCATCTGCTTTCTTTATTACCAGAAGCATTACAGTCAGAATTTGCTCTTTATCTCAATTCGCAAGCAATTTCAGCAGAAGAAAAACATATTGTAAAACAAGCTGACTTGATTTGCGCCTATATAAAAGCACAATTTGAACTTGAAAATGGCAATCAAGAGTTTAAAGCCGCAAAAGTGCGGTTAGAAAAATTAATGAATCAATGGTATAGCCAGGAAATGGATTATTTTATGCAAGTATTTATTCCAAGTTTTGGGAAGTCTATTGATGAAATTGCTTTATAAAGAAAGGGCAGATTATTTCATCTGCCCTGAATATTTTTTAGTAAAGTGTCGCTAAGATAATTTGTTCGGGATCGATGTAAAGCCAAACTTGTTCATTAACTTTTACCTGATCTGTTTGAGTTGAAGTTGCACAAAATTCAATATCCTCTTTGCCTACAGTTAAAATAATTTCTTCCATTTCTCCTTTGTCAGTAATCTCTTTGACCTGTGCAGGAAATATATTGAGCATATTTTCAGCTGGTGCATGACGTTGGATTTTAACCCATGGCGCTTTAATCATCATCATGACTTCTTTACCCAAAACGAGTTTCAAACGCACCGCGCTTTTTTCAGTGATA
Source organism: Pasteurella oralis (assembly GCF_002850605.1). Classification (GTDB taxonomy): domain Bacteria; phylum Pseudomonadota; class Gammaproteobacteria; order Enterobacterales; family Pasteurellaceae; genus Pasteurella; species Pasteurella oralis. The sequence continues at coordinate 35,567 of NZ_NXGB01000002.1, forward strand.
GAAACAGTTAAATGCTGTGGAAGACCTTGGATTTCAATATCCACAAAACAATGAATATTTTCATGACGTAAATTCGCTATTTTGCCAAAGAACTGATTACGCGCACTACTTTGTAATGAAAATCTTGCTGTTGCATGTAATACGCTGTCTAACGGTAAACTTTCATCTTGTAAAATATGAAAAGCCTTTTCTTGTGTTTTTTCTAATAAATCATAAAGTTGCAATAAACGTTGAGCGTAGACGGTTAATTCTGTTCCTCCACCATTTTTACCACCAACATTGCGCTCAAGTAGTGGTTTAGGGCTAATATCGTTCATTGCCGCTAAATGATCCCATGCACTTTTATAACTTACTTTAGCATTTTTTGCGGCTTGATTAATTGAACCGCATTTTTGAATCTCTTTTAATAAACGTACTCGTTTAGGATCAACAAAAAGTTGTTGTTGTAATTTGATGGTGAGTAAAATTTCAGTATTTAACATCATTTTCTCCAGTATCTGCGCCAAACTTTGATATCTCTCACATTTTAAAGGAAAGTCTATTTTTTATATAGTATTTCTTTGTTAAAACATTGTATAATTTTTTACATAATGTTTTCTTATCAATAAATGGAGCGATTTCTATGTTCAAATTAAAAACAATCTCGAGTTCACTTGCGCTAGCATGTTTCGTATTTTCTGTTTCTGCACAAGCTAAAGTGACTGTTTTTGCTGCTGCATCGATGACAAATGCGTTAAATCAAATTGCGGAAGACTATAAAAAAATTAAGCCAGAACAAGAGCTGGTTTTTTCATTTGCATCTTCATCAACATTGGCAAAACAAATTGAACAAGGGGCGCCAGCAGATATTTTTATTTCTGCAAATACAAAATGGATGAAACATTTGTCAGAGAAAGAATTGACAATCAAAGAAACAGAAAAAGTATTAGTTGGTAATGAGTTAGTCTTGATTGCACCACAATCAAGTAAGCTAAATGATGTTGATGTAGCGAAAGGAGAGTGGGTTGCTGAATTAAAAGATAATTTCTTATCTGTTGGAGATCCTGATCATGTTCCTGCTGGACAGTATGCAAAAGAAGCATTAACTCATTTAAAGCTCTGGGACAAAGTTGAAACAAAATTAGCACGGGGTAAAGATGTGCGTGCGGCATTAGCTTTAGTTGAGCGTACGGAGGCGCCTTTAGGTATTGTGTATAGTACTGATGGTAAAGTGAGTAAAGGTGTAAAAATTGTAGGTGTATTTCCAGCTGATTCTTATAAAGTGATTGAATACCCAGTTGCTTTGTTGAAAGACCATGATAATACAGACAGTCGTGCTTTCTTAACATACTTAGAATCTGCTGAAGCAAAAAAAGTGTTTGCAGATTATGGTTTCGCCGTGAAGTAATTTTTCATATACAATAAATAGGGACGCTAATTACGCGTCCCTCTTCTTTTACCTGTATAAAGTGCGGTCTATTTTGAGCAAATTTCAATAATAATAACGTTAAAGGATTGGTCTTGTTTACTCAACTTCTCATGGCTCTTGGTCTAAGTACGATGGAAATTCAAGCAGTTAAATTGAGCTTGAGTGTTTCTGTGAATGCGATTTTATGGAGTTTACCTCTTGCAATTTTAATCGCTTGGCTGCTTGCACGTAAAAACTTCTATGGTAAATCTATGATCAGTGGGGTGGTTCATTTACCTTTAGTTTTACCACCAGTTGTGATTGGCTACTTATTGCTAGTAGCAATGGGGCGAAATGGTTTCATTGGTAAGTATCTATATAGTTGGTTTGGCTTTTCTTTTGCATTTAGTTGGAATGGCGCTGTATTAGCTGCTGCGGTTGTGGCATTTCCTTTAGTGGTACGTGCAATCCGCTTATCGCTTGAAAGTATTGATGTGAAACTAGAGCAAGCAGCACAAACTTTAGGCGCATCAGCGTGGCGTGTTTTTTTTACAATTACGTTACCGCTTTCGTTACCCGGTGTATTAGCGGGTGTTGTACTTGGTTTCGCACGTTCATTAGGTGAGTTTGGGGCAACAATTGCTTTTGTATCAAATATTGCAGGAGAGACGCAGACAATTCCACTGGCGATGTATACTTTCATTCAAACACCAGGGGCCGAAGAACAGGCAGCAAGATTATGTATTTTCGCGATAGTTTTATCGTTAATTTCGCTACTTTTATCTGAATGGTTAGCGAAAAATATGCAGAAAAAATTGGGGCAAGGCAATGTTACACATTAATGTAAAAAAACAATTGGGTAATTTTGTCCTTGAAGCTGATTTAGCTATTCCTGCGCAAGGCGTTACTGCTATCTTTGGTTTATCTGGTTCAGGTAAATCTTCTTTAATTAATTTAGTCAGCGGCTTAGTTAAGCTTGATCAAGGAAAAATTTCTTTAAATCAGCGTGTATTAGTGGATACTGTCAACAATATTTGCTTACCTGCTTATCAGCGTCATATTGGTTATGTATTTCAAGATGCGCGTTTATTTCCACATTATAGTGTGAAGGGTAATTTGCTTTATGGCGTAGCAAAATTTGATCAGCAAGAGTTTGATTATATTGTTGAGTTATTAGGTATTGCGCATTTATTAAAACGATACCCGATCACTTTATCTGGTGGCGAAAAACAGCGTGTTGCTATTGGACGTGCATTATTGACCAAACCTGAAATTTTGTTGATGGATGAACCTTTGTCAGCGTTAGATCTGCCTCGTAAACGTGAATTAATGACTTATCTTGAGAAGCTATCAAAACAAATTCAAATCCCTATTTTATATGTAACACACAGTCTAGAAGAATTATTACGATTAGCGCAGCGAGTAGTGTTACTTGATGAAGGAAAAGTTCGAGCTTATGACTTATTAGAAAATATTTGGGAAAATCCTTTATTTTTACCATGGAAATTAGAAGATGAGCAAAGTGCGGTACTTTCTTTACCCGTTTCACAGCATAATGCAGATTATCAAATGACCGCACTCGCTTTGGCACAACAGCAAATTTGGATTAAAGCCCAAGACTGTCCGATTAGTGAAAAAATGCGTATTTGTATTAAAGGATCTGATGTTTCGATCAGTTTATTAATGCCAGAAAAAACCAGTATTCGTAATATTTTGCAAGGTAAAGTGCGTAAAATTGTACAAAGTGAAAATCGAGTGGATGTGCAAATTGCACTAGACGATAAAATTATCTGGGCAACGATTAGTAAATGGGCATTTAAAGAACTTGACTTGCAGCTTGAACAAACCGTATTTGCGCAAGTAAAAGCGATTTCGGTAGTTTGAACAAAAACATAAAGCCAGACAAGTAAATAGGGGATTCTACTTTAGGGTATTTCGAGGTCTTTTCGCTAACATAATATGAGTATTACGGCTACTTTAGAATAAAAACTCATAAAAAACAGACCGCACTTTATTGCTAAAAAAGTAAAGTGCGGTCTGTTTTAGAGACATTTACTTACCTAAATTATCAAAGAAGTTTTTTACACCATCAAAGAAGCTTGATGATTTAGGCTTGTGATTGGAACCTTCTAGGCTTTCTTCTAATTTACGCAATAATTCTTTTTGTTCTTCGTTTAGTTTAACAGGTGTTTCCACAATGATTTTGCAGATTAAATCGCCTGCATAGTTGCTACGTGTTGAAGTCACACCTTTACCACGCATACGGAATAATTTCCCTGTTTGCGTTTCTGCTGGAATTTTAAGTTTTACACGACCATTTAAGGTTGGTACTTCAATTTCTCCACCTAATGCTGCCATCGTAAAACTCACGGGTACTTCACAGTATAAATTATTGCCATCGCGTTCAAAAATATGGTGATTGCGTACATGAATAACCACATATAAATCGCCATTTGGTGCACCATTTTCACCTGCAGCGCCTTCACCTGATAAACGCAATTGGTTACCTGTATCTACCCCAGCTGGAATTTTGACTGAAAGATTTTTCTTTTTATGAACACGTCCATCGCCATGGCAAGATTTACATGGCTTCTCGATTTTTTTCCCTGAGCCATGACAAGTCGGACAAGATTGCTCTGTAACAAAGAAACCTTGTTGACGACGGATACGACCTGCACCATGACAAGTTGGGCAAGTTTCTACTTTAGAGCCTTTTTCTGCACCAGAACCATCACAACTATCACAATGTGCAAGTGTATTAATTTGGATATCTTTAGTGGTACCGCGTACGGCTTCTTCTAGGCTAATGTCAAGATCATAGCGCAGATCATCACCACGTACGACACGTTGGCGACCACGACCACCACCAAAAATATCGCCAAACATATCACCGAAAATATCGCCGAAGTCAGCACCACTAAAACCACCACCACCGAAGCCACCTTGCTCAAAAGCAGCGTGACCGAATTGATCATAATTAGCGCGTTTTTGCTTATCGCTTAATACTTCATAAGCTTCTTGGATTTCTTTAAATTTTTCTTCGAGTTCTTTGTTGCCTTGCGTACGGTCAGGATGGTACTTCATCGCCAATTTTTTATAGGCACGCTTGATTTCTTTTTCATCTGCACCACGTTCAACACCGAGAACCTCGTAATAATCTTTTTTTGCCATAATGTTTACTGTTTCCGTTTATTTTACTACTTTAAATCGAATGGATTTTGTTATCTGTCAGGAATAATTTATGTGCTATTTCTGATTTTTAAAGAGATAAGCTAATATTTCTTGATAAAAAATATGAACTTATTGCTTTTAATTGAGGGCAGAAAAAATCTGCCCTAATATTAATTAGTTAGTTACCGCAAATGCTTGTTCTAAATCGGCTAAAATATCTTTAATACTTTCTATACCACATGAAAGACGAATTAATCCGCCAGAAATACCCACTTTTTCTAATTCAGTTTCTGCTAATTGGCGATGTGTTGAGGTCGCTGGGTGTAACGCACAAGTACGAATATCTGCTACATGGACTTCACGAGAAACTAATTGCAATGCATTTAACCATTTTGCTGCTGTTTCTCTACCACCTTTAATTTCAAAAGAAATTACACCACATAAACCATTTGGTAAATATTTTTGTTTTAATGTGTAATCTTGTGAACTTATTAAACCAGGGAAACTTACTTTAGCTACTTGTGGATGTTTTTCTAAGAACTCAGCCACCGCTTGTGCATTTTCATAATGACGTTGCATACGCACAGCTAAGGTTTCCATCCCTATATTGAGTAGAAAACTATTTTGTGGAGCTGGTGTGGCACCTAAATCACGCATTAATTGTACACGTGCTTTCACTATATAAGCAGTGGAACCAAAAGTTTCGGTATAGACTAACCCATGATAAGTTTGATCTGGTGTGCTTAATTGTGGAAACTTACCATTAGCCCAATCAAAATTACCACAATCGATAATTGCACCACCGAGTGCAACAGCATGCCCATCTAGGTATTTAGATGTACTATGAATAATCACATTAGCGCCAAATTCAATTGGGCGACAGAAATAAGGTGTGGCAAAAGTATTGTCTACTAATAATGGCACCTCTGCTGCTTTTGCTAAAGCTGCAAATTTGTCAATATCCAATACGCGCAATGCCGGATTTGCAATAGTTTCTGCAAATACTGCTTTCGTATTGGGACGAATAGCTTTTTTTAAGTCTTCCAGCGGTAGATCTTGATCGACAAAAGTGACTTCAATCCCCATTTTTTTCAACGTATGAGCAAATAGATTATAAGTACCACCATACACATAAGTAGAGGAAATGAAATGATCGCCTGCTTCAAGAATATTTAACATGGCATAAAAAATTGCTGCTTGCCCCGAAGCAGTACACATCGCTGCAACACCACCTTCTAATGCGGCTAATTTTTCTTCCGCTGCATTGGTGGTAGGATTGGAAAGACGAGAATAGAAATAGCCCGATGCTTTTAAATCAAATAGCTTGCCAATTTCTTCTGCTGAATCATAAGTAAACGTTGTGCTTTGTACTATTGGATGCACACGTGGTTCGCCATTTTTAGGAGTATAACCAGCATGAAGACATTTCGTTGCAAATTCCATTGTGTGTTCCTTTTGGGTGATGTTATTGTTTCGAGGCGTAAAGTGCGGTCAGTTTTGACAAAATTTTGATCACACTGTATTTGCTTAACAATGTGGTACAACGGAAATATGAATCTCTACTGCACCATTAGGTGCATACCTTTCAAAATCCACATGATAAGCACGTTTAAGCAAACCTTGCTGTTCTTTTTTCCAAATGAGCTGCCAAGTTTGATGAACTTCATCTGCTTTGCAACGAAATATTTCATAGAAACTCAGATCTTCAATTTCAATAACAGGGAAATTTGTCTTTATTGCCTTTTCAGTCGCAATCGCAAAATCATAGTCAGCTTGATAATCCGCAGCATAATTAAAATAAACACCGTAACAGTATTGATCTTGTGGTAATAATTCAAGATTGTTTTGCCATGATATTGGAATAATATCATTCGCAATTTCGTTATTAAGGCGTTGTTGTGCGATAGGGTAGAGTATCAGGGACATTCATTCTCCACATTTATTTTTCCTCACATTACTTTTACGAATATAAAGTGAGGAAAAATAGCGTATTAATTAATATACCGAAAGGGCGTATCGCTACGCCCTTCGATTTTAATCAGTGTGAAATTATTTGTTATCTTTCACTTCTTCAAATTCAGCATCAACCACATCATCATTTGGTTTTTCGCTTTGTGCTTGTTGCGGCTGCGCATCAGGCTGTGGCTGAGCCGCTTGCATGAGCTTTTCAGAAACTTGAATTAATACTTGAACTTTCGCTTCAATTTCCGTTTTATCTTCACCTTTCGCTGCAGCTTCTAAGTCTGCTACCGCTTTTTCGATTGGTGCTTTATCCTCAGCAGATAATTTATCGCCCACTTCGCTTAATTGCTTACGAGTGCTATGAACTAAATGATCTGCTTGGTTACGTGCTTGCACTAACTCTTCAAATTTACGGTCAGCTTCAGCGTTTGCTTCTGCATCACGAACCATTTGTTGAATTTCTTCATCTGTTAAACCAGAAGAAGCTTTGATTGTGATTTTTTGCTCTTTGTTGGTCCCTTTATCTTTCGCTGATACATGGATAATACCATCTGCATCGATGTCGAAAGTGACTTCAATTTGTGGCATACCACGTGGTGCAGGATTGATACCTTCTAGGTTAAATTGACCTAAAGATTTGTTATCTGCCGCACGTTTACGTTCACCTTGAAGGACGTGGATTGTTACCGCACTTTGGTTATCTTCTGCGGTTGAGAATACTTGCGATTTCTTAGTTGGAATCGTAGTGTTTTTCTCAATTAAAGTGGTCATCACACCGCCCATAGTTTCGATACCTAATGAAAGTGGAGTAACATCTAATAACAATACGTCTTTTACATCACCTGCTAATACACCACCTTGTACTGCAGCACCGATAGCAACAGCCTCATCTGGGTTCACATCTTTACGTGGTGCTTTACCGAAGAAAGCTTCAACTTTTTGTTGTACTAGTGGCATACGAGTTTGACCACCAACAAGGATCACATCATCAATTTGTGACACGCTTAAACCTGCGTCTGCTAGTGCAACTTTGACTGGTTCTAATGAACGAGCAACTAAATCTTCAACCAATGATTCTAATTTTGCACGCGTTAATTTAATGTTTAAATGTTTTGGACCTGTCGCATCTGCAGTGATGTATGGAAGATTAACATCTGTTTGTTGTGCAGAAGAAAGTTCAATTTTGGCTTTTTCACCTGCTTCTTTCAAACGTTGCATCGCTAATCGATCGTTGCGTAAGTCAACACCTTGTTCTTTTTTGAATTCTTCAACTAAGTAATTAATGACGCGGTTATCGAAATCTTCGCCACCTAAGTGTGTATCACCGTTAGTTGCTAATACTTCAAATGTTTTCTCACCACCGACTTCATCAATTTCGATGATAGATAAATCGAATGTACCACCACCTAAATCATAAACGGCGATAGTTTTATTACCTTGACCTTTATCTAAACCATAGGCAAGTGCCGCAGCCGTTGGTTCATTAATAATACGTTTTACTTCTAAACCAGCGATACGACCTGCATCTTTAGTCGCTTGACGTTGTGCATCATTAAAATACGCAGGTACAGTGATAACAGCTTCAGTGACCGTTTCACCTAGGAAATCTTCTGCTGTTTTCTTCATTTTTTTCAATACTTCAGCAGAGATTTGTGGTGGTGCCATTTTTTCGCCTTTTACACCAACCCAAGCATCGCCGTTATCAGCTGCTACGATTTCAAATGGCATGATGTTAACATCGCGTTGAACTTCTTCATCTTGGAAGCGACGACCAATTAAACGTTTAATTGCAAATACGGTATTTTTCGGGTTAGTGACAGCCTGACGTTTTGCTGGTTGACCTACTAATGTTTCATTATCTTGAGTATATGCAATGATTGACGGAGTGGTACGATCACCTTCTGCATTTTCAATAACGCGTGGTGTACCACCATCCATTACCGCCACACAAGAGTTTGTTGTACCTAAGTCAATACCAATGATTTTTCCCATTTTGTTTCTCCTAATAAATTCGTTAATTCGATTTGCTCTTCCAAAATAAGGATGAAATTTTGCATTTCAAGTGATGGAAAGAAAAATTTTTCATGTTAATTGTTTCACTTAAAGTGCGGTCATATTTTGTTGAGTTTGTTCGCACTGTAGTAAATGAGGCTAAAAAGTGAAAGTTCAAGAGGAGGATGTAAAATTTATTTTATTTGCCTAAAAAAATGCGAAAGAGTTTATCAATGAACAATCTATAAAGAATATATTCTATACAATAATGATTTGTGATAGATTAACCACTTTCGACTCACCTTTAATTTAGGAAATTTATTTATGAAAAAATCATTAGTTGCTTTAGGTGTTATTGTTGCGCTTGGCGCTGTTTGGACAGGTAGTGCATGGTATACAGGTAAAGCTGTTGAAGAAAAGGCGCAAGAGCGTTTAGATTTAATTAATGCTGGATTTGCGGGGCTTGCTTCTGCTGGTTCTGAGGTCAAATTTACTAATTTGGCAATTGAACGTGGTATTTTTAGTTCTAATGTAACTTATGATTTCGTTGCAACATTTCCTGATACTCAAGTTACAATCCCATTTGAGGGCACACTTTATCATGGACCATTCCCTTTAGATCGGGTAAGTAAATTCGATTTATTGCCAACCTTATTGTCAAGTAATGATCGTATTGTTCAAAATGAAGAAACACAAGCATGGTTTGACTATGCACAAGGTAAAAATCCATTTGAAAGCCATATTAAAATTGGTTATGACTCTACTTTCTCAGGACAAGCAAGAATTGCACCAATCAAACTAGATCTGAGTGATGCTGATATTGTATGGAAAGGCATTGAATTAAATTTCGATAAAGTAACAGCGAACGGGATTGGTAAATCACAAGCTATTATTGATGGCTTAAAACTTGCGATTGATGATACAGAAGATGCATCTAAAGCAATCATTGAAGTAAACAAGATTAAAATTGATAGCGATTTACAACGTACTGAATGGGAACAAATTCCGGTTGGTAAACAAAGTGCATTGATTGATAGCTTCCGTGTTTCGCTTACTGAACGAGATATGCGAGATTTTAATTTAGAATACAGAAATATGTCTTTTGATGCGAGCACTAAAAAAGAGAATACTTTTGTGAACTATGAATTAGTTGCTAAAGCGCCAGAAATGCTAGTGAATGGTAAAACAGTGGGCGATCTTGATGCCAAAGTCAAACTTGAACACCTAGATGGTAAAGCAACCAATGAATTGTTAATGCTTGTTGATAACAATGCTGATTATGAGCCGCTACCAGAAGAACAAATTCAAGCGTTAGCGAAAACAATTTTGCAAAACCAGCCATTGTTACAACTTGATCCATTAAAATTAACCACAGATGAGGGTGATCTTAAAGCAGATCTTGTTATTGAAATGGCAAGTGGTAATTTTGATATGCTTGAACAAGGGAAAATCTTAGATCTGTTTAAGCAGTTAGCGGTGAATGTTGATTTGAATAAAAATGCATTAACTAAGCTTTTTGCAATGGTTGAAGAAGCGAATGGTGTAACAAAAGAAGATGCAATAGTCGCAGCAGAACAAGCTGTTAATGCGATGTTTGAAGAAGCAATCCAACAAGGTGTATTGGTTGATTCAGAAAGCTCAGTGAAGTTAGGCTTGTTGCTTGAGAACAAAGCGTTAAAATTAAATGGACAGCCAATTCCAGAAGAACAAATTTTAATGACAGTAGTATTGTTTTTCCTAGGTATGAGCTATTAAAGGTAAAAGTGCGGTCAATTTTAAGTAAAATACAAGCACATAAAAAATGGGGATATCATCATATCCCCATTTTGTTAATTGTTATTGAATCAGTAAGTAGAAATTATTTTCACCACGGACAATATTTAATGCAATTGCAGATGGTTTTGTATCCAAAATTTTGCGTAATTGACCTAAATTCTCTACTTTTTGACGATTTACGCCAACAATGATGTCATCCTTTTTCAGACCACGCTGTTCAGCGATAGATTTTGGCGCAACGCGCGTAATCGCAACACCTTTCAGACCTTTTTCATCATAGTTACTCATTTCAGCCCCTGTTAGTGCAGGGAGTAAGCTACTTGCATCTGCTTGTGTTTGATCATCCGATTGCAAAGTCACTTTACTAGTTTGTTTTTTACCGTCACGTAAATAAGTGAGCTCAATTTCTTTGCCCGCACCAGAAGTCGCAATTTTAGCGCGCATTTCGGCGAAGCTTGAAATTTTTTGCCCATTCATGGCAATAATCACATCGCCAGCTTTTAAGCCTGCTTTTTCAGCCGCAGAATTTGGTAAAACTTCACTTATAAAAGCACCTTGTTGGGCTTCAATATCAAATGCTTTCGCTAAATCAGCATTTAATTCACCACCTTTGATGCCTAGCATTCCACGACGGACTTCACCAAATTCAAGAATTTGTTGGACGAGGTTATTTGCCATGTTACTTGGAATTGCGAAAGCAATACCAGCGTTGCCCCCGCTTGGCGAAATAATTGCAGTATTAATACCAATTAATTCACCCTGTAAATTGACTAATGGACCACCAGAGTTACCGCGATTGACTGCCGCATCTGTTTGAATATAGTTTTCATAGGTACCGCTATCAGATCCTGTTGAACGCCCTAATGCAGAAACAATACCAGAAGTGACAGTCTGACCTAAACCAAATGGGTTACCAATAGCAACAGTAAAATCACCTACACGTAATTTATCTGAATCTGCAATTTTTAGTGCGATTAAATTTTTTGGTTTTTCAATTTGAATAAGTGCGACATCCGATAATTCATCAGCACCGATTACTTTGGCACTCAGTTCGCGTCCATCTTGTAATTGAACCGTAATTTTATCTGCACTATCAATAACGTGATTATTGGTTAATACATAACCTTTTTCAGCGTTAATAATTACACCAGATCCAATACCACGAAAGTTACGGGGCGCGCGATCGTTGAAAATGTCAGGTCCAAAGAAAAATCTAAATTCTTCTGGAATACCATGAAATTGTGATGGGGCATTTGATTTTGCTTTGCCTTCGACTGAAATTGAAACCACCGCAGGCAGTACTTTTTCTAACATTGGTGCTAGGCTAGGGACTTGTTGACCTTCAACATAGGCAGGTAATGATGCTTGGCTGATCGTTGAGGTTGATAAAATGCTTAATCCGAGAGCAATGCTGGTTAATAGAAAATTTCTTTTTTTCATTGTTCATTTTCTCCAATAAAGTTAAAACACACTAAAATTGCACAGAGCAGTTTAAGTAAGTCATAAGACAAAGAAAATAAAAAAATGTTCGAGTTTGTAATAAATTTTTCATTTTTCACAAAGTTTCATCAATTTTACTAGAGTAACTTGGAGTAACATCTTTCATTTGTAGATAAAATACTTTCAAGCGTTGAACAAATATTCATCTTCAAGTAAAGCCCTATTGTGGGTGGTTTTCTAACGGCTTGTGAATTAACGTATATAGTCTGTTCATTTATCTGTTGAATCATAATGTAATAACCCATAGTTTTTTAAGAACTATTTTGCTATCATCGTTGCAAATTTAACCAGAGGTTTATTCTATTGATTTTCTACAAAGGGCTTGTTTGAACAAGATAAAATGAATGACATGATAGCTATTAAATAATTTGTTTTTTATTTGATTGTTGCGTGCCAAAGTGAACGATTTAACATACTTTATTGGTTATAGGCTTAGTAAGTCATATAGCGTTCAGAAGTCAATTGAATAGCAAAAATTTTAGGGAGACGGTCAGATATGGTTTAATATGTTCCATCATTTAAACTCAACTGACCATTTTTATATAGCTACTTTTATTCACTAAGGAGAAATTTATGAAATTCAAACACATTTTACGTATTTTCGCCTTTTCTCTTTTTTTTACGCTCTCAGGTTGTACAGCAGGGCTATGGGCTGGGGGGCAAAACAGCAGTTTTATTCCTGGTTCAAGCGATATTATCTCTACTGACATTAAAGCGAAAGAAATTGCTAAAGATACTATTCGCGCCTTTGGTAGAACGAAAGACAAGCAACAGATTGTCATGATAGGCGACAGCTATTGGTATTTTATTTCCCCAAAACAAACTGAGCAGCTGCAAACGTTACTTAATACCAAATTACCAAAAGCCTTTAATACCAAAGCAAATAAGCCTATTTGCATCAATTTAACTAAGAGCGCTAAGGGATTTTCTACAGATTCTTTGTGGCTTCATTACCAGCCTAAAACGGAACGAGAGATTAAAATTGTCAGAGAGTTAGGTTTTAGAAAAACAAGTAAGCCTGAAATTTATGCAAAAGAGTACTATTTTGAGGGTGAAATATATAAAAAAGCGGAAAATATTAAACTCGAATATCAATTTGAAACAACACTTCCTGTTTCTATCAATACATTGGAGTCCGAAACAAATATTGATGGTTCATTATTATTAACTAAAATTGCCGCAACGCCAGTGGCTTTGGCGACGGATATCATATTATTACCAGTGTTGTTGATTACCTTGCCATTCGTTGATTATTAATCATACATTTTAATAAAGCGCACGGTCAGTTGCTTAGGTAGTTGTACAAAACTCAACAAAAACTGACCGCACTTTTCTTTATGCCCGTCAACTGTTGGATTTACTGCGATCGTAATATGTGTTTTTGCAAGTAAAAAACTCGTTTGTTTATTAGTGATATCATTAAAAATAGTTCCTTAGCATAAACAAATAAAAAAGAGGCAAACCAAACAAGCTTACCCAATAAAATCTGGATCAATTTATAAAAAATAGTTTAACCAATAACCGCCGGTAAATAACCAGCTTTGATTAAGAAAGGGACATTCATAATGAGAATACCAAGTATTAATGCACCTAATAACGTGATATTACCACCTATGACTCGATATGGTAATTCAGGGTAACGTTTTCTTGCCCGCCACGCCATCCCAACAGGCAAAACTAAACCATAAAATGTAAACATTTGACCTGCATATCCTAATGCCATAACGAAACCTTCAGGATAGAACAGCGCAAAGATAAGTGGTGGTAAAAATGTCAGCAGACCCAATGAAAAACGATTTGTCTTGATGTTTACGCGTTTGAGTAAATCATATAAGCAATCAAAAAGTGAAAGTGCGACACCTAAGAAAGAAGTAATTAATGCAAGGGTAAAAAATAAACGCATTGCAGAGCTAATTAAAGAACTTTCAGTCGCTTGATAAGTTGCTGTGATTAGACCATTTAGGGTTGGATCAGTATTTAAAATCTCCACAAATTGTGCTTGTGGGAAAACACCATGTGTTGCCATTTGCCAAATAATATAGGCCACTAATGGAATTGCCGTACCCATAATAATAGCAATACGTAAGCGTCGGATATCACCATTTAGATAACTATTAATACTTGGAATAATCACATGAAAGCCAAATGAGGTAAAGAAAACAGGACTAGCCGAGATAATTAGGAAATCTTTAAGCGGCATCGCTAATAAATTATCACTGCTAACGAGTGGCAGCATCATAATGAGGACTAAGACAAAAGCAAGTAGTTTTACTGAAAATAATAAACGAGTTAGCATATCAACTGCGCCAGTACTAATCACAATAAATACACCTAGTACAACCGTAAATAACACAATTGAAATAGGTTGCGCATGTTCGCCTAAGAAAGGTAGAACTCCTGCTAGTAATGAGCCTCCGCCTGTGACATAAGCAGATAAAATTGCGTACATAAAAACAATAAGTGCAAAAGTTGCCACAATGCGCCCCGGTAAACCGAAATATTGTTCTGCTAATGTGGCAATGCCAGCATTTTTGGTTTCTGCTTTTTGATAGACTTCAACGAATAGTAATGCACTATAAGAAAGGAGTCCCCACAAGGTAAATAAAAGAATTAATGTATAGGTAAAGCCCATTTCTGCTGATGTCAGCGGCATAGCTAACATACCGGCACCGATTGTGGTACCCGCAACTAACAACGCACTTCCAAAGGTTTTATTTTGCATAATAACTCTCAATGTTTGAATAAATAAGAAACGATCATTCTAACGTAAAAAATGTCATGTCACTATTTTTTTTACATTAATAGTGATTAGTTCAGATAGAGGCTGATTACTCGCTAATGAATGCCTAAATATAACTACTGATTGAATAAAAATTTTGTGTTAAAATTCGCAACCGATTTTATCCATTAATTGTAGATTAGGAAATAATATGAAAGTGTTAGAAGGTACAGTAGCTGCACCAAATGCGAAAATTGCAGTCGTGATTGCGCGTTTTAATAGCTTTATTAATGAGAGCTTATTAGAAGGTGCATTAGATGCATTAAAACGCATTGGTCAAGTTAAAGAAGAGAATATTACTTTAGTTCGTGCGCCGGGTGCATATGAGTTGCCTTTAGTGGCTCGTCGCTTAGCTGAAACAAAAAAGTATGATGCGATTGTCGCTTTAGGTACGGTTATTCGTGGTGGAACAGCACATTTTGAATATGTGGCTGGTGAAGCAAGTAGCGGATTAGGACAAGTCGCGATGAGCGCGGAAATTCCTGTTGCGTTTGGTGTATTAACCACCGAAAACATTGAACAAGCTATTGAGCGTGCAGGTACTAAAGCGGGTAATAAAGGCGCTGAAGCAGCGTTAGTCGCTTTAGAAATGGTAAATTTACTAGCTCAAATTGACGCGGCGTAATTCAGATGACAGAACCAAAAGTAGAAAAAAAAGTATCTCCGCGTCGTCGTGCGAGAGAATGTGCTGTACAAGCTTTATATTCTTGGTATATATCACAAAATTCGCCTGCTGAAATTGAGTTGGCTTTTGTCGCAGATCAAGATTTAAAAGGTGTCGATGTCCCTTATTTTCGTCAGTTATTCCGCCAAACGGTCAAAAATGTAGAGATCATTGATGAAACGATGAATCCTTATTTAGATCGTGATGTCAATGAGCTTGATCCCATTGAAAAAGCAATTTTGCGTCTTGCGGTATATGAATTGAAATTTGAATTAGATGTGCCATATAAAGTTGTAATCAATGAAGCAATTGAAGTGGCGAAAGTGTTTGGTGCGGAAGATAGCCATAAGTATGTCAATGGTGTTTTGGATAAAGTTGCGCCTGCATTATCTCGTAAATAAGTATTATTAAGGTGATTTATGAGTAATGGCGAATTTGATTTAATTCAACGTTATTTCACTGCCTCATCAAAACGAACTGCCCGTAAAGATGTCATTGTGTCTATTGGCGATGATTGTGCAATTACTGAATTGCGACAAAATCAGCGTTTGGTGATTACAACAGATACAATGGTAGAAAACACTCACTTTTTGCCAACAATCAGTCCAGCAGATTTAGCCTATAAAGCTGTGGCGACTAATTTAAGTGATCTTGCTGCTATGGGAGCAGAACCAGCTTGGCTCTCGCTTGCACTCACCTTACCTGAGGTCAATGAACAATGGTTAAGTGAATTTAGCCAGAGTTTTTTTGATGTGCTTGATCATTACAATGTCGATTTGATTGGCGGCGATACAACGAAAGGACCTTTGTCGATCGCCATAACAGCCCACGGTATTATTGCGAAAGGTAAAGCACTTTGCCGTCATAGTGCAAAAGTCGGTGATTGGATTTATGTATCAGGGACTTTAGGTGATAGTGCTGCTGGTTTGTCATTGTTATTATCGGGCAAAAGTGCGGTCAATTCTGCTCAAGAATTTTTAATCCGACGTCATCTTCGTCCAACACCTCGCGTTTTATTGGGGCTTGAATTAGCAGTTTCTTCATTGGCTAATGCGGCAATTGATATTTCTGATGGTTTTGTTGCTGATTTGGGACATATTCTTGAACGTAGCCAATGTGGCGCGGTAGTTGATGTGGATAAATTGCCACTTTCCTCACACCTGGTCAGTATAGTTGGCTTACAACAAGCAGAAGAATTTGCGTTAACAGGTGGTGAAGATTATGAGTTATGTTTTACGGTGCCTGACAGTAATAAAGCAAAATTAGAACGCGCTTTAGCCTATATTGGCGTGGAATATACTTGCGTTGGACAAGTGCGTGCAATTAGTCCACAAAATAAAAAACGGATTAAATTTGAACGTAATGGCGTACCCATTGAATTGGATATTAAATCTGGCTTCGATCATTTTGACTCGGATGAATAAAAATGACATCACCTCTGCAGCACATTAATCTCCGTAATCCTATCCATTTTTTAGCTGTTGGCTTCGGTTCTGGCTTAATCCGTCCAGCACCTGGTACATGGGGCAGTGTGGTTGGACTTTTATTAGGTTGGTTTTTATTACAGTATTTAAACCACAGTTTTTTCTTTATTTTGAGTGTACTTTGCTTTTGGCTTGGCTGTTATCTGTGTCAAAAGACGGCAGATGACATGGGGGTGCATGATCATGGTGCAATCGTGTGGGATGAAATTGTTGGTATCTTTTTCGTTTTACTGGCAATACCAGTATTATCGCCTTTTTGGTGTTTGGTGGCATTTGGTCTTTTCCGTTTTTTTGATATTTTGAAACCTTATCCTATCCGTTATTTTGATCATAAATTAGAAAGTGGCTTTGGTATTATGTTAGATGATGTGCTTGCTGCAATATATGCAATTTTAGTCATTTTTCTTTTACGCCTTTTCTGTTAGGAAATACCATGCTTAACTTAATGATCGTACATTTTTTTGGTTTGATCACCCCAGGTCCTGATTTCTTTTATGTGAGCCGATTAGCCGCTAGTAACTCACGGCGTAATGTTGTTTGTGGTGTGATTGGTATTACGTTAGGCGTATTGTTTTGGGCATTGGCTTCAATACTCGGTTTAGCGCTTTTATTTACTACTATCCCTCTTTTGCATGGGGTAATCATGTGCTTAGGTGGTGGTTATTTAGCTTATTTAGGTTGGTTAATGGTGAATAGTCGGACTAATGTCGTATTTGAGCAGCCTTCTGATCAACAGTTAAATAAAAATACGACGATTACAAAAGAAATTATCAAAGGGTTGTTGATAAATCTGTCTAATGCAAAAGCAATTATTTATTTTGCCAGCGTCATGTCGTTAGTGTTGGTTAATTTAACTGAAATTTGGCAAATTTTGACCGCACTTTTTATCATTGTGATTGAAACTTTCCTTTATTTTTATATGGTTTCAATTCTGTTTTCACGCAATTTAGCAAAGCAATTTTATAGCACATATAGCCGTTATATTGATAATCTGGCTGGAATCATTTTTCTACTCTTTGGCGCTTATTTAGTTTATAACGGTTTAATTGAAATGAATCTATTAAACATTTAAATAAGATAAAAAATGATGAATTGATCATGATCAATTGTTAGACGCTTTTATTACTACGTTCTTGCTTGAGAAAAGAAGAAAAAGTGCGGTGGAAAAAAGAAAAGTTTTATGTGAAAATCGAGTGAGATTGATAACAGCTAAACTTGGATAGGAAGGAAAGAATATGACATTAAAGATAGCCGTAGTAGGTGCGGGTGGCAGAATGGGACGTCAGCTAATTCAAGCAGTGTCAGAAGCGGAAAGCGTAACTTTAGGGGCGGCATTTGAACGTCGAGGTTCGTCTTTAATTGGTACAGATGCAGGCGAGTTAGCGGGGATTGGTCAGCTTGGCATTATGGTTTCTGATGATCTTATCAGTCAAAAAGATCAGTTTGATTTATTAATTGATTTTACACGTCCAGAAGGCACATTAAACCATCTGCAATTTTGTGTTGAACAGCATAAGAAGATTGTGATTGGAACCACAGGATTTGATGAGGCTGGTAAGGCGCAGATTAGGCAAGCCGCACAAAAAACAGCAGTTGTTTTTGCTTCAAATTTTAGTGTAGGCGTAAATTTAGTCTTTAAACTCTTAGAAAAAGCAGCCAAAGTGATGGGCGATTATTGCGATATTGAAATTATCGAAGCACACCATCGTCACAAAGTAGATGCACCATCAGGTACGGCATTATCGATGGGAGAACATATTGCAAAAACCTTAGGACGTGATTTAAAAACGCATGGCGTGTTTGCGCGTGAAGGGATTACAGGTGAGCGTAAACGTGATGAAATTGGTTTTGCTACTATTCGCGCGAGTGATGTTGTTGGTGAACATAGTGTTTGGTTTGCTGATATTGGTGAACGGGTTGAAATTGCGCATAAAGCCACTAGCCGCATGACGTTTGCAAAAGGCGCAGTACGCGCCGCTACATGGCTTGCCAATAAAGAAAGTGGATTATTTGATATGACAGATGTGTTAGATTTAAATAATCTATAATTTATCAAATAGAGAGATAAGGCAGCGTAAATGCTGCCTTATTTTTTACTTTCAAGTTGTGTCGTTTTATAGATAAGTTCTGCAATGGTTTGCGCCTGCATTTTTTCCATAATGTGTGAACGATGAACTTCGACTGTACGTACTGAAATATTTAACGTTTCTGCAATTTGCCGGTTAATACAACCTTGAATTAATAATTCAAGTATATCGAGTTCTTTTCTACTGAGTAGGGTATAGCAGCTTTGAATTTTATAGCGTTCATAACTTGCTTGTGTTTTTTCTGCAGCTATTTTTAATACAGATTGTAATTGACTGAATTGCACGGGTTTTTGTAAAAAATCCACCGCACCTTGTTTTAATTCTTGCACTGCCATTGGCACATCACCATGCGCTGTCATAATTACAACCGCAAGTGTACTGCATTTTTGTTGCAAAAATTGATGGACTTGATGACCATCTAACTGTGGCATTTTCATATCTAATAGCACAATGCCTTGTTCAAATAATGGCACGTTATCGACAAATTCTTGGCTATTTGACCAGCTTTGTACTTGATAACCAGCCTGTTCTAATAAAAAACAAGCCGCATCTAGTACTGTTAAATCATCATCAACCAGATGAATTAACATATTTCCCCCTTTTTATTTGGTAATTTTAAAATCACTTCTGCACCAGATTGTGTCGTGCGGTTGTGTAAAGAAATTTCGCCCTCAATTGAGCGAATTAAACGTTGACATAAAACTAAGCCCAAACCCAAGCCATTTATTTTACTGGTTCTAAATGGGACAAAAGGAAATTTCAATTCAGTAGGTGTAAAGCCTGAGCCATTATCTAGAATATGAATGTAAATAAAGGCCTCTTCCTGTTTGACTACAATTTGAATTTCGCTGGCATTGGCTTGTGAGGCATTAAGCAAGCAATTACAAATCACTTGTTCTAGGATAGTGGCTTTGACTTCAATGTGTAGCGAAGAAGGGCAAGTTAAATAAATGTGAGGTTGTTTATGATGTTGTAATGTCATAAAACTCATAATACGTTGCAACAATTTTTGCAGTTGTACACATTCTGTTTTGTCGTCTGTTTTGCCTTTTGCCCAGTTCATTAAATTACGAATGATTTCTGCGCTACGATCGACTTGTAATAGGACCTTATCGAGAATTTCAATCGTATTTTGTTGTGTTTGATGTTGATTAAGTTGATATTTAACACCTTCAACATACATACGAATGGCGGAAAGGGGCTGATTAATTTCATGGGCAATGCCGGTACTCATTTCGCCTAAAATACTTAATCGGTCAGCTTGGGCTAATTGTTGTTCATATTGGCGCATTTCTTGATAGGCTTTTTGCAATGCTTTACTTTTGCGGTGAATTTGAAAGCTGATCCAAAGGTAGTTAAGTAACAGCAGTAAACTACCAAAAATGATCCAACCACGATATTGTTGAAACCAATGTTTGGTATTTTGCCATAAGTTTTGTTTTGGATGTTTGTATAAGCTACGTAAGAGAGTATCTGCTTGTGATGTGGAATAAGGCGGTGTCCATTGCGGCAAGTGTGCTGGGATTTCGCTAAGTAAAAGCCTGACTAATTTAGAAGTTAAATCTACGGGGACTTGTGGTAATGCGGCTAGTGACCAATTAGGTAATAATTCAGTGCTGACTAAGCAACCCAACGCATTTTCTTTGCCTGCGAGTAAGCGAAAGTCTTCTTGTTTAATCACACCTTCACGATCGAGATCTTCTAAAATACAGGCTGGTACAATAGCACCATCGACTTTTTTCTCTTGTAATAAAAGCAACGTATTGTCTACAGGAAAACCAGTATATTTTAATTGGAAATCTTTATTCTCAATTAAGCCATGTTGGTATAAGACATTATATCCGAGTAAGAATCCACCAAACGCATTGCTGCCAACTGCGCTTAATGTTTTATTTTTTAGATCGGCCAATTGATAAAATGGACTATCTTGGCGTACTAAGATAGCACTGCCAATACGCCCCATTGTGGCATGCTCAATTTGACGTGGAGATCTTAAGGTAACTAACCAACTGACTTGATTATTATTGAGGTAGAAAAATTGTGCTTGGTTAGTTAAAACGAAATCAACCCCCTGTGCTTGTTCTTCAATTAAATCGTTTAAATCTAAGGTGACTAACGAGAATTGGTGTTGCGATTCAAATTGTTGGTTTAGCCAATCAATCCAAGGTTGCCATTTCGCATGGGTATGAGCGACGCCACGTTGTGCCAAAATACCAATTTTCCATTGCTGCGAAAACGCGAGACAGGGGAAGAGTCCGATGAGTAAGATGAAAATTTTTAAAAACTGACCGCACTTTTTCACATTTCTTCCTTTTTCTTGATTGAAATCAAATTCACTCACTTTTTATGTGGAAAACCACAATAGTTTTTTCATTGACCTTCCTTAACAATACGCTAAAAAAAATCATAACTCAATTGAGTGAATGATAATAACTAAAAGGAACGCCACTATGGAAATGAGTAAGCGAGTTTTTCTAAAAAATTTATCTGTGTTAAGTGTGGGGCAGGCGTTTATTCCTTTTAGTCAGGCAGAAAGTCAGTTTCAACCTGCTAGACGTGAAGGAAATGACGCGCATCGTTATGCAATGTTGGTGGATTTACGTCGTTGTATCGGTTGTCAATCCTGTACTGTCAGTTGTGGGATAGAGAATGCAACACCGATAGGTGAGTTTAGAACAACAGTACGTCAATATGAGGTGGTTGATGAAAATCAGGTAGTTAATAATGTGTTATTACCTCGATTATGTAATCACTGTGATAACCCGCCTTGTGTGCCAGTTTGCCCAGTGCAAGCCACTTATCAGCGTAAAGACGGTATTGTAGTGATTAATAATGAACGTTGTATTGGGTGTGCCTATTGTGTTCAGGCGTGCCCTTATGATGCACGTTTTATTAATGAAGAAACAAAAACTGCGGACAAATGTACATTCTGCACTCATCGTCTTGAAGTTGGACTGCTCCCTGCTTGTGTGGAAAGTTGTGTAGGAGGAGCGCGTGTGATTGGTGATTTAAACGATCCCAATAGCATGATCAGTAAAATGGTCGTAGAGCATAAAAGCGAGTTGAAAGTATTAAAACCTGATTCAGGCACGATTCCGCATGTATTTTATTTAGGTCTAGACGACGCTTTTGTTCATCAAGTACAAGGGCAACCCATGTTATGGCAAGGTAAGGAGGCAAATTTATGATCATTCGTGAAATCCTCGTTGAACCACAAGCAATTGCTTGGTTACCTTGGGCAGTGAGCTATTTCTTTTTTATTGGTTTATCTGTTTCCAGCGTATTTGTTGGGCTATTAATCAATCGAGTTGAGAAAAACCAATATCATGAATTCATTGCCGTTACGATTGCACTTAGCTGTGCCATTGTTGCTCCTATTGCATTAACGGCGGATCTTCATCAGCCGAGCCGCATTATGCATTTTTATGTAAACTTGACACCATGGTCATGGATGGCATGGGGCGCAATTTTTTTACCTTTATTCACACTAGCAGTTGTAGGCTATTTCGGGTGCTTATTACGTCAAGTGATTCCCTCACACAAACTGCCTAAATTTTGCCATTTTGTTTATTGGGGAAATTTCAACTTGTCAATGTGGACGAATGTTTTTCGGTTCTTTTCGTTGTTATTGGCATGTTTGATTTTAGTGTATACCACAATGGAAGTGTTTGTTATCGAAGCACGTCCTTTATGGCATCACTATGGGTTAATGCCATTGATTTTATTCAGTGCATTCCCGACGGCATTATTGCTTTGTCGCTTTTTTATTGCGTGTTTTACTCAGCAATCAATGCCAACTTACTTTTCTCATCTTATTTTGATGAGTTTGATTATTTTTATAGGGACTTTGGGCGGTCTGTATGCTTGGTCAGAGCAGACCGCATTTCAATTAACTCAACTTTGGCATTTTAGTTCAATGCCAATGTTGGCAGTTATATGCTTAGTGGCATTATCTATTCTAATTTATTTACCACATTCATTGTTGTTGAACATTATTCGTTTGTTAGTTGCATTGTGTTTTACTTGGCTAGTACGTTGGATTTTATTAATTCAAGTGCAAAGTGTGGCGAAATATAACGCTTTAATGAATCCTTATCATCTCACTTGGCATATTGACGGTACTATTGGCATTGTATCGGTATTTAGTTTATGGCTTTTTATTGGCATCTTGTTATGGCAACTATTGCGTTCAGCTTTATCGCAAATGGATTTTACGGGGGGAAAATATGAATAACCAACGACGTAATTTATTAAAGGGCGGATTAGCCTTAGGCACAGCAACAGCCTTTGTGACGGGTTATTCACCAAAAGTAAAAGAGATTGCAACAGGTTTAATTGAAGGCGCATCAGGGCAAGCGACTTTAGATAAAATTAATGGTAATGCATTATTACCTGAATATCAGGTTAAAAATGGTCAAGTCGTTAGCAATAGCCAGCAAGTGGTATGTAATACTCAATGTATGGGATGTTGGACCTTATGTGGTTTACGTGCAAGAGTCGATTTAGAAAAAAATCAAGTATTGCGTATTAATGGCAACCCATATCATCCTTTATCAGCAGATCAATATCTCGATTTTAATCAATCTATTCAGCAAGCAGAACTCAGTGTGGCGGGCGAAAATGGTCTAGCACATCGTTCAACGGCTTGTGCGCGAGGGGCAGCTTTTTTAGAAGGTATTAATAGCCCTTATCGTATTACTCAGCCATTAAAGCGAGTGGGAAAACGTGGTGAAGGTAAATGGAAAACGATTAGCTTTGAGCAATTAGTGGATGAAGTCGTGAATGGTGGGGATCTGTTTGGCGAAGGATATGTGGAAGGGCTAAAAGCGATTCGAGATTTGAAAACGCCAGTTGATGCCGAGAATCCAGATTTTGGCGCGAAAGTGAATCAATTGATGGTGACTTTTGCTGGACCAGAAGGACGTCAGCCCTTATTAAAACGTTTTGCTAATAATAGCTTTGGTACGATTAACTTTGCTTCCCATGGTTCATTTTGTGGTTTGTCTTATCGTGCAGGTTCAGGCGCATTTATGAATGATCTAGTGAATAATTCACATGCTAAACCAGATTGGGATCATGCTGAATTTATTCTATTTATGGGAACCTCACCAGCTCAAGCAGGAAACCCATTTAAACGTCAAGCTCGACAGTTAGCTAAACAGCGTACGGAAGACAACTTTGATTATGTGGTTGTTGCACCACGTTTAGAGCTAACTAATAGCCGAGCGGTAAAACAAAATCGCTGGGTACCGATTATTCCAGGCACAGATCTGTCGTTATCTTTAGGGATGTTGCGTTGGATTATTGAACATGAACGTTATAACGCGGCTTATTTAGCGATACCGAGTGAAGAAGCAATGCAAAAAGCGAATGCGGTCAGTTTTTGTAATGCGACACATTTGTTTATTGCGGATCCAACGCATAAACGTTATGGACAAGCTATTCGCTTACAGGATCTTGTTGATATGCCCGTACCTGAAAAGCCAGTTGATGGCGATATTGTGGTTAAAGATCAGCAAACAGGGACATTTATTGCTGCTAAAGATTGTGAAAGTGCGGTCATTTTTGTAGAAGATTTGCTCACTTTCAAAGATGGCTCACAAGTCTTAGCGAAGTCAGCTATGCAATTATTTAAACAAGCTTGCTTTGAACATAGTATAGATACCTATTCAGTTCATTGTGGTGTTCCGACTGACATGATCATCAATTTAGCCAAAGAATTTACCTCGCATGGTCATCGAGCCGCTGCGATTACCCATGGTGGCACCATGCATGGCACTGGGTTTTACACTGCTTGGGCAATTTTATTACTGAATGCTATGGTCGGTAATATGAACAAGAAAGGTGGGATGAGCATGACGGGTGGCAAGTTCAAAGATTTTGGTGGTGGACCGCGCTATGATTTAGCTAATTTCCCAGACATGGTGCAACCAAAAGGAACTAACTTAGCACGCAGTAAAAAAGCTTATGAGAAATCAAGCGAATTTAAGCGCAAAGTAGAACAAGGTGTATCACCTTATCCAGCTAAAGCGTCATGGTATCCTTTTGCGGGTGGGCAAATGTCTGAAATGATTACGTCTGCGTTACAAGGTTATCCTTATTCGCTTAAAGCTTGGATTAGTCATATGAGTAATCCAATTTATGGTATGACAGGCATTCATCATGTGGCTAAAACCAAATTACGTGATCCAAAAATTTTACCTTTGTTTATCGCCGTTGATGCATTTATGAATGAAACCACAGCATTGGCAGATTATATTGTGCCAGATACGCATAATTTTGAGAGCTGGGGATTTAGTACACCATGGGCAGGCGTACCGACAAAGACCAGCACTGCACGTTGGCCAGTGATCCAATCACAAAATACGAAAACTGCGAGTGGTGATGTGGTTTGCATGGAAAATTTTATTATTGCGATTGCAAAAGCAATGGATTTACCGGGTTTTGGTGATAATGCGATTACGGATAAACAAAAAAATAGTTATTCACTTAATTGTAGTGAAGATTATTTTTTACGCGCCGCAGCAAATATTGCTTATGATGGAAAAGCACCAGTGAATGACGCGAGCGAGGAAGATTTGTTGTTGACCGGTGTACAACGTTTAATGCCTAAGTTACAACAAACCTTAAAACCAGAAGAAGTATTAAAAGTCGCCAATGTGTATTGTAAAGGGGGGCGTTTTGCGCCTTATCACAGCGCATGGCAAGACGATAATATGCAAGTACGTTGGAAAAATTGTTTGCAAATTTGGAATGAAACGGTAGCCAAGGCCAAACATGCGCAAACCGGTCAGCATTATCATGGTTGCCCAAAATATTTTGAACCACAGTTTGCGGATGGTTCCAGTTTAGAAAGTCATTACCCAGCAAAAGAATGGCCATTTAAATTGATTTCTTTTAAATCAAATTTAATGAGTAGTATTACTGCACCGTTATTACGATTGCATAGTATTAAGCCTGATGGCATTGTGGCAATCAACCAGCAAGATGCTAAACAACAGGGATTGCAGCATGGTGATCTTGTTGCATTAATGACACCGGGCGGTAAACAAAATGTCCAACTGGTGGTGATGGATGGTGTGATAAAAGGGACTATTGCCATTGAGCATGGCTATGGTCATAAACAATTAGGAGCGACAAGCTATATGATTGATGGTAAGCAAATCGCAGGGCATCCACAAATTAAACGTGGAGTAAATATTAACGATTTAGGTTTGTTAGATAACACAAAAGAAATTGTTTCTCCATGGGTGGATTGGGTGTGTGGTTCGGCAGTAAGACAGGGAATTCCAGCCAAATTACAAAAACTCACTTAAAAGAAAATAGGCTAAATTTATTAAGGGTAAGGCAAGGTATTTTTAATACCTTGCCTTTTGAGTTTGCAATGTAGTGCTTATGATGATTCATCAATGGGTTTATAGCTGGACCCGCGATGATAATTATTTGAGTTAGATTTGCTAGTGTATTAGCTAAGATTATTACACATAAAGTGCGGTATATTTTTGTCGACTTTTGTCAAGGAGGGACAACCTACATCTCAATTTCCAGATCTTCTTCGACTTGGCAACAACAAAGTAAAATTTCGTTAGGTTGAATAAAAGCAAGGGGCGGTTCTTTATAAGATACTTTGCCTTTTCTTATTTTGACACGACAAGAACCGCAATAGCCAGAACGGCATTGGTATTCATGAAAAATCCCATTGTTCTCTAAATGAGAAAGTAGAGAGAGTTGGTTATCGTATTCAAGGGTAATTTGACTGTGGATAAGATGAATTTTCATTCGTTTTTAAAGCGTGCTTGAATGTGTTGTAATACGAGAGGAAATTCTATCCAACCTTCACGATCGAGGAAATGTCCTCCTCTTTGTAAACGAATATAATCAGCTTGTAGTGCTGTTGCTAATGTCTCAGTATACTGATGTGGCACAATATGATCATCGTATGCCGCGATAGTGCAGGGCGTTTGGCGAAACAATTGGCTTGGATTGAGTTTGCTTTGTGCTAACAGAGCCTGATAAGTGTCAACGAAGGGATTGAGTTTGGCTAAGTGTGGAATAGATTGATTAAAACCAGAGACAAAAATGCCACTTAATATCGGCTGTTGTTGGCTGAGAAGTAAGTTGAGTGCTGCAATACAACCTAGACTATGTCCAATAATAACCGTTTGTTTAGTTAATTGTAACTGTTGCTTGAGATATACAAGCCATTCTGCTGTATCAGGTTGCATTGGATTAGGCATATTAAGACAGGTGCAAGCAATATCCGTTTGGCTTAATTGTTGTGCTAAGTAAGGAAACCAATGTGCTGAGGCTGATGCAGTATAGCCATGAATGACATAAACTTGTTTCATATTGTTGTTTTCCGATAAATAAAGACCGCACTTTTGTTTTGTTGAGAAAAGTGCGGTCTGTTTTTAGTCAATTTTAGAGATCGAAATCACCAAAATCTTTAGTATCGACTTTAGAGTCAATTTGACCTACCAAGTAAGAACTCACTTCCACTTCTTGTGGGGCAACTTGCACGTTATCTGAGACTAACCATGCGTTGATCCATGGGATAGGATTTGAACGCGCTTGGAATGGTAATGGTAAGCCAACAGCTTGCATACGAATATTAGTGATATATTCAACATATTGAACCAGAATATCGCGGTTTAAGCCGATCATTGAACCATCTTTAAATAAATAGTCTGCCCATTCTTTTTCTTGCTCAGCAGCAGCCACGAATAAATCATAAGCTTCTTGCTTACATTCTTCTACGATTTCAGCCATTTCAGGATCATCTTGACCTGACGCCATAATATTCAGAATATGCTGGGTACCTGTTAAGTGTAACGCTTCGTCACGTGCGATGAATTTAATGATTTTTGCATTACCTTCCATTAATTTACGTTCTGCAAAAGCAAAGGAACAAGCAAAAGAAACATAGAAACGAATTGCTTCAAGCGCGTTTACGCTCATTAAACAGAGATAAAGTTGTTTTTTAAGATTGCGTAATGTCACTACACATTCTTGTCCATCAACTGTGTAAGTCCCTTCACCATAGAGTGTATAAAGCTGTGAGTCGCGGATTAAATCATCGTAGTAAGCCGAAATGTCTTTAGCACGTTTGATGATTTCTTCGTTAGTCACAATGTCATCAAAAATCACAGAAGGATCATTGACGATATTACGAATAATATGCGTATATGAGCGAGAGTGGATTGTTTCAGAGAATGTCCAAGTTTCAATCCAAGTTTCCAGTTCTGGAATAGAAACTAAGGGTAATAATGCAACGTTTGGGCTACGGCCTTGAATAGAGTCTAAAAGAGTTTGATATTTTAAATTACTAATGAAAATGTGTTTTTCATGTTCTGGTAATGCTTGATAATCAATGCGATCTTGTGAAACATCGACTTCTTCAGGGCGCCAGAAGAAGGAGAGTTGTTTTTCGATCAATTTCTCAAAAGTTTCGTATTTTTGCTGGTCATAACGAGCAACGTTCACGTTTTGACCAAAGAACATTGGCTCTTTTAATTGATCGTTCTTATTTTGTGAAAATGTTGTATAAGCCATTTTGTTTTCTCCATGATGAAAGTAGGTAAAAATTTACCGCACTTTTGATGAAATTAATAGACGATGGCTATTTTACCCAAGTCATAAAATTTAAGCTAGAGAAATGACAATATTTCTCATTTGTTTAAGTTAAACTGAATCGAATAGAAGATGTAATTGATTGTTTTTAATCATAAAATAGACTGATTTGTTTAAGAGAGAGGAATAAAATGTTGTTATAGTGGAGACAGAAAAAAATCAGCACCATTATTGGTGCTGATTAAAAGTGCGGTCTTTTTTTACTCTTTTGGTAATCTTGAAACAGAGATGATTAAGCCGCCCCAGATAATAGCCAATGCGACTAACATCATGATAATTGCGCTACTGCTCATTATTTATCTCCTTTTGTTGAATCAGTTAAATATTTCCAAGGTAAGCGTGATAGTAAGAAGGCAATTATCCCTAAACCAATTGCCATTCCCCAACCAAATGTGTTAACAAACCAATCTGGATAACCGCCATAACCTTCTGTTGCGACTTTATTGATTTCGGTAAATAACATATAGACAAGAACAGTTGAAGTAACCGTACCAATTAATACACGCCATACTACGCCAACTTTAAAAGAAGATGTTTCGTTAATATGTGCTGCTAAACCAGATAAGGATTCATTGATCAAGATAGCGTAAATCACCATTAAACCTACTGCAACGATACCAAAGCTGTTAACAAATTTATCTAATACATCTAATACAGGTAGACCTGTTGTTGTACCAAATAATAAGATTGAAACCAATGCCATTGGAGTACAGACTGCAGCCGTGGCAATAGAACGACGCAATCTTAATTTATCTTGTACTGCGGAAATAATCACTTCTAAGATTGACATTAAAGAGGTAATACCAGCAAATAATAATGAACCAAAGAATAAGACGCCAATCACTGCCCCAAAAGGTGCTTGGTCAATAATTGCTGGGAAAGCAATGAAGGCTAAGCCAATGCCTGATGTTGCTACTTCGCTGACTTCTTTACCGCCCGCTGTTGCCATAAAACCTAATGCGGCAAATACCCCAATACCAGCAAGCAATTCAAAACTACTATTCGCAAAACCAACCACTAAACCAGAACCTGTTAAATCACTTTGTTTTTTCAAATAAGAAGAGTAAGTGATCATAATCCCAAAGCAGATTGATAATGAGAAGAAAATTTGCCCATAAGCAGCGACCCAAACCGTTGGTTCTAATAATTTAGACCAGTCTGGTGTAAATAACGCATCTAAGCCTTTTGTCGCACCCGGTAAGAAAAGTGCAGTGATAACTAAAATGACGAACATGACAGTTAATAATGGCATGAAGAACGAGGCTGATTTACCAATCCCTTTCTGTACCCCTAATGCTAAGATCACTAAGATGAAAAACCATACGGCAATTAATGGTCCAGCGATACTACCAACGAAATCAAAGCTAACTGATACACCTTCAGCCATTTGTAAATAATCTTTAAAGAAGAAACTGGCAGGATCAGCACCCCATGCGCTATTTAATGAGAAGAAGGTATAAGAGGCTGCCCAACCAAGAATAACGGCATAGTAAATGCCGATAATGACATTGATCATGACTTGCCACCAACCAAAAGTTTCAAAGTTTTTATTTAACTTACGAAAAGCAAGTGGAGGAGAGGCGCGATATTTATGACCGATTGCATAATCTAAAAATAACAGTGGAATACCTGCGGTTAATAACGCCACTAAATAAGGGATGATAAAGGCACCACCGCCATTTTCATAAGTCACATAAGGAAAACGCCAGATATTTCCTAATCCAACGGCAGAACCAATTGCCGCAAAAATAAACGCTTTACGTCCAGAGAACGTTTCGCGACTTTGAGATGATGTTGTCATAATTGCAACCTTTGTTTTTGTTAGTTTTAGTTAAAAAAATGTTAGGATTTAGAAATATAATGAAATATTGCCTTGAGTCAATAGGGATAAATGCTTTATTTGGACGATTAAATAGAATAATGCTGGAATAATATTTTGTTGAAAATGGATTTATTAGATTTAAATGTTGAAAATGAAATGTAAACAAATTTAACATCTAGAATCAGATATTCATCAGAGAAGAAAAAACTAACAAAAGTTGTTCAAAAAAGAATTAAAAAAGTGCGATCCTTTGATTAAAAGAACCACACTTTCAGTAGGTTAGATTGTTTTATCGTCAATTAGATTTTACAAGCACCGCCTGAACAGCCATCATCAATATCTTCCTGACCATCATCTGCACCATCACGTGTATTTTGATAATAAAGGGTTTTTAAGCCATATTTATAAGCGGTTAATAAATCGCCTAATAAACGTTTCATTGGCACTTTACCATCTTCAAAGCGCTGTGGATCGTAGTTCGTGTTGGCTGAAATCGCTTGGTCAACGAATTTTTGCATAATACCGACTAAATGTAGATAGCCATCATTGTTTGGTAAATCCCATAATAACTCATAGTTTTCCCCTAAGGTTTCGTATTCAGGGACAACTTGTTTAAGGATACCATCTTTTGATGCTTTCACACTGACATGACCACGTGGTGGTTCAATACCATTAGTCGCGTTAGAAATTTGTGATGACGTTTCAGAAGGCATTAACGCAGTTAATGTTGAGTTACGCAAACCAAATTCTTGAATCTCTTTACGTAAAGTTTCCCAGTCATAATGCAATGGTTCTTTAGTTAAGTTGTCAATGTCTTTTTTATAGGTATCAATTGGTAGAATACCTTGTGAATAAGTGGTTTCATTAAAGTATTCACAAGCACCAATTTCTTTGGCTAAATTCATTGATGCCTTCAATAGGTAATATTGAATTGCCTCAAAAGTACGGTGGGTTAAGTCATTAGCACTACCATCAGAATAGCGCACACCATTTTTCGCTAAGTAATAAGCATAGTTAATCACACCGATACCTAATGAGCGACGAGCAAGTGAACTTTTTTCCGCAGCAAGGATAGGATAATCTTGGTAATCGAGCAAAGCATCTAACGCACGTACTGCAAGATCTGCAAGTCCTTCTAATTCATCTAGATTATCTAGTTTACCTAAGTTGAACGCAGACAATGTACATAAAGCGATTTCGCCATTCTCATCATGGAAATGTTGTAATGGTTTCGTTGGTAAGGCAATTTCTAAACATAAGTTAGACTGACGCACTGGCGCGACTGTCGGATCAAATGGTGAATGTGTATTACAGTGATCCACGTTTTGAATATAAATTCGTCCTGTTGAAGCACGTTCTTGCATAAGCAGTGAGAATAACTCAACGGCTTTTACCGCGCGCTTGCGGATAGACGGATCTTGTTCATATTGTAAGTAAAGCTGTTCAAATTTATCTTGATCAGCGAAGAAAGCTTCATACAATCCTGGTACATCAGATGGACTAAACAGCGTAATATCACCACCTTTAATTAAGCGTTGATACATCAATTTGTTTAATTGCACGCCGTAGTCCATGTGGCGAACGCGGTTATCTTCAACACCACGATTATTTTTTAATACTAATAAACTTTCAACTTCTAAATGCCAGATTGGATAGTAAACTGTTGCTGCACCACCACGCACGCCGCCTTGCGAACAAGATTTAACGGCTGTTTGGAAATATTTATAAAATGGAATACAACCAGTATGGAAGGCTTCACCGCCACGAATTGGACTGCCTAACGCGCGAATTGCACCCGCATTTACCCCGATACCGGCACGTTGTGAAACGTATTTCACAATAGCAGAAGCAGTCGCATTGATCGAATCAAGACTGTCGCCACACTCAATAAGTACACAAGAACTGAATTGGCGAGTTGGGGTACGAACGCCCGCCATGATTGGTGTTGGCAAGGAAATTTTAAACGTGGAGGTCGCATCATAAAAACGACGAATGTAATCCAAACGCGTTTCTTGAGGGTATTTAGAGAATAAACTCGCAGCTACTAATAAATAAAGAAATTGTGCAGATTCATAGATCTCACCTGTGACGCGATTTTGAACTAAATATTTACCTTCGAGTTGTTTGACTGCTGCATAAGAGAATGTCATATCACGCCAATGATCAAGATAACTGTCCATCTCGTCCCATTCTTCGCGTGTATAATCTGTTAATAACGCAGGATCATATTTCCCCATGCGAACTAATTTTTTGACATGATCGTAAAGACGAGGCGGATCAAAATGACCATAGGCTTTTTTACGTAAGTGGAAGACTGCTAAACGCGCAGCTAAATATTGATAATCAGGACTTTCTTTACTAATTAAGTCAGCGGCAGCTTTGATGATGGTTTCGTGGATGTCGGAAGTACGAATACCTTCATAAAATTGAATATGTGAGCGTAGTTCGACTTGAGAAACTGAAACATTATCTAGTCCCTCTGCAGCCCAAGTAATAACACGGTGGATTTTATCAAGATCGATTGGTTCAAGATGTCCGTCACGCTTAGTGACCATCAATGCTTTATTCATGTTGCTGACCTATTGCTGGAGTTGTGAAAACACAAGATATAGTTATATATTGAAAAGTTGGATACAAGATAATGTGCTAGCAACTAAAATTCAAGCAGTAAATTTTCACTTGAATTATTGACATGGAATAACTTATTTATAAATAAGTAAAATTTTTAGTAGTTGAAAAAATTGAATCATTAAAATTTGTGCGCTAGATCAAATTTTACTTTTGATAACTTTTAAGACAATTAAAAGTGCGGTCAATTTTGACAAAATTTTGCAATGGGTTTATTTCATGGCATTAATGCTTAATTTTATGTTATTTAAGGTATTTTAGAATAATGATCAGAGTTTTAAGAGGTCATTAGGGTTAAGTTAAAAATGTAAACGAGAGCTGTAGCCTTGTATTATCACTAAGTTAGATGTTATTTGAGAAAAAACGTGGGTGCCTTATTGCACCCAACGCTTGTATTTATTCAATGATTTCAACTTTATCATTAAGGCGAATGATCCCTGTATTGAGCGGGATAAGGTTAATCCCAAACAAAGGCTGACCTTCTGCATTTACATTGATCTTTTTTAAGGTGCGAAAGGGTTCCATTTTAGCATCAATGGTATTACTATCAGGATCGCGAGTCGTTAAAATACAGCGTGTACAAGGCTTAACATTGAAAAATAGTACATCGCCAATTTTGATTTTCTTCCAAGTTTGCTCAATAAAGGGTTGTTCAGCATCAATTACAATATTCGGGCGAAATTGCAGCATTTTGATTGGAGAAGGGCATTGTGCTTGAACTGCTGCAAAAGAAGTCAGAGTGGTTAGCAAAAGGGGATAGCCATCTGCGAAAGAAACAGGCGTGTCAGGTAAGCGTTTAGTGTATCGCTGTGATTGCTCGCCAATCCAACGTAATTGGACTTTTCGTCCGATTTTTTCACTAAACCACAGATTAATTTGTTCACTCGCAACCCAAGCTGGAAAATGACTACCCCAGACTTCAGCAATAGACTGCTGTTGAAAATCACAGTAACGTACTATGAGCATATCACCGTCTTGGTGCTGGATTTGTAGTCCTAAAGGAATAGGCAACGCAAAGAAATGATAGAGTGTTTGATCTTTTCGTGCACTTATAAATTTACCATCTGTTTCTGTTAACATAAATTCACGATCAAAATTTAACCCTTGCACTTGGACTACAGCTTGAGCAACTTGATAGGCTTGCGTTGATTTAATTGGATAAAGGTAAAGCTGTTTAACTTGCATATTAATCCTGATAAATTGCGTTATAAATACTGCTTTCGAATTGTACTAATGGTGCACGTTTGGTTTTTTGTTCAAAATCACCCGTTGAATAGCCATTAATAAATTGGACAAATGCGATTTTTTCACCTTGTTTATTGGTCATAAAACCAGCTAAATTATAGACCCCTTTTAATGCGCCAGTTTTAGCAGTAACGTTTTTAACTAGTGGTTCGTTAATAAACGAACCTCTACCCAGTAAAGTACCGTCTACACCTGCAATTGGGAACGTATCAAGTAAATTCAGTGCAGTTTCATTTTTAGCAATATAATCTAAAACTTGCAGTAATGTTTGAGCGGAAATCAAGTTATGGCGTGATAGTCCAGAACCATCGGCGATCATCACGTTACCTAATTTAATTCCCGTTTTGCTTTGTAGGATTTGACGCATGGCTTGGCTTGCTAATGGAAAAGAAGCGGGACGTTTATAATGGTGATAGGCAATAGTCCTAAATAACGCATCTGCAATTTGGTTATCAGATTTTTTCATCATTTTTTTGATTAAATCAGGGAGCGGTTTTGATAAATGTTGGGCGAGTAGCTGTCCTTTTTGTTGTTGATAAGGTTGTTTCACTTTGCCATTAAATTCAATGCCCAGACGTTTTAAGTTCCTTTGAATAACGGCTGCCGCATAGGCATTTGGATCCTGAATAGCAAAGCTCAAGCCAAACGGTTTGCTTTTACGTGATAAACAGCCTTTAAGTTGATAACGATTATTGTCTAATACGACTGCATCAAGTTGGCAGTAGCCTGCTTCTTTTGGACCCGCAATGTAAACTTGCCCAAAAACTTGTACTGGATATTGCACCGGAATATTAATTTTTGCTTGTTCGCCCACAGGTTGGTTTGCATCGAGTTCTACATAAAAACAATTATTATCAATATTGACTGCTGCTGGTGGAGCATTAAAGCACATCGTTAAATCGTTCCAGATCCAGCCTAAGCCACGATCATGGCTGGTGAATACCGAAGTATCTAAAATTAAATCACCTTTAATTTTAGTAATTTGCTGCTTTTTTAACTGAGTAAGTAAGTTATACAGTTGTCCGCTGGTTAGATCGGGATCACCTGTAAAACGAATAATTAAGTCGCCTGTTAGCGCATTATTTTGTATCTTACCATTCGTCAATAGACTAGTCTCAAATTGGAATTGATCCCCTAACGCCAATTTCGCGGTTAATGCAGTCAGTACTTTTTGAGTACTGGCTGGCAACATAAAAGTTGTTGCGTTATGTTCAACAATTATCTGATCGTTTTCTAAATTTTTAGCGATGAAGGCGAGATTGGTACCTTCAGGTAGGTGTGCTGCAATGTCCGTCATATTGACATTGGCAGCGAGCTGATTACTAGAAAATAGCGCCAACATGAAAAGTGAACTTTTCAGTGCTTTTGAGAAAAGTGCGGTGGAAAAAGAGGGTGCTTTATACATAATTGGTCCGAATAGTTGCTATTTTTTTGTAGACGAACAATAATAGTATTTGAATCTTCGAGAGTAAATCCTTTTCTCGTAATCAATCACTTTTAATTGAACTGCGGCATTGTGGCTACAATGTTGTGGTTTTGTTTTTATCTAAAAAGGGAAGAACAACACATTATGAAACAAATTCCGATGACTATACGTGGAGCAGAGCAATTAAGGCAAGAACTTGATTTCTTAAAGAATACGCGTCGCCCAGAAATTATTAAAGCGATTGCAGAAGCACGTGAGCATGGTGATCTGAAAGAAAATGCGGAATATCATGCTGCCCGTGAGCAACAAGGATTCTGTGAAGGACGGATTCAAGAGATTGAAGGAAAGCTAGCAAATAGCCAAATTATTGATGTCACTAAAATACCGAATAATGGTAAAGTGATCTTTGGTGCGACAGTGATTTTATTCAATATTGATACAGAAGAAGAAGTGACTTACCAGATTGTAGGTGATGATGAAGCCAATATTAAAGCAGGATTAATTTCAGTTAATTCGCCTATTGCTCGTGGTTTAGTCGGAAAAGAAGTAGATGATGTTGTTTCGATTCAAACACCGGGTGGAAAGGTCGAGTTTGAGATTATCGAAGTTAACTATTTATAAGTAGAGCTGCTATCCTCCTTTAACAGCCTGATTTCTATATAGAAATCAGGCTTTTTCGTATGATTATACGTAAGCATTGCGTATAGAAACCTTTTTAATAACTATTTGATAAATAAAGAAAAATACAGTTATGTAAATAATGTTGCTTATGTAAATTTTCTCTAAAAGCAATATTACTTAATTTTACATTATTTTTTTCTTTATATTTCAATTGGTTAATGTGTATTCCCTTTTTGATCAATATACAAACAATTTACTTAATTAAAAATTAATGCTCCAATAACATAGATTTAGTATTTGCATGCATTTTGTGCATTATTAATTGGTATCTAATTAGTCTAATGTTGAGTGTATTTATCTAACATTTAAATCTTTGCGTTATTTCATTATATTTATCTAAGGGGCATTTTATGAATAAGGTTTATCGAGTTATATGGAGTCATGTAACTAATACTTTCATTGCGGTATCAGAGCTAGCGACTTCAAAAGGCAAAGTAAAGTCATATAGCGTTATACCTTCTAATCAACAATCGCAAGTCAATACAAGTATTCCAAGCTCGTTTAAACTAAGTACAATTGCTGTACTCTCACTTTTAACTTTCTCTCCAGCTTCTGTCATGGCGCAGGATGTTACTGCAGATAATTTAACAGTTAATGGTACCTCTACTTTTACAGGCGCTGCTACATTTAATAATACAGCAACCTTTAATAATATGGTTACTGTAGGTAATGTTGTTGCTACAACTTTGACTGTTGGTGGTAAAGATGTTGCAACGAAAGACCAAATAACTACATTAACTTCCACAGTAAATCAAAAGGCAGATCAAACTACAGTTACTAATTTGACAAATACGGTTAGCCAAAAAGCAGATCAAGGTACAGTTACTAATTTAACAAATATTGTTAATCAAAAAGCAGATCAAAATACAGTTACTAATTTGACAAATACTGTTAATCAAAAAGCAAATAAATCAGATGTGGATTCATTAAAGGCAACTAAAGCAGATAAAACTGAATTAACAACGGGATTGAATTTAAAAGCTGATAAAACAACTGTAAATACGGAATTAGCTAAAAAAGCAGATAAAACAGCTTTTGATAAGTTAAGTACTTTAGTCTCATCAATTGGCATTACCGATGGTACACCTTATAGCGGCATTAAATATTTTCGTACCAAATCAACACTTGATGATGCATCTGCTGAAGGTGAAAATTCTGTTGCTATTGGTCCGAAAGCTAAGGCTGAAGGGCAAAGTGCTGTAGCATCAGGTCATGATAGTACGGCTAATGCAAAAGAATCTATTGCTATTGGTCACAAATCTTATGCAGTAAAAACAGCAAACAAGGGTATTGCAATTGGTGAATATGCACGTGTTGGTTCTAAACAAACTGGTGATGTGGTATATGATGGTGCGTCGTCATATGTTATTGGTGATGGAGATGGTGAAAGCTCAGTTGCAATCGGTGATAAAGCCATTAGCAGAGGTAAGGCAAGTATCGCAATCGGTAAAAATGCGATAACGTCAAATAAAGATGCCAAAACACAAATCGCAGAAAATAATATTGCATTGGGTACAGGCGCACAAACAATTGCAAGTAATAACTCAATTGCTTTTGGTAATGCAGCAAGAGTAAATAAAGACTCTGATTCATCAATTGCAATTGGTGATAGCGCCGAAACTAAAGCTGCGCACTCTTTAGCCGTAGGAACAACTTCTAAAGCGCTTGCTGAAGCTGCGCTTGCACTGGGCAAAATGTCTGAGGCAAAAGGTACTTCTTCTATTGCAATGGGGAATACTTCAAAAGCAGATGGATTAAATTCTGTTGCAATTGGCAATAATAGCAAAACTTTACAAAGTAATACTATTGCAATAGGTTCATCTGCTATTGCACAACCGGAGCGTACAATTTCTATTGGTCTAAATGCAGGTAAAGGGCAAGAGGCTGATGCAACAGGGACTAAGCATTCACAAATTAATATTGGTGAAAACTCAGGTGAAAATGTTGTTGGGCAATTAAATATTGGTATTGGTGCTCATGCTGGCAAAAATGTTGTTGGCAAACATAATATTGCATTAGGTACTTATGCTGGAAATAATTTAAAAAATTCAGAAGAAACTTCAGGTGCTAATGTTTCTATCGGTCATGAAGCCAATAAATATGATCAATTGACTGCAGTTCAAAAGTCTACGGCCGTTGGTGCACAAACTAAAGCTGCGACTCGTTCTACTGCGTTGGGTGCTGAGGCAACAGCATTAGGTGATGATGCTGTTGCAATTGGTATTACTTCAAAAGCTAATGGTAATAAATCAGTAGCTATTGGTGCAAATACTATTGCAGATTCAAATAACGTTGCATTAGGAGCTACCTCTCGTGCTGTAGAAAAACAAGGTAGCGGTTATTTAACTGGTAAACAGTCCTCATTAGTCGTTTCTGTTGGTCATCAAGATGGTGCAGCAGATCAACATATTTTACGTCGTCTTGTGAATGTTGCTGATGGTGTAGATGAGCAAGATGCAGCCACTGTGGCACAGCTGAAAAAAGTCACTGAAAAAGTGACAAGTGATTTACAAGCACAATTTAATGCTTTGTCTCATGGACCAACAGCTTCTGAAATTAAATATGATGCCTTAAAGCCTGATGCTGCAAGTGGAGCTGAGAATAAAATTACATTAAAACCCAAAACACGTCTTTCTAATGTGGCACCAGCACAGCTTGATACTGATGCAGTGAATTTAGGTCAAGTAAATCAAATTGTGACTAAAAATAAAGCACATTATTTTAGTGTTAATGATGTGGGTGTCGATCCAGTCCCGGGTAACCGAGATAATGATGGTGCAACTGCTAAATTATCGATGGCAATTGGGCAAAATGCGGCAGCAAAATCAGAACGCAGTGTAGCGATTGGTAACTATACCACAGTAAATGGTGAGGGTTCTATTGGTTTAGGGACGTACTATAAAGGTAGTGACGAACTAGATGATGGCTCTGCAAGAGAAAGTGAAACTACAGTTACCAAACCATCAAAAAATGTGAAATATGGTATTGCAATTGGCGCGGGAACAACTACCGATGGTAATAACTCTATTGCAATTGGTAGTTTAGCCGCAACTTCAGATAAAGATCCTGATGCAAATGTAGATAGAGCTATTGCCATTGGTTATAACGCAGTCTCTTCAGCAGAAAAAGCAAATGCAATCGGTGATCGTGCGGTCGCTAACTCAGCAAAAGGTAATGCGTTTGGTAGCCAAGCATTATCAGGCAATGAATCTGCGACAGCGATTGGTACTGAATCGAAATCTGAGGGGGTAAATGCTTATGCACTTGGTACAAAATCACATGCAAAAGGCTTAAATTCTATTGCATTTGGTACCCATCAAGTTGTGAATGGGCAGAATTCAGGAAGTATTGGTTATGCTGGTGATTTAGGTAGTAAAACCGCTACTGTAATTAATGGTGAAGGGACTTATTCGCTTGGTAATACTAATAGCACCTTAACAGCGAATGAAAGCGGTATTTTCGGTAATACCAATGAAATCAAAGCGAAAGAAAATACGCGTATTGTCGGTAATAAGAATACTATTGGTGCAATTGAAGAAAAACCTCATGTACCAGGTAATCCACCAGCACCGCCAGTTAATGAACTAAAAGATATTTATGTTACAGGTTATGACAATAAAATCAGCAGTGATAAAAAATTGGCTAAAGATTTAAGTGGATTATTTGTTTACGGACATAACAATAAAGTTGCTCAATTACCAGATCCTGATTCAACAGAAGAGTTTACATTAACTAACTCATCGGTTATTGGTGCGAATAACACCTTAAATACTAAAGGTAGTGATTACTTTGTGTTAGGTAATAATGTTACTGCAACCTTAGAAAACTCAGTTTATTTAGGTTCAAATTCTGGATATGTTGTTAAAGGCACATCTACAGCAGGTAACGAAGCGTATGCAAATATTGCCGATGGTTCAAATAAATCAGGTTATAGCTTTGCTGGGAATAATAAGCCAGCTGGTGTTGTGACTTTAGGTGAGGTTGGTACAGAACGTCGTATTCAAAATTTATCAGCTGGTTTAGTGGCAGAAAATAGTACCGATGCGATTAACGGTAGCCAGTTATTTGCTTTAACGCGTCCATTACGTTTTGCAGGCGATAACTCCACTTTAACCAATCAAGATGGTAAGCCAGGAATTGATGTGAAAGTTATTTCTCGCAGTTCAAATCAAGCAATTGATATTACAGGTGGTGAAACTGACGAAACTAAGTTAACAACAAAAGCAGATAAAAACATTGGTGTGATCGTGACTGATGATAACTCAATGGAAATCAGATTAGCAAAAACGTTATCTAATTTAACTGAAGCAACCTTTGGTACAGGAAATGATAAAACTATTATTAACAAAGATGGTGTAACTATTGTTAATAATGGTAAGCCAAGTGTAAGTTTGACTGATACTGGTTTAGATAATGGTGGTAATAAAATCGTTAATGTTAAAGCTGGTGAAGCTGATACTGATGCTGTGAATGTAAAACAGTTAAAAGATCTTAAAGCAGCTGGTTTTGGTTTAACAGGTGAAGATGGTCAGACTGTTCAACAAGAATTAGGTACGGCGATTAAAGTCACTGGTGATGATAATGTCAAAACTAAAGTCGTGACAGAAAATGGGGCTAAGAAGTTAGAAATTGGCTTAGAAAATCAAGTCACACTTGGTGGCGCAGCTAAGAATGGTAATCCTGCTGCAGATGGTAAATTAACGCTGAAAAATCAAGCTGGTGCAGATAAAGTCATCCTTGATGGTGCAAATGGATCAGTAGGTTTAACTGGCGCTGATGGTGCGACAGCAACGATTACAGTCAAAAATGGTGCTCCAGCAGTAGATGGTGCTACGGGAACAACTAAACCTCGCATTACTTATGGTAATGAAGAAGTTGCTACCTTAAACGATGGTTTAAAATTTGGTGCTAATACTGGTACAGTTCACAATGCGAAGTTAAATACGCAAGTAGATGTGAAAGGTGCGGTTGCGAATACAACATGGGCTAATTTTGATGCGGGTCATAATATTATGACTCAAGTCGATGGTAATACTATTACTGTGGCATTAGCGAAAGCATTATCAGGCTTGACGAGTGCGACATTTGGTAATCCTGCTGGCAACCCTAAAGATGGTGCAGTAATTGATAAAGATGGTTTAACCATTACTGAGGGCGATAAAACAGTTAAGTTAACTGATAAAGTTTTCGATAATGGTGGTAACCAAATTAAAAATGTAGCAAGTGGTTTAACCAAAGCTGATGGCACAGCAACGACATCTTTAAACGATGCAGTTCAAACTAATGGTGTGAATGTTGGTGACTTAAAAACGGCAATTAATAATATTACTGCGGGTAATGACGGAAATGGTAATAACAATCCATTAGGCGGTTTTGGCTTAAAAGATAAAAATGGCAATATCTTTAAGCAAAATTTAGGTGAAACTGCGCAAATTACGGGTGATTCAAATGTGAATACCAAAGTAGTTGATGGTCAAAATGGTACCAAAGCGCTTGAAGTCAGCTTAGCGAATCAATTGACTTTAGGTAAAGCGCCTGATGTTAATATGCCTAATGCAAAAGGCGAAGCGGGTAAAGTCACTTTAAAAGATGATAAAGGCACAGATCGAGTTGTGGTTGATGGTAGTGAAGGTACTATTTCATTAACAGGTCAACCAGATCAAGCAGGTGGAACAGCTCCAGCAGCGAAAATCAAGGTTGGTATGGGAAATGCTGATTTAGCTGGTAGCCCAAATGATTCAACCGCACCAGCCAAGAATAAAACTCGTATTACTTATGAAATTCCTGCGGCACAGGGTGGACAACCAACAATTGAAGAGTTAGCAACATTAAACGATGGCTTAAAATTTGGTGCAAATGATGGAGCAGTACATAACGCCAAACTCAATACTCGTGTTGATGTAAAAGGTGCCGCAACGAATACTACTTGGGCAAACTTTGATGCGGGTCAGAATATTATGACTCAGATTCAAGGTAATACCATTACTGTCGCTTTAGCGAAAGCATTGGCTGGGTTAGATAGTGCGACATTTGGTAATCCTGCTGATGGAACTAAAGATGGTGCTGTAATTAATAAAGATGGTTTAACTATTACTAATGGGGATACAACAGTTAAATTAACTGAAAATGGTCTAGATAATGGTAATAAACAAATTGTCAATGTTGATAGCGGATTAAAAGGCAAAGATGGTAACCCAGTGGTGCTTAAAAATGCGACTGGTGATATGCTGAATAATGGTGTCAATGTTGGTGACCTAAAAAATGCAATTACTGATATTACATCTGCAGATAAAGGTGGTTTTGGTTTGAAAGATAAAGCAGGTGCTGAATTCAAGCAAGATCTAGGCACTACAGCACAGATTACTGGCGATAGCAATATCAATACAAAAGTGATTGATGGTGCGAATGGTAAGAAAGCACTTGAAGTTAGCCTAGCAAATGAAATCACCTTAGGTAAAGCGGGACAAAATGGAGTCGATGGTAAGGTTAGCGTGACCGGTAAAGATGGCGCAAGTGTTGTTTTGAACGGTAAAGATGGCTCAATTGGTTTAACGGGTCCTAAAGGTGCAGATGGTAAATCAGCGTCAGCAGATGTTAGCGTGAAAGATGGTAAGCCAGGTGTTGATGGTAAAGCAGGTGAAACCAAAACTCGTATCGTCTATACACCAAAAGATAAAGATGGTAATCCAGTTCTTGATGTAGCAGGCAAACCAGTTGTTGAAGAAGTCGCAACCTTAAATGATGGCATGAAGTTTGTCGGTAACGATGGTAAAGAAGTAAGTCGTAAACTGAATGA
Organism: Pasteurella oralis; assembly: GCF_002850605.1. Lineage (GTDB taxonomy): Bacteria > Pseudomonadota > Gammaproteobacteria > Enterobacterales > Pasteurellaceae > Pasteurella > Pasteurella oralis. The sequence continues at coordinate 78,597 of NZ_NXGB01000002.1, forward strand.
AACTTTAGGTATCAAAGGTGGATTAGATGCAGCAACAGTTGCAAATGATACGAAAGTCTCTTCTAGCAATTTAGGTGTGAAAACCAACGCAGATGGTACGGGCTTAGAGATTGTGATGAAAGAACGCCCTGAGTTTTCTGGTCTTGTTGTAAATGGCAAAGATGGTCAAGATGCCGCGATTAAGTTTGCAAAAGAGGGTAAACAAGGTATGTCTATCGCTGCGAAACAAGATGCAGATGGGAATACCACAGGTTTGACTATTAAAAAGCAAGATGGTTCTGATGGTGTGACTTTTGAAAATGATGGTCGTATCACTAATGTAACAGCGGGTGTTGATGATAAAGATGCAGTCAATGTTAGCCAATTAAAAGATGGTATTGCTAAAGCAACCACGAAAGTTGAAGCGGGCAAAAATATGACTGTAACGCCAACAGTGAATGCTGATGGCAGTACTACTTATAATGTAGCAACAAAAGATGATGTTGACTTTACTTCGGTCACAACTGGTAACACTGTAATGAACAATGATGGTGTGAAAGTAGGTGATAAAGTTGCATTAACTAATGAAGGCTTAAAAGCGGGTGATGTGACAGTAACGACTGCTGGCATTAACGCTGGTAATAAGAAAGTGACTGGCGTTGCTGATGGTGATATCTCTCCAACCAGCAAAGATGCGGTTAATGGTAGTCAGTTACATGCAGTGAAAGAAACAGCAGAAGCTGGCTGGCATTTAACTGCAAATGGTAATGACTCATCGAATGTAAAACCAAGAAATACAGTGGATCTTAACAATACTGATGGCAATATTGTGATCACGAAAACAAATACTACAGATAAGCATAATGTCACATTTGGTCTTGCTGATAACATTAATGTGAAAGATTCTGTCGTCGTTGGTCCAAAAGGAGTGGATGGTAAACCGGGTGAAGGTGCTGTAGTTATCAATGCGAAAGACGGTGCGAATGGTAAAGATGGTATTAGTATCGTGGGCAAAGATGGCAATGATGCCGTGTCGATCAGTGGTAAAGATGGCGTTGGTAAGATTGGTCTAACTGGCCCTGCTGGTGCGGATGGTAAGAATGCGCATGCGATCATTGGCGTGAAAGATAGCGTGAAAGGTTTAGATGGCAATGATGGTAAAGACGGTAATAGCAAAACACGTATCGTTTATACCAAACCAGATGGTACAGAAGAGCAAGTCGCGACCATGAACGATGGTTTAGTGTTTGGTGCGGATAAAGGTACTGAACACAAAGCGAAGCTTGGCACAACAGTGAAAGTGAAAGGTGACGATAAAAATATCGAAACTGAAGTGACAGGTGATACGATTCGTGTCAAACTGAAAGATAACATCGATGTGAAAGGTGTGACTGTTAGAGAAAAATTCACTGTAGAGAGCGGAGCTGCAATCAACATGGGTAACAACGTGATTAACGGTGTGGCTGATGGTGAAGTCAGTGCGACAAGTAAACAAGCAGTGAATGGTAGTCAATTGCACAATGTACAACAGCAAATCACCAATAATGCAAATGCAATTAATAAGCTAGGTGATCATATCAATAAAGTAGATAAAGATCTTCGTGCAGGGGTTGCAGGTGCAACGGCAGTTGCCTTCTTACAACGTCCAAATGAAGCTGGTAAGAGCCTAGTTTCATTAGGTGTGGGACATTATAAGAGTGAGTCAGCAGTTGCGGTAGGTTATGCAAGAAACTCTGATAACAACAAGATTTCAATTAAACTAGGTGGTGGTGTCAATAGCCGTGGTGATTTGAATCTTGGTGGTAGTATCGGTTATCAATGGTAGTTTTTCATTGCCACAATAAAGCAAAGAGGGGATTGAAAATTCAATCCCCTTTCTTTTGCTTCAAAATAAAATGGCAATCAGCGCCATTTTATTTCTGTTGTTTATTCTATTTACGTGGTAGCTGAATTTGAGGTTCTTGGCTTGGACGGTATAGCACTAAAATATGACCAATTGTTTGGACTGCACAAGCTTTCGTTTCACGTACAATAGCCTCTATAATCAGTTGTTTTACTTCGCGATCAGCGCCCGCAATTTTTACTTTGATGAGCTCATGATGTGCTAAAGCGTTATCAATTTCCGCTAATACACCTTCAGTTAAGCCATTGTTACCAATCATCACGACTGGATTTAAGTGGTGGGCAAGACCTTTTAAAAATTGCTTTTGTTTAATAGATAATGTAATCGACATAATTTATCCTAATCAGAGAAAAAGTGCGGTCATTTTTAGCAAAATTTTGCATAATGACCAAAAGTTTTGATTGCGCAATTCTAACCGTAAATAGCGTTTAGAGAAAGTGATTTGATCTAATACAGGTAATATCAATATGCATCACACCGATTTTCTTTCCTCTTTCTTGTTTTCAATGAGCGTCACGTTGCCAATAGTATTAATGTTATTGCTTGGTGTTGTTTTACAAAGACGGCGCATAGTCGATGATAAATTTACAGGGCAAGCAACGAAAATTATTTTTAATATTACTTTACCGATTTTATTGTTCTTAAACATTACTAGCAATCCAGTAGATTTTCGTTCTCAATTGTTACCTATTGCTGCCAGTTTTGTAGGCACATTGTTACTTTTCATTGGCGCAGAACTGGTCGCAGCAAAATATATTATAGAAAAACAAGAGCGTGGTACTTTTGTACAGGGGGTATATCGTGGTAATAACGGAATTTTAGGTTTAGCATTATGTATTAATGCTTACGGTGAAGCAGGATTAGCACCAGCTTCGATTTATGCGGCGGCAACCATCTTTTTATTTAATGTATTAGGAGTGATCACCTTAAGTCGCTCTTTTGCTGATGGGCGAGTAAGTCTGTGGGGCATTGTCAAAAATGTGACTAAAAATCCGTTAATTATCGCTATTGTATTAGGTTATGTAGTGAATGGGATTGAATTACAATTTCCAAAAACCTTGCAAACAACAGGTAATTATCTTGCGAGTATGACTTTACCATTAGCTTTAATTTGTGCAGGCGCCAGTATCAAATTTAAAGGAATTGCCAGTGGTTCTCGAACTGTGATTTGGGGGAGCATTGGAAGAGTGATTATCGCACCAATTTTTATGGTTTGCATTGGCAAACTGTTTGGTTTATCAGGGATGAATATGGGGATTTTATTTTTAATGGCAGCTACTCCTATGGCAACAATTGCTTATGCGATGGTACGTGGTATGGGCAGTAGTGGTACCAGTGCGGCAAATATCATTGCGTTAACAACCTTAGGCGCTATCGTTACCTCTTCATTTGGATTGTTAATTTTGTCGCAATTAGGCTGGGTTTAAAGTAACCAATATTGTTGTGATACGATAGCTTGAAATAATGCCTAATAGGCTATTTAAAAAGAGGCTGAATTGTCAGCCTCTAAAACTTTTATAAAACAGACCGCACTTTTAAGATGGCAGATACTTGTTCTCCTTGTTTTAACCACTGGCTAATACGTCCTGTTTCCACACAAACCATCGTTTGATAGCCAGTTTCACTCATACCACTTGTAGCTTTATGCCATGGATTCCACAACACAACATCGGAGGCATTATGGTGTGCAATTGCAATTGTACGTTGTAATGCATTATCTACAATTGTAGTTTGTGCATTTTGAATATGATATGTGCAATCCACATTTTGGCTAATTTTACGTGGTGAAGGAACGCTCTCTTGTTGTTGAGTGAGATTACTTATCGCTGTTGTTGGTAAACCTTGTACTTCAATTTGGTGAATATCACCAATGTTGAAATAGCTATGTAGTGCCACTTGTGCAACTTCTTGACCGTAATGTGTGAAAATCACTTCACATTGTTGGCTGAAAATCATCGTCATTTTAGCTTCAACAAGATGATCTTCACTAAATAAACCGAATTCTAACTGCACTTGTTGGGTAGCAATTTGATAATCAGTGAGCTGCCATAAGCGAATACGGGCAGTACCGTGAGAAGGTGATTTTACGGGTCCAAACCAAGGATAGCAAATAGGAATACCGCCACGAATAGCATTACCTTGTTGAAAAGGTTCAATTTCACTTAGCCAGATGACATCTTGTTCAACGCCAGCAGGTTTCCAGCTAAATAGATGGGCACCTTGTAATGAAATATGTGCTGAACCGACTTGATGCTGTAAGCTAATCACTGGAATTTGATTATATTGGTACAGGCTAAGTTCAGGTGTAATTTGTTTGATTAATTGGGGTTGGACTGGATTTTGCATAAAGCCTCTTAATACTGTTTTTTTATTCAGTGTGTTATTTAGTGATAGGGGAAAATCTGCTACACTATGCCACAATTTTGATATAAATCTGAAAAATAATGGCGAATATTGAACAAATAATCAAGGTCTTTTCCGAACAGGGGGCGTTAGATCAAACCATCCAAGGCTTTCGTCCTCGTGCAGAGCAATTGGAAATGGCAAGTGCTGTTGCAAAAGCAATTAAAAATAAGAAAGCATTAGTTGTGGAAGCAGGAACTGGTACAGGCAAAACCTTTGCTTATTTGGCGCCAGCATTATTAGCAAATAAAAAAACGATTATTTCAACAGGTTCAAAAAACTTACAAGATCAATTATTTAAACGTGATTTACCTGCCATTAAAAAAGCACTTAATTACACGGGAAAAATTGCCTTATTAAAAGGACGTGCCAATTATTTGTGTTTGGAACGTTTAGATCAGTTAATTGCACAAGGTGTGTTAGGCGATCGTACAGTATTAGCTGATTTAGCCAAAGTAAGACAGTGGAATAATGCAACTAAAACAGGTGATCTGACGGAATGTATTGAACTTGCGGAAGACAGTCCTATTTTGTCACAACTCACTAGTACGGCAGATAGCTGTTTAGGTACTGACTGTCCCAATTATGGTGATTGCTATGTCGCGTCTGCGCGTAAGCGTGCGTTAAATGCGGATTTAGTGGTAGTGAATCATCATCTCTTTTTTGCTGATCTCGCAGTAAAAGAAACGGGTTTTGGGGAGTTAATTCCACAAGCGGAAGTGATTATTTTTGATGAAGCTCATCAATTACCAGATATTGCTAGCCAATATTTTGGTCAGTCTATAAGTTCTCGTCAATTATTTGATTTGTGCAAAGATATCAATATGGTTTATCGCACTGAGATTAAAGATATGGCACAGCTCGGTACAGCTTCTGATCATTTATTAAAAACCGTGCAAGATTTTCGTTTAGTGCTTGGTGAAGGTAATTTACGTGGTAATTGGCGTGAATTATTAGCACAGCCCACAGTTAAAAATAGCTTTGAGCATCTGCAAGAAAAAATTGATTTTGTATCACAAGTCGTGAAGTTAGCCTTAGGACGTTCACAAACGTTGGACAGTATTTTCGAGCGCTTGGAAGCAGCCAAAATCCAACTAAAGCGTTTAGCCGATACGGCTATTATTGGTTATTGTTATTGGTATGAAACAATCGGTCGTCAATTTGGCTTGCACATTACACCGTTAACAGTGGCAGATAAATTTGGTGAAGAGATGCAAAAGCGTGAAAGTGCATGGATTTTCACTTCTGCGACTTTAGAAGTTGGCGGCACTTTTGAGCATTTCTGTCAGCGTTTAGGAATTAGCCATGCTGAGCAGAAAATTTTACCTAGCCCATTTAATTATCCAGAACAATCTTTACTTTGTGTGCCTCGTTATTTACCTAATACGAATCAATCACATACTTTAAAGCAACTGGGTGAAATGCTATTACCAGTGATTGAAGCGAATAAAGGACGTTGTTTTGTACTTTGTACTTCTTATATGATGATGCGTGGTTTAGCGGCGTATTTTCGTGAACAGAGTAGTTTGTTGATTTTGCTACAAGGCGAAACCTCTAAAACCCAATTACTAGACCAATTTGTTTCTGAACAACATGCTGTGTTAGTGGCAACTTCCAGTTTTTGGGAAGGCATTGATGTCCGTGGTGATGCACTTTCTTTAGTGATTATTGATAAATTACCTTTTACAGCGCCAGATGAACCTTTATTAAAAGCACGAATTGAAGACTGTCGTTTACAAGGTGGCGATCCTTTTAATGATATTCAAATTCCTGAAGCGGTGATTAGTTTAAAACAAGGTGTTGGGCGTTTGATTCGTGATGTGACTGATCGTGGCGCAGTAATTATTTGTGATAGCCGTTTAGTTATGCGTGCTTATGGTGCCACCTTCTTAAAAAGCTTACCTAACTTAACGCGTACCCGTGATTTAAACAAAGTGGTACAATTTCTGATGAAAATTCAAGATGGATAATAAGAATGAATAATTTAACGCTATTAGCATTAGATACCTCAACTGAAGCTTGTTCAGTTGCATTACTTTATAAGGGTGAAAAAACAAGCTTAGATGAATTAGCGCAGCGTACTCATACGCAACGTATTTTACCTATGGTAGATACATTATTAGCGCAATCTGGCATTAGTTTAAAACAAGTCGATGGCTTAGTTTTTGGACGTGGACCGGGTAGTTTTACTGGTGTACGTGTTGGTGCAGGTATTGCTCAAGGCTTGGCTTTAGGTGCAGATTTACCTGTTATTCCGATTTCTAATTTGACCGCAATGGCACAAGCAGCATATGAGAAGCTTGGTGTAGAACAGGTGTTGAGTGCAATTGATGCACGTATGAACGAAGTTTATTTTTCACAGTTGAAAGCACAAAAAGTGCGGTCAGATTTTGGCGAGTTTTTAGATTGGCAAGTTGTCAGTGCAGAACAAGTACTAAGTCCTGAGAGCGTTACCGCACAATTAGATCTATTGACTGGGGAATGGAAAACAGTGGGAACAGGATGGGCTGCCTATCCTCAACTCGCCACTATTGCAGTTGGGCGAGAAACAGATATTGTGTTACCTTCTGCACAATATATGTTATCTCTAGCCCTATTGAAGTGGCAGCAAAAACAAACAATGAGTGCATTAGAAATTGAACCGATTTATTTACGCAATGAAGTGACTTGGAAAAAATTACCGGGACGTGAATAAATTTTGAATTGAGTAAGTGTAACGGAGGTAAATTATGCAAAAACTGACCACACTTTTCATGTCTGTGTTGTTAACAGGCTGTATCATGGCGCCGAAAGGGCTTGAGCGTGATCAATTCACGATACAACAGTTAGAGGCAATCACTGAGCAAGATTATGCTTGTCGATGTAAACAGGTACGTTTAGGTGGAAAAATTTTGTCGGCAACAGCATTAAAAGGACAAATGAGATTAGAAATTTTAAGTCTACCGATCATTTCACTTTCTGCTAAACCACATTTATCAGCACAAACTAATGGACGTTTTATTACTTATCTTGATGGTTTTATTGATCCTGCTAGTTTGAAGGAGCAATTTATTACAGTAAAAGGTCGATTACAAAAACAAGAAGTTGGTAAAATTGATCAAGTAGATTATACCTATCCTGTTGTTATGGCAAATCATTACAAACTATGGAAATTAGTACCAGAATATTACTATGACCCAGATGAAATGGCAGATTGGCGAGAAAGCCGCCGTCGTGGTTGGGGATATCCATTTTGGCGACCTGAACCACGAGTGCGTTATGGTTTATATTAAAATAAATATGTTGAGAGTAAGCGGAACGAGTGTTATTGGTAAGACCAGTCATAAAATTTCTTACTTCGCATCACCGTGACGATTAAGTTATAATTTCGAGCAATTTTTGTTAAAAATAAGGATATAAAATGGAAAAACCTTGGTTTAAAAATTATCCAGAAGGTTCACCAAGAGAGTTGGACACGTCGAAATATGATTCACTCCTTGATATGTTTGATAATGCTGTTCGCCAACATCCAGACCGTGCAGCTTATATCAATATGGGACAAGTATTAACTTTTCGTAAATTAGAAGAACGTAGTCGAGCTTTTGCCGCTTATTTACAAAATGAATTGAAACTTAAACGTGGTGATCGTGTTGCATTGATGATGCCAAACTTATTGCAGTATCCTATTGCATTATTTGGTGTATTACGTGCAGGTATGGTTGTTGTCAATGTAAACCCTCTTTATACGCCACGCGAATTAGAACATCAATTAAAAGACAGTGGTGCCACTGCGATTGTTGTCGTATCAAATTTTGCTTCAACATTAGAAAAAGTTGTATTTAATACTGATGTCAAACATGTGATTTTAACTCGTATGGGCGATCAACTTTCATTTGGTAAACGGACTTTAGTCAATTTTGTTGTTAAGTATATTAAGAAGCTAGTACCAAAATATAAGCTACCAAATGCAGTGACATTTCGTGAAGTCCTCAGTGTGGGAAAATATCGTCAGTATGTACGCCCACAAGTTGAGCGCAAAGATTTAGCTTTCTTGCAATATACGGGAGGTACGACAGGTGTTGCAAAAGGCGCAATGCTTTCACATGGGAATATTATCGTGAATTTATTCCAAGCGAATTGGATTGCAGAGCCTTTTGTAGGTGATCGTATAAAAGAGCGTAAAGCCATTATTGCACTGCCGTTGTATCATGTTTTTGCATTGACAGTGAATTGTTTATTGTTTATTGAACTTGGTATTACTGGGGTATTGATTACTAATCCGCGTGATATTGATGGTTTTATTAAAGAATTAAAAAAACATCGTTTTGTTGCAATTACAGGAGTGAATACTTTATTTAATGCCTTACTGAATAATGAAAATTTTAAAGAGATTAATTTCTCTTCTTTGAAACTTTCTGTAGGGGGAGGGATGTCAATCCAACAATCTGTAGCAACGCGTTGGCATGATACGACGGGCTGTAACATTATTGAAGGTTATGGAATGACGGAATGTTCGCCACTGATTGCGGCTTGTCCAATTAATATGGTGAAACATAATGGTAGTATCGGTGTGCCAGTACCTAATACGGATGTACGTATCATTAAAGAAGATGGGCATGAAGCTGAGCTTGGTGAAGCTGGTGAATTATGGGTGAAAGGTGATCAAGTGATGCAAGGTTATTGGCAACGCCCAGAAGCAACAGCTGAAGTACTGCAAGATGGTTGGTTAGCTACGGGTGATATTGTTGTGATGGATAATGACTATTATTTGCGTATCGTTGATCGCAAAAAAGACATGATTTTAGTTTCAGGTTTTAATGTGTATCCAAATGAAATTGAAGATGTTGTTATGTTAAATTATAAAGTATCAGAAGTCGTCGCGATAGGTGTGCCAAATGAAGTTTCGGGCGAAACGATTAAAATCTTTGTGGTGAAGAAAGATGAAAGTTTAACACGTGACGAACTACGTAGACATTGCCGCCAACATCTGACGGGCTATAAGATTCCAAAAGATATCGAATTCCGTGATGAGTTACCAAAAAGTAATGTTGGTAAAATTTTACGCCGAGTGTTACGTGATGAGGAGCTGGCAAAACGCCCAGCTGAGTAATTCTCATTCATTTAATTTATTGGGGGCAGGATAAGCCCCTAATTTGTCGTATTAAGATGAACAGTCAAATAAAAGAAATTAAAAATAAACCGCACTTTAAGGTGATTACTACAGATCTCGCGTTAGCAGAGGTTTGCCATATTGCACAACAAAAAGCAGTTATCGCATTAGATACTGAGTTTGTTCGTATCCGAACTTTATACCCCCAATTAGGTTTAATTCAACTTTATGATGGTGAACAAATTAGCTTAATCGATCCTATGGCGATTCAAGATTTTTCACCTTTTGTTGCGTTATTAGCGAATAAAGGAGTATTAAAAGTTTTACATGCTTGTAGTGAGGATTTAGAGGTTTTCTTGCATTATTTTAATCAGTTACCAGTACCCATGCGAGATACACAAATCATGGCAAGTTTTTTAAACTTTGCTAACTCTATTGGCTTAGCAACCTTAATTCAGCATTATTTCCATTTAGAAATTGATAAGGGGGCTTCTCGTACAGATTGGCTTGTTCGCCCGCTTTCTGATAAACAATTAGTCTATGCAGCAGCTGATGTTTGGTATTTGTTACCATTGTACCAACGTATGCAACAAGATTTGGCTAACACTATTTGGCAAAAAGCAGTAGAAAATGACTGCGATCTACTATTAGCGAAAAGAGAGAAAAGTAAAGATCCTGAATTGGCTTACTTAGCAATTCCAAATGGATGGCGCTTGGATGCATTACAATTAATGCGTCTTAAACTCTTAGCAAAATGGCGGCAAGAAGAAGCAATGAAAAGAGATCTCGCTTTGAATTTTGTTGTGAGATCTGAACATTTATGGCAACTAGCAAAATATAATCCAAAGCATACTTCCGAATTATTAGAGTTAGGTTTAACAACACAAGAAGTACGGATTCATGGTAAGAAATTATTGCATATTCTGACACAAGTGAAACGAATTGATCCGACAGAATATCCTGAAAAAATTATTCGTATTGTCGATGATCCGCGTTATAAAAAGGTATTGAAAGCATTACAAGAGAAATTAAAATCTTTACCCCCTCCAGGTTTAGCTGTAGAAGTGATTGCAAGTAAACGCAGTTTAGAAAGCTTAATTAAGTGGTGTTGGTTAGAGAATGAATCGACAGAAAACTTACCAGATTTACTGATTGGTTGGCGTAGAGAGTTTGGCTTAGCATTATTAGCGACATTAAAAAATTACGAATAGGTTTAAAATACAGTAAAAGTAAACCGCACTTTGAACAATCAAAGTGCGGTTTGTTTTTAGCAAATTTTGAAGATTATTGTGTGGCTTGGATTGCGGTTAATGCAATAGTATACACAATATCATCAACTAATGCGCCACGTGATAAATCATTCACTGGTTTACGCATGCCTTGTAACATCGGTCCAATAGACACTAAGTCTGCAGAACGTTGTACCGCTTTATAGGTTGTGTTACCTGTATTCAAGTCAGGGAAGATAAATACAGTTGCTTTACCTGCAACAGGTGAGTTAGGCGCTTTGGAACGCGCAACATCTTCCATAACCGCCGCATCATATTGTAACGGACCATCAATGACTAAATCTGGACGCTTTTCTTGCGCAAGGCGTGTTGCTTCTTTCACTTTTTCAACATCAGCCCCACTACCAGAGGTGCCCGTAGAGTAAGAAATCATTGCCACTTTTGGATCGATACCAAAGGCTTTCGCTGAATCCGCAGATTGAATCGCAATTTCAGCTAATTGTTCTGCAGTTGGATCTGGGTTGACTGCACAGTCCCCATAAACCAATACTTGATCTGGTAATAACATGAAGAAGATAGAAGAGACAATTGAATTGCCCGGTGCCGTTTTAATAATCTGCATTGGTGGACGAATGGTATTTGCAGTAGTATGAACTGCGCCAGAAACCAGACCATCCACTTCATTGGCTTCTAACATCATCGTGCCAAGTACCACGTTATCTTCTAGTTGTTCACGTGCCGAATCTTCAGTCATCCCTTTGTTTTTACGTAGCTCAACTAGGCGAGCAACATAGTTTTCCCGTACAGTTGCTGGATCAATGATGGTAATCCCTTTGCCTAATTGCACACCCTGTGCTTCAGCCACGCGCATCACGGATTCTGGGTTTGCTAATAAGACACATTCTGCAATGCCACGTTCAGCACAAAGTGATGCTGCTTTTACTGTACGAGGTTCATCACCTTCTGGCAGGACAATACGTTTTTGCGCCTGGCGTGCGAGTTCAGTTAATTGGAAACGGAATGCTGGCGGTGATAGGCGGCGTAAACGAGATGAGACTGCTGCAAGTGAATCCACAAATTCACTATCAATGAGTTCACTGATATAGTTTTTAATTTTTTCAATACGCTCTTTATCATCAACTGGCACTTCTAAGTTAAAACTTTGTAAGGCAAGCGCAGTTTGCCATGTGTTACCTTCAACGCGGAAAATTGGTAATCCTGTACTTTCAATTGCATGTTGACACAATTTTTTAATTTGACTATCAATTTTGTAGCCACCAGTTAAAAGGACACCCGCAATTTCTACGCCATTGCTTGCTGCTAATGCTGCTGCCACAATCACATCAGGGCGATCAGCAGAAGTTACTAACAGACTACCTACACGGAAGTGTTCTACCATATTGGTTAAATTACGTGCACAGAAAGTAATGCCACGGATACGACGCTCACTAATTGCACCTTCATGAATAATTGCAGCACCTAAATGCTTAGCCAAATCAATGGCACGTGTTGCGATGAGATCGGCACTCCAAGGGATACAAGCTAGAATCTTGATTGGACTTTTTTCAAAGAGTTGATAAATTTCAGAAACTTGATTTTGTGTGTGTTGGAATGAATCAAAAATTTCAGCTAAATCAGGACGAGTACGACCAGACTCATCAATTGGCGCGTTAAATTTATTAATTACTACACCTAATAAATTTGGATTATTTTTGCTACCAAAGAGGGAAGCTGCCGCTTTAATACGCTCTTTTAATTCGGCATGGGTTTCTGTTGCTGGTGCAGCAACTAAGATAATTTCTGCATCAAGTGCCTGTGCAATTTCATAGTTAATGCTATTGGCATAAGAATGTTTGCGTGTTGGGATTAAACCTTCTACTACAATGATTTCATTGTTTTTGGCAAGTTGTTGATGGTTTTCAACAATTTTTTCTAACACAACATCCGATTGGTTTTGACCAATTAGTGATTCCGCCACGCTTAACATAAATGGTTCGGCAGTTTCAATTGTTGTACTGGTACGGATAATTGATGTAGTACGATCAATGGTATCTTCGCCTGAGTTTGGTTGAGAAATTGGTTTCATGAAACCAACTTTTGCCCCTTTTTGCTCTAAAGCGTGAGTTAAACCTAAGCTCACACTTGTTAAACCAACGCCAGCGCTAATTGGGATAAGGATAATTGTACGTGACATAATAAACCTTAAATTTGTGGATTGTTTATAACAAAAAGAAACTGCCGATAAATCGGCAGTTCATTGATCTATTTTAGATACAAAGACGAGCTGTATCCTGTGCAATAACAAGTTCTTCGTTAGTTGGAATAACGATAGCAATAGGTGTATTGTCTGCTGTAATCACACCTTCGTTACCAAAGCGAGCGGCTTTGTTCTTCTCTGAATCAACTTGGTATCCAAAGAGTTTCAAGTGATTTAATGTCAACTCACGTACTAAAGATGAGTTTTCACCAATACCACCAGTAAATACGATTGCATCTAAACGCTCACCAATAACTGCCATGTAAGAACCAATGTATTTAGCTAAACGGTAACAGAATACGTCTAATGCGCGTTTTGCTGCTGCTTCTTTGTCATAGTTATCTTCGGCATAACGGCAGTCGCTAGTGACTTCTGTTAAGCCTAATAAGCCTGATTTTTTCGTTAATAATGTATTAATTTCATTAACAGATAAACCAAGATTGTCATGAAGATAGAAAAGAATTGCAGGATCAAGATCACCAGAACGTGTTCCCATGACTAAGCCCTCTAATGGCGTTAGACCCATTGACGTGTCAATACATTTACCATGACGGATCGCTGCAATTGAAGCACCATTACCTAGATGGCAAGTAATCACATTGACTTGATCAGCAGGAACGTTTAAACGATTTGCTGCCTCTTGGCTAACAAAGAAATGGCTTGTACCATGTGCACCATAGCGGCGAACACCATGTTCTTTATATAAAGAATATGGAAGTGCGTATAAATAAGCTTGCTCAGGCATTGTTTGATGGAATGCAGTATCAAATACCGCCACATTTTTATCTTTTAAATGTGGGAACATTTTGAATGCTTCTTCAATACCAATGAGATGTGCTGGGTTATGTAATGGGGCAAATTGAACGGCGTCTTTAATACCTTGGACAACTTCATCTGTAATCACTACAGAAGAAGTGAATTTTTCACCGCCGTGAACAATACGGTGACCAATCGCAACGATATCATCTTTCAATGATGGATCTAATGGGAAAATATTATTTACAATAAAGTTGAGTGCTTCACTGTGTGCAGCTCCTGCACCTAAATCAGCGTTACCTTTTTCACCGTGTAATTTCCATTTAATACGTGCATCGTCTAAATGGAATGCTTCAGCTAATCCCGATAATTTTTCATCACCAGTTTGTGGATCTAAAATTGAGAATTTTAATGAAGAACTACCACAGTTTAAGATTAGGACTAATTTTTGAGACATAAGAGACCTATTATTTGATTTTAAGTTAAAAAAATTATTCGCTCAATAATTGAGCGAATAGGCAGATGAAAATCTGATGGCTATAGAATACACCTTTCATACAATAAAATAAATTCAATAACAGATAAAAATTAGACATTTATCAAAAAAATTATCAAAACTTAAACATTTTTTGCAATTGTTCAAACATAAAGGAAAGTTGATGTTAAATTGAGCTGAATATTTGACTAAATTATGTTATGTTTATGTTGTTATCGTATTACAAAGGTACTATGCAATAGCACAATGAGTTTTTTTATTTTTTTTAAAAAAGGTCAGCATTATTTAAAGAGTTGGCCATTGGAAAGTAAGCTAGGAATGATTTTTCCCGAAAATCGAGTGATTAAAGCAACGGCTTTTGCGCAAAAGTTTATGCCATTTTTAGCCGTGTTTGCAGTCACATGGCAACAAGTTTACGCGAAATCCGATATGGGTGCATTAGCAATTGCCGTGTTAACAGCAATTTTCGCATTGCTGATTCCATTGCAAGGTTTGTATTGGTTAGGTAAACGTTCTATTACGCCTTTATCCCCACGAAGTGCGGTCTGGTTTTATGAAATTTGTGAGCGATTAAAGCAAGCAAACGAGGTCTTGCCTATCGTAAAAGAGCAACCAAACTACCAGAATTTAGCTGATGTGCTAAAAAAAGCGCAGCGAAAACTAGATAAAGCTTTTTGGCAAGAATTATAAGTTATCTTGAACTTGTCATGTTGTCTTGCTTGTTTTATTTAAGCCTTTTTCTTTTTTCACTTATGTTCAATTTTCTTGAAATTTTTACTACGCAAACGTTTTCTTTTTTTGTAGAATAGCGCTGGCGAAAATTCGAGAGTTTTTTAGAGATATGCCAATGATTGATTATATTATCATCGCCATTATTGTATTTTCGATTATTATCAGTCTGTTACGTGGATTTATCCGAGAGGTCATGTCACTTGTGAGTTGGGTTGTTGCATTTCTTGTGGCAAGCCATTTTTATCCTTATCTCGCTAATTATTTAACTCAAATCGAGTCACTTTATATACGTAATGGAAGTGCAATTGCAATTCTATTCGTTGCTACCTTAATTGTTGGTGGGATTGTGAATTATGTTTTAGGTGAGTTAGTGGATAAAACGGGATTAACAAGTACAGATCGTGTTCTTGGTGCATGTTTTGGATTACTTAGAGGCGTATTAATTGTGGCGGCATTGTTATTCTTTATGGATACATTTACGAATTTCAGCCAAAGTGATTGGTGGAAAGAGTCAAAATTAATACCGCACTTTGGTTTTATTGTTGAATGGTTTTTTCAACAATTACAAGCTGGTTCTAGTTTTATAAACTCAACTTTAAATAAATAGAGGATAAGCACGAATGTGTGGTATTGTTGGTATTGTTAGCCAAAATCCTGTTAACCAACTGATTTATGATGCGTTAACATTATTACAACATCGAGGACAAGATGCCGCGGGTATCGTAACGGTAGATGATGAAAATCGCTTTCGTTTACGTAAAGCTAATGGTCTAGTCAGCGATGTATTCGAGCAAGTACATATGTTGCGTTTACAAGGTAATGCTGGCATTGGACATGTTCGTTATCCTACTGCTGGAAGTTCTAGTGTTTCAGAAGCACAACCTTTCTATGTCAATTCACCTTATGGTCTAACTTTAGTTCACAATGGTAATTTAACCAATTCTGCCGAGTTAAAAGAAAAATTATTTCGTTTAGCACGTCGTCATGTGAATACCAATTCTGATTCAGAATTATTGCTTAATATCTTAGCAAATCATCTTGATAAATTTGAAAAATACCAATTAGATGCAGATGATATTTTTACTGCAATTAAGCGGACACACAAAGATATTCGTGGTGCTTATGCTTGTGTGGCAATGATCATTGGACATGGTATGGTCGCATTTCGTGATCCAAACGGTATTCGTCCTCTAGTCTTAGGCAAACGTGAAGAAAAGGGTAAAACAGATTATATGTTTGCTTCGGAAAGTATTGCATTAGATACGGTCGGCTTTGAATTTGTGCGGGATATTCAGCCTGGTGAAGCGGTTTATGTGACGTTTAATGGGGATATCCATTCGGTACAATGTGCCGAAAATCCGAAGTTAACGCCTTGTATTTTTGAGTATGTTTATTTTGCGCGCCCAGATTCTTGTATCGATGGTGTATCTGTTTATGCTGCTCGTGTACATATGGGACAACGTTTAGGGGAAAAGATTGCGCGAGAATGGCAAGATGTTGATGATATTGATGTTGTTATTCCCGTACCAGAAACCTCTAATGATATTGCATTACGTATCGCTCGTGTATTGAACAAACCATATCGGCAAGGTTTTGTGAAAAATCGTTATGTTGGACGTACTTTCATTATGCCAGGACAGGCACAACGTGTGAGTTCAGTACGCCGTAAATTGAATACTATTGCTTCTGAATTTAAAGATAAAAATGTCTTATTAGTAGATGATTCTATTGTAAGAGGGACAACTTCTGAGCAAATCATCGAAATGGCAAAAGCTGCTGGTGCGAAGAAAATTTATTTTGCTTCAGCAGCACCTGAGATTCGCTATCCAAATGTGTATGGGATTGATATGCCAACTAAACATGAGCTGATTGCTTATGGTCGTGATGTGGATGAAATTGCAAGATTAGTTGGTGTGGATAAATTGATTTTTCAAGATTTAGAGGCATTAACGAGTTCTGTGCAACAAGAAAATCCGGCGATTGAAGAATTCGATTGTTCAGTATTTACAGGGTATTATGTCACAGGTGATATTACACCTGAATATTTAGATAATATTGCACAACAACGTAATGATATAGCAAAGAAAATGCGTGAAAAAGACGCGGCTAATCTTGAAATGCATAATGAAAAATAAGTAACTTTGGATTGATAGAGGAGAACTCTCTCCTCATTTTTATCACATCTTCTTGATATGACATCTCTCAATGGGCTAATGAGTTTGTTTTAAAGCTGTCTACGCTAGACAAAAGCTTGTGGTTCATTTTTTCTAATATTTTATGGCAAAGTATATTGCCATCTAGATCAATATTATTTATAACTAAATTCTATTATACCGCCTACATGATTAAAATTTAGCTTAAAATGAGGTGTAATACATGTGGTTAAATAAATAGTCAGCCTATCATGAACATTGATTGATTTTGGTGCATCTATTTATTTGTGTCATGAGTATATTTTTTAATTTTAAATTTAAATAACCTAAGTCTAATCTATTATTTTTTCTTTTGATATTTTAGTCAATTTAACTTGTTTTAGATAAGCTTTTTTACGTATTGTTGTTAAATTAGATCTTTCATTTTTTAAATACTACGAGTAGAAATAATACGTAATCAAATATGAAGTATGCTAAAATCTTGCGTTAATATTACAATATGTTCCCTCTTAGTTATCATGAAAAATGACAAACAACGGCTAATTATTGCTATTTCCGGCGCTTCTGGTGCAATTTACGCGATCCGCCTATTGGAGGTATTAAAACCTCTTGTACATATAGAAACACATTTGATCATTAGCAATGCAGCAAAACAGACAATTGCAGCGGAAACTGCTTACAGTATTCAACAGATTAAAGCACTTGCAGATGTGAATTATGATATTCGAGATATCGCAGCAGCGATTTCTTCGGGATCTTACCGCACTTTAGGCATGATTATTGTGCCTTGTTCAATTAAGACCTTATCTGGTATTGCACACAGTTATACAGATGATCTCATAACCAGAGCAGCAGATGTGTGTTTAAAAGAACGTAAGCCATTAGTACTTTGTGTGAGAGAGACGCCATTACATTTAGGGCATTTGCGTTTAATGGCACAGGCAGCAGAAATTGGCGCCCAAATTACTCCATTAATGCCAGCTTTCTATCATCATCCAAAAACAGTACAAGATATTGTTGATCAAAGTGTGAACCGTTTATGTGATCAATTTGGCATTGAATTAGAACAAGATTTATTTCAACGTTGGTGCAGTAAAGAGAAGAGATAAGCATTGCCTGTATTAAACAGGCAGTTTTATTTCACGAATAGACATAGTTAAGCCATCAATCATTAATAATCGACCACAGAGATTTTTCCCAATTTTTAACCGCACTTTGATTGCTTCTAGCGCTTGAATGGTACCGACAATACCGACAATTGGTGCGAGTACACCAGCTTCAACACAACTTAATACATTTTCACCAAATAGCTGACTTAATTGGCGATAAGTTGGTGTATTTTCTTCATAAGTAAATACGCTAACTTGTCCTTCCATACGAATGGCAGCACCTGAAATTAAAGGTACTTTAGCTTGTTGACAACAAGTATCGAGTTGGTTGCGAATCTCTACATTGTCTGTACAATCTAGCACTACGTCAAAGTGCGGTATGATTTCAGCCAGTTCTACAGAGGTCAGCTTTGCATTAATTGTGTCAATTTGAATATGTGGATTTAAACGTTGTAAGGACTGTTTGGCTGATTCTACTTTTGGCATATTTAAACGGCTATCATCATGTAAAACTTGGCGCTGTAAATTAGAAAGTGACACTGTATCAAAATCCAAAAGTGTTAAATGACCAATACCTGCGGTCGCAAGGTATTGGCTTGCAGCACAACCTAAACCACCTAAGCCCACGATCAGCATTCTGCTTTGTTTTAACTTTTCTTGACCATCAAAATCGACGGCTTTTAAGATAATTTGACGGTTATAACGTAGCTCTTCTTGATAGGAAAGTTCAGTCATATTAGCTCATTAAATGGTTAAAGGGTTCAATAGTCACAGTTTCGCCCGCTTCTACATTCGCACGTTCGCGTTCTAACACAATAAAGCAATTGCTTTTCACAAATGAACTGAATAAATGGGAACCTTGAAAGCCAATAGGTTGTACTTCAATTACACCTTTTTCATTGACTTGATAAAAGCCACGTTGAAAATCTAAGCGTCCTGGGACTTTTTTTATTTTTGTGGCTGCAATAGCGGAAAAACGTTGTGGCGCTTGCCATTGGCTATGACCACTGAGCTTTGCAATTACAGGCTGGACTAATTGATAAAAAGTCGCAAGTGCAGATACAGGATTACCCGGCAAACCACAGAACCACGCATTTTCTAATTTACCAAACGCGAAAGGTTTACCAGGTTTCATTGCTATTTTCCAGAAATTGATTTGACCCACTTTTTCTAGTACGGTTTTAGTAAAATCGGCTTCCCCAACAGAAACCCCACCACTTGTAATCACTAAATCGGCTTGTTGTTGTGCTTTAATAAAAGCTTGTTCAAATTCTTGCTCATTATCAGGCAAAATACCAAAATCTAATACTTCACAATTTAGCTTCTCAAGCATTAATTTAACAGCAAAACGATTGGTATCATAAATTTGCCCTTCATGTAAAGGTTGACCAACAGGTACTAACTCATCACCCGTCGATAAGATTGCCACTTTTAATATAGGAAAGGTTTTGACTTGTGAAATACCTAGGGAAGCGAGTAAAGGAAGAGAAATCGCATTTAACAAAGCTCCTTTTGCGAGTACAACATCTCCTTGCTTGACATCTTCGCCAATTTTACGAATATTCTGACCAAGTTTAATACGTTCTGCAATAAAGGTCACTGTACCGTCCTCATTCAATACAGTTTCTTCTTGCATGACAACTGCATCTGCATCTTCTGGTAGCATTGCTCCCGTCATGATACGCACCGCACTTAATGCTGGCCACGCTTGTTTAAATGGATTACCTGCAAATGATTTGCCCGCAACTGCTAAAGTTGGTGATTTTGCTAAATCGGCTAGACGTACGGCATAGCCATCCATTGCTGAATTATCAAATGAGGGGACATTAATTGGAGAAATAATATCTTCAGCGCAAATACGATTTGCAGCCTGAGTTAATGAACATAATTCAACATTCTGCAGCGTTGGCTCTGGTAATATTTCTAACATTTGAGCAAGCGCTTGTTCAAGAGGTAACATAATTTGAATCCTTTAATGCATTTCAAGATGTCATGTATTTTATACTAAAAACTTTTCATACCATATAGCGATTATTCTCATTTTATTATTAAGCAAGAGTTTGTTAGAATGTGCGGATTATTTATCGGGAGTGTTAAATGAATAAGATTTCGCCAGAAGCAGAAAAAGTCCGTAATGCATTATTAAGTAAAGGGATAGAAACCCCAATGATAGTGCCAGTTCAACATAAAGATGAACGTCGAGTTGGGATTGAAAATCACATGCGTGAAGTGATGAAATTAATTGGTTTAGATTTATGCGATGATAGTTTAGAAGAAACGCCGGTACGTTTAGCCAAAATGTTTATTGATGAGATTTTTAGTGGAATGGATTATGCTAACTTCCCGAAAATTACTAACATTGAAAATCGAATGAAAGTCAGTGAAATGGTCTTGGTTAATGATATTACGCTAACCAGTACTTGTGAACACCATTTTGTCACTATTGATGGAATAGTCTCTGTTGCCTACTATCCTAAAAAATGGGTGATAGGCTTATCGAAAATTAATCGCATTGTGTCTTTTTTTGCTCAACGCCCGCAAGTACAAGAGCGTTTAACTGAGCAAATTTTATTAGCGTTTCAAACCATTTTAGAAACGGAAGATGTCGCTGTATATGTAAAAGCAACGCATTTTTGTGTTAAATGTCGTGGCATTAAAGATACGAATAGCTACACAGTCACGTCGGCGTTTGGTGGCGTATTCTTAGATGATCGTGAAACACGTAAAGAATTTTTAACACTCATTAATAAATAACGAAATTTTATTAAAACTGACCGCACTTAAAGCCCCTTGAGTTAATCGCAAGGGGCTTTGTTGTATGAGCTACAAGCACGAGTGATAAATGAAAGTATTTCTAGTCATGTCTAGAGTAGAAAGAGCTTTATTGGATTTTATCTAGTTAAAAATGTGAGATAAGTAGCAGAAGAACTTTTTTCTGCTTTAGCAATCTTCTAGATACAAGTATAATGTGATGTTTATGCATCAATTAGTAGGAAATATATCAATGAAATTTATCTCTTTTAATATCAATGGGTTGAGAGCAAGACCACACCAGTTAGAGGCAGTTATTGAACAGCATCAGCCAGATGTATTGGGATTACAAGAGATCAAAGTGGCTGACGAAGCATTTCCTTATGAATTAGTGGAACATTTGGGTTATCACGTTTTTCATCATGGGCAAAAAGGACATTATGGTGTGGCATTGCTAACAAAAGAAAAACCAAAGGCAGTGCGCAAGGGCTTCTCAACTGACAGTGATGATGCTCAAAGGCGCATTATTATGGCTGATTTAGAAACTGGTTTTGGTTTATTAACCGTAGTAAACGGTTATTTCCCACAAGGTGAAAGTCGCCATCATGAAACTAAGTTTCCTGCAAAAGAAAAATTTTATGCAGATTTACAGCAATATTTAGAAAAAGAACACCCAGCAGAGAATCCGATTATTATTATGGGCGATATGAATATCAGCCCAACAGATTTAGATATTGGTATTGGTGAAGAGAGTCGTAAGCGTTGGCTACGTACAGGAAAATGCTCTTTTTTACCAGAAGAAAGAGAGTGGATGAATCGTTTATACGCTTGTGGTTTAGTTGATACTTTCCGTCATTTAAATCCAGAAGTGAATGATAAGTTTTCGTGGTTTGATTACCGCTCTAAAGGATTTGATGATAACCGCGGACTGCGTATTGATCATATTATTGCGAATCATGCTTTAGCTACACGCTGTGTTGAGACGGGGATTGCATTAGATATTCGAGCAATGGATAAACCTTCTGACCATGCACCTGTGTGGGCTGTATTTAAATAAGGTAAGATGATGACATTAGAACAAAGTTGGCAAAATTATCGCTCAATGGTAAATGATAAATTGGCCATCTTTTCAATTAATCTTGAAATTTTAAAAAAATTTCCCTCAGAAACAAGTCATAAAGTCATACAATTTCAGTTTTCATATCAAGCTGATGAAAATCAATTGCCTGCTCCAGAAGCCTATCAGGATTTAATGGAGCAAGTATTTAAAGTATGGACTCAGTTGTGCGCTTTACCAAATACTTTATATGCAGGACATGTTTTGTCGGCAGGAAAAGCACAGCTATATTTTTATTGTGAGTATGTTGAGCCTTTTTTAGATGTACTACAACAGTTTGACAATATTGAGAAGATCAATATTCAAGATGATCCTAATTGGGATATTTATTTTGATTTTTTATTACCATCTCCATTAGAAATGAAAATTAATGCAACAGAAGAAGTATTAGATTTACTTGTTCAAAATGGACGCGATCTTGCTGATACTTATTTGATTGAACATGGTTTTCATTTTGAAGATGAAAATAATATGTTTCGTTTTATGGAACATGTAAACCTACAAAATATGGATTTCATTTCAATGCAATACAGTAATACACCTGTCATTATTGATGATGAAATACCATTTTATGTGGTGAAGTTAGAGCAAGAACTCAGTTTAGATAGCGCAGATATCTTTAAGTATGTTGAGGAATTTGAAAATATAGCTTCCCAATTTAATGGCGAGTATGTGGGTTGGGAATGTGATTCATTACATAATAAAGAACAGTTAAATTAAATACGATAATCTATGATGGAAAAAATAAAGAATATTATTAAGGAAAAACTAGATCTGCCTATCTCATCGATATTACAAGTGTCTTTTTTAGGTGGGATGACCAATAAAAATTATATTGTCAGTACGCAACAAGACAGCTATGTTGTAAGAATTCCGGGGGCGATGACTGAAAGTTTAATTATCCGAGATAATGAGGCTGTAAATAGTATTGCAATGTCTAAAGCTGGGTTTAATGTTGAAACTTGTTTTTTTGATGCAAAGTCAGGCATTAAAATTACTCAATATTTGTCAGAAAGTTGTACACTAGATCATCAAAATGTTAAAACATTTTCTAATTTGAAACTTATTGCAGAGAAATTATATTTACTTCATCAATCCCCAATTAAATTGGCTAATCGATTTAATGTTTTTGAGGAATTTGATAAATATATCAATTTACTTAAAAATAAAGATGCTTTTTATCAATATAGTGAAAACATGCCAGAATTATTGGCTTTTTTCCAAATGATTAAAACTGATTTTTCTTACAATCAATCTTTTCTTGCTGTTTGCCATAATGATTTAGTTCCAGAAAATATCCTTTTAAAAGGAGAACAAGTTTATTTTATTGATTGGGAGTATTCTGGTATGAATGATCCTATGTTTGATCTTGCTGCGTTCTTTTTAGAAGCGAAATTGAATAAAGCAGAACAAGATTTCTTTTTACAATGTTATTTCAAGAAACAAGAAGATATTGAAGAAGCATTAATGAAGATTGCTTTTTATCAATTTACTCAGGATGTTTTGTGGTTTGTTTGGACACTCGTGAAAGAAGAAAATGGAGAGTTCTTTGAAGGTTACGGTAAGAATCGTATTGAAAGAGCAATTGCTTTTATGAAAACTTGGAAAGCCCAAGAGGTGTAAGTAATGACGACGAAATATTCTGGTTATCTTTGGGGCATTTTATCTGGGTTATTATGGGGGATTGCAGGTATTTTATATGAGATGTTAAATACAACTTATCCCTTTACGACTTCTCTGACAATCATATTATCTTTGTTATTTGTTATAGAATTCTCAGCATTTATTTTTTGTTTTGTTTCACATTATAAATTGAATTTGTTTAAGGAATGTGATTTCAAGAATAAACGTGTATTTTTAGGTGTCGTCGCTGGCGTTATTGGTGGGCCTATTGGTATGTTATGCTATTTACAAGCTATTCAATATATTGGTGTTGGGTATGCTGCACCGATATCTTCGGTCTATCCTGTTTTTGGTGCAATTCTGGCATTTTTATTTTTAAAAGACACTATGACTAAATTAGGCATACTAGGATTATGTTTGGCTATAGGTTGCACCATTTTACTAGGATTAGATGTCAATACGTCTCAGTTTTCACTTTTAGGTATTTTTTTGGCAATCGTTTGCGCTTTAAGTTGGGGAGGCGAAATTGTTATCTCATCTTATGTCATGCAATCTATTAACTCTTCTATTGCTTATTTTTTTAGACAACTTGGCTCCAGTATTGGCTATTTTATTTTGCTTTGTTCTTTTGATGTGAAGTTTTTTGGTCTTATTGAATTTTTTAAAGATAAACAATTCTCACTTATTATCTTTTTAATTATTGTTTCTTCAATGACATCTTATTTCTTGTATTATAAGGCAATTTATTTAATTAAACCAATAAGAGCTATGATGTTGAATATTACTTATGGTTTTTGGATTATCCTTATTGGTTTTATATTAAATAATACGAGTATTGATCTGATGACAGTTTTTCTTGTTGTCGGTGTTGTGTTAGGTGCAGGACTAACATTAAAAGATAAAAGGGAAAATGTATGAATGCAATTATATTAGCGGCAGGTTTAGGGAGCCGTTTTAAAGATATTACAAAAAATACGCACAAGGCATTATTGCCTATTGATGGAATCCCAAATATAGAAAGAACGATTAAATATTTAAAACAAGCTAATATAAATGATATTTATATTGTGACAGGTCATTTATCTGACCAGTTTGACTATTTACATGATAAATATGGCTGTTGTCTTTTATATAATGAAAAATATAAAGATTATAATAGTATTTATTCTTTTTTTACTGCACAGAATGCATTTTCTGATAGCTATGTTATTGATTCTGATGTAGTCTTATTTAGAAATATATTTTTGGATAAGCCTGAAATAAGTTGCTACTTTGTTGTAAAAAGACCTGAAAGTCAAGATAAAGAATGGGTTCCTATTGTAAATGAGGAAGGAAAAATTATCAGAATAGATGTGACTAATGAGCCGTTGCCGAGCTTATTAGGCATCTCATATTGGGCAAAAAGTGACAGCGATAAAATTAAAATAAAATTAAAGGAATATCTTCATCCTAATATTTTAAGCCAAAGTGTATTATATTGGGATAATATTCCAATGGAAATAATATCTGAATTAGATGTGAATACAGTTGAATTGTCAATATCCGATGGCTATGAAATGGATAACTTAATCCAATATAATTTCATTTTAAATAATTTAGTTGGTAAATAATATGAGAACAATAACACTTCGTGAACACCAATTGATCACTTTAGATATTTTAAAATACTTTAATAAAATTTGTATTAAACATAATATTAAATATTCATTAGGTGGTGGCACATTAATTGGTGCAGTACGTCATAAAGGCTTTATTCCATGGGATGACGATATTGATGTATATATGTGTCGAGATGAATATGAAAAATTTATTCAAGCTTGGGAAAGTTTAAATCATGAAAGATATAGATTGTCATTGGCTGAGAGAATTGATGGTGTATCTGTTGGTGAAACTACAAAAATTTATGATTTGAAGACACATTTAGTGGAAACAAATGATGATGTTTATGGTATTTTTATTGATATTTTTGTTTGGGACGGTGTACCTGATGATCCTAAAGCGATTTTTTCAATAATGAAGAAACATAAAAGATTGAAAGCGCATTATTTTTCTATCGAAAAAAGAGAGAAAAAATATCAAAACTCAAAAATATTCAGCCATATTATTAACGTTCTTAAATCTTATTTTTTTAATAAGATGATGGAGCATATCTATTCATTTCAAAAAAGATATCCTATTAAACAAGCAAATACTATAGCAATGGTATTATTTGATTATAATAATTGGAAAAAAGCCTATATGCCTAAAGAATATTTCAATGATGTCATATATTTAGATTTTGAAGGCGATAAATATCCTGTTATGAAAGGCTATCATCAACATTTAACTGTGTACTATGGTGATTATATGCAGCTTCCACCAATAGAACAAAGAATACCGCACCATATCAAAGAAGTATATTTATTAGAAGAAATATAGGTTTTTATGCAAAAGATTACTTTACGTGAACATCAATTAATCGCGTTAGACATTTTAAAATACTTTAATCAAATTTGTTTATCACATGGTATCAAGTACTCTTTGGGAGGAGGGACGCTAATTGGTGCTGTACGTCATCAAGGGTTTATTCCATGGGATGATGACATTGATGTGTATATGTGTCGAGATGAATATGAGAGATTTGTTCAAGCATGGGAACAGCAACAACATGCTAAATATGATTTGTCTCTTGCGGAGCGTATTGACGGAATGATGCCTGGAGAAATGACAAAAATTTTTGATAAAGAAACTCGTTTGATTGATACGAAAGGCAGAACTACGGGCATTTTTATTGATATTTTTATTTGGGATGGTGTCCCAAATGATTCATATATTCTTTATCACGCAATGAAAAGACATCGCCGTCTTAAACTCAGGTTTTCTTCTTGCCGTAAAAGATGGTATCGCGCGAGGGAGAATACTTTTATGAGAGCTATTTTTTCTAAATTGTCTCATTATTTTTTTAATAAGATGATGTCGCACTTAAAGCAATTTCAAGAAAAATACCCTATTAATAAATCAGATTATATAGGATTGTTTTTATCGGATTATGGTGGTTGGCAAAAATCATATATGCTAAAAGAATATTTTTCGGATGTAGTCTATTTGGATTTTGAGGGAGAAAAACTTCCTGTTATGAATGGGTATCATGAGCATTTAACGCTGTATTACGGTGATTATATGCAACTTCCTCCATTACATGAGCAGAAACCACACCATACTTTTGAAGCTTATCGTTTGAATTAGTATTTTGTATACCTGATTTTACAATAGATACAATAAAGATATTGAGCTCTGTATTATGCAGAGCTTAATTTTTCTAAAACGTTTGATAGATTGATGAGTTAAATAAATCGTATATTACCTCAGGTATGAGGTATTTGTTGTTTATATTTAGTTGTATTTATATTGTGAAAATGGACACAATATAAGTAAAATTTTTAAAATTGAGACCGCACTTTCGGGATATTTTTCGCTATTATTTACCCAAATGGACGATTAGCATATAAGCAGCGATGACTAGCAAAATGAAGCCAAGTAGTTTTCTCGCTAAATCAGGCTTGAGAATACCGCGAATTTTCATTGATAAAAAGCTAGTTACAAAAGAACTTAATACAACGAG
This sequence comes from Pasteurella oralis, assembly GCF_002850605.1. Lineage (GTDB taxonomy): Bacteria > Pseudomonadota > Gammaproteobacteria > Enterobacterales > Pasteurellaceae > Pasteurella > Pasteurella oralis. The sequence continues at coordinate 105,795 of NZ_NXGB01000002.1, forward strand.
CGTAACGACTGAAAAATTAACATAACCTATTTGCCAGCCGTAATCGAGATGAAATGGTGGGGTTTTAGATAAATAACCATAAAGGCTGCCTAAGCCACCAATAACCATCATGTAATTAGTGTAAGGCGCGATTTGATAAGGTTTTACGCTACGAAGTTGTCCAATTAATGGTGCCATGATTGAACCGCCACCAATACCTGTCATACCTGCAACGCTACCGCCAAATAAACATAAAATTGCGCCTTTTAAGCTATCATTGCTGGTTACAGTCGTATTATCAACAACAGCTTTATGAAAAATAGTACGTAATGCGAGTAGGCTGAGAGTGATCACAAAAACACCAATAATAATATTATCATGTAGATGAAAGCTGGCTTCAAAACCCAGTTGTACACCGATAATCATACCTAAAGACCATAGCAACATTGATTTAATATTGATTTGAATTTTTTGTTTATAAAAATAAGTTAAATTAATTAATGCAGAGCCAATAACAATAGTGAGTGATGTAGCAGCAACCATTTGTAATGGAAAGTCTGGAAAGAGAGTGTAGAGAATTGGTACCATTAGCACGCCACCACCAATACCAAAGATAGCAGACATAAGGTTTGTGAGCATACCACAAAATATCAAGATGATGATCAGTTGTAAATCCATAACAAAAAACCCCGTAATTTTTGTGTATTATGTCCTAAGATAGATTCAATACATTATGATCATGCTCATATTTTTAAAAAATTCTTATTTCTTATTTAATCTGTGATCCATCTCACGGCAACTATATGATGATCATCATAATTTTTTGTCTCCCTGTGTATTATGCTAAATATGTATCTGATTTAGATGCTTTTCGTTTAGATTAAATATATAGGGGATAATAATATGTTCATCACAATAATCAGCTTTCTTATAGTCACAGGTATTGTGGCGTTTATTTCATGGAAAAAAACAAAAGATGATGATTTGACTACATCTAAGGGATATTTCTTAGCTGGACGAGGATTAAGTGGTCTAGTGATTGGCTGTTCAATGGTATTGACATCACTTTCTACAGAGCAATTAATTGGTGTTAATGCCGTATCTTATAAAGGTAACTTTTCAATTATTGCTTGGACAGTACAGTCTGTGATTCCATTGTGTTTCTTAGCACTTTATTTGTTACCGAAATATATTAAAAATGGTTACACCACAATCCCAGAATTTTTTGAGAATCGTTTTGACCGCCAAACGCGTTTAATCATGTCAACGTTATTCTTAGTATTCTATCTATTCATTGTTATTCCTACCGCGCTTTATACTGGTGCGATTGCATTTAATAAAATTTTTAATTTAGAAACTGTATTTGGTATTACCTATGGTCAATCAATTGTTTATACCGTGATTGCAATTGGTATTGTTGGGGCGATTTATGCGATCTTTGGTGGATTAAAAGCGGTTGCAGTATCTGATACGCTAAATGCAGTTATTTTAGTGATTGGTGCGTTATTAGTTCCTATTTTTGCCTTAGCACATTTAGGTGATGGTAGTATTTCTGAAGGCTTTAAAACAATTACAACGACACATGTCGAGAAATTTAATGCAATTGGTAGTGCAACAGACGCCGTACCATGGCCAGCTATGTTTACCGGTATTTTAATTGTCAATTTCTTCTACTGGACGACTAACCAAGCAATTGTACAACGTGCATTAGGCGCAAGAGATTTAAAATCAGGTCAAAAAGGTATCTTAATTGCTGCATTATTCCTATTAACTTTGCCTGTTATCCTGAATTTACCGGGATTATTAAGTTTCCATATTCTTGGTGATGGCCTAAATCCAATTGATACATCTTATCCAGCATTAGTCAATAAAGTATTACCAACGTTCTTACAAGGGTTCTTCATCGCGGCATTATTTGGTGCAATTTTAAGTACATTTAACTCTTTCCTAAACTCTGCTGCAACAATTTACTGTAAAGATTTACTGCCATCAATCAGCAGTAAAACTTGGTCAGATAAAGAACTGATTTTACATGCGAAAAAAGTATCTGCCGTAATGGCGATTTTAACAATGATCATTGGTCCATTACTTATGTTTGGTACTGATGGTATCTTCTTGTTAACTAAGCGTTTTGCTGGTTTTGTCAATATTCCTATCGTTGCATTATTTGCTGTCGGCTTATTTAATAAAACAGTTTCAGGTTTAGCTGCACGTATTGCTTTACTTTTACACGTTGTTTTATATTTCTCAATCGTCTGGGTATTCAAAGTTAAAGTGAACTTTGTTTATGTCATGGCCGCATTATTTGTGTTTGATGTTGTTGTGATGCTTGTGTTAGGTAAATTCTTCAGACGTGAACCATACGAAGAAAGCAAAGAAAATAAAGAAGGTGTGGATTTAACTAATTGGGAATATGCCCCTGTTACGGTTGCCTCTTTAGTTCTTGGTTTAATCACATTATATACTTTATTATCACCATTAGGCTTAGCTTCACCAGCAGGTCAACCATTGTTGGTATTAGGCATTTATGCGGTGTTACAATTAATCATCTTATTCGTGATGCGTAAAAAAGAGGCTAAATAATGAATATTATTTACATTTTATTAGATCAAGTGAGAAAGGACATGCTTGGTGCTTATGGGCACCAAGTTGTTAAAACACCGAATATTGATCGTTTAGCACAAGATGGCATTCGCTTTAATAATGCATTTACGCCAGCTTCTGTTTGTGGACCTGCACGTACGTCATTATTTACTGGCTTGATGCCATCTTCACATGGCATTATTAAAAATGGTGAAAAAGGCGGTACTGGCGAAATTAGCCAGCAAGCCCCAAATATCGCTAAATTAGCAGGCTATAATACTTACGTAGTAGGGAAATGGCATGTAGGAACAAAATCAGTGCCAGAAGATTATGGTATTAAAGGTCATAACTTTGATGGTTACGGTTATCCAGGCAGCGGTGTTTATAAAAATCTTGTATTTAATCAACCACCAACACATTCTAATCGTTATAAAGCGTGGTTAGAAGAAAAAGGCTTTGAGATCCCAGAAGTGAGCCACGCTTATTTTGGTGATAATCCTCATCTACGTGTACAAGAGCTTTGTGGTTTTTTATCTGGTTCAAAAGAGCAAACGATTCCTTATTTCATTATTGATGAAGCCAAGAAGTATATTCAGGAATCGTTAGATGAAAAGAAACCATTCTTTACTTGGATTAACTTTTGGGGACCACATACACCTTGTATTGTCCCCGAACCTTATTATTCGATGTACAGTAAAGATGACGTAGTGTTAGATGAAAGCTTTTTTAAACCACTTGAAGGAAAACCAGGTCACTTCCGCACAATTTCTAAAATGTGGGGAATGTGGGAAGCAAGTGAAGAGCATTGGAAAGAAGTAATTACGAAATTCTGGGGGTACATTACCTTGATTGATGATGCCATTGGGGAATTATTTACTTTCTTAGAGCAACATGATTTATATGAGAGTACTTTCCTCGTTGCAACGGCAGACCATGGTGATGCAATGGGCGCTCATCGTATGATAGAAAAAGGGGAGTTCATGTTTGATACGACCTATAATATCCCGATGATTGTCAAAGATCCAAAATCTGATCGAGTGAATCAAGTTGATGACAATTTAGTCTATCTGCATGATTTAACCTCAACAGTATATGATATTGCACAGCAAGATATTCCAAGTGAATTTGAAGGGGAAACCTTATTACCTATTACACGTGCTCATCAACAAAATGATCGTAAAGGTATTCTGGCACAGTTAGCAGGGCATTTTGTTTATTTTGAGCAACGTATGTGGCGTCGCAAAGATTATAAATTAGTATTTAACGCAACGGATATTTGTGAGTTGTATGATGTACGCAATGATCCTGAGGAAATGCATAATTTATTCTATGATGAACGTTATCATAACGTCAAAAAAGAAATGCTCGAAGAAATGCGAGTCGAAATGAAGCGATTAGGCGACCCATTAGAAAACTGGGTGTATCGTATCATTGATGAAATCTAAGATAAGAAAAGCAAAATTAGCTCGCCTTTCTACTTTGCACTCGCTTAACTAAGCTGTTAAGGTGAATATTAAATCTCTTTTCTGTATTTATTATTCACCTTATCATTTTAAAAACACCGCATCATAAAATAATAAAAAAGTTACCGCACTTTTAATCAATAAATATAAGAAGGAAAAGTATGGATAATTCCCAAATTTTGCCCACTGCGTTACAGCATTGCCAATTGACTTATTTGCATCAGTTAGCTAAAGGTATGACGGTTTATCAACAAGGCGAGATCGCACAAGAGTTTTATTTTGTTAAACAAGGACTTGTTGGTTTATATCATACCCTTGATAATGGTAAAGAAAGTTTAGTGCGATTATATCGGCAAGGTGATTATTTTGGTTTTCGTACGCTATTTGGTTTAGGCGATAGCCGCTATCATTGTAATGCTAAAGTCTTAATTGAAGCTGAGATTATTCGTATTAAGCCAGAAAATATTGATCAATTCTTTTTACATAATGCCGAGCTGAGTAAATTACTTTTACAAACCTTAGCGAATGAATTACGAGATGCAGAACAACGTTTGGCAAAAAGTGCTTATTTACGTACTTTAGATCGTGTTATTGATAGCCTGTGTTTCTTAACGACTAATTTCCCTTATTACAATTGGACATATCGTGAAATTGCAGAATATGCTGGTTGTGAAACAGAAACCGCAATTCGTATTGCTAAAGCATTAAAACAAAATGGCTTGTTCACTGATTTTTTGCCAAATCATAAAGGAAAATAAGGAGTATAAGGACAAAACAGATGTCAGTCTTTTCGCGGAAAGCAAATTTTCATTTAATGGCAAAGCCAAGTAGCTTTCATTGTAATATTCAATGTGAGTATTGTTTCTACCTTGACAAAGAACGGACCTTTGGTAAACAAACTGCGTTCATGTCGCAGCAAACACTAAAAAATTACATCAAAAATTATATTGAGTCTCACGCTAGTAATCGAGTGGAGTTTGCATGGCAAGGAGGGGAACCTACTTTACTTGGCTTAAATTTTTTTAAAAGTGCGGTACATTTTCAACAAGAATTTGCGAATGGAAAAATGATTACTAATGCATTCCAAACGAATGGTATTGCATTAAATCGGCAATGGGTTGAGTTTTTCAAACAACACCAATTTCTGATTGGATTATCTATAGATGGACTAAGTGCTGTACATAATCGTTACCGCATTACCAGTAACGGACAACCGACTTTTGAACGTGTCGTGCAGGCGTTAGCGCTATTGAAACAATATCAAGTGGATTTCAATACATTAACAGTGATTAACGATCAAAATTGGCACAAAGGAAAAGAAACTTATCTTGCTTTGAAGGCGATGGGTTCAAGGTTTATGCAATTTATCCCAATTGTGGAACAACATGCTCAACAAGTACAACCCTTTTCTGTGCCACCAGAAGGTTATGGACATTTTTTAGTAGATGTCTTTAGAGAATGGAAAAAAGAAGATGTGGGACAAGTTTTTGTGTTGGAGTTTGATAATTTGCTTGGGCAATGGTTAGGTTATCCATCAAGTAGCTGTATACATCAACCGACTTGTGGAAAATCATTAGTCGTAGAAGCTAATGGGGATGTTTATGCTTGTGATCACTTTGTTTACCCTGAATACAAGCTTGGCAATTTAAATCACAGCGCTTTAGCTGAATTAGTACAACAACCACAGCAACAGCAATTTGGGTTAGCAAAACAAAGTCAATTGACTCAAATTTGTCAACAATGTGAGTTTAAAGCTTTATGTCAAGGTGGTTGTCCTAAACATCGTATTGTGTCGTTAGTAGGTGAATCTTTTAGGCACAATTATTTATGTGCTTCTTACCGCTATTTTTTCCACCAAACAGCTGAAGATATGCAACAAATGCGTCATCAAATTCGGTTTGCAAGGGGACAATAATTGGAGGAGTAACAAATGATCAATATAACCAAAATGAAACAATTTACCCCAGAGTTGACTTTATATCGTTACAACGAAATTCCCGTATTAGAATTAAGCCATCGTGTGGGAGAGGCTAAAATTGCTTTACAAGGTGCACAATTATTAAGCTGGCAACCACAAAACGAAAGTCAAGATATTTTCTGGTTAAGTGATATTGAACCTTTTATCTTAGAAAACCCGATTCGCGGTGGTGTGCCGATTTGTTATCCTTGGTTTGGTGCCGCGAAGCAGCCTATTCATGGTACTGCACGTTTACGTTTATGGCAGTTAAGCCATCATGACATCACATCAAAGCAAGTTAAGTTAGAGTTTGCATTATTTGATACGCAGAATATACTTGAAGCTAAAGTGACCATGTCCTTTACTGATAAATGTGAAATTACGTTAATGCATTGTGCACAACATCCTGCTCAAGCTGCACTGCATAGCTATTTTAAATTGAGCAATATCGCGCAAGTGACAATTCAAAATTTGCCTCGAAATGGTTTTAATGCGATTACGCAGCAACAAGAAGATTTACCTTCTACCCGTCGGATTACTCAACATGTTGATTGTATTTATAGTGTAGAAGAGAATGTAAATTACATTGTTGATGAGCAATTTGAACGTCAAATTAAAATTGTACATCAACATGCCAGCGAAATCGTGTTATGGAATCCATGGCAAAATCCAATGGGTGCAATGCAAGCTGAAGATTATCAACAAATGATTTGTTTAGAAAGTGCGCGAATTTATCACCCCTTGAGTTTTGGTGAAAGTCTTAGTGTCTTGTTATCCAGCAAAAATCGCTGAGTTGGTTATTGCATAAATCTTTAAAATCCAGTAGAATTCGGTCCGTTTTTGTTCATTTTTGAACAGCAAATAATCTTCTTCTGCCAAGCAGATGAAAGCAATATAAACTAATAGAGGAATAAGACTATTAAGACCGTAAAAAAAGCACCAGTTGCTAATCGTCCGAATCGCATTAATGATGAAATTCGAGTGAAAGAAGTTCGTTTGATTGACCAAGATGGCGAACAAGCAGGTATTGTATCAATTCAACAAGCATTAGAAATGGCAGAGCAAGCCGAATTAGATCTCGTTGAAATTAGTCCAAATGCAGAGCCGCCAGTGTGTCGCATTATGAATTACGGTAAGTTCCTTTATGAAAAAGGTAAAGCGGCAAAAGAGCAGAAGAAGAAACAGAAAGTTGTACAAGTGAAGGAAATTAAATTCCGTCCTGGTACAGACGAAGGCGACTATCAGGTAAAACTACGCAGCCTGATTCGCTTTTTAGAAGACGGGGACAAAGCTAAAATCACAGTGCGTTTCCGCGGACGTGAAATGGCTCACCAAGATATAGGCTTAGAGGTGTTAGAGCGTGTTAAAAACGATCTAGCGGACATCTCGGTTGTAGAATCTGCACCGGGAAAACTTGAAGGTCGTCAAGCAGTCATGGTACTTGCCCCGAAAAAGAAATAATTAGTGCAAGCTCAAGTAATTAAGTGCGGTCGAAATTTCTAAAATTTTGACCGCACTTTAATTCGCCTAATTATTAACGTAGCGTCTTCAGATTTGAGGCTGACGCAAAGAGAGCTGACGAGAAAGTGCAAATTGCATAGTTGAAGAAGCTTGGCTGAGTGGAAGTAAAAAGATGAAGATACCATTAGTATTTAAACAATGCGGAGTTATAAAAACTTATGCCTAAAATTAAAACAGTACGTGGTGCTGCGAAGCGTTTCAAAAAAACAGCTTCAGGCGGTTTCAAACGTAAACAATCTCACTTACGTCATATTTTGACTAAAAAGACCACTAAGCGTAAACGTCATTTACGTCATAAATCAATGGTTGCGAAAGCTGACCAAGTTTTAGTAGTAGCGTGCTTACCATACGCATAAGCCGTTGAACGTACGAATAGTAAATTTTTAGTAAGGACATAACATTTTATGTCCAAAGATAAATAGACAATAGGAGATTAAATAATGGCTCGTGTAAAACGTGGTGTTATTGCAAGAGCACGCCATAAGAAAGTTCTTAAGGCTGCTAAAGGTTATTATGGTGCTCGTTCACGTGTTTATCGTGTTGCGTTCCAAGCAGTAATTAAAGCTGGTCAATATGCATATCGTGACCGTCGTCAACGTAAACGTCAATTCCGTCAATTATGGATTGCTCGTATCAATGCTGCGGCGCGTCAAAATGGTTTATCTTACAGCAAATTTATCAATGGCTTGAAAAAAGCTTCAGTTGAAATTGACCGTAAGATCCTTGCTGATATCGCTGTATTTGACAAAGTGGCTTTTGCTGCATTAGTAGAAAAAGCAAAATCTGCACTTTAATTTTTTAAAGTAAAGAGCAATGAGGACGCTGTTTAGCGTCCTTTTTTGTTGCTAACAAAATTTAATTTATTACTCCTTAGCTAAAATAGGTGTTCTATCTCCTTTTGAAAAGATGAGAGATGGTTATATGTCTGAATGCGGCAAAATTTTTTTATCAAATCTAGTCATGGTTTTTGTCCTTATATATACCAACTTATTTATATATTATTGAAATTCACTTATAAAAAAGTTAAATCTCAGGTACATTTTGATAAGCATTTTATTAGAGCTTTCTGTCAAAATTAATAATTATTTACGTCAAAATCCGTTTATTAAAATAATTTTTTATAATAATTATTTTTTAAAATTTACTGTTGAATATATTTTATTAACTTCTTGTTTTATCTTTATTTTGAAGATGATTAATTAATGATAAAGATTAAGGTTGTATCATTATGAGGTTGGGTTATTAATTATCCTGTATTGATTATATTTAATCCTATAATAGATTAATATATGATTTTATTTTTAAATTTTCTGGTGAGTGTTTATTTGTCTAAATTTTGTTAGATTATATTTAAGTGGTATTGTTTTTATTCTGGTTTGGTTTTATATTTGTGCAAATGAAATAAAAGAAATAAAAAATGCTTGTACAAAAGATGAAATTATATAAAATCTGCTCCCGTGTTTAATGAATCAGTAGGATATTGATTTATTAAATAGGCTAATGGATTTAATCATTGGATAAATAAAAGTTGTATAAGTAAATCAAGGAGAAAACTTAATGAATTTATCAAAAATTGCCGTCGGAGTAGCGGTATCTTTTAGCTTAGCGAGTAGTATCGCATTAGCAGAAGGAAAAACAATAGAGCAAAAGGCATTAGATAAAGCAAATCAACTTCTTTCAGAATATAATAGTAACGAAAAAACTTCTACACTTATTAGTTCGAGCGAATATACTAACTTATCTTTGGGGCTTAGTGAAATGAAAAAATGGCCGCAAGGAAGTCCCTATCCTTATTTTGTTTTTTATAAATTTTTATATAATAATTTAGCTCTTTTAAATGATGGAATTAATATTAATGAAGAAAAAATAAATTCTAATCTGGAGGCAATAAAACTTAACCAAAGTTCTATTGGTAAAAATACTCTTTCTATCATGGAAAATAAAGTTGCAATTGAAGTTAATAAACATGCTATTGAAGATTTACAAAAATATGTCGGTAGTAATATTCATGACATTGAAAATATCAAAAAGCGTTTGAGTAACTTAAATAAAGATCTGCGTCGTGGTCTTGCGACACAATCAGCATTAAATGGCTTATTCCAACCTTATAATGTTGGTAAAGTCAGTTTAACGGCAGCGGTTGGCGGATATCAATCAAATAGCGCGATTGCAGTGGGTACTGGTTATCGCTTTAATGAAAATATTGCCGCAAAAGCAGGACTTTCAAAAAGCATTGGTGGTTCAGCAGTATCTTATAATATGGGTGTGAACTACGAGTTTTAATGATATTTAAATGACTTAAATTAATTTCTTATGAATCCGTGATTAAATGAAGAAAAATATTCTTTGAGTAATTTATTATAGAGTTAATGGATTAATTTATAACTTTGTAGTAAATTGTTAATTGAATATTTTGTGAAAAAACCCACTTTAACGTGGGTTTTTTTATATATTTTGGAGAACTATTATTTTCTTTGTATGATTAAATATCAATCATATTTTAAGATGCATTTTGGTATATCTCTTTTTTAACAAAATAATTATTTCCCTTATTAATAAGATAAAATGAATAAAAATAATGCGAAGATTCTGAAAGGAAAATCTAAAAACGATAACTTACTTTAGATTTTTAATTAATAAAGATGATTTTTTATGAATTCAGATGAATATTTATACATGACAAAAATCCTTTTTCAAAGATGGATTTAATGAGTAGCTGAGGAAGAATGAGTGATTTGTTTATAAAAAAGGTTGGAACTTAAATTCCAACCTGCTAAACATTTTAACATTTATTTCATTTTATCTAATGAAACTTACTGTTATAACAACTCTCGTATAGTAAAAATTACTGAGTATTAGCAACTAAATTACCTAAATCTTTATCAATTAAGAATAAACCTTTACCATCTTCACCAAGTAAATTGAGTTTATCTAAAATACCGCTAAAGAGTTTTTCTTCTTCATGTTGTTCTGCCACATACCATTGTAAGAAGTTAAACGCTGAATAATCTTTCTCTTCAAATGTCTTACCTACTAATTCATTAATTTTTTCAGTAATTAATTTTTCGTGTTTGTAAGTGATTTCAAGCACTTCTTTAAGGCAAGAATATTGGTGTGCTGGGGCTGCAATTTCGCCAATAATCGCTAATGCACCAGTTTCATTTAAATAAGTAAAGAGTTTACGCATGTGTTGCATTTCTTCTGCTGCGTGGGCAGCAAGGAATTTTGCTGTGCCATCAAAACCATTTTGTTCACACCAAGCACTCATTTGTAAATATAAATTAGAAGAATAGAACTCAAGGTTCATTTGTTCATTCAATAAATTAATAACATTTTGCGATAACATATTTTTCTCCTAAATTATAATGTGGCTAAATCACGATCAATAAAGTAGAGTGAACGACCATCTTCGCCTAATAAGTTGAACTTATCAATAATACTATTGAATAACATTTCTTCTTCGTGTTGTTCTGCGACATACCACTGTAAGAAGTTAAAAGTAGAATAATCTTTATCTGCAAATGTCACTTCAACAAGTTCGTTAATTTTTGAGGTGACAAATTTTTCATGCTCTAAGGTGATCTCAAAAATTTCTTTTAATGTTTTGTAATCATTTTTAGGTGCTTCAATTTTGCCTAACAATGGCATCCCACTTGTTTCACTGACATAATTGAACAATTTTTGCATATGTTCCATTTCTTCGTCAGCATGACGTAAAAGAAATGCCGCAGCACCTTCATAACCATTATGCGCGCACCATGCGCTCATTTGTAAATAAACATTAGAAGAATAAAATTCCAAATTGATTTGTTCGTTTAGCTTTTCTGCAATTGCTTTGCTTAGCATAACTAACCCCTTTCCGTTGCTATGTTAAAAAATAATGAATAATAGATTATTATTTAATCTATATGATGCAGGCATTGTATAGACGTTATTGAGAATAAGCAAGTTATTTTTATCTAAAATTTTTTGTAACTTATTAATTTATAATGAAAATTTAACAAAAACCATTCTCATTTGGAATGTGTAAATGAAAGAGATTATCAATTGCTATAGTAGAAAATATTAACAATTGCAAAACAATTAGTTAGGATAGATACGCATTTTTCATTAAAACACTATTTAATGATTGAATCTGAAGAGATTTTGGTGTAATTTATTTTTTACATTTTTTGTATAGAAAAGTTTACATTATTTGGTCTGTTTCATAATTAATGTTTCAAGGATAATAAAAATGAATAAAGATAGCATCCATAACGTCAATATTGTTGGTGAAAAAGTACTCATCACACCACGTGAACTGAAAGAAAAATTACCTTTATTAGCCCCGTTACGTACACAGATAGAACAATCTCGCCGTGATATTGCGAATATCATCCATAAAAGAGATCCCCGTTTACTAGTCGTTATTGGACCTTGCTCTATTCATGATCCAATTGCTGCTTTAGAGTATGCAGCACGTTTAAAAGCACTTTCTGATGAATTAAAAGATCAACTCTATATTGTTATGCGAGTGTATTTTGAAAAGCCAAGAACCACTGTGGGTTGGAAGGGATTAATTAATGATCCTAAAATTGATGGCTCTTTTGATGTTGAGCATGGTTTACATATTGCGAGAGAATTACTGTTAGAACTTGCTGAAATGGGATTGCCTTTAGCTACAGAAGCACTTGACCCTATTACACCTCAGTATATGGCAGATCTATTTAGTTGGTCTGCGATTGGGGCAAGAACAACAGAATCACAAACTCATCGTGAAATGTCTTCAGGTCTATCGATGGCAGTAGGCTTTAAAAATGGTACAGACGGTAGTTTGGCAACAGCCATTAATGCAATGAAAGCCGCCTCAATGGGGCATAGTTTTATTGGTATTAATCAGCAAGGTCAAGTGAATTTACTACATACTGCGGGTAATCCAAATGGGCATGTGATTTTACGTGGTGGTAAAACGCCTAATTATGAAGCTGAGTTTATCGCACAATGTGAACAGGCGTTAGAACAAGCAGGATTAGAACAAGCGATTATGATTGATTGTAGCCATGGTAACTCGAATAAAGATTACCGTTTACAACCAAAAGTTGCACGAAATGCAGTGCAGCAAATTGTCGAAGGGAATCATTCGATTATTGGCTTGATGTTAGAAAGTCACTTGCATGCAGGTAATCAAAGTGCAGAACAACCTGTTAGCGAAATGCAATATGGGGTTTCAATTACGGATGCTTGTATTGATTGGGAAACCTCAGAAGCGTTATTACGCGATATGGCTTTAGCATTAAGTAAAAAATAAAAGGGCGGGATAAGTGGATGCTTTAAAAGAATTAAGAACACAAATAGATCAAGTTGATCGTGAGTTGCTACAACTTTTAGCACAACGGTTAGCTTTGGTGAAGCAAGTTGGTGAAGTTAAGCATAAGCATGGATTACCAATTTATGTGCCAGAACGTGAAGCAGATATGCTAAACGCGCGACGTTTAGAAGCCGAAGCATTGGGGATTTCTGCTGATTTGATTGAAGATGTGTTGCGGCGTGTTATGCGAGAATCTTACACCAGTGAAAATCAATTCGGCTTTAAGAAAGTGAATTCTGCAATCAGAAAAATTGTGATCGTTGGAGGAAGGGGAAAATTAGGCAGCTTATTTGCACATTACTTTACTTTATCGGGTTACTCTGTTGAAGTCTTAGAACGGGAAGATTGGCAAAGTGCGGTCGATATTTTAAAAAATTCTGATGTAGTTATTATTTCTGTGCCTATTGCTAATACAGTAGAAACTATCAAGCGTTTAGCACCATTTTTAACAGAGAATATGTTATTAGCTGATCTTACTTCGGTCAAACGAGCACCATTAGCTGCGATGTTAGATTATCATAAAGGTCCAGTATTAGGTTTACATCCAATGTTTGGTCCTGATATTGCAAGCATGGCAAAACAAGTGATTGTACGTTGTGATGGGCGTTTTGAGCAACGCTATCAGTGGTTAATTGAACAAATGCAAATTTGGGGCGCCAAATTTTATCCTGTAGATGCAATTGAACATGATCATAGTATGACTTACGTTCAGGCGTTGCGTCATTTTTCTACTTTTGCTAATGGATTGCATTTATCTAAGCAACCTGTGCAATTAGCCAGTTTACTTGCTTTATCTTCGCCCATTTATCGTTTAGAGCTCGCGATGATTGGGCGTTTATTCGCACAAGATGCAGCTCTTTATGCTGATATTATCCTAGATAAACCTGAAAATTTAGCTGTTATTGAAAGTTTAAAGCAAAGCTATGAAGAAAGTTTAGCTTTTTTTGCTAATGGAGATAAACAAGGGTTTATTGAGAGTTTTAATCAAGTCAAACAATGGTTTGGTGATTATTCTGAGCAATTTCTGAAAGAAAGCCGACAGTTGTTACAGCAAGCTAATGATTACAGGCAAATTTAGATATAAAGCAAAGTGAAAAAGGCGGAAATTAACCGCCTTTTTTGTATGTATTTTATCCATAAAATGAATTCTAGGCTGACTTCAGCAATATTAAAGTTGTACAAAAGTTGATCTAGTTCACAATTAAGAAAAAAATATTGGTTATTAAATAGATATTTTTTTATATAAAAACCTCCATTTTTATTATTAAAATGATGATTTCACTCCATTTTTCTCTGGCAATAATTGAATAATACCCTTCAAAAGCCGTATTTTCCTGTAATTGTTTTTTTGTTCACAATTTATATACTTGAAATCAATCATTTTTTGACCTTTCAATCATTAAAATTAACCTAAGGAGAATGAAATGAAAAGCCGTGTATTCTTGTTATCGCTATTAACGGTTTCTACCTCTATTGCTGTGCAAGCCAACACTTTTTGGAAAGCTGACTTACATGAAAATCTCACGAATGTGACGAAAGTAGCTGGACGAGATGGCTTTACTATAAATAAACCGGGGCAACCGTGGCCTGGTGTTGGACCAAACGGGGAAGCAGGCGGTACTGTTAATTTACCTTATAGCCGAATTCCAGCAATGACAATTACTGACGATAACAAAATGGTTGTGATGTTTGACTTGAGATGGAAAACGGCAAGTGATCAAAATCGTATCGATCCAGGTGTAGTGATTTCAGAAGATGGTGGGCATACATGGCAAAAAAGAACAGCTTGGAGTTTTAATGAGTCAAAATTCCCTTTGCGTAGAGCGATGGATCCAACATTACTTCATAATAATATTGATGGTAGTTTATATGTGATGCATGGTACTTGGGCAACAGGAACGAGAAATTGGTATCAGGATAGAATATCGTATTTTAATGATAATGTTTGGGCGGCAACGATCTACAAATCAACAGATGGTGGTTATACTTGGCAAAAAAACAGTGAATTTAGCAAAACTATAAACGCAGATGTTTTTTCAAAAGTTAAAAAAGATCCAAATAATCCAACAATTGGTTTTCTAGGTGGCGTTGGTTCTGGGATTGTAATGCGAGATGGTACCTTAGTTTTTCCAATTCAAACAGCTCATATTAATGGGATTGCGACTACAATTATGTACTCAAAAGATAATGGCAAGACTTGGGATATGCCTGCTATTGAGAATGCATTAGCGCCAAACCAAAGTTCGTTAGAAAACATGGTATTTGAGATTGGTAATAAATTAGTCATGACTGGTCGTGAAGACAATACGAAAAAAACCAGATGGGCTTATTATACAGAAGATTTAGGTAAAACTTGGCATGAATATAGTCCTGTTAATGGTTTTAGTACAACAACAGCGGCGCCATCACAAGGTTCATCAATTTATGTGACATTACCAAGTGGGAAACGTGTGTTGTTAGTTTCGAAACCGAATGGCAATGGGAATGATAGATATGCACGTGGTAATTTAGCCTTATGGATGTTAGATGCGAAGAATCCAGATCATAAATATGAAGTTGCAATTATTAGACCTGGGTCTGGTAATGCTGCTGGCGCGGGCTATTCTTCTTTAGCTTATAAAGAAGGCAACTTATTTATTGCGTTTGAGGATGATGGTGATATTACAGTTAAAAACTTAACTGAGCATATGAAGACTATTGAAGATAAAGCGACCGAATGGGGATTGACTGATGAAATTGCTACTGAAGTAGCGCAAATAAAGGCATTAGAACATTTAAATAAAGGACAAAAAGATACGCTTAGTGCCAAAATGCAAAGAGCAAATGGTAATGCGGTTTCTGAATCTGTAGTATTAAACCGTGAAATGAAAGGATTAAAAGATGAAGTTACTGAATTGACTAAACAGTCTGCCGCAATGACTAGAGCCTTGCCTTCAAAAATCAAGCAATTTAATCGAGATGTGAATGAAGTGAGAAGCTTGACTAGTGATACTAGTGAAACTTATCTGAACTATTTAAGTATACAAGATTTGATGCACATGTTGCGTCATTCGTTTTTAGCCCTAAATACTAAATTGGATTTTTCTAACTATGTCAAACATGTTGAAAAATTGAATTCCTATGATACGGACATTCTCTATAGTTCTTATAATAATGTTTTTGTTGAATATGATTCAGTAAACAAAAATAGTAAGCACAGTCCATCGTTAGCAATTGGTGTTAACACAAGTTTAGGTGGAAATACACAAGCAGGTGTATTTTTTGAACATGACAAAAAAGACGGAAAAACTAACGCAGTGGGGGTAAGAACAAAATATCGCAAAGATGAGAATGTACTGTCCGCGTTCTTACGCTATAGAACAGTTAAACATGATGACTTCATAGAAAGAAACAATAATGTGGATCTTTATATTAACTATGCTCACGAATTCAAAGTTGATAATCATCTTACGTTAGCACCGTCAGTTGGTGCTTATGCTTCTTTATCATCTAAAACATTAATTGATGAAGATGTCGCATTGAATAAGCGCCTCGTTATGGCTGGTGATGTGGGACTAAATATCGCTTATAACTTAGCAGATATTAAAGTGACTATTAGACCAAATGTTGCTTTAGTTAAAGATGGCGCTACATTATCGCAAGCTAATTACAAAGATAACCAACATAGAATTAAATCAAGCAGTGTTGTTTATGGTGTCAATGTAGGACTTGAAAAACAATTTGCAAATAGTATTTCACTTGGCACTAAATTAAAGTTACAAAAATATGGTTCACAATCTTCTGAGGTCAGTTTAGGCATTAATTTGGGTTATAACTGGTGATAAAAAAATTAATGGCTTCAATTTTTACAGATTAAGAAATTGTAGACTTTAATGTCCTTAATAGTACCAATAAACCCACTTATTTAAAGTGGGTTTATTTTTATTGGCTAAATAGTCAAGAGTTAGAATTGAGTTGTGCTTTTGATCAAGCTGATTTCTTTTGGTTTTTTGTTATTTTTCAATCAAATCGTTATAAGATTTATGCAACAAAGTGTATAATAAGAATTATTTTTTGATAAAAATATTTGAGTTATGAGTCAATTTTTTTATATTCATCCAGAAAATCCACAAGTGAGATTGATCAATCAAGCTGTTGAGATTTTGCGTGATGGTGGAGTGATTGTCTATCCGACGGATTCTGGTTATGCACTTGGTTGTATGATTGGAGATAAACATGCAATGGATCGTATTGTAAAAATTCGTCAGCTACCAGAAGGGCATAATTTTACACTCGTATGTAGCGATTTATCTGAGCTATCCACTTACTCTCTGGTGAATAACAGTGCTTATCGTTTAATTAAAAATAATACACCAGGACGTTATACTTTTATTCTAACGGCAACGAAAGAATTACCAAGACGTTTGATGACTTCCAAACGTAAGACAATTGGTATTCGAGTGCCTGACAATCAAATTGCGTTAGATTTACTAAAAGCATTAGGTGAGCCAATTTTATCTTGTTCGCTTATGTTACCTGGTGAGGAATATATGACACAGTCGGATCCAGAGGAAATTAGAGATCGTTTAGAGCGTCAGGTGGATTTAATTATTCATGGTGGGTACCTTGGACAAGAGCCAACAACAGTTGTTGATTTAACAACAGATACACCAATCATTATGCGTGAAGGCAGTGGGTCAATCACCCCCTTTATTTAATGCATATAGTTATAAGTATAGACGCTTGTGAAAGCGACAATTTAGAGGAAATATGAAATCTACTAAAACAAATTCTCGTCAAAATCGACCGCACTTTGAGAAAAAAGGACAAAGAAATACATCAAATCCAAAAGTGGTTTCTAATGTCATCAAGCCAGCGGCTAGTATGCAGGATAAACCTGTTAGTGCAGTAAAATCTACACCAAAGTCCCTTGTTTCAAAAGCGAATGTAGAAGGTGAGAAATTACAGAAAGTATTAGCACGAGCAGGTCAAGGATCGCGTCGTGAAATTGAAGCGATGATTGTTGAGAAGCGTGTTAGTGTTGACGGTAAAATCGCCACATTGGGTGATCGTATTAATGTTCATTCTGGCGTAAAGGTGCGTATTGATGGGCATATTGTGAATTTAAAACAAGCACAAAAAGAAGTCTGTCGTGTATTGATGTATTACAAACCAGAAGGTGAACTTTGTACTCGCCATGATCCAGAAGGACGCGCTACTGTCTTTGACCGTTTACCTCGTTTAACAGGAGCGCGTTGGATCGCAGTTGGGCGTTTGGATATTAATACGTCAGGCTTATTGTTATTTACGACTGATGGTGAACTAGCCAATCGTTTAATGCACCCAAGTCGAGAAGTTGAACGAGAGTATTCTGTACGTGTGTTTGGACAGGTTGATGATGCTATGTTGCACCGCTTGAAAAAAGGCGTGCAATTAGAAGATGGTCCAGCAAACTTTAAAGAAATCAAATTTGCTGGTGGTGTAGGGATTAATCAATGGTTTGATGTGACACTTATGGAAGGACGTAATCGTGAAGTCCGTCGTTTATGGGAGTCACAAGGTGTACAGGTCAGCCGTTTAATTCGTACTCGATATGGCAATATTTCATTAATGAAGTCATTGCCTCGAGGCGGTTGGGAAGAAATGGACTTAATCAATGTAAATTATCTAAGGGAGTTAGTTGGGTTACCACCTGAGGTGGAAACGAAACTTGACGTCACAAAACCTCGTCGCCGAGCGAAAACAGGACAAATTCGCAAGGCTGTGAAGCGTTATACAGAGTTAAGTAAGCGTTATAAAAAATAATTTTTCTTCTGAGCAAGTGCTGTGAGAGGACAAATGCATGAAAATACAACAACTACGTTATATTGTTGAAATTGTTAATCAAAATTTGAATGTGACAGAAGCTGCGAATGCGCTGTTTACTTCACAACCTGGTATTAGTAAACAAGTTCGTTTGTTAGAAGATGAACTTGGTTTAGAAATCTTTGAACGTAATGGGAAGCACATTAAATCACTCACGCCCGCAGGACAAAAAATTGTTACAATCGCGCGTGAATTATTAGTCAAAACGCAAAGTATCAAAGCTGTTGCTAATGAATATACTCAGCCTAATCATGGGGTTTTACGTATTGCCACAACCAATACTCAAGTACGATATGTTTTACCCCCTGTGGTTGAATGTTTTTCTAAAAAATATCCTGATGTGAGTTTACATATTCATCAAGGTTCACCAAGCCAAATTTATGATGCACTTTTATCTGGAGATGTAGATATTGCCATTACAACAGAAGCGCAATATTTATTTGATGATGTAGTTTTATTGCCTTGTTACATGTGGAATCGTTCAGTCATCGTGAAGCATGCTCACCCACTTGCACAATGTAAAAATTTAACTATTGAAGAAGTCGGAAAATATCCTTTAGTCACTTACACTTTTGGTTTTACTGGCGTGTCTGATTTAGATTATGCTTTTAATAGCGCTGGCATTTTACCTAATATTGTTTTTACTGCGACGGATGCTGATGTTATAAAGACCTATGTTCGATTAGGGCTTGGTGTGGGTATTATGGCCTCAATGGCACATACCGAAGTCGATACGGATTTATTGGCATTAAAAGGTGATCATCTGTTTGCGCCAAGTGCGGTACAAATCGCATTTAAACACAGTACCTTTTTACGTACATATATGTATGATTTTATGCAGTATTTTGCACCTCATTTGACGCGTGATGTGGTTGAAAAAGCAGAACGACTACGTGATAAGGATGCTGTGAAGAAGCTATTTGAAGGGATTGAATTAGCCTTTCGTTAAGTAGGCGTCAATTTTCAAAAAAATAGAGAAAGGGATTAACTCCATTTCTTTTTGGATATTATAGATAAAAAATGCCCACAGATTGATCGCTGTGGGCATTTTGTCTTGAATGTTATTATTTAATCACTTGGATTTTCCCTTCACTTGCAGAGTAAGCTTTGATTGAGCGATCATACATGCTTTCAGCATAAACAGGTGGAATTTGGAAGGTGCCAATATTTACCGCTTTAAGTTGGTATTTTAAGGTTTTCATTTCACCTTCTACATCACCATAACTGAGAATACGATCTTCACGCACTTCAGAATGTTGTGGATACCAACCATTTGCAGAAGCTTCTTCTACGCCAGATTGCCAAATAACTTCAAAGCCAGCAGGGTAGAGATCCGTAATAATCACATCTGTTAAATAGTCAGAAATTGACCGCACTTTAATTGTGGCATAAATGGTATCACCAATTCTGACTGAGTTTAGTGGTTGACCTTTTTCATCAGTATAAGTACGGTAAATTTCTAAGCCATCAGCCAGTGCTTTATCATCTGCTTTTTGTGGATAACCAACCTGAGTTAAAGCAAACCATGCTGGCTGGGTGCTATTATTCACAAAAGCTAAATTCATTTGTGTTTCCATTAAATCAGCAAAACGGAAAAGAGGATTACTTTGACTGATATCTTTTTCATTTTGTTGAATGTGTAATGCTGTTATATCCGTTTGGTTCTGTTGTGTATAAGCATCTAGCGCTAATAGCACCATCGCAGAAGACAATGTGTTATAACGCTGTTGATTAAGATCTTGCGCGATACGCGTTAAGACTTTATCTGATACTTTAGCCAAATGCATTGGGAAATGACGTGCAATAACATACAACATTGAACTATCTTGAATCAATGGATCACTATAACTGCGGTACAACCATTTTTCGTTACGTTCATTGGTTAGTTGTTTTATAACTGATTCAATGAGCTGATTAGCTTCTGTTTCTTGTTTTAGCATCTGATAAGCTGCGGCTAACCATGCTGCTAACATGTCACTTTGCCAGTCTTTATTATTAAAATTTTGTTCAAGTTCAGTACGAATTGACATGAGTGCATTTGAGGGGACTTGACCTAAACGTGTTAATAAATAGGCAGAATAGGCACGTTGGCGCAAATCAACTAACTCGTCTTCTTCTTGTGGAATACTTTGATATTCTAATGCACTGACAGTGTTATTAAATAAGCCGTTTTGACCAAACCAAGCTTGTGGTAGCTTGATATTACGTTCTTGCGCTTCAATTAAGAAATGTGCAACATAAGCTGTAAGGAATATTTCGCCATGATTGACATTATTCCACACACCATAACTACCATCTTGCGTTTGGCGAGTTGGTAAAAGTTTGAAGACTTTTTGTAATGATTGACGAATATCTTGTTCGCTTGCTTGTGGTAAATGTTGATGGCTGACCAGTGACAATGTATTTAATAATGGCTGATAAGCTTTATTTTGCGTGAACAAGAGAGTTGGTATTGCTGAACTGATAATTTGCTCTGTACAATAATTATCATATTGATTTAAGTAAGCTGAAACACCTTGTGTTAACACCAATGGAATTGGTGAAAATAGGGCTGATTGCTCACGATATTGTGGGAAGAGGGTAACAGGCAGTGTACTATTAACTCGCTTTCCAGCTTCCACTTTACCAAGTTGTGTGACAAATTGTTTTGGCATAATTGGACGTACAGAAAGATTGATGTTACGTACTACATCAATAGTTTGCTGTTGTGCATTTTGATAAGTGGCACTAAAACGAATATTACTTGCGCCTAATTGTTGTGTCGCTTTAATCATAAAATCGACCGTACTTTCTGACATAGGAGCAATTTCAACAGTTTTTTCTGCTTCATCAATAATATTGATTTGTGGTTCAGCATCAACTTTTACCTTCACTTGTTGAGTCTGAGTCGTGTTGTTAGCAATATTGACACTGACTTGTGCTTGATCGTCTGGTGTTAAGATCAATGGTACGGTTGGCGAGAGGATTAAATCGTTGCGTACGGCTGTTGCAGTTTCAACATGACCAAGTTGATTGCCTTCATCGCTTACTGCAATTGCCATTACTTTTAAGTTACCATTAAATTCTTCCGGTACTTGATAAGTCACGGTTTTTTCACCATTAATATCGACAATACCAGACCAATAGGCGACGGGTTTATCTGCTTTACGTTTAAATGGGTTGGTATTCGCCATTGGTTTTTTCATGGCGAGTTCCATATCAATTTCAGCATCCCCACCAGTTTGTGCAAATTGCATGACTTTACTGAACTCTGGCAGGATTAAATCCAGAATTTGTGAAGTTTGGACTTGTAATGCATTTTTCGGGAAGAAGTATTTTAGTGGGTCAGTAAACTTATAGTTTGCGACTTGTAAAATACCTTCGTTCACTGCATAAATCACCGCTTTGCTTGGCTTATTACTAGTTAATGTAAACTCGACGGTATCGCCTGATTTCACATGTTTTGGTGTTGTTAATTCGAGTTTTAAGCGACGATTATCCACATTGACAGTAAAAGGGACAACACCGTAACTCAGTGGGCTGGTGAAAATATCATGAGAATGGATATCACGCGAGAACTGTACATTAATATAGCCATTACCTTCGAAATTCGCTGGCAACTTGATTCGTTGTACAGAACTATTCGTGGTAGCCTTAAACCATTTATGTGCATAAACACGATCACGTTCAATTGTAATTAAGCCACTGCCCGCGTAAGGCGCCTGAATAGCAATTTCAATTTCCTCATTTGGTTTGAATTGTTTTTTATTCAAGCGTAGCTTCAATTCTGTGTTTTTATCCATTGCTACAGTCAGATTTTGATTCCCGATCACCGTATAGTGAATACGATTGACTTCTTGTTCATGTTCATTGGTTAATACAAGAACAAAATCACCGCTTTTTTTCGTATTTAGACTAAAATCTAAACCAGTTGAAGCAAATTGAATTGAAGTTTGTTCAACCTCGTTTTCAACTAATTTAGACTCATATTTATAGGCACCAGAAGGCTGTTGTGTCAGCACTGAAAGGTATTGACGCTCAAATAAAGTGGCTTTCAAGTCTTCAAGTGCAATTTTTTCTAATGCAGGGTTAACTGCGATTAAATGAACTTGTTGCGGAGTGTTTTGTTTCAAATAAGCTAAATCCACATGGCTTTTATATCCAATTAGCCAAGGTTGTGCTGACACCATAACGGATTTTACGCTAGAGACAGCGCGCCCACTATTATTCTCAAAACCATCTGCAGTGAAATACAACATTTGTGCTGTATTTTCAGCATATTGGCTTAAATCAATTGGGAAAATCGCTTTACCATCTTTATCTGTTGTCTGTTCATCTAATGTAGTCTCATACAAGATAGCTGACTTGTTACGTTGATTATCAAAGAATTGATAATCCTCATATTGACTGAATTTAGGTAATACTGGATGCAAGGTTAGCTCTGCGTTGACACGACGCTGTTGAGCTGGTGTACCAAAGAGATTAGTCAGTTTTACAGTTGCGACGAGATCACGAGGACCGATCCAACCTTCAGCTGCAACTTGATTAAATGTCGTTGCAATTTTTAGGCTATCTGGTTGAAACTCTTGTACTTGGAATGTCATAGAACCAATTTCTTTTTGCTTGTGTTGTTCGCCAATCAGCAATTGTGCAAACCATTCGCCAGTCTCAGCTACGTCGGGTAGTTCAAAATTGACAGAATTTAGACCGCTCTTATCTAAACGAACTGTCTGTTTAAACATTGTTCTACCGCTTGGCGAGATAATCTGAAATTGTAATGGCACATTATTCAATTCTGTTCGCCAATCTTGCAGTTTCGTGATAATTCCTGTATGGATAGTTTCATTTGGACGATAGATACCACGATCATTAAATAAGTAAGCTTTTAAACTTGCCATATCTTGTTCAGTATAAATACCACCAACATCAAAACGAGAATAATCAAGACTTCGATCATGCTTATCAATTGGCAAGAAAGACAACTGGTTTTCTGTCGAAACTAAATACATTACTGGAGCCAGCTCTTGTTTAAAATGATCTAATGAGGCGAAATGCACAACCCCATTTTCATCAGAGAAACTCGTTTTAATAATTGAACCATTACGGCTGATAACAGAAACAGACGCTCCTTCAATTGCTTCCCCTGTACTGATAGATTGCACAAAGACCATTTGTGAACCATCAACAGCTTTCTTAGCGATAATGCCTAAATCAGTAAGCATAATTAAACGATAATCAGTGAATTGATTATCTGCATCATTACGCCAATCATAGCGTTGTGATGTATCACGGAATGGGGTTGAGGAATTTTTATCTTCACCACTCACTTTTAACCAATATATCCCAGCAGATTGCATATCTGTTTTGATTAAGTTTGCTAAATCAACGCCAATATAGTTGGTTTGTTGCGGTTTCTTATTATTTACTTTGTAAACTTTTGTGATGAAATCCGCAATATGATCAATTTTTAATTGCCCTAAATCTGGATTTTGGAAATCTCCCTGATTGAGTGAAACCAGATGACGTAATTGTTCCTCTTGAATACGACCAACTTGTAAGGTGATTTCATTGAAATTACGTGAACCTATGGTGAGTTTTTGTTCTCCTGCTGAAGAGAGTATTGCGCCTGTGCCAACAAAACCAACATGTTTTGGATATTCTGGTGCACAGATAAATTCGCCTAGTGGTTTCTTAAATTGATAGCCGCCTAATGCACTGAAATGATTGTTAACTTGTAGATAAACACAACGCTTTTCTGGAATATCGAGTTGGAAGCTCTGTGTATTGGTATAAGTAGTTTGTGTTGGCAATAATTTTAAAGCAACTTTTGGTGCTTGATTTAGCAAGTCTTGGTTAATTTGGTTATAACGCCAGTGTGTATTATTGTCAGGTGTTTTTTCAGGTAAAAGGAAGGCAGCAATATTTTGCGCAATATCGCTACCTTTGACAAGTTGGTTGAAGTTTAAACGTAAGATTTGTTCCGCTTCATTTTTTTCATTTTGTGCAATGATAATGTTGGAGGAATAATCAAGGCTAAATTTAGTCGGGACTTCTACATTAGCGAATAGCGTTCCGTCAAGCTGGTTACCACCTACAAGTGCGGTTAGATTTTGTGCAATTTTAGTCTCAATATATTGGTTATTCGTTTGTGCTAAACTCACATTATCAGAACTAATCCAAGCAACAAGATCGTTTTCGGCATAACGTACTTTGAATTTCAACGGTGAAATAACATGTCGTGTATCATCCTTATTATCACGGATTAGCGTAACTTGAACAGCCTTTTCAAATTTTTGTCGATCAACGGGATGTGAAAATGCAACACCAACAATGGCATGGCGAATATGTGCTTGATTTGGATCTTGATAAAAATGTTGTTGTGCGATTCTCGCATAAAAACTTGGGGTAGTAACGGTGAATGGTTGTTTTAGTTCTTTTACATAAGTTTGTTTTGGATTTAAAATTTTTTCATCAATTTTGATTTTGTATTCTTGCTCAGCTGGCCAATCGTTTTCAGGTTTAAATGAGAGCATCGAATCAGTATGCCAAAACCATTTTCCTTTTATTGCAGGTTCAATGCTGATTCCTTCAGTCACTTCTTTGTTAACAGCGGTAATTGGAGCGGCAGGACCAGAAAAAGAAATGACTAGTGGATATACTTCTTTAGGGTTCTCATAATAATTTGTTAATTCTATTGGGCTGATTTCAAAGTTAATGCGATTAGCTTCATCATTTTTATTGTCTTCACAGCTTGTCAGCATAAAAATCATGGCTAATAGGCTGAATAGGGAAAAGAAATATCGTTTATTCATAAAAGAGATCCTTAGCAATACTTAGCAATATATAAATGATTTGATTCTACCTGAAATGTATTTCGTTGAGCAATCTTTGATCATTGTTTTTTTAAAGAACCGACCATTTCCTTGTAAATTAACAGGTGAGTTTTAAGTCGAAATATGATAAAACTATCACCCTTAGTTTTAATCCATTGAGGAACATAACATGTCATTACAACATATCATTGAAGCGGCTTTTGAAAAACGTGCTGAAATTACCCCTAAAACAGTTGATGCACAAACTCGTGCTGCAATTGAAGAAGCTATTGAAGGTTTAGATAGTGGAAAATATCGTGTTGCAGAAAAAATTGATGGGGAATGGATCACTCATCAATGGTTAAAAAAAGCAGTTTTATTATCATTCCGTATTAATGACAATGAATTAGTTACTGGTGCAGAAACTAATTATTACGATAAAGTGCCAATGAAATTTGCTGATTATGATGCGGTACGTTTTCAACAAGAAGGTTTTCGTGTTGTGCCACCAGCCGCAGTGCGTAAAGGCGCTTATATTGCAAAAAATACAGTATTAATGCCATCTTATGTGAATATTGGCGCACGCGTTGATGAAGGCACGATGGTTGATACTTGGGCAACAGTAGGGTCTTGTGCACAAATTGGTAAAAATGTTCATTTGTCAGGTGGTGTAGGCATTGGTGGTGTGTTAGAACCATTACAAGCAAATCCAACCATTATTGAAGACAATTGTTTTATCGGTGCACGTTCTGAAATTGTCGAAGGGGTGATTGTTGAAGAAGGTTCTGTGATTTCTATGGGCGTATTCATTGGTCAGTCAACGAAAATTTATGATCGTGAAACGGGTGAAATTACTTATGGTCGTGTTCCAGCAGGGGCTGTCGTGGTGTCAGGTAGCCTTCCATCTAAATGTGGCAAATATAGCTTATATTGTGCTGTAATCGTGAAAAAAGTGGATGAGAAAACACGTGGGAAAGTCGGTATTAACGAATTATTGCGCACAATTGATGAATAGTGTTGTTAGCTCACTTTTTTAAAACTTGATTAAAATTGCCCGCACTTTATCTTGAAAGAAATAAAGTGCGGTCAGTTTTTTGTTCGTTTATCCATGATTAACATGTTGATAAATTGTGCTACGTTGATAAATGTAATTTTTTTAGATGAGAGTAAATTATGTATGAGCATATCTTAAATGCTTTAGTCAAAATTGAAGAATATTTAGACAATGAAAGCTATAGTGTCGAGATACCAAATAATCTATTTAAAACAGATATTTTAGTTGATTACTATTATTATCCAGGGCATTTTGTCGATGTTGATGATGACGAAAAAGAGCTGATTACAGCTACCTTAGCGGATGCAGGTTATACAGATCATTATGACGCATTGGCAGAATTATTATGGAAAGCCAATATTGAACCTATTCCGAAAGAAGAATTAGTCGATGGGAATAGTTATTGTTTTATCATGATAAGTTTTGGTATTGCACCAGTTCAGGAACATTTGAAAGCGAAAAAGGCTAAATATGAGCAAGTCACTTTCTTTTGCACACCTTACACTGATAGGGAAGGGAAGCAGCGCTTTAAAATTTTAGTGGTGCCAAATACATTTGGTGACATTTTTAAAGAAATGAAGTGTGCACGTATCTTAGACATAGAGAGTGAAGCACAATTAGATAAAACGTATTGGTCACTATTAGAACGCGCTATTGGGCAGATATGCCAAACGCTGTCTATTGAAGTGACTGGTTTCGCTTTATCGAATACGACTTACCAACAAAAAACATTAGAAGCATATTCACTGTATTTAGAGCAGTTCTGCCAATTAACACAAATTCAGGATATAGACGGTTTTAAAGCACGTTGGTTAAAAATACAACAGCAACAAAAACAATTAATCCAACAAGTGAAAGATGAGGGTTTTTATGGCACAGTTAAACCCGCTTTCTTAAATTACCGTTTTCTTTTGTGTGAATTTTTAACTTCTACTTATGAAGATCATTGGCAAATGGATTATGATATGTTGTTTGATTATCTTGCTAAATATCTAGAACAACCTTTTGAACTTGAGGAAGAAGATGGCTTACAGCCTAATGATATTGCTAGAAAGTTTGAAGCTGAATCAAATTATAGTTTATTAGATATTGAAACGCGTTTGGAGAGTTATTGCTTTTTACCTTGTCTAAAGACAGATGTAGAAAGCATACTGAGCTTAGCAGAAATTTTAGATTTTCCAATCAGTAAATTAGGTGATTAAAGCAAGTAAAACGCCCTGACAACAGGGCGTTGTTGTATTATTTTTTCTTAGCAAGCATCGTGACAAATTTCATTTTAATTCGATTACCATTTTCATCGGTTTTATGTAATTCTCCCATTTCCTCATTGTATTTAACCAATTCCCAATCTTGATAATATTGTTTTAATTCCCCTTCTTTGAAAGTAAAAGAGAAAGGCATTGGGCAAGGCACATCATCAGTAGACATTGCTGCAACAATTAGATTATAACCGCCAGTATTCGTATGATTTTGCATATTTTCAATAATTTGTGGGATGTGTTCAGGGTTTAAGAACATAAAAACGACAGTAGAAAGAATGAAATCATAATTTTCTTGAATATTGGCTGAGTTAATATCATACAGTGCGGTTTGAATTAGGAGATTTTCTTTTTCTGCGGTGTCTGCTAAAAATTTAAGACTATTTTCATTGTGATCCCAGGATGTGACATTGTAACCCAATAGGCTTAAAAAGAGGGAATTTCGACCTTGACCACAACCTAGATCTAAAACTTTGCATGGTGATAGTATTTCTACTGCATGTTTCACTTCAGAATGGGTTACAGTCATGTTGTATTTTTTGTTGAAGTAATCTTCTTTTTTACAGTGAAATTCAAGATAGCACTCTAAGTCATCAGAAAGTGGTTCAACTTTATGCCAAAGCTGTGGTTCAACAAGCGGAATTTCACTTGTTGGTGTAAAGATATGTTCACTTATCACTTCACCTGCTTCCGACAATACATAAAATTTAAGTTGACCTTTTAGAACTGTTAATTTCCCCCAGGTTCCAACTTTAGTGTTATGTTTTTCTTGAAACATTTGTGGTAGTGAGGTTGCAGTCCAAACTGGCATTCTTTTATAACAGATTAATTCGTTTTTCATAATTTACCCTTAATTTATTTTAATAGTTGACTCAAATAGTAGGATAATAAAAAGGTTTAAGGAATGCAATGCTAGCAAGGGAAAATGCGACTTTATAGGTAGAGTCACAATATGAGAGATAAATCAGATTGGAAAAATAATTTAAAATATTGTTTGCTTTAATAAGATTAACGTGTTCTAATGCATTTCGCTAGACCCGTCTTTATATAAGTTAGTTAGTACAGTTCTTCCTCGTTTACAAGCGTTAAATTTGTTACTTGAAAAGCACTCTTACTCATCTTTATTTAAGTAGCAGTTATTAGCACTACGCTTGTTTCAAGCATTAAATTTTAATTTCAATTTATTAAGAGGAAGACAATATGTCTAAATTCAATGGCACAGTAAAATGGTTCAATTCTGATAAAGGTTTCGGCTTCATCACGCCAGCAGATGGTGGTAAAGATTTATTTGTTCATTTTTCAGGCATTATCGGTTCTAATTACAGAACGCTAAACGAAGGTGATCGCGTAGAGTATAGTGTACAAGATTCACAACGCGGTCCATCAGCAATTGATATACGAGTTATTTAATTGATACTTGTTTAGAATATAAAAAAATCCCTCAATGAAAATTGGGGGATTTTTTTATACCATTCCTGCTTATTTTGAAGCATTATCAAGCTTATCTAGTATCTTATCTAGCTCAAATGCAGAGCTTAATACGGTTGTTTTTCCACCATCTTCATATACCCATAGACTATCTGCCGAAGTATTAGAAAGTCTAATTTTAATTTCAGTATTAGGATCTAAGGTCAACTGATCAATTGCGATAGGCTCATCATCTATATAAGCAGAATATACATTAAATGAATGACTTTCTTTCGTATCATTTTTTAATGTAATCAACATATTAAAATCTAAATTATTGATAAACTCATTTTTAACAAAACGACGAATATTTTGTGCCAATTGAGGGCTTGTTCTTACATTCAATTGGCGATTCTTATAACTGTATATACTGACATCATTTTGAAAGTCAGATTCATTTTTGAGTCTGCCTATATCAATAGGAATTTCAAAACTGGCAAAAGAATCAAATTGTTTCGAAAAACACTCTTTATATTTTGCTTTTGTAAATACAGTAGGAATCTTTTGTTGAGTCTTCACTAAATCCTTTGAAGGTTTTCTTGAATCTTCATGGCTATGACAGGAGGCAATTTGTACATTTAAGACTGCTATTTCCGTGTTTATAGGTTCATTCAAAATAGATTTAAGTGATACTTCTTTTTCAATTTCTGTCTTACAGGCAGTTAAACTCAGTACTAAACAGATTAATAAAAATAGCTTCTTCATAGATTTCCTCCAGTGGGTTGTAATATAAAATTAATCTATTTATGTCTTGTTAGTGTTGATAGCTTAATAGATATATTCTGCACTATACATGGTAGAAATCACTAATTGTATGTAAAACAAACAAAAAAGAATAGTAATTAGTGGGCTAAAATTTATCATTGGAAATTAATATAAGATTAAAACTAAAGTAATTGAATGAGAATTGGGATATATTTATGAAATTTATGGTCTAAAGCCTTAATGAGAAAATACTATACCATTGCAATTCATTTTAGTTATAAGGAGTTTTTATGTTTGCAGATTGGAAAAATGATGTTTCACATGTAAGAAAATCTTTTAGCGCTTTAGGTCAAAAATATCCTAAAATGCTACAGGCTTATGCGGCATTGAATACTGCAGCTGTAGAAAATAACGTGCTAGATGCAAAGACAAGAGAATTAATTGCATTAGCTGTTGCAGTAACGACACGTTGCGAAAGCTGTATTGGTATACATGCTGCCGAAGCAGTGAAGGCAGGCGCAACGGAAGAAGAAGTTGCTGCGGCACTTGCAACCGCAATTGCGATGAATGCTGGAGCTGCATACACTTATTCATTGCGTGCATTAGAAGCGTTTAATGATCAGCAATAGTAAAAAAATACTTTCATAAAAAGTGGTTTTTAGTTAGTAATGAAAAATAAAAGCCTGTAATATATACAGGCTTTTATTGTATAACTATCTATTCTATTTAGAATTTCAAGCCAATAGAGAAGCGTAGCGCGTTATTATTATATGAACGATGTACATCTTCCATTATAGGATTGTTAACACCTACTTTTTTGTAATTATTATAAGTAACTGCTGAATTAGTATGATAATATCCAAGCTCAGCTAAGAAAGACTTATATTCGATTCCGACGCCTAATCCCAAATAAAGACCGTTTTTAGTTTTAAAATTAATTGTATAAGGATGATCGTTAATACCTTTATCAAGCCTATACTCATTATGTACTGTACTAGGTGTTTTATTTAATGAATAGCCTAAGTCGCTTTTAAAATAAAATTTAGTGTGTTGATTGAGGGAATGGTTTTGTTTAAGCGTTAAATAAAGAGGAATAGAAGAGTAACGATTTACTTTGTATGTTTCTCTGATTTTAACGTTTTCCCTGTCTTTAATGATTCGTTGATAATTAAAACCGTTACGTTTGATATAACCTATACCAAAGCCAAGTTCTGTTTGTGATAAAAGATTATATGTTGTTTCTAAGAAAATGCTAGCTGCAAAAGTATTTTTCTTTGAAGGGGAACTTGTAAAAAGTTCATTATTATTATCTTGAGCGAAGGCTGCTATTTCAATTGCATCAAAACGAGATGTCAGGTCAATACCAGCTTTACCATAGAAATTAAACTAACCAGTTTGAGCAGTTGCAAAAACTGGAATGAGTGACAATATTGTTACAAGTAATGATTGATTTTTCATAATAACGTTCCATGTGTAGTAATAAAAAATAAAAATAATAAGTTAGTAGACAAGCCTACTATTCCACATTGTAATTATTAAATGGTTAAGAGTAAATCTTATTGTTGACAAAATGCACTTTTTTGATTCATTAATTAAGCTGTTTTTTTATTTTTTATACAATTTTCATATTCTCAGTAGTATCTATAAAGTGTTGAATACTTTTCATCAGTCTAAAGATACGCAAAACAATTTAAAGAATTAAATGAATAGCCCAAAGAATGAGCAATAAAGGTGTAACCTGATATTTAAACAGAATTTTTTGATGATTTCTTTATCGATAGAATTTTAGATGGGGTTTATATTGAAACTAGAAATATCGTAAAATAGCATAAGAACACATTTTACCTTGCTTATATGAAGTCATGTAGCTTAGGAATTTGGATTAAATAACTTTACCGCTATTAGAAGTGCTATAAAATTAACATTCATTCCAAAGGAATAGAATGAGAGAGAAAGTCAGAATAAATAGCTATTTTTAGGATTTTAATATCTTTCTAGTAATGTGAAAAAGTAGAGAGAAAATCTAAATATAAATTAGCAGAACGATTAATTTGAGGTTAGAAACTTTTAAACCAAACTTACTATTTGATTAGTAAGGATTATGATTCTACGGAGTACATTATTTATACTTTATTGAGTAGTTTTACAATTCCAATTAAGGTGGGGAAGTCATTTTCAATAAGATAATGTCCTAGAATTGGAAATAAATGGTTTTCTAGGCATTGCTAATTTTTCCCATTGTTGAAGGTTTAATGTCTTTTTTGCTTAATAATCTATAATGAGTAAGTATAAATGCTGAAACTGTCCAAAAAATAAAAAACAATAATTATTGGATACATAGTATTTGAACTATTAATTAATATAAAGTGATTGAACCTATCGATTTAGTAATTCATAAGCTTTTTTTGGTTACTGTTGCTTGGTTTTTGTATTTCTTTAATCTTTGTTTTAGCTTGATTTTCAAGATAAACAGGCATTTCATCATATCTAAGAAATAATTCATCAGGTAAATTCATTGCGTTTCTCCAAATTTAGGCACAAAAAAGCCGTTATTAAACGGCTTTAGATTATGTAAATGGGCTACTTGTTAGAATTTAAAGCCGATAGATAGACGTAATGCATCATTGTTGTATGAGCTATGAGCATTAGTTTTATAATGCCTAGAAACATAAGTAACCGCTGAATTGGTATGATAATAGCCTATTTCAGTTAAGAAAGATTTATATTCTATCCCTACTCCCAACCCTAAATAGAGACCATCTTTAGTTTTAAAATGAATAGTATTTCTATATGGATGACTATTAGCTTTATATAAAGTTTTACGTGTTTTATTAAATGAATAGCCTAAGTCACTTTTAAAATAGATTTTTGTATCTTAGTTAAGCGAGAAGTTTTGCTTAAAAGTTGAGTAGATAGGAATAGAAGAATAGCGGTTTATTTTGTATTCCTCTTTGAATAGATTATATTCATGATAATAATTAAAACCTTTACGCTTGATATAACCTACCCCTAAACCAACTTCTGTTTGCGGAAGAATGTTATATGTTGTTTCTAGAAAAATACTTGGTGAAAACGTATTTTTTTTTGAACCTCTAGCAAAATGATGATAAGACTCGTCAAATCCGCTATGTATTTTCAATGTCTCGAAACGAGAGGTTAAATCAATACCCGCTTTAACATAGAAATTAGTTTGACTTGTTTGTGCAACCGTAATTGCAGGAATTAGTGAAGATGTGATTAATATTAATGATTTAATTTTCATAGTAAACCTTCCATGCATAGTAATAATAACAATTTCACAGATGAATCCATGTTCCTTGATTATAGTTATCAAGGAGATAAGAGTATATTATCAATAAAACTCACTTGTCTAACATTTTTCTTAAGGCTAACTTCTCTTAGCTCCCTGTAAATGTGTTTTATTATAGTAGTCAGAGTGGGGCTTGACATATTCGGCAACTTGAAATTGCCTAGTGTCTTCTATTTACTTGATCTTAATTACCGTGGCTTAGTTTCTTTTCTTTTGCTCAATCTACAAGGCTTATTCACCGCAATACATAAAAAATAACTTTAGTTATGGCTCGAGGTATTTTGAAAGCTAGCTCTCAATATTAAAGAAATATTGACCTCAACAATAGCAAGGGAAGTTGCTGAATTTGTTAATATATTATCCTACGAGTTACAAAAAAATACGGATGATAGTATTGATTCCTCAGATATTATTTCTACTTATAATTATTAATTAATAAAATAAATTGCATAGTAAACAGATTCAGCTAGTTTTGGCGGTAATCCACAAGAGTTTTTTGCTACTGAATATAAGCCCGTTTAATTCGTTCTCTATTCTATTCAAGTAGGTTGTTTTTGATTAACTTGTGATATATAGAGTTTTAAAACTATTTGCCTTGTTTTGATATGTATATGTAAGCGACTCTTAACTTTTATTGTTATACTTCCTTCGTATTTTAGTATTACATTTCAAAAGCTCATTTTTTAGAGAAAGTAATACCAAAATTATTGGTTGGGGTTGGAATATTTTGGAAAGATTACTTTGTGATTTATTGGTTTCTTATTGATTTTATTGGGAGTTTTGGATAGGTTTGGAAAGTGAAATGGTGCGACTAGCTGGCTGAGGAAAGTTATTTTAGTAATTTGATTTTATTGGTATTAGGCTTGGATTTTTTATAAAAATAATACCAAACATAATACCAAAAACTTTTACTAGATAATGTTAGACACGACTTTTTCAGCATAATTTTGTGTTTGAGTGTAAGAGAAAAGTAATTTCCCTTTTCTATGAATGGGCTGGGGGAACTCAGGATCAAAATATTTACTATTCGGGTCCCAGCGATTATACGCTGTTGATTTTTTAACACCAGTTATTTCTAAAAACTCTTTTAATGGTATTAATCTTTCCATTTTTACCTCACTTAAATAAAAAAGCCGTCATGGACGGCTTAATACAACGATTTGTTAAAATCATACTTCTGATATAACTTATCTCCGTGCATTTTTCATGGCATCAAGCCAAGCATGAGCATCTTCTTGTGTAGCAAAATAAAACGTTTCTTCTAAATTATAAGATAACTCTGTTGTATCTGGATTATATCCATAATCTGATCTAACAATTTTGTTAAATGCAGAAATAAACCACATGTCTTTTTGTGGCTTCAACAACGGACAAGGCAAAGTCAGCGTTACTGTAGGTCGTGGTTCTTCCCACATTCCGACTATGTCTTCATAACCGCTTATCCTGAATCCTACAATATCAGCAAAGTTATTTGCTCTTAATTCTTTCGGAACCTCGAACTTAACAAATGCTTTGCTCCCATCTCTAAGCACCACTGGCTCTCCAGCTAGTGCTTTTTCTAAGTCAAATGCTTTCATTTACTCTCACTCCAAATCTTCAATAAACTCATCAATAATGTTTGATATTTGAGATTGCATTTCTTCTAAAGATCCGTCTTTCAGTTTTGCGATATCTTTTAGCTTGTTTATAACGCTTTCACTGAAACAGTTATATAAAATACGTCTTTCTTCGAACAAATCATCTCTTGAGATTGCACTTACATTTCCTACATTTTCTATACTCTTGTTTTGTACAAAACTGTTAAAAATAGCATCTTCTTGTTGCTTGTTTTCTACTGAAACAGCAAGAATTAATTTTTTTGGATATTTCATTTTTAATCCTTAATTTTCAATCTTTTAAGCAATAAAAAACCGCACAATAAAGTGCGGTCGGTTTTCTTATGCTGCTTGCTGTAATTCAAATATTTTTGCGAGTTTTGTCAGCCCTTTTGCAGTTATTAATACACGCTCACAAACTTTTTCTGTGCCATCATCACGCATTGCTACATGGATTTTATGTTCAAGTAATAGTTGTTGTAGTTTATCTTGATAAGCAATCCAATTAGAGTTACCTGGTCGTTTATAGATCCACTTTTGTGATGATAGGAAATCAAACAGAAATTTTGGTTTTACACCTAAGTGTTTAGCAGAATCAGTAATACACATTGTTCCTTCTGCTTTAGTAGCTATGCGATCAAAGGCAGCCACAGTCGGTTTCATTTCTTCGACTTTATGCTCTAATACCAGAACTTTTTCAGTATAATTATCTAGCAATCCACGTAAAGTTCGAGGGTCATTGAGCATTTGCATTGGATCTACTGATTGAGGAGTATCCTCTCCTTTCATTAGGGCATCTATTTTTAAATCACACCAAACAGCAAAATCCGCACTTAACCAACGGGCAAAATTGACAGCTAATTTTGGATGTAACCAAGTACCTTGTTCAACACCGCCTTGTTTGACGATTACAAGATCATTTGCCGTTAGGATAATATTCTTAACGCTTAAATTTTGAGCAAGTGCTCTTAGATAATCCTGTGTTTGTGTTGTTTTTAGATAATCCCTAACTTGTTTGTTAAAGTGTTTGGCTATTTCGGTTGCATTCAAATAATGTTGTTCATTGAATGAGACACTAATATTGTTATAAAAGAATTTTTGAATTTTCATTTTTCTTCTCCCTTAATTTAAAACTACACTATGCTGATAGCTAATATGGTTTTGTTTTCTTCTTGGTATGGGAGAGGTCATCATTATTAATCCACAATCAATCTCAAACAATATCTTTCCTAAAACATTAAATGCTCGAGATAATGTGGGGTAATGAGAAAACCATATTTCAGCAGAGGCTGTAATTTGTTTTAATAAACAGATTGAGGTAGACATCTCTCTACTTTTTGAGAGGTACCCATTTGCACATAATGTGAGAGCTGTGTCATAAATATGAGTTATGTTGTTTTGTATCTCTTTATTCAAACAAAATGCCAAATGAGAAGCACTGCTTAAAGATAATTTCCCTGTTTGAAGGTGTTCAAATAATTCAGTTTTTAATAAAATTTTTTCAAGTTTAAAATCTAGCAATTCAGCAATCTCACGACTACTTATTGTTAAAGTTTCATTATTTAATACGATTAGTTTGTTCATATAAAAATTCCTATTATTTAGCATTAGAAATGTGGTGGTCAATTTGAGAGACGAGATCTAAAGCTGCCCAGAGCGTACCAGTAATAACTTGTTGAGATGATGCAAATCCACACGAGAGATCGTTTCCATCATTCAAAACAATTTGGATAAGTGATTTGGCTTGTTCGGTAAGTTTGTTGATTTCGTCTATCGTGTCGATGGATAGACTTCTAAAGGAATTGATATTTGACATGATTTTTTATCCTATGAGTAATTTTACAAAACCCTATTGTTTGAGATAGGGTGATCGGGTGCTTCAAACACTGCTCATAGACAGCCTTTCGTTTTCCCTTGCGGTCTTGTATGTACGAAACGCCACCCGATCATAAAAATCAGGATAAAAAAATACCGCACTTTAATGCGGTTGGTTTCCGCTATGAGTCAAGGTGTGTTTGAAGCACCTGCCTTTTTAGGCAAATGGCATCCTAAATCAATAGCGGTAGAATGTCAAATAGAAAAAATTTAATCAATTGTTTATTGTTTTTTAGTTTTATATAAAAAACTATTGACTTTTGGTTTTTCAACCTTGCGGTGGCTGTGGAAGTGGTCTCCAAAAATCACATTCAGTTGTTACCTCATCGATACCGTAATATCCGTAATTTGGTTCGACAAATGCCATCTCTCCGTCATATTTTTTGTATGTAGCGAAACTAATCCCGTAATTGCCACCAGTCCAAAACGCAACTAAGACATCTTGATTTCTTTCAGGCAATCTATCTTTTACACTAATCCAGCCATCATCTTTTTCGTTTAAGCTTCTGCTCTTAGATTCAGCTTTTCCGAGAACCAAGCCGTAGATTGCACTATCTACGCAGTCTTCATAAAATTGCATATCTTGATCATCCACACATTGTTGATGAAACTCTTCTGCGCAATTCAAACATTCTTCTTTAGCCTCTTCTTCGTTGCTGTGAAAAGAAATACTATTATTGTTGCAGATGTCTATTGAAAAATATTTATTTTCTGTTTCTGTCATAACCCACCTCAATTGTAGCTAGCAAGCAATTGGTCTGGAAAATTTACACAATCTTCCAATAACTTTTTAATTGTTGTTTTCTCTTTAAGCCCAGTTTCTTCATTGAAGACATTAAGCTCTTCATCTAAATCAGTAACTACACCCCAAGTACCCTCACGCTTGTACTCATCCATTTCTACTTCAGTGAACCATTTTTCTAAAACTAACTCTTCAAGTGAGCGTGCAGCATATATTTCTGTTTCTTTACCGACCCAAAATACTGTTTGAAGCTCTCGCATATCATTGATTGCACCATCAATGCATTCTGTTACGCTACCGTAGCGCAAAGTATCAATTATTCCGTGTGTATCAACTGAAAATTCAACTCCTTCTTCTTCCCTGTCTTTTGTCATCGACGGTCGATAACGCTCAAGAAAATTCATTCTCTTTGTATTAGCTAATAACATTTCATATTCTTCTTTTGTGATTGTTACTGTTTCTGTCATAGTTAAATTCCTCATAATAAAAAAGCCACAATTAAGTGGCTTATTTGATTAGATATGATACGGTCTTTTCTTTACCGTGTTCATCTGTATATGTGTAGCTGATACGTGTTTTTCTATCTAGCTTCTCATTGACTTTATCAACTGTTATTTCAATTCTCAGCAACCACAGCGAGAACAGCGTTGTTATAACAAAAGCTTTCTGGACTTTATCAAGCTCTAAAACTCCAGTTACATTTAAGAAGAAAACAATGAGCAACAACAGTATTGCTATTTTTACTGACTTTTCAAAAAGTCGAGATAACTTATTGATCATGTTCTTTCTCTCCGCCAAACTCATTAAGCAACAACTCTGTTAGTTCTGACAGAACACTTGTCATTAAGATAAAATCTGCATCGAAACGCTGTGCAATATCTTCGCAATGGAAGTCTTGATTTTTTAAAACAGCCTCACCATTACTATTAAAGTCTATTAATTTACTATCGCCTTGCAAATCAAGCCATTCAGGAGTCTCATCCTGAACTACCCAAGCTGTCATTGCTAAAATTGGCTCTTTAGCAAACGCCAGCGGAACAACAGGCAATGAACCAAGCGTTTTACGTAACAAAGCAAGCACATCTTCTGATCGCTTATATGAACTAGCGTCGACATAAATCAAGCCTTTTTCTACATCAATAAAAAGTGCGGTGTGACTATACTTACTAAAAGCTTGTTGAAGTAACACTGCAATCACATCATCTTTGAGTACCTGCTTCTCAACTTTATTTAATTTGCGCTCTTCTTTCTTCTCAAGTTCATGAATGCGCTTGTTTAGTGCGTTATTGACAACATGAGCTGGAAGAATTTTTTCTTCTTTCTGCGCAACAAGCAAAATCTTGTTTTCTGCTGCATGATAGAGTAATTCACTACCTCGCAATGGGTTTGTCCAACCAAATTTACTCACATCAGATTTATCACACGGACGATAAGCGCATTGTTGTAATGCCTGTCGTAATTTCTCTGTTGACCAATCTAACGTTTTAGTTAGACGATAAATTATTGCGTTTTTAAACCAAAACATAACTTTTTCCTTATTTCAGATACAAAAAACACGCTATTGCGTGCTGTTGAGTATTTAAGTTTTACTTTATAACTGATTAATTCTGCGGATAGTTAACAACAGGCAATATATCAACTGCTGGTTGTGGAGTTAGCGGTTCATCTTCAATATTCAAACGACCGCCTAACGTCGCATAACCTGCAATATCTCGCCAATGGTCAACTTCATGTGCATTTCCGTTCACAATACGAACAATCTTACTTGCAATCATTGTGAGCGCGTAATATTGTGATGAATCCATATTATTTCTACCGCTATTAATAACGTTCATCAGCTCTTTAAAATCCATTGCGCCCGCGTGAAAATCACCGTGTGTTGTTTCTCTTTCGTCTAAGACTTTTTCAATCATTACAAATCTTCCTCCTTGACAAAAAAGCCATCCACCATTCTTCCTTTGCGGTCTTTAATGTCGTTCCACGCACGTTCTAGACACTCTGTGAATGTGAACCCTTGCTGATCGCAAATATATGTCAGGTAGTGTTGGGTGAGTTTAAAATCGAATTCATCTACCGTACGACCTCGCTCACTTAAATCCAACATTAGTCTTGCGGATCTCACAGCGAAATACGGCAGATAATCAGTGGTCTTGCTATACCAGTTCCCGTCTTTTGTTTGTAACACGATGTTAAAGTTGAGTTGTTTAGCGAGAATAATAAGCACAACAGCACAGTCACCAACGCTGTCCTTGATTACGTCTGGTTTGTTTTTGGCAATACCTCCGCATAATTCGCCAAATTCTTCCATCAACTTTAAGGATTGTTTCTGTGGAGTAGAGCCTTTGATCAAATTTCTATCTTCCGCCCACTTTTCGATTTTCTCGATTAATTCTTTGATTTCTTTATTCATACTTTCACCTAATTTAATCTTGTTAAATTAAAATATACAGCACTAGCACTGATTACTTTTTGCTGCTCACATCTATACGAATCACCAAAAATAGATTTGATAATTTTTTTGGCTTTTCTTGGGTTTCTTGCGCCACCGTGAGAGATGGAAACCGTCATTACTTCCATGTTAAAACTACAAACTATACTTGTGTTGTCTTTATCTCTTTTTGACCAAATGAAACCTGGTGGACTGCTATGTATTTTAAAATTGTGTTTTTCCAAAAGATTTTTCACTAAATCCATATTTCACCTAATAAAAAGCCACTTGTTAAAGTGGCTGTCGTTCTGTATATGTAACTCAAAATGGGATATTATCTTCTTCAAAGTTATCAACCTGCTGTACAGGCTTTCCAGCTTTCGCATTCGCATAAGCGTTGTTTTGTGGTGCTTGTGTATTAACTTGCGCTTGCTGCGGTTGTGAATCTTGGCGACTATCTAGCATTTGTAATACGTCGCCTTGGATTTCTGTGGTGTAGCGGTCTTGCCCGTTTTGGTCTTGCCATTTGCGTGTTCGGAGTTTGCCCTCTACGTAAACTTTTGAACCTTTTTTCAAGTACTGCTCACAAATTTCAGCTTGACGACGATAGAACACAATGCGGTGCCATTCTGTAACTTCGCGGCGTTCGCCAGTTTGTTTATCATTCCAAGCTTCACTTGTGGCCACACTGATATTAGCCACAAGATCGCCATTTGGCATTGTGCGAATTTCAGGATTGTTTCCCAAATTTCCCACGATAATTACTTTATTGACTCCAGCCATTACTTACCCCTTAAGTGCTTTTAATGATGTCAAAAACTGTGGAATATATTCATCAAACGCTTTCATCAATTTCTCATCTCGAGTTGCTGTGTATAGATAAAGCGTTTGTTTCTGGTATTCAGGACA
The DNA here is from genome assembly GCF_002850605.1 of Pasteurella oralis. Classification (GTDB taxonomy): domain Bacteria; phylum Pseudomonadota; class Gammaproteobacteria; order Enterobacterales; family Pasteurellaceae; genus Pasteurella; species Pasteurella oralis. The sequence goes on from NZ_NXGB01000002.1 coordinate 146,624, forward strand.
ATAACTAACAAAATCCCACGTTTCATAACCCGTGACCCATATTGCTACTTGAACTTGAATGATGTATTCAGACGGTACACCACCTTCAAGAATGTACTTGATATGCGTTTTCATCTTCGGACACTTGATTTCCAAGCCTTTTTGGCGGCTCAAAATTAAGCCGTCAGGACTTATCATTAGCTCTTTTTTCTCGTTGAGATAAACGCCACCGACTTGTGTTACTTCATTTCCTGTTGCAAACTCATAAGCCATGCGTGCTAGCGGCTCAAGTTCATTACCGCGCTCCATGTGCTGTGATTTAAAGCCCTCGGTCACTCCCTCAATACTTTCTGCAACAAGTTCAGCAAGATAAGAAACCCAACCGCTAGACTTCTGTCCGTTTGGAGTTACTATATTTTTAATTCCTGTGGCTGTAGGAATGCCTAGCCTTGCAACTAGCCATTCCTCTGTGCCTTGCTCACAATCGAGCGTAATTAAGCCATCAATCATAGTGGTATTTCTTCACCTAAATCATTTTTTGAAATATTAGCTGATTGTTCATCAAGACGTTGATTTAATGTTTTGATGAAATGTTCTGCTTTTTCTTTAGGTAGTTGCTCAAGAGTGCTAACGCCATAATACGCAAATGCTTTAACTGTATTTGTGTTAGTTAGTTGAATTAACTGTTTTAGCAAATTAACCTGTTCTTCAGTTGCAAGTTCTGTTGATTGTCCTTCTATTACATTAGGCTTAGGAGTTACATTAATTGGCTCCTTGTTATTTTCAACTATGCGTTCTGCTTCATCTTGGTCATAAATCCCAGTGAACCCAAAAGCAAGTCTTGCGCACTGAATCATAGCTTTATGTCGCAGCATTCGCTTTGGATGGGATTTCCAAGGCTGCGTGTTGCGCTGACATTCACCCATATATTCAGTAACTACAATTGGGCGAGTGCGATCTTTGCGATAAATAGTACAAGTACAGCTATTATCCTCGCCAAAGACAAACTCAATGCCGTCAAATTGCGGATGTTCGTTCATAATTCTTGACCAACCATCAACCCCAACAATTGGCACAATTCCGCCATTATTGGGAAATGCGTAAATTTCATTAGTCCACGGATTTAAACCATGTTGATTTGCAACAACTAAAAGTGCAGTCATCTGCTCTGGTGTGACGTTTTGCCCACGAAAAGCAGTTGCCATTAAAGTTTGTGGAAGATTTTCGCTAGAACCCATTTCAAAGCGTTCTGCGAGTTTATTTGTTAACGTCTGTAATGCTGTTGCCATTTTTCTTTCCTACTTAATTTTTGTTAGTTGAACTTGATCGCCATATTTCGCTTTAATTTCTCTTGCGAAAGCAACCGCTTCATTTATCGTGCCGGTAAAAGGAATTTTCACTAAAAACTCAAAAACAGGCTCATTTGTGGTAGTAGTGGATTCTTGCGTTTTTTCTACCGCACTTTCCAGGCTTGACTGCTTTTCTTGTGCTTGGCTTGATTCAATTTCAGCTTGTTCTTGAGCCTGAGTTTCTTCTCTCGCTTTAGCCTCTGCTTCGGCTTTTGCTTTTAATTCTGCTTCTCGCTTTTCTTCCTCTGCGATACGTTCTGAAATAATTGGATCTAAATCTTGCTCGCCACCAATTAGCTGTTGCCAATCTCTGAACAGATGTTCGTAATGAATTGGGATCATCTTTCTGCGCTCAGCAATGCGAGCACCTTCGGATGAAATTTCAGTGATAATTAATGATTTTTCAGCGTTAACTGCTTTTCTATACGTTTCAGTTTTACTTCTTCCTTTTCCTGATTCATCAAGTCGGGATTTCATGGCATTTTTAGTGAACTTGCTGCTAAGTACGATTGAAACATCGTTGCTATAACCACTCATTGAACGCACAACTTCATCTAGTGCTGTTGACACAATCTCAGTCTTAATCTCAACTTCGCGCGTTTTTACTGTTTTATCTAAAAACAAGCGTTTTTGTCTAAATTGCTCCGCAATATCTTCCGCTTGTGCTATTAATTCTTGAATGTCGCCTTGGCGTGCGTTTTTAATTGCTTCGCGAGTGCGATCTTCGACTTCTTTAAGCAGTTTTACTTCGTCCTTTGCTTTTCCAAAATCCTCATCTGTTTCAAATTTGCTCGTGATTGTTGATAAGAATTTCTCTGCTTGCGCTTTGAAGTCTTGAATGTTACAAGCTAATACTTTGCTTTCTGTTGATAGAATTAAACCAAATTCCATAATTAACCTCTGTCGCCGTTGTGATATTTAATATCCTGTTCTACAAACCACTCATCATCGTAATCATCAGGATCTACTTCTTGCTCTTCTTTTTGCTCAAACTGTGCATAGTAATCTTGATCGCTGTCGCACTGCCAAGCAGGTAAAAATCGTCTATTTCTCATAATTACACCTCCATTTCTGGAATTTTTTTCTCTAAGCTAAGATTTAACCGCTTAATTCTTTTATTTAACAAACAGATTGCTATAACCTTATTTCTTACGCCTGCGGTTCGTTCTTTTAATATCCCGTTGATATAAATAGCACCGTGATACCATCCGCGACTTTCATTAATTCTCGCTGTGTAATTTTTCTCTTTTGGCGTCATAAAACTCCTGAATGATTAGTGTTTGTTTTCTTAAATACTGCTCAGCTTCTTCTGTGAGCGTGACTTGATTGTCTCCGTGTTCGATAATCCATTCTGCTTTTGCTTGTGCTTCCCAGTCGATTTCTGATGCGTAGACTGGATGACAGCTAATGCCTAAAATAAACGCGAGAATGAATACTGATAGTAAGTTCCATAGATTGATGTGTTTCATAATCGTTTCCTTTTTAATCAATTGGCTGAATTTAGGGTGCAGAAAACCGCCACACGATAAAGTGCGGTCGGTTTCTGGGGAGTTTTAATCGTGAATTTGGTTGTAGACTATTGCGTTCTTATCGAAATTACGAACGTGTTCTAGCACTCGCCAATTGTTATGACTTACGCATTTAAATTCTTTTGTTATGCGGTTAATTGTGTCATTTGAGTTTTGTACTAAGTGATGGTAATCCACACCGCAACCATATGCTTCTACTGCGAAATGTGAGCCTAATTTTTGCAATGGAGAATAAAGTTTACGTAGTGTTTCAGTACAACGACTAAATGCAAACCATGCCCAAGCAAGTTGTTGTAGTTCGTATTCAGTAAATGAGAATGTATATTTCTTTTCAGGTTCAGGTAAGGCAAGTTGTTGTGGTTCGTTTCTGTGCATTGCCAGAAATGCCCGTAGGACGACTAAATGGAATTTTGGACTAATCCACATTGCATAAGATAAAACTAATTCTTCGCAAGCGTATGTGCCACGATCTTTGCCACCATTAATTGATTTTATTGCAGTCTGCGAATTTGCAGAGTGGGAGTTTTCGCTATTAATCTCACTAATTAGATCTTTAGTTTGCTCATTGCGAATAAAAAAAGCTGGTTGTTTATTTTTATCAGAACCACTAGCTTTATGAAGATCATTTAAACAAAAAAGATTATCAATAGTACGGATTGAGGTATTGAGAATAGTTAAATTTGACATAATTTAATCCTTTGACTAGTTGAGATAACCACTTTCGACAGTGGTGTCGGGAGGTTCGAAAACCCTGTCAAAGGCAAGGGCTGGACGTATTCCTCTTGCGAGTATTGTATTAGTCGCCCTCCCGACATAGTCAGGATTACGGATATAAAAAAAGTCGCTCTTGGCGACCAGTTACACTATCCGCCTTTGACATTAGGTTTCGACACCTTGAAGCAGATAGTAAAATAAAAGGGGGTATTATGTCAATATTAACTTACTTTAGGTCTTTCGCAAATTTCTGCATATTGGTTAATTTCAGCGACTAATTCCAGTGCTTCATTGTTAATTTTGATAAATTGTTCCAACATTTCAGTGATTTCAGCGGATGTTTTCTTTAAGCTAGTAGCACTAATTCCTTGTAAATGTTGACTAGCATCTATAATTTTTCCAGCGAATATTTTTCGCTTTTCAGTTAATTTTGTTAATTTTTCTTTAGCTTCAATATATCTGCCGAGAGCTTCATATTTGTTCATTGTTTTCTCCAAATTTTAGGTATAAAAAAAGCCGTTATTAAACGGCTTCGGGTTATGTAAATATTACGCTACTTATCAGAATTTAAAGCCAATAGAGAAGCGTAGTGCGTCATTGTTGTATGATTCGTATAAGTTATGGTTGTCATGAGGGAACTTATATTTGATAGCAGAGTCAGTGTGATAATATCCTATTTCAGCTAAAAATGATTTATATTCCACTCCAGCACCTAGACCTAAATAAAGTCCATTCTTAGTTTTTACATTAACGGGATGGGAATAAGGATTATTATCGAGAGAAAATGTGTATGTTGTATTGCGTGCTTTATTCAGTGAATAACCCAAATTACCTTTGAGATAAAGAGCTGTATCCTGATTAAGAGGGTAATTTTGTTTTAGAATTAAATAAATAGGAATAGAAGAATAGCGATTTATTTTGGCTTTTTCTGTAGCTACGCTTTTATTGTTCCCATTCATATAAACTTTAGATGTTTCATGATTGAATCCTTTACGTTTGATATAACCCATCCCAACGCCAATCTCTGTTTGCGGCAAAATGTTATATGTTGTTTCTAGAAAAATGCTTGGTGAAAATGTATTTTTCTTTGATGGGATAGTGCTATTAAAAAAAGGACTTTTTATTGTTGCTATTTCTACTGATTCAAAACGAGAGGTTAAATCAATCCCCGCTTTACCATAAAAATTAAATTGACCAGCTTGAGCGATTGCAAAAGCAGGAAGAACTGACAACGTTGTTAAAAGTAATGTGTTAATTTTCATAATAACGTTCCATGTGTAGTGATATAAAATAATAATTTGGTAGGTAAATTTACCTTTTTATATAGTAAATTAGCAGGTAGTTAAAAGTAAAGTGTGTTATCAATAAAGCACACTTGTCTGACCTTTGTCTCAGTTGTACTTACCAAGATTTCTCTGTAAATGCGCTTTATTGATGGTTGCTTGGCTTTTTTACCTTGCCCAAGCTACAAGGCTTATGGTCACCACAACACATAAGGAATTTTTATACTTGCGTTTGGGCTTCCTGATTCACTGCCAGTGCTGAAATTTCCGCAAGTATACACATAACTTGATTCGGGCTTTGGTTCCGTCTTGTTGAGTGCGGTGGGTCTGTTACCACACTTTTACTAACACTCTCACCATTTGGCAAGCTATGCGTTTTTATCCAGTTTTTTAAAGAGCGAGGTTTAGAACCTTTATTCAAGCCCTCTTATAGAAAGGGCTTAGTAAAAATTCTGATTACAGTTTAAAACCTTGATTTCTAGCAATTTGAAGTGAAATTTCGTAAACTTTATCCATTACTTCTTCTTTTACCCAATCTACGCTTTCAAACAATTTTCTTGCTTCAGAAAGTGTCTTACCTGCTCTGTCTGCATAATCTTGCAATACTTCGTTGATAATGAATTGCTTTAGCTCTTGTGCGTTATTAAATTCCATCTTTCTCTCCTGATATGTATCTCGTTTTGTTGGATATAATTTAGCAAACACTAAATGTTTAGTAAAGTGATTATTTAGTAAAATTTAGTTAAATTCTGCTTAATGTTTAGTAAAAGGTTGATTTTCAAAGAAAAATATTTTTGAAATTTTTTGATTAATTGCTGAATTTGTGAGCTATGTCACAGAAAAGAGAGTTGATAAGTGGAGTTATTGTCGGAGCTGGGTAAGAAAAAAGCCCCTTGTGTGGAGCTTAGTGGTGAAATGAAAAGCTTAAAAATTACATTGAATTGTGAACGTATTGTAACAATGCATCATTAATACGTGATTGCCAGCCTTGCCCAGTTGCTTTAAATGCAGCAATAACTTCAGGTGAAAGGCGAATAGTGACAGATTGTTTAGTCGGCGCTTTTTGTTTACCGCGAGTACGTGATTTAATTTTTCCTTGTGCCTCCATTTCAGCTTGGTGAGAAAGCACCATGTTCACAAATTCTGGTGGCATAACTTCACGTAAAGGTTTCATTTGTGCTAATTCATTATCGGTAAGCGGAGCTTCGGAAAGTGCGTCATAATCAATAGAGTTACGGGTATTTAATTTCATAGCGTTTTACCTCTCTTTTGTTTGCCTTGCGAAAACTAATTACTCTAATACCTTGTGGAATTGGGGTAAAGTTAGCGAAATGCAGCCGTTCATCTAATAATGCCAGCATTGAGTAACGTGTTTCTGGATAATTAAACCGACAGTCTTGCCAAATAATGGCTGTATTCCAATCAAGTAATGCCACTAAATCAAAAGACAAGCCCCGTTCTTCAATATTCTTTTGGTTTTTGTTTGGGTCATAAGTGATTTTCATTGCGGCATAATAATATGATTAAATTAGCTATATTGTAATTACAATTAGATTGTAAGTCAAGTTATTTTGTAATTACGATTTAATCTAATGAGAGTTATTTCACCATATCTCTTTTAGTTGCACTTGCCCAGTAGTGCTTGCCGTCTTTAGGAAATTGGCTTTCTGTATATAACGCATTGAGTGTACATGGTGGCTCTTTGTTATTAATCAAGGAGAGGCGAGTTGCTTGGCGAAACTTTCTATGATTGAGTTTTTTACCTTCTCGATCGCTGTCTGAAGATGTAAATCCAAATATTTTTGTCTTCTTATAGCTTCTGCTCATGATTTTCTCTTTATTAAAAGAAAAAACCGCCAGTGTGGGCGGTTTGGGGGATTTTGGGCGTTTGTTATTGATTAGGTTTATTCTTGTTCTCTTGATTTACTTTATCAAAAATATCGTTGTTCAACTTTTGAATTGATAAAAAATTGTACATAAAATAAGGTAGAGAGAGAATAAGAAAAATTTCTGTGTATAATACAAGATCAATTTTTAACGCTATTTCTTCGTAAAGTACGATTTTAATAACTTCCCAGTTTTTTGGTTCTGAAAAAGAAATATAAGCCAAAGTAATCAAAAAAAACTCAATAAAAAATCTATTCCTTACTTTATTTATAGCACCACGAATTTCAGCAATATAAGATGGATTTTTAACTCCACTAGGTACGATCGTAATAATCAGACCAAGACCAACACTAAACAAAATGCCTGCCACGGTATAAAGTACGTTTAATGTAGATGTGCTAGGGCGGTAAGTTCCAATATTGCAGATTAATAATGAAATAAAAAAAGCTACGATTAATTGAGCTATAATTTTCACTGCCTGATCTCTTGTAGGTAATGTGCCATAGCCTGTATTAGTTGCTCTTCAACAAGATATCCGCTTTCTGTTTTTTCAATTTCAACAGTCTTTGTTTTGAGCAAATCTTTTCCTTTGACTATGTTTTTTTTATCTTTGGTTTTAAATTTTATATTCTCAATATCACCCACAGGCTTAAGGGTAGCTCCAAGGATTTTTTCATAGTCATCCTGAATCATTTTACGTGGTTTTTTAAATTTAACCACCAATTCAGCGGAAATTATTTTAGCAAGATTTTCAACTTCTTTAAAGTCAGAACCCTCTTTCAATAGTTTAGGAAGTAACTCTTTGATAACTACCTTACTAAGCCAATGACGTTTGGTTCCGGTATTTTCTGTAGTTTGCATAGTGTAGTTGTTTGGGGATTTCTGACTATCCACATGTTGTTCTGGTTGCGAATGTGGGATATTGTTGAATTCTGGATCAACAAAAGTAGCTGAAACCAAATCACTGAGCTTACATTCCGGTGGTGGAGAAATCATTGGTGTAATTTCTAAAATTTCATCATTGAGTAGCCATGCCAAATATGTTTGTAACTGCTTAATAGTTTGATTTAATGGCATACAGGCAGTAACAAGATAATCATCAAGGATAGAAAAATAGTAATGACGTTGATATATACCAGCTGTCGAAATTGTGCGCTTCTTTAAGTCGTTAATACTGAATTTATGTTCATTCAATAGCTCATCAGTAATGTGTTGCACACCGTTGCCTAATTTCATCCGTAATAATGTACAAAATAGAGATTGTTGTTTTCCTTTACTGCTATAGTCTGAGATAAGATCTTGTTCTTTATCAGTATCATCTGGATTTAATATCAAACAGCGTTTTTCAGCGGAATGATCACTTTCTAAAAAAGCCTCAAGTTTCTCTCTTACCTGACTCGTATCTGTTGTTGCATTAGGATTGTTAATTTTAAAGGCTCGTAATACGACTTGAGCAGTTTCGATTTTTTTTTCTGTTATATTTTTTTTTTGCCATATTTTTTCCTTATGTTAAATCCACCAATCACAAAGCACAGACCACCAGAATACCTACAACAAAACCGAATACCAAAATACTTTCCCGATCACTACAATTTCATCTAGGTTTACTATTTCATCTGGGTATGATGTTGAGTTAAAACTTCTGATCAATACTTGCTCATTTGGCATTTTGTTTAAAATTTTAATGCGCAATAATCCGCCATGATTGATTGCATAGATATTGTTATCACGAATAACTTTATTCCCCATATCTACACCAACAGTTGCCCCATCTGGTATTGCAGGTTCCATTGAGTCACCTTCTGCCACAACACAGACTGCATTTTCATATTGCACACCTTGTCTACGTAATGTTGCTTTAGAAAAGCGCAATTTAAAATTGTTATAGTCCATGATGTCATCTGCAAACCCATTACCTGCTGCAAGCCTAATATCTTGTAAAAATGGTACTTCGATATCTTCGTCATGAAGTGGGGTATTGCGATCCCATAAATCAAATGAGCCAATATCTTTTACGTTAGATTCTATACTGCTTTGTTTTATATCTAAGTAAAACGGTGGCATTCCATTTTCACTTTCTAATCTTCTTGCCGCTTTTTCACCAAATGATGGCGTTTTCCCACTAATTAACTGAGATATATAACTTCTATCTTTTTCAGGTACAACTTTGTCTGAGAACCATTTTTTTAGATTTTCTCTTCTTACCTGTGTTAGTTCGTTTTTGTCTAGATTCATAAAGTACTCCTATTCAGTTTAATGATATTTAGTAATAACTAAACTAGCAAATGCTAAATAATGTTTACTTTTGTATTTATTAAATGCTAAACTATATTTAGTTTTTAATATCGGAGGTGAAATGGAACTTAAAAACTACTTATCAAATCGCCCCCGCGGTTTCAAAGCCGAGTTTGCTAGAAAGCTAGGTATTTCAAAATCATTTCTTTGTCAGGTCGAAAAGGGATATTCAAAAGCCCCTATCGAGTTAGCTAAGAAAATCGAAAACCTAACTAATGGGGCAGTAAAGAAAGCAGATATTCGCCCTGACGTATGGGGTTAACTTATCAAAAGGGGTGTGCAATGGCACGCAATGAATTAACAAAATCTGCAATAGAGATTGCAGCCTTAGTTAGAAGAAAGGCAGTAGAAAGAACAGATAAAGAGCTTGCTGAGTGTATCGGTATAGATCCAAGCACTTTATGTCGTTTTAAAGCGGAGCATTTAGATAAATTCTGCGCTTATTTAGATGAGCTTGGATTAACAGTTACAGAAAAAGGACTTAATCAAATAAGTGATGCAGAGCTTGAGGCGTTAAAGCTTTTTGCAAGTAAAGGTCTGGCTGAGTTTGGGCAGTAAAAAACCACCGTTGGAGCGGTGGCTAATTAATTTATAGGAATTAATAACATGGAAAATATTAATTTAAACGAAAACGAAAGTAAAGCACAAAGTGCACAGATTTTAAAAGCGTTAAAAAATGGCGAGAAACTCACTCACCTTGATGCTGAAAGACGCTTTAACTGCTTACGTCTTGGCGCACGCATTTATGACTTAAAACAAAAAGGTTATCTAATCGAAACAAAGATGATAACCGTGCCAAGCGGTAAACGAGTAGCCCAGTATTCGATGGTGGTGTGATATGGAACGCTTTAACAGACCTGTTCGGGTGGATGAATTACTAGAATATTGTGTAGATGGATTATTAGAGCGTTGGGACTATCAGGCAGAAGATAAACAGAGTGGAGAGGTAGAGGATGAGCAAGCTATTAATTAATGAACAACCATTACAAGTTATCCCTAGTCTTGCCACTTTGATCGGTTTGAACGAGGCGATCTTTGTTCAGCAATTGCATTATTTTCTCAATATCAGCAAGCACAAATACGAAGACCGTACTTGGATATATAACACTATTGATGAATGGTGTGAAGTATTTCCTTTTTGGTCTAAAAAAACAATACAAAGAACCATTAAAAAACTTGAAGAAATAGGTTTGGTTTTATCTACAAACAAATTGAACAAAATGAAAATGGATAAAACAAAATGGTACTCAATTGCTTATGAAAAAATTGAAGAATTGACTAGTCAAAATGACCAAATGCGATGTGACCAAAACGGTTCATCCATGAGGTCAAAATGGGATGATCGATATAGTCAAAATGACCAGATGTCATGTGGTCAAAATGACCATACCAATAACCATAAGAATAAAGAGATCTATACACAAGAAAATACCCCCTTACCCCCTAAGGGTGAATCAGCTAACGCTGATGGTGTGCCAGTTGCTGAAAATAAAAAACAACGTTCACTGAATATCGACTATGTGGGAATTGGAAAAGCGTACAACCAATGTGTAGCTGAAACTGGTAAAAATCTACCGTCACTTGCAGACCCTGAAAACCTTAGTCAAGCAAGAAAACGCAAAATCAAAATACTTGCCACAGTGATGAAAAAACGCTTTGGCTCTTGTGATGCAGAAACATTTAAAAATTATTTCTTGGATTTTATGAAGTCGGCAAGGTCTTTTTACTTTGGTGAGAACGAACGTGGTTGGCGTGCTGATTTTGAGTATATCTTGAGTGAAAAAATCATGGATAAAACAATCGAGGGATCGCTATGAAAAACACAACGTATGACCTTGAATACAGTTTAATTGGTTCATTTCTTGCTGGTGGATTAACTGCTCAAGCTCGTGAAGTGATGACATGGTTAGAACCTGAAATGTTTGCCACTTATCAACTTGGTTCAATGTATAACAACATTCGCAAACAAGCACGCAAAGATAACGTGATCGATATTATTTTATTGCATCAAGATTTCGGCGAAGACTTCGCCAACTTGGCAGAAATTGTGAAAAACACAATTACACCCGCGAATCTTACTGGTTATGCGTATAAAGTACGGTCATTTTGGGTTAATCGCACTGCACAAAAAACCATGCTTGAAATGGCAGCAAAACTATCTCAAGCAAGAGATGAACAGGCAGAAAAAATTACAGAAAAAGCACTTTCTGAAATGCAAAAGCTTTTAAGCAGCAAAGTTGAAGTTAAGCCTATCGTAATGGGGGAGTTAGTTGATGAATATATCGATGTTTTAGAAAAACGCAGCAAACAAGATTTCAACTCAAGACTTCTTCATACAGGCATTGAGGCTGTAGATAACATTTTAGGTGGCATTAATCCGACTGATATTGTTGTAATTGCTGGTCGTCCAGGTATGGGTAAAACTGAGTTTGCTCTAACGCTCACTCGTAATATTGCAGAACAAAAAGGTGCAGTTTTATTTTTTAGCTTAGAAATGGCAAATCAACAATTGATGGACCGTATTTTAAGCGCTAATGCAAATGTTCCAGTCAGAAAGCTCCGCAATCCAAATAGCATGGATCAAACTGAATTTGGTCGTGTAGGTGATGGGCTAGGAAAAATCAAAGATCACCGCATTTACTTTGTCGATCGTGGTGGTTTATCAGCAAATGAGATTGTATCTATTACAGAAAATCATTTAAGCAATACAGGACCACTTTCAGCAATCTGTATTGACTATCTTGGATTAATGAATCACGGATCGCTTAAAAATGCTAACAAAAGCCAATTAATTGAGGATTCATTAAGTACGCTTAAAACGTTCGCCAAGAACTTTAATGTGCCAATCATCTTACTAAGTCAGTTAAACCGTGAGGTTGATTCTCGTAGTGATAAGCGTCCTCAAAACTCTGATTTAAGAGATAGTGGTTCAATCGAACAGGATGCCAGCCAAATCATTATGCTTTACAGAGAAAAGGCATACAAAAAAGATAGCGACAACGATTATTCAGAAGCCATTATTACTAAGAATCGTTTTGGTGAACTTGGAACGGCTTATATGAAGTTTGATAAAGGGCATTTTGTAGATTGCGATCAAGCGTTGGCATATCAATTTGCTAATGAAAAACCAGCACAGCAGATGGAATTTAAGAATTATGCTCGCAGAGGTGCTGCATGAGTATTCAATTCAACATGAATAAAAAATATCAAATTATCTACGCTGATCCACCGTGGAGATATAGCGATAAAGGCTGTAACGGCAGTGCTGAAAATCATTATCAAACAATGAATATTAAAGATATTTGCGAAATGCCAGTAAACGAAATAGCTGATAAAAACTGCGTTTTATTTCTCTGGGTGACATACCCAATGTTAGCAGAGGGGTTAAGACTTATTGAGGCGTGGGGATTTAAATATAAAACGATTGGTTTTCAGTGGTTAAAAACAAACAAGAAAAACAAAGATACGTTCTTTTTTGGTCTTGGTCGATGGACCCGTGGAAATACGGAATGCTGCTTGATTGCAACAAAAGGAAAACCTAGCCGAGTCAGCAATAAAGTTAGTCAATTAATCGTTGAGCCAATTCAACATCACAGCAAAAAGCCAGATGTTGTGCGTGAAAAAATCGTTGAATTGATGGGTGATTTGCCGCGCATTGAATTATTCGCACGTAACACGACTGATGGTTGGGACGTGTGGGGGAATGAGGTTTAGCTATGGCAAGTTCTAAAGCTAAAACAAAAACCGTTATTCACGCAGTTAAATACGCCAATGGCGCAGTCGTGGCAGAAACAGACTACGACCGCACTTTATTAAAAAGCTTACCTATTGGGAGTGCTGTAAAAATAACTCCAATTTCAAGCAATCGTAATTATCAACATCACAAAAAATTTTTCGCACTTCTTGATGCTGGATTTGAGTATTGGCAACCAGAATTTAGTGTTTTAACGGAAGCTGAAGAGTGGATAGCGCAAGCAGTAGCAAAAGAAATTGCTGTAGCTGCAAATGATGAAAATCTTTACCAAAACGTAACCAAGCCTATTGCTGATGGGGTGCTGGCAAGAGTACGTAAAAATCGTGAAAACAAGCTGGACTACGAGGGAATGAAAACACTTGAAGCATACCTTAATCACGTAATGAAACGTGCTGGTTTTTTTGATGTCAAGCCATCGCAAGATGGGGGAACCATGAAAGAACGCTGGTCTATATCATTTGCGAATATGCCGCAGGAAAAATTTAACGAGGTTTACAAAGGAGTGTTTGGTGTTATCTGGAATGAAACACTTTGCCACGTTTACGAAAATGAATGGCAGTTAGAAAACAAGGTTAATCAATTAATAGGATTTGTTTAAGCGAAAATAAGATCAATAGGCTTTACTTATTTTCTAGTTTTAAGTTATTGATTATACAGGTTTTTAATTTTTATGGTGAGTCAAAATAGTAAAAATAAGATCACCCCCTTGGAGGTAAATAATGACAGAAATTTATAAAAAAATTGACGGAAGTAAATACAAGAAAATTTTTATTGTTGGCGATCTACATGGGTCATATGACTTACTTGTTAATGAATTAGAAAAAACAGGTTTTGATTTTGTGAATGACTTACTCATTTCTGTTGGTGATTTGATTGATAGAGGTCCTGAAAACATCAAATGCCTAGAATTGATTAATTTTGACTGGTTCGAAGCAGTAAGAGGAAACCACGAACAATTAGCCATTAATGGATTAGAGGGAAATAGACAGTCACTTTACGCATGGTTGTATAACGGTGGAAGTTGGTATTTTGAACTCGATCCAATTCAAAAACAAAAGGCTGAAAAACTAATTAAACAATGCAAAGAGTTACCGTTAATTATTGAGCTGTCCGTTGGTGAAAAGAAGATTGTTATTGCTCACGCAGACTATCCACATAACGAATATGAATATGGAAAAGAAATAAGCAATAAAGGTGTTATCTGGAACCGAGATCGTGTTGAAAATGATAGCCATATTTCAATTGATGGTGCTGATATGTTCGTTTTTGGGCATACACCAATGAGAGAGCCAGAGCAGATGGGAAATCGTTTCTACATTGACACTGGTGCTGTATTTAACGGAAATCTAACGATCATTATGGTTAAGTAATATGGACGATTTTTTAATTGTAATAGTATCACTAGGAATGTTGTTTTTGGGCTGTTTGTTAATGGGTGATTTTCTATGACTAAAAAAACAAAGCCATTAAATCGCAAATGCAAAATCTGTGGCGAAAAATTCCAAACTAATTTTTTTAATGTGCAATGGTGCAGCCCAGAATGTGGCGTTAAGTTAGCAAGACAGCGATTAGAAAAAGAGAAAGAAAAAGCAGCCAAAAAACGCGAAAGGGAAGAGAAAAAACGCGTTAAAGAAACTAAAGAGAGAATGAAAACTACAACAAAATTACTCTCTGAAACACAAAGTGCAGTTAATAAGTACATCCGACTAAGAGATAGAAATAAGTGTTGTATTTCGTGCGGGGAATCGCTTGTAGCGGAGCAATTGGGTGGTGGATTTGATGCTGGTCATTATCGCAGTCGAGGCAGTGCGCCACACTTAAGATTCTATACGTTAAACATTCATGGTCAATGCAAGAAATGCAATCATCACCTAGGAGGGAATTATCATCAATTCAGAATTGGCTTAATTGAACGTCTAGGTATTGAAAAAGTCGAGCAAATAGAAGCAGACCAAAGACCAAGACATTACTCAAAAGATGACTTGAGACGAATTAAAAAAATCTTCAATAAGAAAAGCAGAATGTTGGAAAAGCGCAAGGGGTTTTAAATGAGAGCTATTGAGTTACTAATTAATATGATACATCCAAAATGCGCAAGTATTGAGATAAAAAATCGCTGGTTTGGCGGTCTTGAGCGTGAGCAGATTATCTCAATTATTAATCAAGCAGAGAGAGGAAGTATACTGGGCTATCATTTACTTTTTGCGAAATATACAAACGATAGTGATTCCAGAAAGGCTATCTCGGAGTGTATTAATCAGATGTATCCATCGCTTACAGAAAGCGAAAAAACAGGCTTAAATTACGTTGTTGATATCATTTCAAATATTCCTTTACCAACGCAGATAAAGCACCTAAAATCACTCAGAAATCGACATTTACGCTCGCAGTTTTCACACATTAAAGCAGCAGAAAGAGCAAATAAGATAGTAAAAGAGAATAATCTAGAAAAAAACAGCATTGAGGCGCGTCAAATTCGTATTCGTGAATTTAATGATTTAAGAAAATCAAACATGTGCCCTCGTTGTCGCGGCACTGGTGAGATCGGAAGAGTACAAAAAACACAATGTCCTTCTTGTAGCGGCAAGGGGAGGCTGATTGCTAATATTAACATGATAAGAAAACTTGTAGATTGCGATGAATCAAAACTTATTGAGTTTGAACAGCTTTGTTATCGTGAAATGAGTAAAGCTGAAACTGCGATTAAGGATAGATTAAAAAAAGAAATAGAGGATTAGATCACAAATTAAAAATCTTACACTAGGAATCATTAATAAAACCCTGTAAATTAGAGTAAATATTAACCTGTTTATGGAGTTTTTTATGAAAGACATGTTTAAAAACCCAATATTTATGTCTGCTTTTGTAATAAGTGTCGCAATAATTATAGCGAGTATAGCTTACTCCCTATCTAATTATTATTCATCTGTTACGCCATTTAATCGATGCTTAAATGAATATAAACATACACCTAGTGAAGTCTCTATAGTTATAGATAAATACCGTTTTTGTAGGGCAAAATTAGAATAATGAGATATCTAAAAAGTTTTTTATCACTACTTGGCATTGCATTAGTTGTAGGAATGATTTTCAACTTCATTAGCCACGGTTCAATATTTCCAGAAAAGCCAAAAGGACTAAATGAACTAACTGCTAATACCTGTGAAATACACTTTAAAGATGCTTTTATTGAAATGGCAAAGCGGAAAGGGGATAAGGTTGACTACGCTCAACTGGATGCATTCTCTAAAAAGATATGTAATTGTGCGAGATTGAAAAGCAAAAGCAATTCTCAGTTAAGAGGCGCAATATCACAATGTATTTATGAATAAGCTTAATCCAGAATTTGACTTTTTTCTGATTTTGCAGTAAGATTTCCCAAAATAGCCAAATTGTAACTAATTACTTTTTGGCTTTTTTTATGTCTAAAATTCCTTAAACATCTTTAAATTGGTAGATACTAAGCCGAAAGGTAGGAACGTTGTGGGCAACAAACAACCTCGATCAGAAATGGTCGGGGTTTTTTATTACTCAAAATTTAACAGGAGCATCTTTATGCAAGCATTAAAAACAGAATTTTTAGGTCAAGAAATTACATTAATTGATAACAATGGTATTGCTTATGTAGCAATGCGTGAAATTGTTTTAGGGATTGGGTTGGACTGGAAAGTTCAACATAAGAAATTGGTTGAACAAAGTGCCAAATTCAACTGTGGTCATATCACCACAGTTGCCCAAGATGGGAAAAATCGTGAAATGTTGTGTATGCCAATCAAGAAATTAAATGGTTGGCTGTTCTCAATCAACCCAAATAAAGTGCGTTCAGATTTAAAAGAACGTTTAGAAAACTACCAAGAAGAATGTTTCCTTGCTTTATGGGATTATTGGACAACAGGTATTGCTCGTCGAGATGAAGTGAAAAATAAAACAGAGGCTTGGCAAGCTAAAATGGCAGATTACAAAATGCGATCTAGCCAAAAAGGAAAGGCGTTAAACGAATGCAAAAAAGAAAAAGCTGAACTTGAGCGAGAGTTTGCAGCGATTCAGCAAATGGATTTACTCCTAGGAATTTAAGGCATGGTCATAACAACCATGCCTTTTTGTTATTACCAATATTTGAAGCATACTCCAAGAAAACAAACTCCAAACATTCGCAGTGTTTGGGGTTTTTTATTACCCCTAAAAAGCATGTAAGGAAATGTTTATGCCTGAGAAAAGTCCTGATGTTTGGGCAATTATTTGGAATTTTATTATGCTCAACGCTAATACGATTCAAGGTGTTTTTTCTGCCATTTTTGTTTCTGTTCTGCGCATAGGGTTTATGCGCAAAAAGATATCTGTCTTCCATAAATTACTTGATGCAACACTCTGCGCCTCTCTGGCATATGCAACTATATCAGCAGGAAGTCATTTCTTTGGACATTCTGAATATTCCCAATTCATTGGAACTATGATTGGGTTTATTGGGACAGAAAAGATCCGAGAGTTTTTATTTAAATTCATTAATAAAAAAGTTGATAACAGTTCAATTGGTGGTGGATATGAATAACTTTAAATTTGGTAAGCGCAGTGAGCAATGTCTTGTTGGTGTTAAACCAGAGCTAGTAAAAGTCGTTCGTCTAGCACTCACAAAAAGCGCGGTAGATTTTGCAGTAATCGAAGGTGTTCGTACAAAGCAACGACAAAAAGAACTCTTAGCCAAAGGTGCGACTAAGACAATGAATAGCCGCCACTTAACGGGTCACGCTGTGGATTTAGCCCCGTTGGTGTTTGGACGCATTTCTTGGGAGGATAAAAACGCCTTTAAAGAGATTGCTAAGGCAATGTTTGCCGCAGCGAAAGAACTAAATGTCACTATTCGCTGGGGTGGTGACTGGAATGAAAATGGTAAATCAGAAGACGAGAAATTTTATGATGGTCCACATTTTGAGCTTCATCGCTCAGTTTATCCGTAAGCCAAACACATGGCTTATCGTAACGATTTTGGGCTTGTGTGTCGCGTTGTGGTTCCAGTTCCAATCTATTTCTAACTTAAAAGCCAGAAACACCATTCAAGCCCAAATCATTTCTCAACAGAGCGAAAGTATCAAAAAGCTTAAACATCAAGAAGAAATAAACAGACAACTCACACTTGAAATCAGCAGATTAGAAAGTGAATCACGGAGTAAATCTTATGAAGTTATCAAAAGCATATCAGAACAAGAAAAGACTTCTAGCAGTTATAACAGCAACGCTCCTCGCAGCATTGTTGACTTCTTGCGCAAGTAAGCCAGTAGTACAAGTATGTCCGCATATCCCGTCAGCATTACTCGCTCATTTAGATAAAACAGGATTCACAGGGCAGACGTATGGGGAAGTTGCTAAATACGCTGTCATTCTTAAACGTGAAAGAGATGTTTGCTTAAATCGAGTTGATAAGATTCGTGAATGGCAAACAGAAAATGCACAAAACTAATCTTGGAGAAAACAAATGGAGCAAACAAAAGGTAAAAAGCTAGTGGGAATTACATTCAATGTCGAAAATAGAGATGATGTACATGAATGCAAAAAATATTTTGCAGCAGCAATAGATCAACTTGAAGAGTGCAGAAAAATAGCGCAACAATGCGGCACACTGAATGTAGAAAAAGAGATGTTTCTTGATGAAGCAGAAAAGCGAATCATTGACGCTCAAATGTGGGCTGTAAAAGCCATTACTTACGGAGTTTAACAGTTTATTGCCCGATTAACTCGGGCTTTTTTATATATTGTTTATGGCAAGAATTAATTGGAAAGCACTACAAATAGAATATATCAGAGCAAATGCCAAAACTGGTATATCTGTGAAAGACTGGTGCGCTAAAAAAGGACTAAATCTCGCAACTGCGAAACGCTATATAAAAAAGCCTGAAACTGTTTTTGAGCAAACAGAAAAGTGCGAAGTAAATTGCGAAACTGCGAACACAGAAAAACAAGAAAAATCAAAAGATTACAGCGAAAACTGCGAATCAAACTGCGAAATTGCGAAAAGCGAAGTAGAAAGTGCGCAAAAAACTGCGAACAAGGGTGGTAGACCAAAAATTCACGGTGGCTATTCTTGTTATTTTAAGGATGATTCTGATTTTGGCATTGTTAAAGATTTCAGTTTAAAAGACGAAATTGACTTAATGCGACAAAGAGCAGTGAGCGCAGTTAAGAGTATTGAGAAATTCACCGCACTTTTAGAAGAGGCAGAAACAGCAGAGGAAAAAGAATCTTATTCAAAGATTATTGACTCGGCAGATAATGCACTAGAGCGTGCGGTTGGAAGAATTGAAGCATTAAATTACACGGATAACACCATTCTCAATATCAAAAGCCAAATTGAATATAGAAAAGCGCAGACGAGAAAAACACTTGTTGAAGTAGATAAGCTTGAGCAAGAGATTAAAACGAAATCTCGCGGACTTAAAGATTCAGTCGTTTACAACATCGAATTCTAATAATGCAAATCAACTACAAAGCATCAGCGACGTTTAAGAAAATCCATCGCTTAAATCCGTTCGTGCTTGCTATTCGTGGTCCCATCGGTAGTGGGAAATCAGTTGGTTGCGTAATGAAGATGTTCCAAATAAGCCTAAATCAAGAACCAAATGCCGAAGGCATTAGAAAAACACGCTGGGCTTGTATCAGAAACACTTATCCGCAGCTAAAGGGGACTGTAATTAAGACATTCCAAGATTGGATTCCACAAAGTATTTGTCCGATTAAATACGACTCTCCAATTATTGGAATAATGAGAATTCCACATCCTGACGGTAAGACAATTGTTGAGGCAGAGTTCTTCTTTCTTTCACTCGATAAGCCGAAAGATATCGACAAATTAATGTCATTGGAATTAACGGGCGTTTGGATCAATGAAGCTCAATTTATGCCGTTAGCTATAGTTAACGAAGCGGTGAGTCGTACGGGTCGTTATCCATCTATGAAAGAGGGTGTTGGTGCAACATGGTCAGGAATGATTATGGACACAAATTCACCTGATGATGACCATTGGTGGTATGAGTTTGAATGCGGAGTTGATGAAGAAACAGGCGAGCCGTTAAAGCCATCCAATTGGGAATTTATCACGCAACCAGGTGCGTTAATTGATGTCACAGGCATCCCTCATGACAGTTTAAGTAAGGAAGTAAAAGCCTTTATTAAACAAGGTTTGTTTGTTGATTATAAAGGTCGTCGCTTTGTTGCTAATCCGCTTGCTGAGAACGTTGAGAATCACAAAAAACAATATGAGTACTGGTTCGATAACATTCAGGGCAAAACGTTAAACTGGATTAAATCACGCATCTGTAATGAGTTTGCAACAGTACAAACAGGAAAATCAGTGTTTATAGATCATTTCAACAAAGAATTACACGTTTCAAAAGAGAAGCTTGTCCCAGTCAGATCGTGGGAAACATTTATTGGTTTGGATTTTGGTCTTACTCCAGCCGCGATTATTGGTCAGATAGCACCAATTGGACAGCTTAGAATTATTGATGAGGTGGTAGCGACTGGAATGGGGATCGAGCGGTTTATCACAGAGCAATTATCACCGCTTATTCAAAGTAAATATGCGGAATGTGATGTGTATGTAATTGGCGATCCTGCGGGTGTGCAACGAGCACAAACAGACGAAAGAACATGCTTTGAGATATTAGAAAAATACGGTTTTAAAGCTCGCCCAGCAGATACCAACAACACAACTGCACGATTAGAAGCAGTGCGTTGGTGGTTGTCTCGATTGGTGGGTAAAGGGCAACCAGCAATGCTAATTAGCCCACACTGCAAAACACTCATTAAAGGTTATGAAACGGGCTACGCATACCGTCAATTAAACGTGAGTGGTGAAGAAAAATACACAGAAACGCCAGATAAAAACCGCTATTCACATCCACACGATGCAAACCAATATTTATGTTTAGGCGCAATGCCAACAATGTTCAAACAACAAATCATCAACGTCAAATCACATAATCCAATCAGCTCGAAAACAGGATATTAGAAATGTCAGAACAATTTGTAAATGCAGTAGAAAGCTTTGGGCAAACGCTACAAAGCCGATTAATGGAGCAAATCAAACAACGCCAACCCATAGTTCAACGATGGGTAACTGATATGCATCAATATCGCAATCAATATGAAAAGCAATCTAGCACAAATAAATCAAAAGTATTTGTGGGTTATACGAGATCGAAAACCGACGCATGGTCTGCTCAAATGACAGATATGCTATTTCCGAGTGATGATAAAAACTATGGTATTTCACCAACACCCGTGCCGTCTATTGCTAATATTGCTAAACAACCAGACTCTCAAGACCCAATGCAAATGCAACAAATCCAAAATGCACGTCAAATTATGCTAGATGCAAAAGAGCGTGCAGAGAAAATGGAAAGGCTTATTGATGATCAATTATTAGAATGCGATTACGCAGCAGAAGCACGTTTGGCTTTACATTATGCCGCAGTGCTTGGCACTGGTGTTTTACGAGGTCCAGTCCTTGAAACAGTCGAAGAAAGAAGCTGGAAAGATGATGGCTTGGGGAATTGGTCAGCTAATTCTTCAATTAAAAACAAGCCGTCTGTGAAAGCCGTCTTACCGTGGGACTTTGTACCAGACATGACCGCACCCAACTTGAAAGAGTGCCAGTTCGTGTTTGAGCGCTCTTATCTCACTAAAAAACACTTACAGGTATTAATTAATAATCCTTACTATTTTGAAGAAACTATTAAAGAATTAATCGAAACAGAAGCAAAAGAAACACACACCTCTAGTTCTGATATGGATGGTTATTTAGATACATTGCGCACATTATCTGGATTAGAAAAGGCAACAAATGACAAACGCTATGAAGTGTGGACATATCACGGCGGTATTCCCGTATCAGTGCTTGAACAAGCGGTCCAAGAGCTAGAAAGTGGTGAACAGCTCAAAATCACAGATGCACAAAAAGAAAGTGGCGCAGAAATTGATGGCATTATCGTTATGTCTGGAAATGGAAAGATTTTAAGCGTCAACTTAAATCCAATTAACACATCTGAATTCCCATATTCTGTCTATACATGCGAGCCTGATGTGGCGTGTGTATTTGGTTTTGGTATTCCTTATCTATGTCGTGACGCGCAAGAAATCCTAAATACAGCTTGGCGTGGGATGATTGATAACAGTGTTATGACAATTGGATCGCAAATTGTAGTGAATAATTCTGTATTACAGCCAGCAGATAATAACTGGGAAATTACACCGAACAAAATTTGGCTAACAGCCGACAGAGCAACAGCTAACGCTCAGTTTGAAACGCAAAGAGCCTTTGGGGTGTTTAGCTTTGACAGTCGACAGCAAGAGTTTTCTAACATCATCCAACTTTCTAAGTCATTTATGGATGAAGAAAGTGGCTTACCAATGATTGCGCAAGGTGAGCAAGGACAGGTGACACCAACGCTTGGTGGAATGTCTATGTTGATGAACGCAGCTAATGCAGTGCGCAGACGGCAAGTTAAAGAGTGGGATGACGCAGTCACAAAACCGCTAATCAGACGTTTCTACGAATACAATATGGTAATGAGTGAGGACAATGATGTAAAAGGCGATATGCAAGTGGTTGCACGTGGCACATCTGCATTACTTGTGAAAGAAACACAAACCGCACAAATTATTGATATTTTCCAAAAATTTGGACAGCACCCACAATTAATGCACGCTTTCGATTGGTACGACGGCGCGAAAACACTAATGCAATCTATGAGCATGGGGACTCAGACGATGCTTATTCCGAAAGATGAATATGAGCAGAAATTACAACAAATACAACAGTCTGAGAGTGAGCAACCGCAAGATCCAGAAATTCTAAAAGCACAAATGCAAATGCAGTTAGCGCAACAGAAACAACAGCACGAAATGCAATTAGAGCAAATGAAAATCCAACATCAATTGCAGTTAGAGCAGATGAAAGTGGCAATTAAAGAAAAAGAGCTAGAGATTAAGCTACTAGAAATCCAAACTCACCAGCAATCCTCACAAGCTAAACTCGATCTCGATAGAGAGCTCAACACCGCTCGAATCTCCGCTGATATTCAGAAAGAAAGCGGAAGACAGGCGGTTGATATGGCGAAGTTTAAGACAGAAGTTCAACTTAAACAAACGCCAGTGCCAGAAACCGAAGTGCGTAACAACATTGGATTAGATTAATAGTAAGAGAAAGAAGATAGACCGAAAGGTCTTTTTTTATGCCCAAAGAAAAGGAAATAAACATGTCAGCATTCAAACTCTCAAATGACGAATATCAATATATGCAGAAAACTGTATTTGGTAACAAAGAATCACAGGTTTCTGATTCAACGCCGATTTTTGCCAGCGAGGCACCAAGAGCAGAAGAGCAAGGCTTTATGGGTGATGCTGTT
Organism: Pasteurella oralis; assembly: GCF_002850605.1. Classification (GTDB taxonomy): domain Bacteria; phylum Pseudomonadota; class Gammaproteobacteria; order Enterobacterales; family Pasteurellaceae; genus Pasteurella; species Pasteurella oralis. The sequence goes on from NZ_NXGB01000002.1 coordinate 169,814, forward strand.
GATAGTTTTCAAATGGGAGTGTGGCGTGGCGCAAGTCATTTGGCACGCGGATTAGGCGTAGCATTAGATAGTGATTGGCTTAATAAAGCAGCAGATTGGGCTGCTCGTGGTGCAGATGAAAACATGGCTACCATGTCAACAAGAATGCAAGAGGCGTTAGGGCAAAGTGCTTTTGACGGATTCGATGAAGAGACGGGCGAAGGCAGAGGGGCACTTAATGCATATTGGTGGGCTGGTAATCTAGGAGCTTTGCTGGGTGAGCAATTAGATACAATAGTAACACTGGGATCGGGCAAGCTTTTAACAGAAGGTATAAAAACAACAGGTAAGGTTGCAGGAAAATATTTAACGAAAGAAGTTGCGGAGCAAGTTGGCGAAGTTGCAGTAAAAGAAGCTGCCAAAAGAGGTGTGCCACAACATTTACAACGCGCAATGGGGGTTACTGCTGTTATGTCTGCGATGTCTGCTGGTGGACGCGCTAGTCAGGTCTATGACGAAGTGGGACAGATGAGTAATCAGGAATTGGCTAATTTAGAGGGTTTCAAACAGGCTTATTGGGGACTTAAAGAAAGTCCAAAGGGTCAAAACTTAACGCATGAAGAATTATTTGAACAAGCCAAGCAGTCTTTTAAAAATCAAGTTGGGCGTACTGCCGCGTTAGACCCAGCAGCAATTGCGACTGATATTGTATCAAATTCTTTCAGCGGTCTTGGTGGTGGTCTATGGGGTCTAGCGAAACCGGGTCAAACAATCAAAGGTGGATTACTTAAAGGTGCATTACTTGAATCAACAACGGAGGGGGTGCAGGGTGCAGCAGAACAATATGCAATTAATAAAACAGCACAAGAATATTACGATCCAAGTCGTGAATTAACAGAAGGAATGAAACAGAATATTGCTGATGGCATGGTGCTTGGCAGTGTATTTGGTGGTGTGACGGGTGGTATTGATACAATCACTCACAAAAACACAATGAGCAAAGAGCGTAAGCGCATTGTTGATGCAATCGAAACAGGCAATCCAGAAATTGATGCGCAATTGCAACGCTATACGGATAATATAAACCAATGGGCGAATGATGTTGATGATTTGGTGATAAACATTCAACGAGCAAATGCAATGAATCAACGAGCGAATGTGGTTGCCGAACAAATGAGAATGCAAAAACAGCAAGAGGATAATCAAGCGGATGATATCAATGATGATCTGAATGCACTTTCAGAAGAAAGTGGTGATTTAAAACTAAGTCGTTCGCAACAAGAAATACCATCTTTCTATGAAACAGAAAACAGATTAGGTGGACAAGAAGCATATCAACAAGCAGTGAAAGACGGTAAAACAGAATTGAGTTATCGCCAATGGGTACAAGTCCGCACACCTGAATTTAAAGCGTGGTTTGGTGATTGGGAGAGCGATCCTGAAAACGCAAGTAAAGTTATTAATCCAAGAACAGGTGAACCACTGGTGGTTTATCATGGGAGTAATGCGGAGTTTACTGTATTCGATAAAAATAAAATTGGTACAACAACAGATAATGGCATGAGAGGAAAAGGCTTTTACTTCTCGCCAAATAAAGATCTTGTTTCAATGAACTACGGTTCTAATGTTACGGAGAGCTTCTTAAATTCTCGTCAACCATTTGACCCACTCAAGTTTGATTCAGGCGAAACACTTTCCAAACATCTAGGTATTGATGATGGAATGTTTTCCTTTACACCAAATGCTGATTTTAAAGTTTACCAACCTTATTCAAGTTCTTTGACAAGCGCAATCAAAGATAATGGGTATGATGGTGTTTCATATCCAAATAGATTAGAGAATGTTGTTTTTGAACCCAACCAAATCAAATCCGCCACTAACAACACGGGGGCGTTTGATCATAGCAATGCTGACATTCGCTTTTCCAAAGCCCTCCAAAAACCTGACCGCTTAGAAAAACTACGTCAAGCAAAACCGATTGAGATTACAGGGAATGAAATCCAATCAAGCGATGACTTACGTCAATATAAACGCAATGCGTTGAAGTATGGCAAGTTGTTGCGTGGGGCTTATACCAACAAAGATACTGGCAGAGAAATCCATATTGGACGTGCTAGCATTACAGAAATTTTACGTCACGATTATAAAGATGTGGAGCATTTGCAAAGTATCGCTGCAATTCCACAAATTATCGAAAATGCAGTTTACATAGATACATTGCCAAATGAAGAAGTCAGAAAAAATCCTGATGTTAAAGAGTATGAATATTATCTAGCAGGCTTAAAAATTGGTGGAGAAGACTACACTGTAAGAGCTGTTGTTGGCGTATCAACGACTGGGGATAAATACTACGATCATAAGTTGACTAAAATAGAAAAAGGCAACTTGTTAGAAATGACCTCTCGCGTATCAACTGCGGAGATTTCTAGCTCGTCGCCTTTACCTGATGTCAATGATAAACGCCTATTGCAAATTCTGCAACAACAAAATGCAGAACGGGAGCAAACTCACAACCAAATCAAACGATTCGTCGGCAAGCACCTATCCAAACATTTTGAAGTGGTGACTGCTACTGAAATAGGTATTACAGATCCAACGGTAGAGGCTGGCTACAATCCTAAGACAGGTAAAATATTCATTGTTGCAGATAATATCCGAGCAAGTAACGTTTTAACTCGTGATGAGCGTTTAGCTTGGGTTGCTTGGCACGAGTTGGCGCACAGGGGATTAGGGGTTAAATTTGGTGCAGAGTTTAATGATCTCATGGCGAAGATTGATAAAAACAGTACGATTAATAAACTTGCGAACGCCATCCAAAAACAGCGTTCAGAAACAGCACAGAATCGCCACTTAGCAGTAGAGGAGGCATTAGCCGAGTTACACGCGGCTTATGTAACGGGTAAGCTAGATGAACTTAAAAGTCGCTATGGAATTGAGATTCCAAAAGGACATGAGAAAGGACTTAAATCTTGGCTAGAAATGACAGCACAAAGAATCCGTGAGTTTATTGCAAAATTATTTGGTAAAGAAACAGCGGATAAATTTAGTCATGATGATTTGATTAAATTATTAAGCGACATTAAGAGAAATGCGGGTGGTGAAGTTCGAACTAAAAACAGTGTTAACATGAAGCATTCTTTTGCAGGGGAAACCGCCAAAACAGCTAATCATTCTTTACTTAAACAGGCTAAACAAGAGATAGAAAATGGTGCAGACCCTGAAGTGGTTCGTCAACAAACAGGTTGGTTTAAAGGTGCGGACGGAAAATGGCGGTTTGAGATTGATGACAGGTCTATAAAACTGAAAGGGGAATTTGATGAGAAAGCAAGGGCGTTTGATGTAATTATGACTTTGAAGGAGGTTACAGGAAGACAACCGGTAGTAGGAGATATATTTGATGCACCTGATTTATTCCAAGCCTACCCTGATTTAGCGAAAATAGAGGTCCAGTATGATATGAGAATGCAATATGGGGCGGATGCCTATTACAGCCCTATTGCACAAGGTAAAGAATTTATTGCTGTTGAGCCTCATCTTCCTGTAAAACATCTCAAAACAACCTTTATTCATGAGCTACAACACGCTATTCAAGAGCGTGAAAACTTTGCCAAAGGTGCCTCTCCTAGCCAATTTAGGGAACGCGATCTACAGAATCTCTCCCCGTTAGAAGCGTATGAACGAACAGCAGGCGAAGTTGAAGCAAGAAATGCGCAATGGCGATCTGTGTTTAACGAAGAAGCAAGGCGTAATATCTCGCCATTTAAAACGCAAGACGTGGCAACTGATGATCAAATTATCCTTTTTGACCATAGTGGTGAGGTGCACTCTATAAATGAAGCCCTGAATGTTAAAGCAGACACTGTTATTGATGAAGACTCAATAAAGAACTTAGAGAGAGCAAAAGAGCAAGGTTATAACACGGATTACTACTATCGCCACGCTACACAAGAAAAAGAGCCTATTGAGAAAATTGGTAATAAAGGGAATTTAGGTGGCATCTTCACAATTCAGAATGATATGGGGGGGCAGCACCCAAATGGCGTACCTTATGGCACTCAGATGAATGATGAGAATGGAATATCAGTCGCATTACTACCGGGTAACGGTGTTCGTTCTATCTATGCTGATTTCGATCCAAATAAAGCAGAACAACCTTATTTAAGGCTCTCAAAGAATGCTTATGAAAGTGATGCTGATAAAATTAAAAGAGCATTTGAGAGCATTGGAGTCCGTGCGTGGCGAAATTCTTCAATGGCATTAAATTCTGAATATGTCACAGTAGAGATTCCTAATCATGTAGATGAGTTTGGTGATCCATTAGAATACAAGATAAGAGTGTCAGATCACGCTCTGCCTAGCTATTATAGTCAGGCGGATTTTGATGTTTCTCCACGTGGTGCTGTGAATAACTCTTGGGGTAAGAGTGCAATAGAGCACTCCAATGGGGATTGGATTGAGGCAGTCAAGCACGTTGTGAATAAGTATGATCTACCAATACCTGCGGTTGTAAAAAGACTAGAGCATAAACCAAAAAAAGATGGCGAATCAAACAAAAAACCAAGAAGAAAAATAACCAAAGCTGAAAAAGAATTGAAAAGGGATATTTTAGAGCAGGAAGAACTTATTTCAAGACTTGAGAATAGTGGTGTAGAAATTAGTGACTTTCATCCTTTTAAGCGTGTTTTATCAAACTATAGAGCTCAGCTGTCAGAAATTATAGCGGAAAGTAAAAGAAAAATGACTGAAACTCAAGGTATGAAATTCTCAAGAAGTAACACCTTTAATAATGCCTCAGTCTTAGAATTATCTCGTGGAGGTAATATTGAGTCAGAGCCTAAATGGTGGAATATCTTTACTTCACGCCAAAAATTCAAGGAAGTTGCAGGCAAAGGAGCGGCGAAATTGGATGAATGGCTAGCGGATAGCTTACGTCCTGTTAATGACTGGATTGATGAAATGAAATTCAGTGATGATACAGGAAAAACATCTAGCCGCGATCACGAGAAACGCAGACTAAAAGATGCGATGTACACCGCAAAAGGTAAACGTGATGCATTAAATTCTGAACTAGAAACCAACTTCCTCAAACCAATTCTTTCTAAAATCGCTCAAATCGCCAAACAATCAAATAGTAAAATCAACGAAGAAACCGCTAAACGCAAAGCTGGATTCTGGGTATCAGCACGATATTCCATTGAAAAAAATATGGAGCTATTGAAGATTGATAAACAGGCAATGTTAGACGCTGAAAAAGCATTAAATGATGCTAAAGCAAACGGCACAACTGATGAAGTAAGAGAAGCACAAAAAGCTTTTGATAAAGCAGAAAAACAATATCTAACAAGAAGATCTGATGTATGGAATAAAGATTTCAACAATAAGAATTTTAAGGTTGGTGTTGCTGGTGGGTGGTCCATTCCAGAAGCGCAAGAAATCATGCGTAATATTGAAAAGGATATCCCTCGCAGTGAGTTAGAACACATTGGTGATTTAATTACAGATTTAAACCAGGCACGTCTTGAGATTGATTACCGTAGCGGTCGATACACGACTGATGAGTACAATAAATTTAAAGAAAATCGCCATTATGTGCCATTAACAGGCGATCCAAATGCGGAAGCGGACGACTTTGATTTTATTGGTGGCACTGGGTCTAACGCTTTAAATATTACGAAAGATAGATCATTAAAAGGTCGCACATCATCCGAGGCAGAAGATGCGATTGATGCAGTATGGAAAGCAGTAGGGAAAACGACAACTTATGCCGGTTGGTCTGATTTTAAGAACAAGATCGATGATTTGTTTGAAACAGAAGTAAGTCTGTTAAAAGATAAAGGCTATACCGAGAAAGACGCTAGAGAACAAGCAAGCAAAAATATTGGTATCAGTAAGCGTAGAATGCAAGGTCTAACGCGTAGTAGTGATAATGTATTAATCGCAAAACAAGGTGGTTTGTATTATGAATATGAGCTACCAGAAAAAGCGATGAATGCACTTAAAAATGATAACGTAGAATATGCTAACGCATTCCTTAAAGCGATTTCCAAGCCTACAAGCTGGTATGCAAGAGGTGTAACACAGTGGACGCTAACATTCGCGCCAATCAATATGCTACGTGATACTTGGGAAAAATCAGAATTCATCCGAGTGCAAAAGGTTCATGATAAAGACGGCAAGCAGTTTGATAGCAAGATAATGGATCGGATTGGTCGTGGTGTATGGAATAATGCACTTAATCCAAGCCAAGAAGTTTGGCAAGCGACAAAACGCTTTGGCTTTGGTCAAGAATTAAGAGATAGCGTAGAAAGCGAACGTCTACTAAAAGAGTTGTTGAAAAACGGTGGCGTTTCTAACTATGGCACTTATCTTGATAGAACGGAAACGGATTTAATCAAAAAGCTAAAGCGTGAAAACAATCCTGTCGCAAGTAAATTAGACAAAGTAGCTGGTGTTTTAGAATCTTACAATAAAATGTTTGATACCGTATCAGCGTTAGCTGCGTATAAATCACTGATTGATAATGGTGTGGATAGCAAGCAGGCTGCTGCAATCACATTGGAGCTAACTAACTTCCGTAAGACTGGGTCTAAGATGAAAGGGATTAAAGCACTTTATCTCTTTTCACAACCAACAGTAATGGGTGCAGCTAACTTGATTAGATATTTATCTACCCGTAAGGGACAAATGCGATTCTTAACTTATATTGCTGGCATGACCGCACTTTATACCGTCTTACGTTCAATGGATGATGAAGATGAAGGCGGAAATAAAATGGATCAACTTGGTGATATTACTCGCTTTATTCCGATTCCAATTGGAAATGGTGATTACTTCAAAATGCCAGTCGGTTTTGGTATGCCACAAATGGCATGGAACTTTGCTACTAATCTTGTGAAAGGAACAGTGAGTGATATTTCATTTGTAGAGGCTGGTGTAAATATGCTTTCTCACTCAATGAAAACATTTGCACCAGTTTCACCATCAGAGATTTCCGCAGCTAAGTATCCACTAGAGAAATTAGCACTCACAGCAACACCAAGCATTCTTCAGCCATTAATGCAAAATGTTATTAATCGTTCCGCATTTGGTAATAAAATCACAACCAATTTTGTGCGTGAAGACAAATTAAAAGCGGAACAGTCTAAATCAACCACTGCGCAATTCTGGAAGGATTTAGCAATTGATATGCAACAAGCAACTGGTATTGATATGCACCCAGAGCAAATCAAGAATCTATTTGATGGCTATAGTGCAATGCTTGGTTCTCTAAGAGAATTAAACACAATTTTTATTGATAACCCAAATCGTGAACAATTGGGTAGAAATACTCGCACACCATTTCTTAATCAACTTTACGGTGCAGGTAATGAGTTTGCAGTACAAAGCCGATACTATGAGGCGAGCGAAGAGGCGCAATCAGTTTTCAAAGAGTATGCTTATCGAAAAGAGAATAAACAGCTTAATGGTTGGTTAACGCCTGAACGCAAAAAACTAATTAAATTCCACGAGAAGAATGCCAAAGCAATGGGTGAACTAAGAAGTGAGAAAGCTAAACTTACTCGCCAATTGCGTGAAGGTAAGATTAGCTCCACGACTTACGAAAGCCGAATTAAAAAATACAATCAGTCTATGGATAAGCTACAGCGTAAAATATTAACACAATACAGAAGAATGGAAGGGCTAAATACACATTAATACTTGACTTCTTATTATTTTTGCAGTAAGATTTCCCAAAATAGCCAAATTGTAACTAATTACTTTTTGGCTTTTTTATTGCACAAAATTTACTCCCGTCGGGAGTACTAAATCTACAAGCCTAGTCTTAACGGACTGGGCTTTTTTAATGGGCAAAATATGACGACTTTAAATGAAGCTGATAAACGAGAATTGAAAACATTTTTTGAAAAACGTATATCAGAATATCAGCAAGATTTATGTCAAGAGGGATTAACGCAACAGCAATACGATATTTTGCGCGGGCAAGTAAGAGAGCTTCAATCCCTTATATCAACATTAAAACTTAACTAATTCGCGACCGCACTTTGAGCAATCAAGTGCGGTTTTTTATTTCAACCAATTACACAAGCCGCTTATGCCGCTTTAGGAGTAATAAATGGAAAATCAAGAACACCAAGAATTTGATGCAGATGCCGCTTTTGAAGAAGCCGCTCAATCTCTTGAAACTTCTGGTGAACTTACTGCTACTGAAAAGCCGTCAGACGCAGAAGAACCCATAAAGGACACGCCTGATCAGCGTGAAGATAGTCAAGAGCAAACTCAAAAAGAGGATGTGATAGACGATCTCCCTGAGTGGTTAGCTAATGCCTCAGATGAAGTGAAAGAAAATTTCCGCAATTTGGAAGCAGATAAAAAACGCTACCAACAAAACGCCCGTTCACAAATTGGTCGTGTTGGTGCGTTGAACAAGAAATATCAACAAAAGCAGGCTGAAAACGAACGCCTGTTAGCTGAGATTGAGCAGTTAAAACAGCAAAGTAAACCGCAGTTTACTGAGGAATTAAATCAGTTACGAGAAGATTATCCAGAAGTCGCTGCCGTCTTTGACAAGCTTTTGGCTCACCAAAATCAGCGTATTGAAGATATTTCAAAACCTCTCAACAGCATTGCCGAATCAAATATGCGCGATCTAGCTCAACAAGAGTTAGAGCAAGGTATTCATTACGTCACTCAATTAATCCCTGATGCCGAACAAATCTTGGCAGATCCACAATTTTCTGCTTGGTTAAGCCAACAAACACCAGGTATTCAGTCAATGTTTTCCTCGAGTGATCCAAACGATGCAGTTTATCTCCTTAAAGAATACAAAAACGCCATTTCCGCAAATGCTGAACGCAGAGCCAAGCAAGCTCAACAACTTTCTGCAACAACACTCCCAACAGGTCGCAACACGCCTAAAGGTGGTGAGGAAATTGATGAGAGTGCTTTATTTGATCAGATCGCAGCTCAATTAGACAAGCAGCGATTTCGTTAATTAAGTTCATCAGATTAAGGAAATTAAATTATGGCTAATACCACTAAATACACCGATATTTCACCTCGTACTCAGGTTTACGCAGATGCAAACATGTTGGCTCATGCAGAGCCAATCTTGGTGCTGTCCAAACTTGGACAAACAAAACCAATCCCTCAACACAAATCACAGACGATTAAATTCCGTCGCCCTACACCTTTTGCACCTGCTACAACTGCATTGACTGAGGGTGTTGCTCCAGCGGCACAAAAAATGGCTTATGAAGATGTGGAAGTGCAATTAAAACAGTATGGTGCTTGGACTGAAATTACTGACGTTATTCAAGATACGCACGAAGACCCTGTATTAAGAGATCTCACTATGCTTTCTGGTGAACAGGCAGCAGAAACAATGGAAATGATTACTTGGGGAGCAATTAGTAGTGGTACAAACGTGATTTACACAACAGGTACACAGACGAATGCTGTTAAAGATCCGTTAAGCATTAACCATATTCGTGCTGCCGTACGTAAGTTACAGAAAAATCGCGCTAAGAAGAAAACATCTATCTTAGATGGTTCTATCAAATATGGCACTAAGCCAATTGAGGCTTCTTATATTGCAGTATGCCACACTGATTTAGAGTCGGATATCCGCAACTTGCCAAACTTCACCCCTGTGGCTGCGTATGGCTCTCGCTCTCCAATTTCACCACAAGAGCTAGGAACGGTTGAAAATGTGCGCTTCATTACCTCACCTTTGTTCACTCCTACCGCTAACGCTGGTGCGGCACCAGGTGGCAAAGTGGTATCCACTAATGGTTCAAACGCTGACGTTTATAAAATTGTCGTTTTTGGACAAGACGCATTCGCAGTTTGTCCGCTGAAAGGTAAGGAGTCTGCGCAAATGAAAATCCGCAATCCTGGCAAGGCAGAAGAGGGGAACCCATTAGGGCAAAGAGGCTCAGTAGGCTGGATCGCTTGGCACGCTGCCAAAATCTTAAATGAAGCGTGGCTAACTCGTATTGAAGCTGCTACAACGGCACTTTAACCAACCGCCCCATGACGTTTTGTTATGGGGTATTTTTTTAGAGGAAAAATTATGTCATATCCATTTATCTCATTAAATTCAAAAGCTGAAGAATTGAAAGCTCACCTTCGTGAAGTTTGCGGCATTGAAAAAGACGGAACGAAAAAAGATCTTACTGAAGCTATTCTTGAGTATGAAAAAGCAAACGGCTTAGAACGCGATAACGGCAAGGATAAGCCTCCTGTGCCCTCTGGCTTATCTGATGATGCAGGCTTGCCACTTAGTAAGCAAAAGAAAGTAAAAATCAAGATTGCCGAGTCTAATGGTGATCGCAGTGATGTTTATGTGTCAATCAATGATTGGGATGCATTAATTCAGCGAAACAAAGAGGTTGTAGTTCCAGAGTCTGTTTTCAAACTATTATCTAACGCTGGTGATCAGACTTACAGCCAAAATAGAGATGGTTCACTGGATGAGGCTTTTGTGCCTCGTTACAATATCGCTTTCTTAGGATATGTAGATTAATGAACTTTCTACAACTTGCTCAACGCCTTCGTCAAGAAATGAATGATACTGGCGAAGGTCCTGCGCAAGTCACCAATCAACGTGGCCGTAGTCTTGAATATGTGAATGCAATTCGTGAGGCATGGAATGATATTCAAACTATAAGAGATTGGGATAAGCGTTTTTGGAAGGAAAATTTCTCAAAAGAGAATATCCAAATCTTGAATGTATCCACTGATACACCTTTCATTCCAGAGCGATACCATCTAGCAATCGTTTTTTATGCAATGCAAGGTGTGGCGATTTCACAAAACGCCCAAGAGTTGATTATTCGAGCGCAAAACGAATGGGATAAATATCTGCATTTATTTTGTCGAGATTTCTTAGAGGGTATTTATTTTGGTTAAGATCCCTCAGATTCAATCACAATTTGTTGCAATTAGTGGTGGCATGGATTTAACCACGCCACCAATTGTTAAAGCTAACAGCGAAGCAATCATGGCGTTAAATGTTCAGCCTAACTTTGAGGGTGGATTTTCCCGCATTGAAGGATTTGAGTGTATCGATGGAAAAACCACTCCATCAGAAATGAATCACTTTTATTTCACTATTGAGCAAAGTGTTGAGCAAAATATTATAGGAAAAAAAATCCAATTAACTAACAAAGATTGTTGGATTATTGCGGCAAATGAAAATCTCATTACTATTGCCACTTTAGGTAAGCTAAATGCACAAAGTGGCGCAACATTCAACTTAGATAATGTTTCATATACGCTCACCTCTAATGTTTTAATTGATTCTGGTGATGTCATTAAATATCAAGAGTATCAAGCTAAGGCATTTCAGGTTGGCGTAGATAATGTCAAACCCGTTCCAGGCGTTGACGTTGTTCTTGGTGTGGTTGAGTTAGATGGAAAAATAATTGCATTTCGTGATCAGGAAGAAAAATGCGGTGTATTTTTTACAAACGAGAATGGTTGGCAGGAGTCACAACAGACCTATGTTGTTCAATTAAAAGAAATCACCCAGCCTAAAGATCTAATGGATGGTACTGAATTCTCCTCTGGTCAAATAAAAAGTAACATCCTGTCTGCTGTATTATCTGCTGATGATAAGACGGGGTTTATTGTCACCTCTGTTAATCTTGATGTTGATAGTAATATTAGTATTTCCAATAGAGTTGCTGCAAAAGTACAATCTTGTGACAAGGTTATTTTATCAAAAGGTAAGTCTTGGCAATTTATATATCATAACTTCTACGGAAGCCCTTACACACAGTACGCTTATGGGTGTAATGGTGAGCAAGTTATTGAAATTCGCCCTAACGGAATAATTGTTCCAATCTCGGTACATACCAAAAAACCTGTTCACATTTGTGCCCACAGAAATCATTTATTTGTATCATTTGAAGGTGGTCAATTTGGGCATTCTCTTGTTGGTAAGCCTACCAAATGGTCTGTTATTTTGGGTTCTGAGCAATTCAGTGTAGGGGATGAGATTACCGCACTCTCATCTACCGTTGGCGGTGTTTTATTGATTGGCTGTCGCCACAAAGTAACTGCGCTTTATGGCTCAACTCGCGAAGATTGGGTATTAAAAGACGTATCCTCAGTAGGCATTAAAGCTGGCACATTACAAACTGTTTTTGTGCCAATTGCAGTTAGTCAACACGGAATTATCCGCGTAGATCAAACAGAGCAGTTTGGTGATTTTAAACTAAGTGAAACCGATTCAAGTCGTAAGCTTGGGTTTAAGCCAATTGAGAATAACATCGTATATTCATCAACTAAAGCTAAATCTAATCAGATTCGATTTTATTCTGAAAGTGCACTTCACATTTGTATGATGCTACTACCTGATGGACAGACGCGTTGTTCTTATTTCAGTTATCCAGAAAAAGTAAAAGGTGTGTGGCAAAGCAAGGAAAATACATTTCTTGCATTTAATGATGGTAAAGTTTATCGCCAGTCTGATAAATGCTACTCATTTTCAGGCAAGCCTATTGATTGGGTGGTAAAAATGGCATTCAATCATTGCGGTTCGCCAGTCCATATTAAAAGCTGGAAAAGTGCAGAACTACAAGCAACCGCTAAAGGTATACTCAACCTTCAATATCGCTTTGATCTTGATTATAACGCAGATATCCATGCCCCCCACTTAGCTAAAGATATTCGCGCTACTGGTGATGGTGGACGCTGGAATGAAAACCTCTGGAATGATTTTCTCTGGTCTGCGGAGGATTATTCAACTCCAACACTTCATTTAGCAGGCTATAGCAGAAATATATCTATTTCATTTACTGGCAGTTCTCTATACTCGCCTCAGTTCGAATTAACAGGTCTAATTCTTAACTTTATTCCACGGAGGTTTTACCGTGTCTGAACAAGCAGAAAAATATCAACGTAAGCACGACTTTGCGCCTTACACAAAAGCAGATGGAAATGCAGTCGCTGAAGAATTTGACGGAGTGCAAGCACACTTAGAAAAAATCCCCGCATTGAGAAATGACGGAAAAGGCTTTGCAGAAAACTTTGTCATCACCGAACCAACCGAAGACAATCATCCTGTCACATACGGTCAGTTAAAAAACGCTGAAAATTCAGTGCAAAAAAATAAAGATACTGTTGTTCAGAAAGCTCAAGAGGTGGCTCAAAATACATTACAGGTTTCACAGAACACTCTAGCTACAGAAAAGGCGAAAGAGCAGGCGCAAAACTCAGCGCAGTTGGCAACATTGAGCGCCCAAACTGCAACTGAGCAAGCGTCGAATGCGTTAAACTCGGCAAATATTGCCTCTCAAAAATCCAATGAAATTGTAGGATTTGCTAAGTCAGCAAGCTCATCTAAAGATTTAGCTCATGAGTCTGAACAGCTAGCAAGAAAATGGTCTACAAATCCAGAGGATGAGCAAGTTAAAGATGGTGCATTCTCTGCTTATCACTATGCACAAAAAGCCAGAAAGTCGGCTGAAAGGGCAGAAAGCCTTTCAGGAGGCAAAAAAGAATGGTCTGACATCTTAAATGTTCCCAAAGCCACACTGGGACAAGATGGGGTGGTTTCTTTGTCAAATGACATTGATAGCGACAGTGAATCTACAGCAGCGACTTCAAAAGCATTAAAAGAAGTACACGGCACTGCAACAACAAGAGCAACAGACACAACGTCTGGACAAACAATGCTCTCACACAAAATTGATGGCATTGATAAGTCAAAGGCCGCTTCTGAGTTCGCGCTTGGCGAATTAAATAAAGAATTAGCAGGGAAGGGTGTGCCATTAGGCAGTATTATCGCCTTCCCAAAAGAAATCACCCACCCACCCGGCTACTTAAAGTGTGATGGCTCAACATTTTCATCACAAACCTACCCTGATTTATACCGCACGTTAGGCAATAAAAATAAATTACCCAACCTTAAACGATCAGATGTTGGGATGACAGCTTATTTTGCAGTTGACGATATTCCTGATGGATGGATTTATTTTGATAATATTGCAACGCAAGTGACACCATCAACATACCCCGAACTTTATCAACATTTAGTCAGAAAATATGGTTCTATTTCTGCCGTACCCAAAGCACAAGATAGATTTGTTAGGAATGCAGGAAATGGGCTGAGTGTAGGACAAACCCAAGAAGATGCAATTCGTAATATCACTGGTGGTGTTGATGCAAACTATAATGGAAAATCAGTTTTATACACAGAGGCATCGGGCGCATTTGTAGCAGAAGATATTGGTAGCAATAGATATTCATTCTACACATCAAATCATATGTATCGAGGAAAAGATATTAAATTCGATGCATCGCGCGTAGTGCCAACAGCTGATGAGAACAGACCTAGATCTATCGTATTAAAATTGTGCATTAAGGTAGGAAATAGTTTTGATGATGTTCAGTTTTGGATTAAAGCTTATGGGGTTGTTGAAAATGTTGGAAGTTTAGATGCATCTGCTTTAGCGCAAAATATTCAACAAGTCAGCGCTAAAACACAACAACTCGAAGAATCTTTCAATCAAAATAAAGAGCGAACTTCACTGAAGATTCAAGCGATTGAGCGTCAATTAAATGAAGATAATCAAGGTAGTGTTGTTTGGTCTGGGAACGTCACGCAACATTCGACAAACATCATCGAGTTATCCGAGTCTATTTTAAACAAGACTCTTATTTTTTATTTACAGGTATCTCAAAGCCATTCACTACAGCAGAATGTCGATACATATACCGTCTCGGTATTTGTCGATAAAGAGCTTATTAATACGTCTGGTCGTAAATATTTACATGCAGCTTTACATGTTGGTAGCTGGAAAAACTGTAAAATTGAGCTTGTGAGTGCAACACAGATTAAAATTATTGACATATCTAGTATGTATTTGAAAAAAATCACAGCAGCGTAGGTGTAAGCATGAAAGTTTATTTTTTAAAGAGTGACTTAAATCAATATCAAATCTTTCCTAAACCAAACAACATCAATGATTTTATTGAAATTGATATTGAAAACGAGCTGGAGCTTGATAGCAGACAACTTGTTCTTTATCAAGAGCAGTATATTTTAGTTGATAAACAGCCAACAGAATTACACAAATGGAATGGTCATGAATGGATTTTAGATGAAAAAAAATGCTCTGAAATTAAACGTGAATTTATTAAAAAACTAGTTGATAGCATTGATGATGCCGCAGCTAGTATAAGTGCTAAATGGACTCGCTTTGCAGAGGAATACAAAGAGCGAGAGGCAGCAGCTGTTGCATTTAAAGAAGCAGGCTTTGCTGGTGATGTCAGTATTTATGTTTCAAGTTTTGCAACAGTCGCTGGACTTGATAACAAATCTGCAACGCTTTTAATTCTTAAACAAGCTCAAGGATTGCGTACATTGCAAGAACAACTCGCGGTACAGCGTATGCGTAAGTATGAGTTAAAACATGAAGAGCTTACAGATGAAGAATTACAACGCATTCATGATGATATTATTTTAAAAATGCAAAAAATTGCGGAGGCACAACAATGACAAAAATCTACCTAGCCTTGTATAAAGGCAAAAAATCAGGCTGGATACCCAAAGCGATTGCGGCCCGCTTGTCGGATTGGCTAACGCGCAAACTCACTAAAGGGCAATATAGCCACTGCGAGATTGCTATTGAGCGGCACGAGTTTGTGAGTGGAGACCCTTACCCTATTACCACTTATGATTGTTACTCTTCCTCAATCCGTGATGGTGGGGTACGGTGTAAAAATATGACGTTAGACCGTGACAAGTGGGATTTGCTTGAGTTGCACGGTGTCACGGTAGCGCAAATTAAGTCCTATTTCGCGCACACCAAAGGGCGCAAGTATGACTGGTGGGGTGCACTCGGCATAGTGCTGGGAATTAAGCAAAAGCGCAGTAAGTTCTTTTGTTCAGAATGGTGTTTTAATGCTATTAAAAGTAACGATCAAGGCTGGCGATTCAGTCCAAATGATTTAAACGAAATATTCAGGGGGTAAAGCATGGGAATTTTAAATACAATGAGCGAGGCAATTAATAAAAACAAACAATCTTCACAACCCCAAACTTTATCACCTTCGCCCTCACCAACATTAACAACACAAACACCACAGAATCCACCTGCATTAAGCAACCAAGCACAGCCTAGCAACCCTCAAAATACAATGGCAGAAAATGTAGCAAAAAACTTAAATAGCAATTCATTATTGATGAATTCTGCCGCAGCTAAAGGAGAGCGTATGGCGGCAAGTCGAGGTCTGCAAAATTCAACATTAGGGGTCGAGGCAAGTCAGCGCGCAATGATTGATGCAGTCATGCCAATTTCACAGATTGATACTGAGCATGCGCATCAACGAGGCATGGCTCAACTTACACACAATAACGCAATGAAAGAGCTTGGCGCACAAGTTAATGCAAATACAATTGGAAAATCCATCGATTTCGCGATGCAAATTACAAATAACTTTGATGCGCAAATTGCAGCTGTTTTAAATAATACTCAAATGAAAGAGGAAGATAAGAAACGAGCGATTGAGCAATTAAAAGCGAGTCGAGATTCTGAACTGGCATTTATGAGCAAGTTTATGCAACACGTACCGACAACACATAAAGACTGGATAAATTTCCCAAGTCTTAATGTCCCTACAATTACAATGCAGTAGAGGAGAATAGTTATGTCATTTTGGAATAATGCATGGGATTCAATAACAGGGGCATTTTCTCAAGGTGAAAATGCTGGTTGGATTGGCAGTGCTGCGAGTTGGATGGAAAATAATAAAGTTGCTACCAACTTAATTGGTAATACATTAGCAGGAGTTGGTAGTTATTTTGCGCAAAAAGAAGCAAACAAGGATTTAATGCGCAAAGAGCGAGAGCTTTTAAATTTAAAAGATGAATTGCAATCCAAGTATTCTAAAGTGCCTGAGACAGACTTTGGATACGGCGGACTAACAGTTGATAATACTCCCAACCTTGCAAATGGTGGTATTTTAACTGAAATTAAGAAACGGGCCGAAGATAATAAAAAAGTGATGTAGGTGATTTATGGGATATGTTGACAGTACAAATGGCGGCTGGGCTGAGCAGGAAGATAGAGAATCTCGTTCCCGTGACTCTGGTCGCAATAATGATAGTGATAATTCATATAATCGATTAGAACCAGATCACCCAGCTTACAATCCATCTGGTGAGCAATTATCAGATAATGATCGTGAAGGCTGGCGAGAGCATGATTCTGGTAATGGCTACACAAGCACTAAAGATAGAATGAATAGCCACTTGAATCGTTACGGGCGCGATCAAGGTTATACAAATTCATTTAATAGCTATAGTCGCAGTTCTATTAGCTCAGTTGCGCGCGCTGGTCGAGGCAGTCTTGTTGGGCGCTCTCAGTCTGAACCACGAACGCTGACTGGTCAAAAGATTGGTGAGGGGTTGTTGGCTAATATGACGCAAAAATATTCAGCTTTCAATAAATCCAACTATAACCCTCAAGGACCAATGAGCCGCATTCCTGATCCTAGAAATCCAAATGCACTAAATCATCAGAACTTCAAATATTACGAACAATTAGCAGAACAAGATTTCATTGCTGATAAAAATCGTCGCACAATAGGTAATACCGCAGGCGGCATGGGTGCTTCTACTGCTGCCGAAGCGGTAGCTGGTTTAATTGGCGGGGGAGCAGGTAGGCAGATTGCCGGTGCGCTAACTGGACTAGCCTCTTCTAATGCAGGTGGTATTGCAAATGCCGTTGCGGGAAAATCAAATAGAAACGATCTAAATGCAACACAAAAAGCTATGTACGATTCTGCATACAACTCAAGAGATGGTTATTTTAAAACAAAAGATGGAGCATTTGATACTTGGGATAACGCAGCAAGAAGTGCCTTAGGTAGTGCTGCCGACATTGTAACGCAAAATCCACTCGGCACTGGCAGTGCAATTGCAAATATAATGAATGAAAATGCTGCATTAGAAAAAACCATCAAGACATTTGGAACAAGAGAGGGTGAACACTATTTAAAAGAGAAGAGAGATAAGATAAGACAAGCTGGCATTGAGGACGCAAAGCGTAGAAAGGAAGATGAAGCTAATCAGGGTATCCTATCTACAATAATTAGTAGAGCAAATCAATACAATTCAGATGGTCATAAAAAACCACCTTACTATGCAATCCCGTCAATCCAAAACCTTTGGAACAATATTACAGTTAAATAGGAGTAATTATGGGTATTTTAGATTCAATGGCACAACAACAATCACCACAAGCGCAACCTCAAGCAGAACAAGGTGGAATGCAGCAGATGTATCAGTTTCTTATGGATAATTCCATGAAAGCTATTGCAGAAGTTGCAGCGCAGCGTATTCAAGAAAAAGGACCAGTAGAGGGTGTAGCTGACTTGATCGCAACAGCAATGGTTTCTAATCTTCAAGCTGCTAGACAAAACGGTAAAACAATTCCACCGCAAGTTATGTTACAAGTTGCTAAAGATATTGGCATGAACCTGCTTCAACAAATGGGAGTGCCAGAAGATGAATTAGACGATGTCTTTATTGATGTTCTTCTTAGAGCATTAGAGTTATTTGGCGATATGTCAGATGGCATGATTCCACCTGAGGAAGAACAGCAATACATTGATATGATCCAAAAAATCTCACAAGCTGAACAACAAAGACAATCACAAATAAGCGGTAGTGTTCCTCAAGAACAAATGGGAGGTATGTAATGGGATTTGGTGGAATTTTGGCTGCTATGGCTCAAGGTCTTGGTACAGGAATGGTAAAAGTTGCTGATGAAGGTTGGAAAAAAGCAGCGGATGAAAGAAAGTTCAAGTTCTATGCTGATGAAAGTGAAAAAGGTCGCGCACATGATCTTGCTTTAAATGAAAAGAGATTTGAACAAGAAAAAGAAATGGAAGGGATAAAGCATAAGAACAGAATCTCTGAAATAGCTTTCAGTGCGAGACAGAGTGCAAAAAATGGAAGTTCACCAGAGAAAAAGTTTATAAATGAATTTGATTCAGTTCTTGAAGCATTTAATCAAAATAAAAACAGGATAGGAGAAATTGATGATCAATTAAAAAATCCGAAAGGCTTATCAAAAGACGAGATTGATAAATTAAAACAACAAAGAAGCGTATTGCTCGGACAAAATGATCGCATTGCTAATGATGACAGAATTAGAAATGAAGTGATGTCTGGAAAATATGGGGAGCAAATGATATCTAGTTACAACATTGTTGTAGAGCCACTCAGAAAGTCACCAGTAACTATTCAAGAGCCTAGTATGCAACCATTACCTACAGTTGAAGAACCCAAAATGATTAATGCCAATGATGAAGGTGCGCTCAAAAAAGCTCAGAATGATATCTTCTCTAGAAAGATTCAGGAAATGAGTAGAAAACAGGTTGAGCAATATGGAAATGATCCTTATCTGCAATTTATGAAATCTCAATATAGAAAATAGGCTTGATGTGAAACTTAGATAAAAGGGCGTTTAGCCCTTTATTCATTAAATATAGCATTTCCGTTAGACTGCATTTCTACGAGATCAGCCCATGCTTGCATATATTCTTTTCTTTGTGTTAAATATTTTGCTTTATTGTATGTGCCACGCACTGTCGAATATTCGAAATGAGCAAGACACACTTCAATAATATCTGCATTAAATTCTCTTTCATTCATCTCAGTACTAAAAATAGAACGTAATCCATGTGCGGTGAGTTTATTTTGATACCCGATACGCTTAATTGCCTTGTTCGGTGTATCTCTACTCATATTCTTGTGTACATTTTGCACACTGGTGAAAACATATTGTCTGTGTCCATTAATTTTCTTCATTGTTTTAAGTATAGCGAGCGATTGTTTTGATAATGGGCAAATAAAATCTTGCACTTTACCAATTCTTCCTTTCATTTTATATTTTGGTACTTCCCACACTGCGTTTTCCCAATCTATTTCGCTCCATTCCATTTGTGTGACGGACCCTACACGCATTGCTGTTAGTAGCGTTAGTTCTATTGCACACCTCGTATCAAGTGTGATTTTAGAATTTCTTAGTTTTTCAAAAAATTCTGGCAACTCATCAAATAGAATTGTTGGGTTATTTTCATGAACAGGTTTAATAAATACTTTTCCGATATCCGCAGTCGGATTGCTTGGTATAATTGAGCTATTGACCGAGTGAATCATAATATTATTCAGATAACCAATAATACGGTGTAGCGTATCTAATTTGCCCTCTTTTTCTAAGCTGCGCAATTTCGAGATCATGAGTGGTGCGGATATGTCATAGATAGAGTAGTGGCCAACCACATCTAATAGATGACGTTGCAACCTATCTTTTATATCATCAAATGTGTCTTGTTTTAATTTTCCTGCTTTGACTTCATTTTCTCTGAGTCTAAGCCAACTCTTCGCTATTGCAGCTAGTGTAAATTCTTTTTCTTGTAATTTTTTCTGAGACGCCTCAAAAACATGATCCTGTGGGTCTATATCTTGAGCAAGTAAAGAGCGGTATTCATCACGTTTTTGTCTAGCAGCAGCTAAAGATAACTCCGGATAATTACCTAAGCTTATGATAGTTCTCTTTTTAGAAAAAGGTTTGTAATACTGAAAACGCCATATTTTTTTCGAACTACTTTTTCTTATGAAAAGAAGTAGTCCATGGCCATCGGATAGATAGTAGTCTTTTTCCTTTGCTTTAGCATTATTTATCTCTGTGACCGTGAGCGGTTTAACTGTTTTTGCCATATCTTTCCCCTATTTTGGTATTACGTTTTCCAAAGTTTTTGGTATTACATTTCAAAAATCCCATTTTTAGGACAACGTAATACCAAATTTTTAAAAATGTAATACCAAATATAATACCAAAATTGTTGGATAGTATTGGAATGTTTTGGACCATTTTGGAAAGATTTGTATGTGATTTATGGCTTTATCATTGATTTTGTTGGAAATTTTGGACTGTTTTGGATAGGTTTGGAAAGTGAAATGGTGCGACTAGCTGGACTCGAACCAGTGACCCCCACCATGTCAAGGTGGTGCTCTAACCAACTGAGCTATAGTCGCATCGTGAAAAGCGGGGTTATCATATAAGCTTTTAAAACATAAAACAAGAATTTTTTCTATTTTGCTTTTTGAGTGGTAAAAAAATAATCACCTCCTCTTTAACTAAAACGGGGAATTTCCAATTTGCGATCTCGATCTAATTTTATTTTCAGCGTATAATATTGCTCAGTTTTTTCTTGCAATCTTGATTTATGTAAAGAAAGCTAAGATCAATATTTTATAACTTATATCATTTACGGAGTAGGTAATGTCTAGAAGACTAAGAAGAACGAAGATTGTATGTACAATGGGACCGTCAACAGAGCGTGGTAATAACTTAGAAAAAATTATCATGGCTGGCGCTAACGTTGTTCGTATGAACTTTTCTCATGGCACACCAGAGGACCATATTGGTCGAGCTGAAAAAGTGCGTGAGATTGCAAAGAAACTGGGTAAAACAGTTGCTATTTTAGGTGACTTACAAGGTCCTAAAATCCGTGTTTCTACCTTCAAGGATGGTAAAATTTTCTTAAATATTGGTGATAAATTTGTTCTTGATGCTGACTTACCTAAAGGTGAGGGCACGCAAGAAGGCGTTGGTTTAGATTATAAAACTTTACCACAAGATGTTGTACCGGGTGATATTTTATTATTAGATGATGGTCGTGTTCAGTTAAAAGTATTATCTACTGAAGGTGCAAAAGTATTTACTGAGGTAACTGTTGGTGGTCCATTATCAAATAATAAAGGAATCAATAAGTTAGGTGGTGGTTTATCTGCTGATGCGTTAACTGAAAAAGATAAAAACGATATTTTATTAGCGGCTAAAATCGGTGTCGATTATTTAGCAGTTTCTTTCCCTCGTTCAAGTGCAGATTTAAATTATGCTCGTGAGTTAGCAAATGCAGCGGGATTAAATGCAAAAATTGTTGCTAAAGTAGAACGAGCTGAAACAGTTGTAGATACTGAAGCAATGGACGATATTATTCTTGCGTCAGATGTTATCATGGTTGCTCGTGGTGACTTAGGTGTTGAGATTGGTGATCCTGAGCTTGTTGGCGTACAGAAAAAATTAATTCGTCGTGCTCGTCAATTAAACCGTGTAGTGATTACTGCAACACAGATGATGGAATCAATGATTAGCAACCCAATGCCAACTCGTGCAGAAGTGATGGATGTAGCTAATGCAGTATTAGATGGTACAGACGCAGTAATGCTTTCAGCAGAAACAGCAGCAGGGCAGTATCCTGCAGAAACGGTTGCAACAATGGCAAAAGTTTGCTTAGGTGCTGAAAAAATGCCAAGTATTAATGTATCTCGCCATCGTATGAATGTTCAATTTGATTCCATTGAAGAATCTGTCGCGTTATCTGCAATGTATGCTGCAAACCATATGAAAGGCGTTGCAGCAATTATTGCAATGACACATACTGGTCGTACAGCGCTTCTTATGTCACGTATTAGTTCAGGTTTACCAATTTTTGCACTATCACGTAATCAGGATGCATTAAATCTCTGTGCGCTATATCGTGGTGTCACACCAGTCTATTTTGATGAAGTGAGTCGTAATTCAAAAGGTGCAGCCGCTGCGATCCAGTTATTAAAAGAGAAAGGCTTTTTAGTTGCTGGTGATTTAGTATTATTAACACAGGGTGATGAATTATTAGCAAGTGGTACAAATACTTGCCGTACATTAGTTGTTGAGTAATTAAATTGTGTTATAAAAAACGGTGCAGATAAAATTGTCTCACCGTTTTTTTATTGTCAACTAAAATCTACTTTTTTGAAGGCGGATTTTCGCTGTTAGTGTTAAAAACCTTATTTTTGCAAGGGTCGCTTTTACTACTTTAATTTAAGTTTATTGCTATTTTCTGACCTTTTTGAGCACTTTCGTAGGCTTTTTCAATCAACAATAATACTTGGTATGCTTGCTGTGCTGTTACTATCAGTTGTGCAGAGTTTGTTAGTGCGACATAGATGTTATCGTAGTAAGCTTGATAATTGCCTCGTTCAGATTCAATTTTTTTACGTATCACAGAACCATTTATTTCTGTGTGTAAAATTCCCCAATCTTGTTCTATCTCTTGATTCCAATTTCCTTTAGGTTTTATGCCTGCAATTAAAAGTGCTTCTTGATTATCTAGCTTGGGTTTTATATATGATCCTAATTTTCCTTGCAAGATGATGTGTGGCGCTTGTTCTCTTGCAAATTTAGTTGAAGACATCGTCACTTTTTTATCTGAGTAATAGAATGTAATTCTAAAACTATCGTCACTACCACTTTCAGCATTTTGTTTCGTAATATCAGCATAAAGTGCGGTCGGAATTCCAAATAAATCGATGACGTGATCAATAAGATGAACGCCAAGATCATATACTAATCCTGTTCCTAATTCGCCTGTTTCCTTCCATGCTTTCTTATTTTTATATGGGCTAAAACGTTCATATCGAATTTCATACTCAACAATATCACCTAATAAATGATCTGCGATAAGTTTTTTCACCGTTAATGCACCATTATCCCAGCGACGATTTTGATAAACAGATAATATGACATTTTGCTTGTGAGCCAATTCATTTAGTACTTTTGCTTCTTGTGCAGTAATCGCCAGTGGTTTTTCAACGATGACATGTTTACTTGCTAGAATTGCTTTTTGGGCTAACTGATAATGTGTTTGATTTGGTGTTGTAATAATGACAAGATCAATGTCAGGCGTTAATAATGATTCAAAATCATGCACAACTTCTACATAAGGATAATCAATTTTTGCAAGTTCACTAGTCCGTTCAAATATTTTTTTTATTTGAAAGCGAGGATCGAGATCTAAAAATGGTGTATGAAATGTTTTAGCAGACATACCAAAGCCTGCAATGGCGACATTGATTATTTTTTCCATCATTTCAACTTCTCTAAATGAGTAAATAAAAGATTATCGGGTTGAGTGTGAATTTTGTACATTCTAAGCATTAATAGAACCGCAGCAATAGTTAAGCTCACAACGAAACCAATCCAAAAGCCTTCTGCGCCTAATGCAGGCATTAAAATATCAGTACGTGCTAATGTGTAGCCAATAGGCATGCCAACTACCCAATAGCAGAATAATGTAATATATAAAATCGCTTTGGTATCTTTATAACCACGTAATGCGCCACCAGCAACAACTTGTACTGTATCTGAGAATTGATAGAGCGCGGCAAGTAGTAATAAGGTTCCCGCCATTGCTATAACTTGAGCATCTTTGACGAAGATTTTAGCTATTTCGACACGGAAAATTACCGTTATAGTCGCTGTGATCATTGCAATTAATAAACCTACAATTAATGCAGAATAACATACTTTTTTAGCTTTATCCGCTGAACCTTCTCCTAGACGTTGACCAACTAGAATTGTGGCAGCCATGCCTAACGACATTGGTAACATAAATAAAAATGAACTGGTATTTAATGCAATTTGGTGACTTGCAACAATATCAGTACCTAGTGGGGAGAGTAATAACGCAGTTAAAGCAAATAACGCGACTTCACAAAAAAGTGCAACAGCAATAGGGAAGCCTAAATTGAGTAATTTTTTTAAAGTAGTGAAATCAGGTTTTTCAAAAATCTTGTCAAATACTTTTAAATCACGTTGATTACGTGCATTTTTACAATAGAGGATCATCAAAATACACATAAACCAATTTACGATAGCTGTAGCAATACCGCAACCAACGGCACCGAATGCAGGAATACCTAACTTTCCATAAATAAAAATATAATTGAGAGGAATATTTAATCCTAAGCCAAGAAACGTAATGACCATAGCGGGTTTAGTTTTAGCAATTCCATCATTTAAGCAACGAAAATTTATCATCAGTAAATAAGCAGGCAATCCCCATATCATCGCGTGTAAATAACCGATCGTGATACTTTTTAGATGTTCTTCAACTTGCATGTAGTCAAATACTAAGTTGCTGTAATAAATCAATAAACCTAAAGGTAAGCAACTAAATAAAATGATCCAGATACCTTGGCGAACTTGATGAGCGATTTGATCACGTTTTCCTGAACCATTGAGATAAGAAATAGTAGGGGGTAGGGCGAGCAATAAACCATGTCCAAAAAGGACTAAAGGAAACCAAATAGAAGCCCCAACTGAGATTGCAGCCATATCAGCAGAGCTGACACGTCCAGACATAATTGTATCAACTAATCCCATTGAATTTTGTGCAACTTGTGCCATAAGAATAGGTAATGCAATTAAAATTAGTTTTTTTGCTTCAACTTGATACGCATTAAAATCTATAAATTTCATAAAAATTCCGAGTTTGTTATAATAATTAGATATTTTGTTTAAAAGAGAGATGACTATGTTTACAGGTATTGTACAGGGAACTGCAAAAATTGTTTCTATTCAAGACAAGGCTAATTTTAGAACACAGACTGTGAAAATGCCACAAGAAATGCTAAAAGGATTAGAAATAGGTGCTTCAGTTGCTAATAATGGCGTTTGTTTAACTGTGACAGAAATTAAGCATGATCTGGTAAGTTTTGATTTAATGGCAGAAACATTACGTATTACAAATTTAGGCGAATTAGTTGTTGGTGATTTTGTTAATATTGAACGAGCTATACAAATGGGAGCTGAAATTGGTGGGCATATTTTATCGGGACATGTGTATTGCACTGCGGAAGTAAAAGACATCATCGCTTCAGAAAATAATTACCAAGTTTGGTTTGAGTTGCCTAATGTAGAGGTGATGAAGTATATTCTTACCAAAGGATTTATTGCGATTGATGGTATCAGTTTAACTATTGGTAAAGTAAAAGCGCAGCAGTTCTGTGTTAATCTTATCCCAGAAACTTTAACGCGTACTTTAATTGGACAACGTGAGTTAGGGGATAAAGTAAATATTGAGATAGATCCACAGACTCAAGCTATCGTTGATACCGTAGAGCGTTATTTAAGCTCTAAAACCATGTCATAGATGATTTCAGTAAAAATAAAGTGCGGTCCAAATTTTGAAAATTTTGACCGCACTTTTTGTTGAACTGTTAGCCTAATATAAGCAAGAATAGATTAATTTAAGTAATTGAATACTTTGACTACTTTTTTCACACCTGAAACATTACGAGCAACATCAGTTGCTGCATCTGCTTGAGCTTGTGTAACATTTCCCATCAGGAATACTTCGCCATTTTCGGTGATTACTTTGATATCAGTTGATTTTACACGTGAGTCTACCAACATTTTAGATTTAATTTCTGTTGTCGTGAAACCATCTTTAGCAATTTGTCCGAATGTAATTTGTGGTTGAATGCGAATTTGATTATAGACGTCATTTACACCTTCAACGCCTTTAGCCAAGCTAGTTGCAACTTCTGCTACATTGTCATTTGGTGCTTGACCGATTAACAAGATACGACCACTATAGGAAACGATGTTAATACGGGCTTCAGATTTTACTTGTGCATCTTTATAAATTGCGATACGTACTTTTTCTTCTAAAGTTTCATCATCAACTTGGGTTCCAACTGTTCTTGGATCTGTCGCTACTTTAGTTGCTACTGCGGCTGTACCCGCAATTGTTGCGGCAACACAACCTTGTAGCAAGAGAGCTGCGCCTAAAATTAAAGAGAGTTTTTTTAATGTTTTCATGTGCATGATAGTTCTCCTTTATTATTCATAGTTGCATTTAGTGTTCTTGAAATTAGCGTTATTGTCAAGCTATGAGTGAGAAAACAACGTGTGGTCAATAAGCTCACAAATAAGATTAACAATGAAGCAATGGCTTTCAATAATTCGACTTTCTTTTACCGCAGGAACAGAAATTTCAAGATCATTTTCAGTTAAAAAGCCTTGAATATGATCATTACCTGAGCCTGTGAGTACAATAACATTAATTCCTTTGTTTACTGCGCTATTAATCACGTTAGTAATTAAATCTTCATTGTGAGCTAAAGGAGAAAAGGCAACAAGAATATCACCTGTTTGCGCGATGGCATTGAATTGGCGCTGAAAAGCAGTATCAGTATTATTGTCCAGCATCATTGCTGCATTAATTGCATTATCGAGACTCAATAAAGTAGAAGGAAAGCTCGGACGAGCTAATTCATAACGATTAAGTAAATTTGCAACGAGCAATTGAGCGTTAATATAAGAACGACCATTAGCACAAGCAATAATTTTATTACCTCGAAGAAGACAATCTACAATGTGTTGAGTTGCCTGAGCAATATTATTGGGTAATAAGCTAGAAGCCGAAATGTGCGTTTGAATACTTTCAGTGTATAAATCTTTAAGTTTTTCTAACATAATGCTTAATCAAGAAAATTTATAATCCATTCAATATCTTGTGTAGTTTTACCGAAAGCAATAAGGTCAAAACGACAATCAGTATCTTCTAAACTACGATCTTGCTGAGCAAGCCATAAATTGGCTGCATTCAGCCATTTTTGTTGTTTCTGCCAATCAACACTTTCAATTGCGGAACCAAAACAGCAATTTTGGCGTTGACGGACTTCAATAAAAACAATAGTTTGTTGATCTAACATAATTAAATCAAGTTCGCCACATTTGAAAGATTGATTAGCTGCAATAAATTGCAGACCTTGAGATTCTAAAAAGAGGCGAGCTTGGCATTCAAATCTCGCCCCTTGTTGACGCTTTAATGAGAACATTTTAGTTTAATGGGATGATGCCGCCGCTTTGGTATTGGAACCAAGTCATGTCACGTTCAATATTACAGTTTGAGCCAGCACTTAACTTACCTGTTAAACCATCAATATTATAGCCTGGTACTTGGCGTAGCTCATTAAAGTGATTAATGAGCAACCATGCATCAGCGCCCATTGCATAAAGACGCATGAGTGAAAAATCACCTTTAGTGAGTTTTTCAATTTTCTTGTATTGTACTGATGTGACATCTTTAAAGAATGGAATGTCACTAAATTGTAACCCTTCCATTAATAAGCGATATTCAGGACCATTGTTAGCAGAGTTGCTACGTGAGCTAGCATATAATTTAGTTTGGCTACCGCTGTTATCAATGTTGGTTTTAATTTCTGCTAGTTGATCACTCATAGCAACAATGTAGATTCCTTGTGCGCTTTGATTCGCATTTTCTAGGCTATAAGTGATATCTGCAGCTTGAGCATAGAATTTAATATTAGCATCAGTTGCGGCGAGCTGTTGCCAGCGTACATTAAATGCTGATGCAGTACGGCGACCAAGATCGCTTTGTGGTACAAAGACTAATGGCATGCGAATACCATCTTTCCACATTTTATTTGCGGCGGATTCTGCTTCATCTTCAGGCGATAATCCGTAATAACATAATTGACCAATAGTACGTTCATTTGAAGTTGAGTTTAAAGTAAGCACATCTAGCCCTTGTACTAAGCTTGGGTTATTTAAAATTGTATCGACATTTTGCTTTAATAACGGACCAACAACGGTTTTAATACCTGCTTGCTTTACTTGATCAAGGATTTGTTCAATAGGCATTGTCATTGTATCAAATATTTGCACTTGTGCGCCTGCATTATCTTTAGAGGCATCAAATCCAGCTTTAATCGTATTTCCAATGAGTTGACCATTGCCGCTAAGCGGGAGTAATAAGGCAACTTGTGAAAAATTCGTTTGTTGGAAGTTAAATAAACTTTGTAATTCAGTTGGGAATAAATAAGCAACAGAATGAGTTGGATATGCGGTTTTCCATTGTTGAATTGCATAACTTAACTGAGCTGGACTATTTAGGTTGTCATTGTATGCACGTGTTAATGCTAGCCAACCACCTAATGCTGCATCACCATCTGCAGAAGCATTGTTAATGACACCACGATTGGCATTACGTAATAAAGCCCAAGTGCGGTCAATATTTGCTTGTTTACGTGCTATGTCAGATAAATATTGATCTATTTTAATTCGGGCTTTAACAGCTTCTATAGCATCATAACGATTTTCTGCAATTCGTGCGGTAATCTCATAATAGCGCGCCATTTGTGAACTACTTAATTTTGTTACATTGATCAGTTTCAATTGATTTTCAGCTACTGTATTTTGTTGTTTAACGGCTGAAATATGCGCATCGATGATGGATTTATCTAATAATTGCTCATCAGTTAAATCTTTTAATTCAGCGAGCAGTGCTTGTGCTTGTGGTAATTTATTTTCTGTAATTAATACACGTGCAGCTAAGAGTTTATAGGTTTGTTGTTCTTCAACGTTTTGTGCCTGATACATTTTATTCATATAAAAGTCAGAGCTTGCATTGGCATCACCTTTTAAGGCACTTGTTAAGCCAGTATTAAATAATGTGGTACAGCTGGCAAGAAAAAGAGTAAAGAAAAAAGGCATTAATCGATTTTTTAAATTAATGTGTTGTAATAGAATAGTCATGATTACTCCGTTTGTTAACAACAATAGAACGATCTTACTTATCTCACTCATTAAAAGCAAATAAAAGAAGTCTCAAATGAATAATTTAACAGGAATTTTATATATTGTCGCCACGCCGATTGGTAATTTACAAGATATTACACAGCGAGCGTTAGACGTCTTTTCTCAAGTAGATTTAATTGCTGCTGAAGATACTCGGCATAGTGGTTTGTTGTTGAGTCATTATGGAATTAAAAAACCTTTCTTTGCGTTACATGATCATAATGAACAACAAAAAGCGCATCTTTTAGTAGAGAAGTTGCAACAAGGATGCCATATTGCATTGGTTTCTGATGCGGGTACACCTTTGATTAGTGATCCAGGGTTTCACTTAGTGCGTCAATGCCGCCAAGCTGGAATTAAAGTTGTACCGCTTCCTGGTGCTTGTGCCGCAATTACTGCACTTTGTGCATCAGGTATTGCTTCAGATCGATTTTGCTTTGAAGGTTTTTTACCCGCTAAAACGAAAGCAAGATGTGATAAATTGCAAAATTTAGTCGAAGAAGAACGCACTTTGATTTTTTATGAATCTACTCATCGTATTTTAGACACGTTAGCCGATATGGAAAAAGTCTTTGGTGCAGGGCGTTATGTAGTGTTGGCGCGTGAAATAACAAAAACTTGGGAAACTATTGTTGGTGATAATGTTGTCAATTTGCGTCAATGGCTACAAGAAGATTTGAATAGGATAAAAGGTGAAATAGTATTAATTATTGAAGGCAAATTAAAAACGGCAGTGGAGGAGATAAATCCTCAAGCGATTAAAGCTCTTAAATTAATTAGCCAAGAATTACCATTAAAGAAAGCAGCAGCTATTGTTGCAGAATTATATAATTGTAAAAAGAATTTTTTATATGAATATGGACTAAACCATTTTGATTAGTTTTTAAACTATAAAAGTGGTCATATTTAGTTATTGAATATGATCATTTTTTTATTTAACTAAATAAATCTATTTCTACTAATAAATTGTTTGTCTTTTATTCTTATTTTTGATTATAATCGCGTCCCTAGTTTTTATATGGGTATTTCTTAGTGCTCATTTAGTTCATTAATCACTAGTTTTCATTTCCAATATAAAGTAATTTAAAATAAACGGATATGATGAATCAATTACATCGTAGAGCTCAAAATAAAGGCTATACTATTTATTTCCTCTTGAGTATTTTTTTCTGTCTCGGTTTATGGGGTTATAGTGAACAGCATCTCTCATTTATAGATGCGTTGTATAGCAATATTAAATTGATTGTTATTAATGGGGAAGAACATGCACCAAACTGGCAAATAGAATTAGCACGTTTTGCTTTGCCGTTATTCACAATTGGGGCTGTAGTCAAATTATTTGTGCAAGTGATTGGACAAAAAATAACATTTCTTAGTTTAAAGCTGTTTCCTCCACACATGGTTGTATTTAGTACAACGAAACTCGCTTTCGTTTCAAGTATTTTGGCCAATCGTCCAGGTAAAAAGCTGTTTGTTGATATTTCTAAAGAAGGGATAGCTTATTATGGTGAGTTACCTGATCGGAATTATAAATTATTACATTTACCTGAGTTATCTTTTGAGCAACTGAATAGTTTAAATTTAAAATCAGCAGAAACGATTTATTTAGTTGCCCTACAGGATGAAACAAATATTGCATTAGCACAATCTATCATTCCACTATTAAATCGTACTAGCAGTAAACCACGTTTGTTGATTAATGTAGCGAATCGATTGATATCACGTATTGCTAATCAAGAACATATTTTTGAACAGTATCGTAGCGAGAAGGGGGAAATTGTATGGGGGAATGCTATTCATAGTGCGGCACGTTTACTCTTACAAAAACGCCCTCCATTACGTGAAAGTTCATTATCGACTAATGGTATACTGCATATCGGTATTGTCGGTTTTACACGGCTTACCGGTCAATTAATTTTGAACATCATGCGTAATTGCGTCTATTTAAATATTCATCAGATTTATTTAAGTATTTTTAGTCAACATCCTGAAGCTTATGAACAGTTTTTACAGGAAAATCCGCTTCTATTGAAAGAAAATCAGCGTAAACAAATTTATGGTGGCGGTGGGTTTCCATTAGAAGCAAATCACTATGTATGTCGTGAGACACATATTTCTCCAGCTTTACTTACTGATGTAATAGCGAAATATGGTGAATTTAATCACATTTATGTGACAGACGATATAGACTACATGGTATTGGAAGCTTGTTACAAAATTCGTCAAAGTTTGACCGCACTTCAAGCACCAGCTTATCTTACAGCTTGTTTATTTGAAAAAGATTTGGCTTATGTGGAAAAGTTAAATTTGGTAGCTCAAGCTAATAAAGTAGAAAATCAGGATATTCATTACTTTTCGATGATTCAAAGTAGTATTAATTATCCTTATGAAGAAGCACATGATGTATTGTCATTAATCATTCATACGGCCTATCAAGCCGTTCATAGCCGTGCTTTTCCTTCAATAAAATCTGTAGAATTTGGACCTCAATTTGCTAGTGCATTTTTAGAACATATTGATTCAGCAAACAAAGATTGGCGTGAGTCTTTACAGGAAGGATTTCGCCATTCAAATCGCTGTGCCGCTGATCATTTATTTATCAAACTAAGAGAACTTGGTTTTGAATTAGTACACCAGAAAGAGTGTGGTTCGCAAGATTTATTGATTGCAGAGTTGCATTATGCAATTCAGCAACATCTTACCTCATTGCTACGATTAGAACATCAACGTTTTTACCAAGAACGTTTAACTGATGGTTGGCTTTATGCTAAACAGAATGATGAAAGGCAACAGCTGAACTGTAGTTTAGTTCCATTTGAGCAGATTTCTGAGTTAGAAAAACATAAAGATGAATGTATGTTGCGTTTAATTCCTTTTATTTTGGCGCAACCAATGGTGCGGCAACACTATCAACTCAAAAAGCTTAAACAAGCTAGCTAATATTAATATTAGCTCATATATTTAATTTCATAATATAGCTTTAAAACGAAATAACTGTTTGTGCTATTTAATAGGATATTACATTTTGTATAAGGAAATTTAACAATGACTCAATTGTTTATTAGCCATTCTAGTGTAGATAATGCTGAATCTATTGCTTTATATAATTGGCTAGGTGAACTAGGTTGGTCTTTATTTTTAGATTTAGATCCAAATAATGGTATTCAAGTTGGAGAAGAATGGCGTAAAAAGCTGGGTAATTCGATCAGTGAATGTGAAGGTATGATATTACTTATTTCTGATAATTGGCTTGTCTCTTCACATTGTTTCTCTGAATATCAGATGGCTGTGGCATTAAGTAAACCTATTTTTCCTTTAATCATTAAATCGCCTAAACATCGTATTCCACATACTATTTTAGATAAATGGAATATCGGAAATCTTGAGATAGGTCATCCAAGAGTACATATTCCAGTGTTGTTACCATCTGGTCAATCAAGCATGGTCTCTTTTAGTCAAATTGGCTTGAATAGTTTAAAACGGGGCTTAACTTATGCGGGATTACATCCAGATTTCTTCCAATGGCCACCTTTATCACGTTATAACAATCCGCCTAGTCCGTATAAAGGATTAAAGCCACTTGAATTTGAAGACGCTGGGCTTTTATTTGGGCGAGATGGCGCAATTAAAGCATTACTGTTGGAATTACAACGTTTACGTAAAACAACGAAAACACGTTTTGTTGCAATACAAGGAGCTTCTGGTTCAGGAAAATCTTCTTTTTTACGTGCAGGTATTTTGCCTCGACTAGCACGTTTACAACAGCAATTTTTAGTTTTGCCACTTATTCGTCCAAATCAATTAGTATTAAGTGGTGAAAAAGGTCTAATTGAAGCATTGTTTCAACTTTGTAAAATGCTTGATATTCGGCGTACTAAGCAATCGATTGTAGCAATGGTTATGACACCAACATTACGTATTGCTTTAAAAGAGTTTTTACTTTGTATTCTGAGAAAAGCAAGAGGTTCATTAGAGTTCCAGCAAAATTCAGAATTACCTACTTTAATTATTTCAGTTGATCAGGCAGAAGAGTTATTTACTTCTTATAATGAAGAAACAAATCAATTTTTACAATTGATCGCAGAGCTAATTCATTGTGACGAACTGGATGTGATGGTGTTATCTACTATTCGTACTGATGCGTACGCTTCTTTACAGGTTGCAGAAAAATTAGAAGGAATTGATCAATATCCGTTTTCTTTACCACCTATTGCAAAAGGTGCTTATCAGCAAATTATTGAAGGACCAGCAAAGCTTTTAGAAAAAACACAAAAACCACTTTGGATTGATCCCCTATTAACTGACAGATTGTTAAAAGATTTAGAACAAGATGGAGGTAAAGACGCTTTACCTTTATTAGCCTTTACTTTAGAACGTTTATATTTAGATTATGGTCATGATGGAAAGTTAGAGCTAAAAGAATATTTGACTTTTCAAGATGAAAATACACAACAGCATTCAGGATTAGGTGGACTGCAAGGAGCTGTTTCGATTGCTATTGATGAAGCATTAACAAAAGCGCAGCAAGATCCTCGTTTACCTAAAAACCATAACGAGCGTATTATGCTGTTACGTCGAGCCGTGATTCCTTATCTTGCCAGTATTGATGTAAAAACACACCAACCGCACCGTAAAGTCGCTCATTATGCTGATTTTCCAGAAGATGTACGCCCAATTATTGATTGCTTAGTTGAAAGTCGTTTATTGACGAAAGACTATAATGTGCAATTTTTAGATAATAAGCGTAAACACAATACTGAGCGGGGGATTACAGTTGAGTTTGCTCATGAAAGTATTTTGCGTCAATGGCGTTTACTTTCGGACTGGCTAAAAGAAGATATTGCAGATTTATTTTTGTTAGAAATGTTACAGGCTGAAACTGTCGTTTGGCTGCGCACTCAAAAACATACTGAATGGTTACGTTTAAACGGTTGTCGTTTGCAAGAAATGGATCGCTTAGAGCAGGGAAAATTTAAAGCCTATATTACACCAGTACAACGAGAATATTTAGATTGTTGTCGTGAACAAGAACAGTTGCAACAAGTCAATGAATTAAAAAAAGCCAGAGCACTTATTACGGCAAGATCACTTGCTTTAAAACGGGTAAAAATGAGTTTAGGTATTTCTTCTCTCTTGTTAGTGTTATCTATTGGTGTTGGCTGCTTTGCATTTGAGAAAAAACAAGAAGCAGAGCAACAAACCTTAAAATATCAAATGGAGTTAAAAAGATCAGAAACGTTATTAAGTGAGATTGGTACTGCAGTACGTTTTCTCAACTTTGATGTACGTAATGTACTAGAGCAATATGTACCTGCTACAAAGCAAGCAGTTGTTTATCAACAGATTGAAAAACTTATCCAAAATTTAGAACAGAACTCTTATTATAAAGAGTTAAGACAAATTGCTATGGCTTACGTTAATCAGGGAAATCACGCACTAGAATTGGGGGATGTTGATAAAGCAAGCTTTTATTATCAACGTGCATTTGACGAATTTCAGTATTTAGTAAATAAAACACCAAATGATGTAAACGCTCAGTATGATTTAGGTATTGCTTATGAAAACTTAGGCTATCTTGCTGAAATTCAACAAGATTTAAATAAAGCGGAAGCAAATTACCAAATTACTTTTGAAATCAGGCAGAAATTGGCAAAAAAGAATCCATCAGGTTTTGATGTGCAACGTGGTTTAAGTAATATATATAAAAAATTAGGTGACATTAGTCGGCTGAAGAATCAATTTGAGCAATCTTTAGCTTATTATCTAGATGCTTTTAGTATCGATCAGGATATTTATCGAAAGGCGCCTAATAATTATGATACACAAAGGGAATTGAGCCTTTCTTATCATAATTTGGGTAATTTAATGCAAACCCAACATCAATATATTCAAGCATTTAATTATTACCAACAAGAGCTTGCTATCATTGAAAAATTAGTTGAACGCGATCCAACTAACCAGCAAGTTTTACAAGATTTAAGTTTGACCTATAAGCATTTAGGAGATATTAAATTAGCTGAAAATAAACAAAAAGAAGCATTATCGTATTATCAAAGAGTGTTAAATATTGATAAAAAACAGATTGTTCAAGATCCTGATAATTTACAAATTCAACATAGTTTAGCATCTTCATATGAAAAAATAGGTAATATTTTTCGTTCGCAGAAACAATTTGAGCAAGCACTTTTGCACTACAAAGAAGCGTTTATAATTTTTCAAAAGTTAGGTAATAAATATCCAAATCATCGCCAAAATCGACGACATTTAGGCATGTCTTATGCTAAGTTAGGTAGTGTTGCCCTTAGTCAGGATAGAATAGAGCAAGCTTCTTATTACTATCAGCAAGCATTTGGTATTTTTGAACAACTGTCAGAAGAAAGACCAAATAATCAGCAAATACAGCGTATTTTAGCCATTTTGTATTATAAATTGGGTGAGGTTGCACAAGCAGAAGGTGATTTTGCTCAGGCAGTTCAGCATTACCAAGCAGGCTTTATAATTATGCATAAACTTTATTTAAATTCTCCTAACAACCTTTGTATACAAGCCGATTTAGCGCGAGGTTATGAGAAATTAGGTGACCTTGCACATTTGCAGCAGAATTATACACAAAGCCGTTATTACTACCAGCAAGCGTTAGAACTTGAACAAGTGTTATTAACAACACAGCCAGAGAATTATCGCTTGTTTCATAGAACGGCAAGAGTACACCAAAAATTGGGAGAAATTTCACATTATTTTGGTGATCTAAAACAGAGTGCATTCCATAATATGCAACATAGCATGCTAAAAGGTATATGGGAAATGAAGTCAGTAACAAAAAAGAAATGAGTAATACGTACTACTATGTAACATATACTAGTAGTTGCTGAAGTGCGGTCTGTTTTTAAAAAGTTTTGATTTTTACTTTAATTTGTACTGAGCCAACTCGGCCTTGATCGTCGATGGCAGAAATAGTATAGCTGCCAGTTGACTGAGGCTGCCAGAAGACGGGCTGATTTGGTGCGGCTTCGCTAATAAAGACATTGTCTACAAACCAAAATATGCTATCAACATTAGCCGTAACTGTAGCGGAAAGTGTTAATGGTTCCTCTTGCTCATTGTGTGAAACGTAGTAATCACGATTTGCTAAAGGCGAAATGATTTGAGGATTATTTTGATATAAATATTGTAAGGCTTGATTTTGCTGTTCATAAGGGCAGGCGGGATTAATGATTGGGCTGCGTTTCATAACGCCTGCTTGTGCAAATAGTTGTTGAAAATCACTTGACCACATTTCATAGATTTTTTGTTCTGTTTCCGATCCTGAATAAGGTTGGCAAGCCAACATGTCGGTATTTTTTAATACGGTAAATGGTTGGTAAAGTTGGCTAACGGTAATAGGTGATTTACCTGGAATAAAAAGGGTCTTTACTTGTTGCTGGCAATATTGATTAGGTAGATTACCATCGGCTTGACAGACTAGCACTTCTTTTAAACTTGTTCCCTCTGTGACAATGTCACGCATTTGTGGTTCATTAGCAATAATACTATCTGCAAGTTGTAAAAAGAGAGGTGTAGCTAAACTACGTCCAATTAAATGTGGATTACTTTTATTATTGAAGTTTCCAAGCCATACAATCAAAGTATATCGTCCAAAGTAGCCAGCCGTCCATGCATCGCGTAAACCATTAGATGTGCCTGTTTTCCAATAAAGAGGCAAATTTGATTTAATTGATTTATTTTGTACATCTGTACGGACATTTTGGCGTAAAATATCATGAATCATTACCGCACTTTCTTTACTTAATAATTGCTTGCTGAGCGGTAATTTTTCTGCTTTAAGTGATTTTAACGGCGACCATACGCCTTGATTTGCCAACATCGCATATAGACTTGCTAATTGCTGAGCATTCAGCTCTGCTCCGCCTAAAA
The DNA here is from genome assembly GCF_002850605.1 of Pasteurella oralis. Lineage (GTDB taxonomy): Bacteria > Pseudomonadota > Gammaproteobacteria > Enterobacterales > Pasteurellaceae > Pasteurella > Pasteurella oralis. The sequence goes on from NZ_NXGB01000002.1 coordinate 207,163, forward strand.
CTAAAGATAAACCATAATGTGACTTGTTTTTAGCTAATGTGATATTTGCTTGCTGTAAAAAATCATATAAATCAGGTGAAAGTCGACTAGCCATCTCAATAGCTGGAATATTTCGACTTTGTAGCAATGCTTGCGTCACGCTAATAGGACCTAAAAAATTGCCTTCGTAATTTTCAGGTTGATACTCAGCAAACGTAGTCGGTAAATCTTTTAAAATAGTTCGGCTATGGACCAGTCCTTGATCAAAGGCGAGCGCATAAATGAATGGTTTTAATGTCGACCCATAAGAACGCCGAGCTAGAGTGCCATTGATTTGACCTGAAATAGCTTGTTCGAAATAATTACCTGAACCAACTAACGCTTTAATTTCCATCGTGTCATTATCGACTAATAACACTGAAGCATTATTAATACCATGTCGATGTTGCTGTGATAAATAACGATGAGTAATACGTTCAACTAAGCGTTGTTGATGACTGTTTAAGGTACTAATAAGCTCAGATTTATCAGGATATTGTTGTAACAATTGATCGACAAAGTGCGGTGCAAAAAATGGCAATTTTTCTAAAGGGCGTAAAGCATAATTGAGCTGGAAATCAGTTTGCCATTTTTTATCTTCAGGATGGGTTACTAGCCAGCGTTGATAAAGCTGATTACGTGCTTTGAATAAAGCGGGATTGAGTTGAGCATTATTTTGGCGAATATAAGCATTCGGATTTTTGGGCAGAATAGCTAATGTCATCGCTTCTGCTAAGTTAATTTGACTATTTGCTTTATTAAAATAAATCAGACTTGCCGTACCTGCGCCTTCAATATTGCGACCATAAGGTGCAAAATTAAAGTAAGCCTCGAGAATTTCTTTTTTAGAATAGCGAATTTCCAGTTGAATAGCGCGCAATATTTGCTCAGTTTTCCCCCATAATGTACGGCTATCAATCTGCCATAAGACACGAGCAAGTTGCATAGTTATCGTAGAACCGCCTTGTGGTGAATTGCGTAAAACATAAGTTTGCCATGCTCCACGTATTAAGCCGTAGGGATTCACACCAAAATGCCAATAGAACCATTCGTCTTCTTGAAATAAAACTGCATCAACTAATTTGGGGGAAATTTGCTCAAAGGGGATCCATAAACGATAACGTTCATCTTTGGCAGTAGTTAGACGCAGTAAATTGTTGTGCTCATCATATACTGCAGTAGAATAAGGAAAATGATCTTTCAGAGATGAGTAGGGAAGGGAACGAATGATAGCGATAAAGCAGCCCAGCAAAAGTACAGTTGAAAATAACACAAAAATGCTTTTTTTACTCAGAGCGTTCATTTTACTTACCTAAAAAATTCCCCTTATCTTGCAATAAGGGGAAAATAATTTCAATGATATTAATTCATTAGAAGTTTGCATTACGTGGTGCGCGTGGGAATGGAATCACATCACGAATATTTTGCACACCAGTTACATATACAATTAAACGTTCAAAACCTAAACCAAAACCTGAATGTGGAACTGTACCATAACGACGTAAGTCACGATACCACCAGTAATCTTCAGGATTTAGACCCATTTCAACCATACGTCGATCTAATACAGCTAAACGCTCTTCACGTTGTGAACCACCAATGATTTCACCAATTCCTGGGGCTAAAACGTCCATAGCAGCAACAGTTTTACCATCATCATTTAAACGCATATAAAACGCTTTGATGTCTTTTGGATAGTTTTTCACAACCACTGGGGATTTGAAATATTCTTCAGCAAGGTAACGTTCATGTTCAGAAGATAAGTCGATCCCCCAAGAAACTGGAAATTCAAATTTCTTACCTGATTGTAATAACACATCAATTGCATCAGTATAATCAATTTGCGCAAAGTCAGAGCTGACGAAATTTTCTAAACGGCTAATAACATCTTTATCAACATGTTTTTCAAAGAATTTTAAGTCATCTTTTCGTTCTTCTAATACAGCTCGGAAAACATATTTCAACATATCTTCGGCTAATTTTGCATTATCTGCTAAAGTGGCAAAGGCAATTTCAGGCTCAACCATCCAAAATTCAGCTAAATGGCGCGTAGTATTTGAGTTTTCTGCGCGGAATGTTGGACCAAAGGTATAGATTTTGCTTAATGCGCAAGCATAAGTTTCACCGTTTAGTTGGCCAGAAACGGTTAAGAATGATTCTTTACCAAAGAAATCTTGCGAAAAATCGACCGCACCTTGCTCATTACGCGGTAAATTTTCTAAATCTAAAGTAGAAACGCGAAACATTTCTCCTGCCCCTTCGGTGTCTGACGCAGTAATTAATGGTGTCGCAACCCAATAGAAACCTTGTTCGTGGAAGAAGCGATGAATAGCCTGCGCTAAACAGTGACGAATGCGCGCAATTGCACCAATAATATTTGTACGTGGGCGTAAATGGGCAACTTCGCGTAAATATTCAATAGAATGGCGTTTAGCTGCCATTGGATAAGTTTCGGGATCTTCGACCCAACCTGAAATTTCAACTTTACTTGCTTGTAACTCAACTGCTTGACCTTCAGCAGGCGATTCGACTACAGTCCCAGTGACGATAACAGAGCAACCTGTAGTCAGTCGTAAGACTTCAGAGGTATAATTTTCAATATCATTATTAACAATAGCTTGGATTGGATCGAAGCAAGAACCGTCGTAAATGGATAAGAAAGAAAGCCCTGCTTTTGAATCACGGCGAGTACGAATCCAACCGCGGATAGTCACTTGTTCGCCAATCGCAATTTTACCTTGTAACACATCAACAATAGATGCAATTTTAGTCATATAAAAACCTCTGTTTTCAACAAGTTTTGTAAAGAAATAAACCGATATAGTTTACCTTAACTTATGCAAATTGCCAAAATCTATTAAAAGTTTTGTTTTTGTGAAATAAGCCTCATTATTGATTTAAACCGCTTGTTTTTATTACTATAACTGGTATAAGTAAACAATTTGTTATTTCTTATTTTTATTAGAATCCTCCGCATTAACATGCAACAGAATGTAAAAATAGGTATTGCTTAGACATACTTCAATAGCAATCCTATCCTTATTCACTTATGGAATTGAGTATTAATTATGCCAAAAATTAGAAAAGAAGATAAATTGCCACTACGTTTAAAACAACTTGGACGTATTTACCGTTTAGTCGAACAATTTGAAGAAATTTCTCGTATTGACTTATCAAAATTATCGCGCTTAGCGCCTGCAACAATTACGGCATTAACACGTGAGCTTATTAAAGAAAAACTGATTGTTGAGCGAGCGGTACAAAATACTGAAAGCCGTGGTCGTCCAGCTATTGGCTTATGTGTATCACCATTTTATTGGCAATCTTTGTGTGCAACACTGGTTGAAAATCGGTTTGAAATTATTTTAAGTGAACTTGACGGTGGCACGATTAAACACAGTGTGTATCCTTTAAAACAAGAAGATTTAAAAAATCTAGAACAAGTGCTAGTGGATTATTTACAACAGTTTCTTACTGAAACGCAGGATGAACTGAACCATTTAATTACTTTTTCTGTCGCTGTTGGTGGTGAACTTGATCATAAAAATAGATTAATCAAGCTTGGTGAGACCAAGCTTGATATCGATTTAAAAACACTTTTCACCCCTTATTTTAAAATACCAGTATTAATTACTGAATATTTTCAAACTTGGTTACTAGCAGAATCAACTTTAGGCAGCGTAATTAATTGTGACAATGTACTATTTTTACAATTAGACGACGTGATTAATTTTAGCGTGCTTTCTAAAGGTGAGTTGTTATTACATAAGAGCCAAACGCGAAGCCATATTAATAAAATGATCGTGCCAAAATTAAGTGGTTTACAACAAGATATCAGCACACACTTAAATGAGGTTGAACGCTATCAATTGCAAAACCAGATTACACATAAAGCGATTTATCCTCTTATCGATAAGTATTTTCCCGAGAATGGATTATCTAATTGCTCGGAGAAAATAGCATTTTTATGTGAAATAGCAAATAAAGGCGATAAAAAAGCAGAGCAAATTTTATTCCATATTGCAGATAGTTTGGCTTATATCTTAATGAATTTAGTCAGTATATTTGCCTCAGAAAAAATCATGTTAAGTTCCAGCTTTTTACTCTCAAAAGATATTTTCTTAAATCGAGTCAATCGAATATTAAAAGCAAATTTAGCCATTGCTGATTCAAAAGTAGAAGTTATCACGGGAAAATATGAATGGAATACTCCTGTTGTAGCTGCTTCGGCAATTAAACAAAGCATTTATGATGGCAGTTTGTTAGGGCATTTCATTAAAGATTAAATTTCTTTTAAGATTAAGTGCTGTTATTGATATAAATCAAGGCAGTGCTTTTTTTGTGCATATTCTTTGGATTAATGACATCAATTTAATAAAAAGTTGTGTTATCTCAACATTTGTAAAAAAGAATTCCTTTAAGATCTTACAGATAAAAGATCGGAGAAGGGGATAGGCAATGAGCAGCTTTTTTGTGACAGGCACAGATACTAATGTAGGAAAAACTGTGGCAAGTCGAGCAATAATACAGGCGTTGCAAAGTAAAGGTATTCAAATAGTGGGTTATAAGCCCGTTGCATTTAGCCGTGAAGATAATATCTATACTGATACAGAATATCAAAATGAGCCTGAAAGTGATTATGGTTTTGAAGATAATGCAGATGTACTAACTTTAATCAATTCAACAAAAGAGTTGGTTAATTATCAAGAGGTGAACAGTTATACATTTAGGCATAGTATGCCTATTTTTTCTCGTGAAGGAAAAAGTATTCATGTGGAAAAAATGAATTCTGATTTGTCACATTTAAATAAAAAGTATCAATCAGTATTGGTGGAAGGTGCATATGGGTGGCTGACACCAATAAATAAGCATTATCATTTTGCTGATTGGGTACAAGAACAAAAAATGCCAGTTGTGCTTGTTGTGGGAATTAAAGAAGGTTGTATCAATCATGCTTTATTAACGATGGAGTCAATACAGCAGAAAGGGTTACCTTTGTTAGGTTGGATTGCTAATCGTATTAATCCTTGTTTAGGGCATTATGCTGAGATTATTGAACTATTAAGTGAAAAAATTGATGCACCGCTTTTAGGACAAATTCCTTATTTATACAAACCAGAAGAACAAGAGCTTGGTCACTATATTACTAATCTTGAACGTTTGACTTATATGGAGACGATATTAGTAGATTAAAATGTTATGCTGATAGAAAAAAGCGCCTTGTTATATGACTAACAAAACGCTTTTACTTTTGACCGCACCTTATAATGATTATTGTTCAACTTTAGCTTTTTTACTTTTTTTCCATTTCCACAATAAGAAAATAGCAAGAACAGCGATAATGATATAAATAAAAAATTGTCCTTGCTGAATTTGGTGATGTAACTTATCTAGATTTTGGGCACCGAAATAACCTAAATATACCCAAACAGGAACAGAAATAATTGCAGCAAAGAAATCAATTAGTACAAAACGAGTATAACTAACACGACGTGTAATGCCTGAAACCATATAAATTACAGCACGTAATCCAGGTAAAAATCGAGCAGTGAATAGTACACGGTTGCCATATTTTTCAAATTTATCGCGAACTAAGCGTAGTCTTTTCAATGTAATTAATTTACGCATTAATCTAAAGCGAAGGATTTTGGCTCCATAGATACGCCCTAACCAATACATACAAGAGTCGCCCGCTAATACACCAAACATACTGATTACTAACATGATATGTACATTGATATCATCTGGATATAAGCCTGCGATAACGCCACCAGAAACGAGAGTGATATCTTCAGGGATGGGTAAACCAAATCCGCACAAAATTAGAACGAATAATACAGCAAAGTAACCATAGTCAGAAAAAAACGAGATTAGAAGATCCATTTATATACCACTCAATTAATTATGATAGCTTACATAAAACAGTTTGTTATTCTACCTTGTTTTTTTTATAAAGTCGCTAAAAAACTCAATAGAATCTCTGATTAATATTTGATTTGTACACCCAAATCAAATATAATCCCTGCCTCTCAAAGCAAGCCTTTGAGCGAGTTTATGGAAAATCGTTGGGTCGCCTGCGGTTTTATCTTTTAATTCTAATAATGAGAATAGTACAAATGTTTAAATTTAACGCTGAAGTTCGTCAGTCGCAAGGTAAGGGTGCGAGCCGCCGCCTGCGTCATAATGGTCAAATCCCTGCTATTGTTTATGGTGGCAGTGAAGCACCAGTATCAATCATCTTAAATCATGATGATTTAAACAATGCACAAGTTCACGATTCATTTTATTCTGAAGTGATCACTTTAGTTATTGATGGTAAAGAAGTTGCGGTGAAAGTACAAGCAATGCAACGCCACCCATTTAAACCAAAATTAGTTCACATTGACTTTAAACGTGTATAATTTTTTGATTTAAAAGGGTGATCTGAAATCTTTGTAACTTTATATGTATATACATAAACTAAGTTATAAAAAGTTCAGACCATCTAGTGTATGCTAAAAGCTCTTTTATTTTTTTAAGTAAAAGAGCTTTTTATATAGATAAATCATTCGGATTCTAGGTACTTTCATTTTAAGTATTCTATTTATTTGATATGCTGCACAGCTTCTCCTGTTTCAACATTAGTGAGAGTCGCATAAAAATCGATGTTTGAAGCAAGGAACATTTCAATGTCAAAGGGATCTAATTTGAAAGGAAGTTCATAAAAAGCAAAATCTTTATTTACAATATTGCCAGTACATAATAGGCTATGTAATCCCATATAACGTTTATCATTTAAATATTTTTTATTATATCGAATTGCTCGTCCACGTTGTTTTGATGGAAAATTAACCCCAAATAACACACCTGCAGAAACGCCAACAATACCATCAATATGAATCTTTTCATCAAGAAACACATCAAGTACACCAGCAGTAAACATACCGCGCATGGCACTGCCTTCTAAAACTAAACCTATTCTCATTTTTTCTTCCTGTTATAAGTAAAATTTACTAAAAATTGACCGCACTTTGTTGTGTTTTTAAAAGTGAGTTAAGTCCTATCAAACGTTTAGAAATATAAAGCTCAGATTGTTGCATCTGAGCTTAAGGTGACTATAACATGTTAATTAAAGTGACTTAAAATAAAAAAGTTTGCTTAGTCAACTTTCACAATCCAGCCTTCGGGCGCTTCAACATCACCAAATTGAATACCGACAAGCTCGTTATAGAGTTTTGTTGTGACTTCGCCCACCTCAGTTTCAGAATAGAAAACATGGAAATTGTCACCATATTGAATACCACCAATAGGTGTGATTACTGCTGCTGTACCACAAGCTCCAGCTTCTTTAAATTGATCTAATTGATCAATATAGACATCCCCTTCTTTGGTTTCTAAACCTAAACGCTCTTTTGCTAGGTAGAGAAGAGAGTATTTAGTAATGCTAGGTAAAATAGAAGGGGAAAGTGGAGTAATAAATGTATTGTCCTGAGTAATACCAAAGAAATTTGCTGAACCGACTTCTTCAATTTTAGTATGTGTAGTTGGATCTAAATAAATACAATCACCAAAGCCATGTGCTTTTGCCTCTTTACCTGGGTATAAGCTTGCGGCATAGTTGCCTCCAACTTTGGCTGCACCTGTCCCTTGTGGTGCTGCTCGGTCATAATTTGAGACTAAAAAATTAGTTGGTTTTAAACCACCTTTAAAGTAAGCACCCACAGGGCAACAGAAAATAGAGAAAATATATTCTGGTGCAGGATTTACACCGACGTTATCGCCTACACCAATCATAAATGGACGCAAATATAATGTAGCGCCTGTGCCATAAGGTGCTAACCATTCTTGATTTGCTTTGACTACTTGTTTACATGCATCAATAAACATCTCAGTCGGTACTTCAGGCATTAATAAACGCTGACAGCTGCGTTGCATACGCAGTGCATTTTGATCTGGGCGGAAAAGGTTAATTGAGCCATCTTTACAGCGATAGGCTTTTAATCCTTCAAAGCATTGCTGACCATAATGCAATGCGGTTGAACCTTCGCTGATGTGTAATGTATTATCTTGTGTTAACTCACCTTTTGACCATTTACCATTTTTCCAATATGCAATGTAGCGATAGTCTGTTTTGATATAGCCAAAGCCTAAATTTTGCCAATCAATATTTTTTGTCATTGTTATATCCTTTTTGTTGTGTCTGGAGAATGAGTTTTAATCTACACCATTCTTCATAGCTTGCAAATGTTTGCGAGAAAAAAATTTAGTGATTAAAACAGAAAATCTGAAAGATAAAATATTTTGAAGTAAAACAAGCAATAAGCAGGTGATTGTGCTAAAATCAGCAGATAAAAAAACACCGCTCGACTGAGCGGTGTCTAACCAAAAGGGTTTAAAAATAAATATACAGGAAGTGAAAATAAGTAACTTCAAAAGTTACTCTGTTTGGTTTCCCAAACAATATGCAAACACAACATCATACTTAAGTCCGAAACTCTTAACCAGTAAGGAATTACCAATCATTAAGTATGGTTGCATTGTAAGAGGAAGCCTGAGAGTGAACAACGAATATTTTTTTATATGACGCATTAGAAAAATTAATGCGAAAGATATTTTTTATATTATAGATCAAAAATTTAACATTGAGAAGAGCGTATGTGTAAACGTTTGCCTCCCTTGAATTCATTGAAAGCATTTGAATCTGCTGCAAAGCATTTAAGCTTCACAAAAGCAGCAGAAGAATTGTTTGTAACACAAGCTGCAGTAAGTCACCAGATAAAACTGTTAGAAGATTTTTTAGGCATTGAATTGTTTAAACGTAAGAATCGTTCACTGGAATTAACAGAATTAGGTCAGGCTTATTTTACTGATGTGACAAAAATTCTACATCGACTTGCTGAAGCTACTGATAAATTATTAGCAAAAAAACATGATAAACATCTGACCATTAGTGTGCCACAAACATTTGGTATTCAGTGGTTAGTACCGCATCTAAGCGATTTTAACCAGCATTATCCTGATATTGAAGTGCGTTTAAAAGGTGTTGATCAGGATGAAGGATTACTTAGCAAAGATATTGATATTGCTATTTATTATGGGCTAGGAAACTGGGATAATTTGCAGGTTGAAAAGTTAGTTGAAGAGAATCTCCTTATTCTCGCTTCACCAAAATTACTTGCCCAAATTCCCGTGCAGAGTAAAGACGATTTAAAAAATCACACTTTAATTCATATTCATACTCGTGATAATTGGAAAAATATGGCAAGTTCTTTGCAACTGGATGATTTAAATATTCAGCAAGGCTCGCTATTTAGCCATACTTTTATGGCATTACAAGCGGCTATACATGGGCAGGGTTTAGTACTTGCGAACCGTATTTTAGCACAGCAGGAAATTGATAATGGACATTTACAAATTGTCTTACCAACAAATTTGCATGATCCAAAATCGTTCTATGTTGTGAATCACTTTGATGTAAATGATGAACGTATTCAAGCTTTTCGAGCTTGGATCATTGAAACAATGAAACAAAAATAATGAATAAATTAGCCCTTTATTGTCGTCTTGGTTTTGAAAAAGAAGTCGCTGCTGAAATTAGTGAAAAAGCGACCGCACTTGGTGTTTTTGGCTTTGCGCGTGTTGTCGAAAATAGTGGTTATGTAATTTTTGAATGTTATCAGACAGGCGATGCAGATCGCCTAGCACGAGAGATACCTTTCCACCAATTGATTTTTGCGCGTCAAATGTTAGTTGTTTCCGAGCTTTTAACTGATTTATCGTCACAAGATCGGATTTTGCCTATTGTGGCACAATATCAACAGATCGCAGCTCAAATTAATTTAAAGCAAAGTAATGAAATTTTTGTTGAAACAGCGGATACTAATGAAGCAAAAGCACTCTCTGTCTTTTGTCGCAAGTTTACTGTACCACTACGCCAAGCATTGAAAAAACAAGGCTGGTTAGCGGCTCATGTTGGTAAATCAGCTAGTGTGACTTTACATGTCCTCTTTATTAATACTACAAGTTGTTATGTTGGCTATTCTTATAACCATAATCACTCCGCTCATTTTATGGGTATTCCGCGTTTGAAATTTCCTGCAGATGCACCAAGTCGTTCGACGTTAAAGTTAGAGGAAGCAATTCTCACTTTTATTCCTAAAAAGCAGGAAGCAGTACGCTTACAAGAAACAATGTATGCTGTCGATTTAGGCGCCTGTCCAGGCGGTTGGACTTATCAGCTAGTTAAACGAGGCTTATTTGTTTATGCCGTAGATCACGGAAAAATGGCAACAAGTTTACATGAAACAGGGCGTATTGAGCATTGCCCTGAGGATGGATTTAAATTCCAACCGCCAAAACGTCGCAAAATAGATTGGTTAGTTTGTGATATGGTAGAGCAGCCAATCCGTATTGCTAATTTGATTACCAAATGGCTCGTGAATGGTTGGTGTCATGAAACGATTTTTAATCTTAAATTACCTATGAAAAAGCGTTATCTTGAGGTTCAGAAATGTTTGCAATACCTTGAGGATGAACTAATGACGCAAGGTATGAGCTATCAAATTCAAGCGAAACATCTTTATCATGATCGAGAAGAAGTGACAGTACATATTGCAGTGAAAAAGTCGCATTAATTAAAGTGCGGTCGATTTTGGCAAAGTTTTAACTGTTTTCTGTTCGAATAGCGTCAATAATTAAAGGCAGACATTTGATCTGCCTTCATTATCTTGGCATCATTTTTCTGCTTTAATATAGCTTTTTAGTGTTTGTTCAATTTCATAGATCCAATCAAGTTCATATTGAGTAAAACCGGCTTGTAGGCGTGCATCGGTATTAATCACGCCTTTGAATATGACAATACGATATTTACGTAACAGTTCACCAAAACATTGCATAGCATCTAATCCACGTTTAGTAGAAAGTGCATGATACCAATGGTTACCAATTGAAACATGACCAATTTCATCATGTAAAATCACATCGAGAATTGCAACAGCATCAAAATCTTTACGTTGACGAATTTTGTCCTGTAGAACAGGCGTCGCATCTAACCCTCTTGCTTCAAGTACGCGAGGCACTAATGCCATACGTTCCCAAATGTCATGAGCTGTGGCTTGTGACATTTCCCATAGACCTGCGTGTGCTTCAAAGTCCCCATATTGGTAACCCAAAGATTTTAAATGTTGGTATAAGAAGGGTAAAATGCGTACTTTCTTCGCGTGCCACTTGTAACCAATCTTTTACGAATGTCATTCCTGCTCCCAATTCCTGTTGAGCACAGCGTCCAAAACGCCAGGCAGCGTCTAAACCTAAATTAATCGCATTAAATTCAATATGTGCGATGGCATGTAGTGTTGCAGCGTAACCTTCTTTGGTAGCAAAAGAACGTTTAGGTACATCTTTAGGGGCAACTAGCGCGGGTTTATGCGGAAATCCTGCTATGTCTTGCGTCGGTGTGACAATAGGAAAATCGTCTAATTCAGTTAAATTGACAGTGGGTAACAGATCATCATAGAGCTGGTTAACAAGCTCGCATTTTTTCTCTGGTACAGTTTCGATCAATGCCGTAGTGATAGCTTGCCAAAGTGCGGTCATTTTTTTCCTTATTTTTTCTTTTCTAATGTATAACGAATTAAGCCTTCTTGTTGTGTTGTTGCAATTAGGCGGCCTTGGCGATCAAAAATTTGTCCTCGCGCTAAGCCTCGGGCGGCAAAGGCGTTGTTACTTTCAATTGCATACAGTAACCAATCATTTAAATTAAAAGTGCGATGAAACCAAATTGAATGATCAATTGTTGCGACTTTCATACCCGGTTGTAAAAAGCCTTTTTCATGTGGATGGAGGGCAGTTAATAAACAATGAAAGTCGGAGAAGTAGGCGAGCAAACATTGTTGTATTTTTTGATCTAATGGTGCATTTCCATTCGCTTTTACCCAAGCAAATTGTTCTGGTGGCAATTTTGTGCCACTAAATGGATTATTGATATATTTTGCACGAATATCAAAAGGACGTTCTGCCGTAAATTTTTCACGAATCGGTTCTGGAATATAAGGTGCAAGTTTTTGGATGACAGTACTTTCTGCAATAAACTCATCAGGCTGTGCAACTTCAGGCATTTGGCTTTGGTGATCAAAACCTTTTTCTTCATTTTGAAATGAAGCGGTAATATGGCAGATTGGTTCATTATGTTGAATTGCTTTGACACGTAATGCGGTAAAATTGCGTCCTTCGCGTAAAGTTTCTACATCGTAAATAATTGGATGTTGGCTATCGCCAGGTGCTAAAAAATAAGCGTGACAAGAATGTAAAATACGATCTTGGCGGGCAACTTGAATAGCAGCTGATAATGCTTGTGCGACAACTTGACCACCGAAAACTTGGCGTAATCCTAAATCTTCGCTGCTACCTCGAAATAAAAAATCATCTAATCGTTCTAGCTTAAGTAATTCAATTAAGTTATTAAGTACCTTTGACATGGCTCATCCTTATTGAGAGTGAGTTTGATTGATAGTTTTGGTATAGTAAAATCAATTAAGATTAATTCAGACAAATTGTTAGTATAAATTAGCTTAAAAATTTATTGCTTTGCGCATTACTATGGAATCAAAAATTGTTTTTAACAAGAATGAAAGTTATTTTACTTAAAAAATAATCAATCAAATAGAAATAAAAATCAACGTTTGCAATATCAGGCATCTTATTGCATAATACGCCACCTAATCATCAGATAAGCATTATTTGGTGGTTATCCAATGGAAATCTTCTCGGTTCCTCGCAATGGTATCTGGTTTACCTGGTCAGGTTCGGAAGAAAGCAGCCAAAGTCAGCATCACTGTGTGCCGAGATCAAGCTGGGAAGATTTCCACCTCATTTTCCCCTTTATTATATGTGCTAAATTCTAGTTGCTAATTTTTGGAAATAACTATTTTCTTGTTGGATTAATTCATTATAAGTACCTTGTTCAATCAATTTTGCTTCATCAATAATGTAGAGTTGATCGAATTGTTCAATAAAAGTAAGGCGATGAGTAACCATTAATAGCGTCTTATTTTTCACATGAGTGAAGATTAAATGCAGTATTTTTCGTTCTGTTTCTCGATCTAGTCCTTCTGTTGGTTCATCAAGCAATAAAATTGGCGCGTCATTAAGCAATACACGAGCAAGCCCTAAACGACGTTGCTCACCACCTGATAATGGGCGCCCGCCATCGCCAAGCCATAAATCTAATCCCTCTTCTTGCTCAAGTAATTTGTTTAAACCCACTTGTTGTAACACATTAATCATTTTCCGATCAGTAATTTTGATTGCATTTGCAATCTGTAAATTGTTGCGTAAGCTATCGCTAAATACATGAACTCGTTGAGTTAAAAAACATATTTGTTGGCGTAGTGCTTGTTCTGAATACTGATCAATTGGTCTACCAGAGAGTAATAATAATCCTTTATTAGTATCGTAGTTACGAACTAATAATTGTAATAATGTAGATTTTCCACTCCCTGTTTTTCCGAGGATGGCTACTTTTTTACCCTGTTCAATAGTAAGGCTGACGTTGTTTAATGCTGGATTTTCACGCTCTGGATAGGTGAAAAATAACGCATTGGCTTGAATAAGTGGTTGTGTCTTTATATTAAAGTCATTAAATTGAGCAATCCCTTCGAACCTGACTAAAGGAGATTGTTCGATAATTTCACTAACGCGTTTAGCAGAGGCAATCACTTGACCAATATGTAAAAAGGCTGCACCAATTGGCATTAATATTTCAAATGCAGCAAGGACTGAAAAAGCAAACAAAGCAATCAATGCAGCTTTATACATGCCTGTGCCTAAGTCTGCTTCAGCAGCAATCCAGAGTGTTGCAGCAAGAATGAATCCATTAACAAATAGTAAAATTGCACTGGAAAGTCCTGCTAAGTTAGCTTCTTTTTGTTGGTACTGTTGCCAATCTTGCTCTGTTTGATTGAGCTTCTCTTTTAATTTTTTTTCTGCATTAAAGAGTAATAATTCTGCCTGCGCTTGAATAAACTCTACAAATTGAGTGCGATAAATAGCACGTGATTGTACCAATTTATTACCAAATTTGCTGCCTAAGCGATAGAAAATGGTTGGGATAATTAATAAAAATGCTAACAAAGTCGTACCCATAAATAAGGCGAGTGAGATATGAATAAAACTTAAACCAAGTGTAATAAGGGTTATAACAATAATTGCACTAATGAAAGGCGCAATTAAACGTAAGTATAAACTATCGAGCGTATCAACATCAGCGACTAAACGATTTAATAAATCACTATTACGGTAGCGATTTAAAACAGCGGGGCTTAATGGAATAATTCGACTGAATACTTGAACACGTAATTTAGCTAGTACACGAAAAGTGGCATCATGAGTGACAATTTTTTCGAAATAACGGGCAACTGTTCGACCAATCGCTAAACCACGTACGCCTGAAGATGGGTAGAAAAAGTTAAATAATGTACCGATACCTGCAATTGCTGTTGCAGCTAAAAACCAACCTGAAAGCGTTAACAAGCCAATACTCGCGACTAAACCTGTAATCATTAAAATCACCCCTAAAATCAGGGTAAATTTAGCATGTTTGAATAAACGTAAAAAAGGGAATAACGCGCGCATTAATTTACATCCTGTTTTCGTTGAGTAAGTAATTCAGCAAAGAAGCCTGTATGCTTTAATTGTTCGAAATGACCTTGCTGGATAATTTCACCTTGTTGCATAACAAGGATAACATCGCATTGTTTGAGATCTTCAACGCGGTGAGTAATCATCAAGGTAGTTTGCTGTTGACTCATTTTTTGTAATGCTTGTAAAACTAAATTTTCGGATTGTGCGTCTAAACTTGCAGTAGGTTCATCTAATAATAATAAATGACCTTGACGAAGTAGGGCTCGCGCAATAGCAAGACGTTGTGCTTGCCCGACTGAAATACCTAAGCCACCATCTCTAATTTCACTATTTAAACCTAATGTATCAGTAAATTCTTTTGCTTGAGCGAGTGTTAAAGCTTGTTCAATTTGATGTTCACTTGCTTCAATGTCGCCTAACAATAAATTTTCTTTGATTGTGCCTTGTAATAACAATGGATTTTGCCCTACCCACGCAATTTGTTTACGCCACTGTGATAAATTCATTTGTTTTAGCTCAATCCCATTGATCTTTAAGCTCCCTTCATAGGCTAAAAATCCCAGAATGGCATTGATTAAAGAGCTTTTTCCTGCACCACTTTGACCGACTAGTGCCGTATGGCTTTGAGCTGGTAAAGAGAAGTTTAACGGTTTAGTTAAAGGTTTACCTTGTGGTGAAAGTACGACTAAGTTTTGTGCGGTAATATCAACAGCACTTTGTAGTTCTGAGGGTTGTTGGTGAACTGATTGTGCCGTTGTGTGTTCTGCCTCTAAAAATTCCACAATAACATCAGCAGCGCCAATACCGGCAGCACGATCATGATAATAAGTACCGAGATCACGCAGTGGTTGGTAAAATTCAGGAGCCAAAATAAGACAGAAAAAGCCGACAAATAAGGTTAAAGGTGCATTATATGTACCAAAATTTAACTCGCCTAAATAACTAAAACCAAAATAGACAGCCATTAGTGCAATAGAAATTGAAGTGAAAAACTCTAACACTGCAGAGGAAAGGAATGCCATTTTTAGCACATCCATTGTTGTTTCACGAAATGCATCGGTATTTTCTTCAATGTGTCTCGTTTGCTGTTCAGTACGATTAAATAAACGTAATGTTTCTAAACCGCGTAGACGATCTAAAAATTGACCGCTTAATTTTGCTAGAGTCGCCATATTTTTTTGACTGCTGTCTGCAGCGGCAATACCCACTAAAATCATAAAAATAGGGATCAGTGGTGCAGTAATCATTAAAACAAGACCTGCTGCCCAATTAAGTGGGAATATTGCAATTAAAATCACGACAGGAACAATTGCCGATAGTGCCTGTTGTGGCAAATAGCGAGCGTAATAATTATGTAAGTTTTCCACTTGTTCTAACATAATTGTTGCCCAACTCCCAGCAGGCTTTTGATTGATTGTGGCTGGTCCAACTTGATGAATTTTATCTAAGATTTGCTGGCGAATAGAATTACGTAAAATTCGACCGCACTTAAAGCCAATTTGCTCACGTACCCACAGTATGACAGCTCGAAGCATAAAGCCAATGATGAGACCAACGAAATAAAATGACAGAGTACTACGCTCAGTACCTAACATAATCAAATGGTGTAATAAACTCGCTAAAAAATAAGTATTGATGACTAAGATCACGGATGAAATAGAAGCAAGCAGAATGTTCAAATTTAGCAATTTTTTAATTGGTTTTTGTTGTGACCAAAGCCATTTTTGTAAATATTTTTGACGTGTTTTTTGCATAATATAACAAGTTAAGTTCTTGATTAGTCATATTGTAAACTGAGAAGGACGCTTTTAGCGTCCCTATATTTCGTTTTAAATTTTTATTTTTATATACGTAGAACATCTTATTTCAATGATTCTTAACAAAGAGGCTCCTTACTTATTAGATTCTTCATTTTTAGTTATTATACGTATTTTTGCAAAAAGCATTAATAATGCTAATGCATTTAAGAATAATAAGAGAATCATCAATTCTATATTATTTCTCCTTTGATAATATAGAGTTATGCTGCCGAATTAACTGGGTTACAATAAAGATGCAATAGGGAAGTACTAAAAGTAAAATACAATTCCCAACTTTAAATTTAATATTATTTTCGCCATATATTACAACTGGTAAGGCACAAATTGCATCTTCACTCTATCATCTAGATTCTTTGCCCGTGAGTCTAAACTTTCTCTATTTTATTGGATACTTAAAAACATTCCACACCAGCGATACCTGTAGTTTATCATAATTTGTTCAAAAGCATCACGATAAAAAATATTATGTACTAGCGTGGAATGTAATATTCATTTTGCGAGTAGTATCGCAAAATGAATATTTTTAGGCCTCCAATGCATCTAAATATCGTTCTGCATCAAGTGCTGCCATACAACCTGTTCCCGCAGACGTAATGGCTTGACGATAATTATGATCCATGACATCACCAGCAGCGAAGACACCTTCAACAGAAGTGGCTGTGGCATTACCTTCTAATCCAGATTTTACTACAATGTAGCCATTATTGAATTCAAGTTGTCCAGCGAAAATTTCTGTATTTGGCGCATGACCAATAGCGATAAATAAGCCCTCTAACATTAAATCTTCTGTTTTGTCAGATTGAGTATCTTTTAGACGGATACCTGTTACTCCCATATTATCACCTAATACTTCATCTAAAGTGCGGTTAGTATGGAGGATAATTTTGCCTTCTTCGACTTTTTTCATTAAACGATCGATAAGGATTTTTTCACTACGAAAACTATCACGGCGATGAATTAAGTGTACTTCAGAGGCGATATTCGCCAAATATAGCGCTTCTTCCACGGCAGTATTACCACCACCAATAACAGCAACGGGTTTATTACGGTAGAAAAAACCATCGCAAGTTGCACAAGCAGAAACACCACGCCCTTTATAAGCTTCTTCGGATGGCAATCCAAGATAGCGAGCTGAAGCACCTGTTGCAATAATTAACGCGTCACAACTGAAAGTCTGTACATCGCCGTATAATTTAAATGGACGAGAAGACAGATCAACTTTATTGATATGGTCAAAAACAACTTCAGTTTCAAATTTCTCCACATGTTGCAACATACGTTGCATGAGTTCTGGACCTGTTGTATCACCAAAATCACCGGGCCAATTTTCAATTTCCGTAGTTGTCGTTAATTGACCACCTTGCTGTAAACCAGTAACTAAAACTGGATTTAAATTTGCACGAGCGGCATAAATAGCAGCAGTATAGCCTGCTGGACCTGAACCTAAAATAAGTAGTTTACTATGTTTAATTGAATCCATGTATTTCTCTCCTTACATATTCAAAATACTTTGTACTTTATTATAGACGTTTCCCATGTTCAATCTATTACTAATAATTTCCCTGTTAATATAATAGGGAATACAATAAACGGCGGTATTTCGTTGTAATAGGATCGTTTTGTCCAAGAGCAGATAAGATCGATAAAAATTGTTGCTTCACTTCACCATTCTCTGTATTGAGATCATGTTTTAGTAATCCAAATAGTAAAGATAACGCATCTTCATTACGATTGGCTTGATGGAGTTGTACTGCTAATTTTAAGGCAAGTGTAGCAGAGGGGGATTGTGCAAAATCAGCCTGTAATTGTTGAATTTCAGGTGTATCTGCTGCTTGAATTAATAAATTAATTTGAGCTTGCAGTCCTTGCCAGCGGTTATCACGATCTTGTAATGGGATTTGGTTCAAAATTTCTTGAGCTGGTTCAACTTTTTTTATTGCGATATATGTTTCAGCATACAATAAAGCAATATCACTGTTTCGTTTATTCGAAATTTCCCATGCCTCTTTTAATAAAGGAAGCGCATCTTGATAATTTTCAGCCTCCAGTAATTCTAAAGCTTGCATAAATTTGAGTTCTTCTTCCTTAGGTAAGATCGCTGCCAGTCTTTGTTGTAAGGTTTGTTCATCTAGATTTCCTTGGAAGGCATCTAATGCTTGACCTGCTTTGAATAAATAAGTTGTTGGCAAGGCTTGAATACGAAATTGTGCAGCAATCATTTGTTCTTTTTCACAATTGACTTTTGCTAATACAAATTGACCTTGATATTGTTCTGCATAGCGTTGTAAAAGTGCGGTAAATTCTAACGAAGTTTGGTGATTAGGAGCATAAAACGTCATAACCAATGGTGATTGTTGTGAAAGCTGTAATGTTTCGGTTAAGTTTTGCTCTGTAACTTCGATTAGATATTGAGAATTGATCATCTATTTTTCCTGAATTATCTATATGAGGTAACGCTATTCTAACAAAGGTATCACTGATAGAGTAGCATGCGTTTTTACAAAATTTTTTGTTTTCATATTATCAATGAAGGTTGTTCGTTGTATAATATGTGTCCTTTTAGGTTTTTTAGCTGTATTAACATGTTTCAAAAGTTTATTTTTTATTTAAAAAAACGATTATTTTATATTTGGTTATTATTATTTTCTATTGCTTCAATCCTTATTTCACCAGAACCAAGCTTACATTATGCGGTATTAGGTGTCTTCATCTTTTATTACTTACTTTATGCGTACAATGAGAGATTATTTTCTTTTGTCGTGTTATTCATCACTATTACGCTATCATTGTATTATCCAGTATCTCAATATTATGGTTCCTTGAATTCTGGCATTGTTGCTGCTTTTTTGGAAACTAATGCCGGGGAATCTCTCGAGTTTATGCAGAAAATAAGTTTTTCACAGATGTTGTTTCCTGTCTTTTATATGTTATCTGCAGTCATTTTAATAAGGTTAAAAAAGTATAACCTCCGCTCTCCATTTGATAGTAAAAAAAGAGTAATGTATATTCTATTAGTTGGTGTGTTTTGTTTTTCACTTCTATTTGTACCTACCAAATTTTATTTAGAAAAAGCCTCTGAAGAAGAGGATGATGTGAAATGGACATTATCTAATAGCCCAATTAATATTATTTCTTTTTATGTCAATATTTATGAAAGTATTCGAGATTACTATACTGAAAAGGCTGAATTAGAATCAGCGGCTTATGTTATGCCGCCTTGGCAAGTATTGATGGCATCTCCAGAATATCAGAATTATGTTTTAATTATTGGAGAAAGTGCTCGTCGGGACTATTTGTCAACCTATGGTTTCCAATTGCCAACAACACCATTTTTGGATCAAACAAAAGGTTATATTAATAGTGGTTATATTTCCGCAGCACCAGCCACCTATCATTCATTATTAAAGTCACTTTATTTTAAGAAAGATAAAAAAATAGATTATAGCTATAACATTATTACGTTAGCAAAAGCAGCAGGTATTGAAACAAACTGGCTATCTAATCAAGGCAGTATTGGTAAATATGACACGATTGCAAGTCGAATTGGCGCAAGTGCAAATTTCTTCTATTTTACTAAGAAAGGTGGATTCAATACGGCAGATGAAGATGATTTTAAATTGCTTGAAAAATTGAGTGAACGGTTAGAAGCAAATAACTCTCCATCTAAAGCAAGATTATTTGTTTTACATTTAATGGGCTCACACCAGGATTTTTGTCAACGTATTACTGAAGAAGAGAAAAAACTGGAATTTGTTAATAAAAAAATGTCGTGTTATGTAAATAGCATTTTAAAAACAGACAAATTAATTAGTGATGCTATTGAATTATTAAAAAGTAGAAATGAAAGCTATTCATTGATTTACTTCTCAGATCATGGTCTAAATCATATTGAAAAAGAAAGTAAAGAAAATTTAAATTTAGATTATGATTCTAAATTTAAATCTAATTATGAAGTGCCATTTGTTAAAATTTCAAGTGATGATTTAGCGAGAGAAGTCGTTAATACAAAGCGAAGTGCTTTTAATTTTATGTATGGTTTTAGCCAATGGTTAAATATCACAACACAAGAATTAAATAATAATTATGATTTCTTTTCTGCTGAAGATGATAAAGAGATTAAAGTCTTTAATTTTGAAAAAAATATTAACTTTAGTGAGTTAGAAGATGATTTTATTAATGAAGTCAAGGAGACAAAATAGTGGAAAATAGGAAGTTGAATATTATCAAAACAATCTTTTTTCTTTCAGGATTTGCTGCGTTAATTTATCAAATTGCTTGGCAGCGTTTATTGTTTACTGCATTCGGAGTTGATTTAGAGTCGATCACAATCATCATTGCTGTGTTTATGGCTGGTTTAGGTATGGGGGCATATTGTGGAGGACGTATTGCAGATAAATATCCGCAGAAAATAGTGCTCATTTTTGCTCTAGTTGAATTAGGTATTGGGATATTTGGCTTTGCTAGTCCAACATTAATTGAATTAATTAAAAATCTATTTTTATATTCAAATATTTCTACTATCGCATTTGCTAATTTCTTATTGCTGTTGTTTCCAACATTTTTAATGGGGAGTACACTGCCTTTATTAACTCAGCATTTAAATCGCTATATCGATAATATAGGAAATAATATTGGCTGGTTATATTTTGTGAATACATTAGGTGCTTCTACTGCCTGTATTATGACAGGCTTTTTCTTATTTAATTATTTTGAATTAGAGCAGGTTATTTATATTGCGGGTATAGCTAATTGCTTTATTGCATTCGTTGTGTTTATTCTATATCACAATACATCTAATGAAGTGAATTTCGCGAACAATAAGAGCGATAAACAAGAGATATCAAAAAAATCTTATCATAATATTATTCGCAAAGCCGTAGTCTTATCTTTTGCAGGTGGTTTTTTAAGTTTAAGCTTAGAAGTTATTTGGATTAGGCTTTTTTCTTTCTATTCTTCTTCTATGCCACAAGCCTTTTCAATTATTCTCGCATTATTTTTGTTAGGTATCGCTTTTGGTTCTCTTATTGGTAAAAAAGTGTGTCAGTCAGGTAGGGCAAGTATTGATTACATTGGTAGAATACTCATGATAGCAGCATGTTTTGATTTTATTGCTATTGCCGCTATTATTTATGCTCCAACAGTGATTACTTTTATTTTTACTGTTATTGTTATGGCATTACTGCGTGGGATTATTTTTCCTATTGTTCATCATCTAGGATCTGAAAATAAAAAAACAGGTGCCGCAATTTCTAATGTTTATTTTGCCAATGTATTAGGTTGCACTTTAGCGCCGATTTTTATTGGTTTTTATTTATTAGATTTCTTTAGTACTCAGCAAACCTATTTTATTGTGATTTTGCTCACTTTTGTAATTGCATATTTTTGTGTT
Source organism: Pasteurella oralis (assembly GCF_002850605.1). Taxonomy (GTDB): domain Bacteria; phylum Pseudomonadota; class Gammaproteobacteria; order Enterobacterales; family Pasteurellaceae; genus Pasteurella; species Pasteurella oralis. The sequence goes on from NZ_NXGB01000002.1 coordinate 229,009, forward strand.
AAACAAAGTGTGCTCAAAATATTTTCTTTGATTATTGCTTTCGCCGCAATTTTACTTACTTTTTTACCAGAGAAAATAGTTCATGCATTATCACAAAAAGAAGATTTATTAATTGAAAATATTATTGAGAATAAACATGGATTTATACAAGTTTATGCTAATAAAGAAAACGAGCACTTGGTTTTTGGTAGTAATGTCTATGATGGTATGCTAAATATTGATATTGATCATAATAGTAATGGAATTCATCGTGCTTATTTATTATCGGCTATTGCGCCACAAGCGAAAAATGTGCTTGTTATTGGGTTAAGTACAGGTTCTTGGGTCAGTGTGCTAGCCGCAATGCCTCATTTAGAATCAATCACTGTTGTTGAGTTAAATCCAGCATATACTGAGTTAGCTAATTCTTACATTGAAATGTCAAAAATTCTGAAAGATAAAAGAATAAATATCGTGACAGACGATGGACGCAGATGGTTAACGAAGAACAAAGACGCGAAATTTGACTTTATCTTAATGAATACAACATTTCATTGGCGAAGCTATGCAACAAATTTGTTAAGTCAAGATTTTCTAGAATTAACAAAAAGGCATTTAAATGAAGATGGTTTTGTTTATTTCAATACGACTGGCTCGTCAGATACATTATTTACTACTCAGCAAGTTTACCCTTATACCTATAAGTACTCAAATATGGCATTAGGTGCCTTAAAACCAATTACTAATTTAACGGAACAACAAGTTTCTAATGCACTGATGCAGCTTGTTTGGCAAGATGGTAAAAAGGTGTTTATTACGCCTGGGCAAATTGAGTTAGGGACGAAAATTATTTTGAATGATCAAATAATTCCTTATGAAAATATTGATTTTTCATCAATTAAGAGACCATTAGAAGTGATCACAGATAGAAATATGATTACGGAATATAAGTATGGTATTTTATCTTTAACTCATTAATTCTTTTAATGTGATTTTATGAAAAATTGCACCTGTTTTCAGGTGCAATTTTTTATCATGCTTCTTCATGCTCTTTTCGTAAGATCTCATCTTCATTCAGTTTTAATAAACGTGCAATTGCATTGCGATAGGAGATTTCTAAAGTTTCTCGGCTCGTTGCCATAACACCTTGATCAATTAAAAATCCATCATTTACGTCATAAACCCAGCCATGTAAAGACAGTTTTTTACCATTTTTCCATGCAGATTTAATAATAGAAGAACGACCTAAGTTATAGACTTGTTCTGCAACATTAATACGTGTCAGCATATCGGCACGTTTTTCTGGCGAAAGGTTACCAAGTAGGTGACTGTGTTTATACCAAATATCACGGATATGCAGTAACCAGTTATTAATTAAACCCAAATCTTGGTCCGCCATTGCTGCTTTGATGCCACCACAATTCGTGTGTCCACAAATAATAATATGTTCAATATTTAATACATCCACTGCATATTGCACCACAGATAAACAATTCAAATCTGTGTGAATAACTTGATTTGCAACATTACGATGAACAAATAATTCACCGGGCCCTAAATTCGTTAATTTTTCTGCAGGAACACGACTATCCGAGCAGCCAATCCAAAGATAACTAGGCGTCTGATGATCTGCTAATTCTTTAAAATAAGAGGAATTTTCCTCTTTCATGCGTAGAGCCCAGCTATAGTTGTTGGCAAAAAGTTGTTCAATTTTTTTCATTAAAATGTTTCCTGTACAGCAAAAATAGGGCGTTAGTATAGCTTACAAATTGAAAAGAGGTAAATGTTCAAGATAAACAAATTGTTAATAAAAATCTTGCCTTTTGTTCCAATCTCTTTAAAATTCACTCTCTTATTAAAATGAAATTAATTATCATTATTAATTAAGGGATAAAAAATGGGAAAGAAATTAAGAAAAGGAAATCTGATCTTATTGATTCTATCAATTAATTACATCAAAGTGGCTTTGGCAAATGTAGACTCTTCCACAGAGCAATTATTACCCATCATTGTGGCATCTGATGAAGTAAATAAAACAGCTGGTCGATCAGTATTGAAGCAGAAAAATATTGATCAACAACAATCGGATAATGCAGCTGATTTAATTAATATTTTACCCGGTGTTAACATGGCTGGCGGATTTCGTCCAGGAGGGCAAACATTAAATATTAATGGAATGGGGGATGCCGAAGATGTGCGAGTTCAATTAGATGGTGCTACGAAAAGTTTTGAGAAATACCAACAAGGCTCTGTTTTTATTGAACCAGAATTATTAAGTAAAGTTACTGTCGATAAAGGAAACTATTCTCCGCGATATGGTAATGGTGGATTTGCAGGTACAGTAAAATTTGAAACTAAAAATGCGACTGATTTTTTAAAGGAAGATCAGAAGATAGGTGGTTTATTTAAATATGGAAATAATAGCAACAATAATCAGAAGACCTATAGTAGCGGATTATTTTTGCAAAATGAGCAAAGAAATTTTGATTTGTTGTTATTTGGTTCATTAAGAAACGCAGGTAATTATACCAGACCAGACAGAAGTAAGATTCTTTTTTCTAAAAACAATCAAAAAAGTGTTTTGATAAAAGCAAATTGGGCAATTTCGCCTGCTCATTTATTCACTTTTTCTGGTGTTTATGGTTCTCATTCTGGTTGGGAACCTTGGGCAGCTAAAAGAGATATTTCTTCGAAACCAACTGTGGAGGAAATAAAAAAACATGGATTAGATATTGCGTGGAAAAGAAAGCTTGTTTATCGAGATCAAAAAGATGAAAGTTATACTGTTCAGTACCGCTATTTTCCTGAACATAATTCATGGATTAATTTGGCATCTCAATTGAGCTATAGTAAGACAACACAAAATGACACCCGTCATAAGAAAGCGGCTTCTTCTTTTTTAGGAACACTAGGTAATAAAAGTTGGATTACGTATTCAGATTTAAACATAGATGTCAATAATACGAGTACTTTTACCACGAATAATATAGAACATGAGTTATTAATTGGCTTGCAATGGGTAAAAAGTAAAAGAGACACATTGATATATCATAAAGCTGGTGCAAAGAATCCTAAATATAATTATGGTTATTTTCAGCCTTCTTATATGCCTTCTGGTAGACAGTACACTCAAGCATTATATTTACAAGAGCAAATGAAATGGTGCGATATTCTATTTACCGCAGGGTTACGTTACGATCATATTAATAATATTGGTCAAAAAAATCTTGCTCCTCTCTATAATGATAAGTCAGCTGGACATGATTATAGCCAGAAAAACTATAGTGGTTGGTCGTATTATTTAGGACTAAATTACGATGTGACAACTTATTTAAGTTTATTTACTCATTTTAGTCGTACTTGGCGAGCGCCTGTAGTTGATGAACAATATGAAACACAATATGCGACAGCTGCGGTCACTGCAACTTCGTTAAACCTAGATAAAGAAACAATAAACCAAACAAGAGTAGGTGGCGTTTTTAGTGTTGAAGATGCACTTTTAAAAGGGGATTCATTACAATTCCGAGCAACTTATTTTTATAACCGAGGTAAAAATGAGATTTTCAAAACGAGAGGTGTAAATTGTGCACAAAATGCGTTAGATATTGATAATAGTGTTTGTCCTAAGATTATTGGCAATTACCGCAATTTACCTGGTTATACTATTCAAGGTGCGGAGTTAGAGGCATATTATCAATCAGACTATTTATTTGGTAGCTTGACTTATTCTTATGTAAAAGGAAGACGTGATACATCACCAAGAAATCCATGGGGTAAAACACAAACATGGATTGCTGAAATCCCTCCAAGAAAAGCGACTGCAATGTTAGGCTTTAATATACCTAATTATCACTTGACTGCAGGGTGGCGAGCTGAATTTGTTAGAAGACAAGATAGAGCGCCAATTTCTGGTGATCCTAAAGCAGTATACTGGTCATTACCGCCTTCAAAAGGATACAGTTTACATGGTGTGTTTGCTTCTTGGAGTCCTTCAAGACTTAAGGGGTTAAATTTTAAAATAACTGTTGATAATTTATTTAATCAAGCCTATTACCCATATTTAGGTGAACTTGCTTCTGGTCTAGGACGAAATGTCAAATTTAGTGTTACACAACAATTTTAATAGAAATCCCGATCTATTCTGATCGGGGTTTCTTTTTATATAACTCAAAGTGCGGTTGCTTTTTTCATTATTTTTACAAATTTGGCTAGCGCGATTAAACAGGTTGTTGGATCGTCAAGATATTGCTCAATAATTTTTACAATAGCAGAACCCGATATTGCGCCATCAACACCCATTGCTAGTGCCTCTTTAATTTGCTGTGGCTGGGCAATACCAAAACCTTGTAAGATAGGTGGGGCATTATGGCTTTTAAGGCTAGTGACAAGATGAGTCAAATTTGTTGAAGCTTGTTGATTTTCTGCACTAGTGACACCAGCACGAGAAACGAGATAGGTATAGCCTTGTGAAGATTGAGCAACTCGTTGGATTGTTTCTTGATCTGCATTTGGTGGGCAAATAAAAACTTGTTGGATACCATGTTTTTTCGCAAATGGCATAAATTCTTCACAAGCGAACAAGGGAAGATCGGCGATAAGTACTGCATCAATACCTACATTGGCACAACGTTGATAAAAACCATCAATTGTTTGTGCATAAACTAAGTTAGCACATAACAATAAGCTCATCGGAATCTCAGGGTATTTCGAGCGTATTTGTGCTAAAAGCTGAAAACTTGCTTCTGTACTATAACCCGCTGTTAATGCACGGTTGTTAGCTGCTTGAATAACAGGACCATCTAATAATGGATCAGAAAAAGGAAGTCCTAATTCTAATGCATCTGCGCCGTTTTCTACTAATGTGCAAATAATTTCAAAAGAACGTTCTAAGCTTGGGTCACATAAGGTGACGAAAGGAACGAAAGCGCCTTGGTTTTGCGTTTTTAGTTGATGAAATAGCTTATTGAAACGACTCATACGAAAACTCCTTTTTCAGCTAAAATTTTGTCTACAGTAAAAATATCTTTATCACCACGCCCTGATAGATTAACAACTAGCAATTGTGGTTTGTTAGGATATTGTTGGATAAGTTTTAATGCGTAAGCAAGTGCATGTGCGCTTTCTAAGGCAGGGATAATACCTTCATAGCGAGCTAAAGCTTGAAAAGCAAATAACGCTTCATCATCGGTAATTGATTCATACTCAGCACGACCTATTGCATGTAAATGGGCATGTTGGGGACCAACAGAAGGAAAATCTAATCCTGCTGAAATAGAATAGGATTCTTCAATTTGCCCATCTGCTGTTTGCATGAGAGGTGCCTTCATTCCAAAATAAATTCCCGTCGTGCCATGGCGTAATGGTGCTCCATGCTTACCTGTATGAATACCTTTACCAGCAGGCTCAATTCCAATTAAACGGACATTTTTTTCGGTAATAAAATCCGCAAACATCCCAATTGCGTTAGAACCACCGCCAACAGCAGCAATGACGGCATCAGGTAGACGTCCTTCTCGTGCTAAAATTTGTTGTTTCGTTTCTTCACCAATTATTTTTTGGAATTCACGTACAATAGTTGGAAATGGATGTGGTCCTGCCGCAGTACCAAGTAAATAGTGAGTGTTACTATAATTTTCAGCCCAATCGCGCATTGCTTCACAACAAGCATCTTTCAATGAAGCAGAGCCTTTAGTTACTGCAGTTACTGTCGCGCCCATTAAGCGCATGCGAAAAACATTTGGTGATTGACGTTCTACATCTTTCGCACCCATGTAGATTTGACAGGGGATATTTAGCATCGCACAAGCCAGAGCCGTTGCCACACCATGTTGCCCAGCACCCGTTTCAGCAATAATGCGTGTTTTACCCATCCGCTTAGCTAGCAAGATTTGCCCTAATACTTGATTAGTTTTATGTGCTCCACCATGTAATAAATCTTCGCGTTTTAAATACAATTTAGTTTTACTGTCTTTTGTCAAATTGCGACATAAAGTGAGTGCAGTAGGACGCCCTGCATAATTTTTTAGTAAATCATGAAATTCTTGTTGAAAAACGGGATCTTGTTGTGCTTCAACAAAAGCTTGTTCTAGCGATTTAAGTACTGGAACTAAAATTTCGGGAACATACATTCCACCAAATTCACCAAAATAGGGGTTAAGTAACGTTTCAGACATCATCATTCCTTTAAAATCAGAGAATATTTATTCATTTTTTATATGTGATATTTGCTTAGTTTATTAATTTAATATGAACTATTAAACTAGTATATTACTTAAAAAGCAAGTGTTTTTATGAAAAACCTCACATGAGCATTTTTTATCTTACTTATAGGAATATCAAAGGGATAATAATAAGCCATAGTGTGATGATCTATGTATGTTGAATTTTACGGTTATCATCTCATTAGTAGTGCTATGCACTTATATTTGATGTCATTAATGAATTGCTCGATTACTTTTTATGTGTTTATTTTAGGTAAAGTTAATATGTGTTTTTTTACACTGTTCATTTTAAAAGAAGTAAGAAAATAGCGAGGCTTAGAGAGGGGCAATTGCGTAAATGAAAAAGGGCAGCTTAGTTGTAATTAGCTTGCCCTAGTTAATATTGTCATGTGTTTTAGTATAGTTATTTACTTGTTCTAGCAACATTTAATGCGGCACTACTTTGTGCGGTTGGCATGACTTCAATACGATTAATATTGACATGTTCAGGCTGTTGATTAGCCCATAATACAATGTTAGCAATATCTTCTGCTGTAACGAATTGTACGTTTTCATACAATTTTGCTGCACGTTCATCATCTCCTTTAAAGCGCACATTAGAAAATTCTGTGCCACCACAAAGACCAGGTTCAATATTCGTCACACGAATCGCAGTACCTGCTAAATCAGCGCGTAAATTTAAACTAAATTGCTTAACAAATGCTTTTGTTGCACCATACACATTACCACCTGGGTAAGGATAAGTCCCTGCAATTGAGCCTAAATTAATAATATGACCAGTATTACGAGCCACCATTTGTGGTAATACTAAACGTGTCATCGTGACTAATCCCATTGTATTGGTATTAATCATTTGTGCCCAGTCATCTAAATTCGCTTTATCTGCACTTTCTAAACCTAAGGCAAGTCCCGCATTATTAACCAATAGATCAATGGATTGCCATGGAAAAGGTAAGCTTTGTATTGCCATTTCAGTGGCATTGCGATCACTTAAGTCAAAGGCAAGTGGTAAAAAATCATCACCAAATTCTTGTTGTAATGTTTGTAAACGTGCAGCACGTCTACCTGTACCAATGACTTGATAACCGTGTTGTAAAAGTGTACGGCAAATAGCACGACCAAAACCTGCTGTGGCTCCTGTGACTAATGCAATTTTTTTCATTTTTCACCTCGTGTAACTTGTTAAATAAGATTAATTTTGTTTCAAGTATAATAAGATATTCAATCATAACAAAATTGGCGAATTTGTGAAAAAACTGCGCTCATTTTTTCTGCTGATTTCATTCCTGCCGTGTGTTCTATTCCAGAGTTTAAATCAATACCTAAACAACCTTGTGCTAGAGCCTGTTTGATATTATTCGGATTAATCCCGCCTGCTAGCATAATTTTAGCTTTCAAATGTGTGGGTAGCCGTGTCCAATCAAATGACATCCCAGTTCCCCCTTGTTGCTGAGCAGTTTTGCTATCAAACACATAACGATCAACATGCAAATTTTCTTCAATTTGTGCCGCACTTTGGGTTGTCACATCCACTGAGATGGCTTGCCAGATTTGACAAGATGGTGAGAGTTGCTGGCGCAGTGTCGTGATAAATTCAGTCGTTTCGTTACCGTGTAACTGAACGGCGTATAAAGTGAGTTGGCTCGCCATTTTACAGATAAAATCAACAGCTTGATTCTGAAAAACACCAACAAAACGTAATGGTGCTTGTGTGACCAGTTCTTGCGCTTGGTGTAAACTGACACAGCGTTTCGATTGTTCAGCAAAAATCAATCCACCATATAATGCCCCTTGTTGATAAGCTTCGATAACATCTTGTGAACGTGTTAATCCACATACTTTATTCTCACCAAAAAGAATAGCACGTACGGCGTGATTTAAGTCAGCTTCGCCCATTAAACTACTACCAATTAAAAAGCCATCAGCAGCGTGGCTTAGTTGACAAATTTGTTGGTGATTATAGATACCTGACTCACTAATAATTTTGCACCCTGCGGGAATTTTGTCTGCATATTTCAAACTGAGAGCCATAACTCGATTAAGATCGATACTTAAATCATGTAAGTTACGATTATTCACACCAATGACTTTAGCATTCAGTGTCAATGCACGTTCAAATTCGGCTTCATTGCTGGTTTCCGTTAATATACCCATGCCTAACTGATGGGCTAAATCTGCAAGAGTACGATAAGTGTCATCATCAATAACAGATAACATTAATAAAATCGCATCAGCTTGATGATAACGGGCAAGATAAACTTGATAGGTCGATATGATGAAATCTTTACACAGCACAGGCTGCCTTACACGTGCACGTACTTGTTGCAAATGCGTAAAATTACCCTGAAAGTATTTTTCATCTGTCAATACTGAAATCACAGAAGCATATTGCTTATACACATCGGCGATTGCTGCCAAATTAAAATCAGCGCGAATTAAACCTTTAGAAGGAGAAGCTTTTTTACATTCTAAGATATAAGCAGGCGATTGTTTACTACCTTGTTGTATTGCGTGATAAAAAGAGCGGTCAGTTTTTGTCAAGTTTTGTTGCAATTGAGATAATGGCAGCAGCGCTTGTTTATCCGCTACCCATTGTCTTTTATCTTGTATTATTTTTTGTAAAATTGTTGGTGTGTTTTGCATAGTGATTTATTTTCATGATTAATTCTAGAAGCTAACTATTCAGCCATTGTTGTAAGCTAGGTAAAGCTAATAAGCGTTTCTGATAATTTAATGCACTTTCGCTAAAGTAATGGTGTAAACCATAGGTTTCAATACGTCCTGCCACTGGGACAAAGAATGCATCTACTGCCGTAAATTGTTTACCCGCTAAATAGTCTCCACCAAAACGATCTAGACCTTCTTCCCATAACTGATTAATTCGTTTAAGTTCTGTCTGTAGCGCGAGAGGAATTTCAGCTAATGTGATTCGGTTTATCGGATCATAATGGCAAATTGAACGTAAGTGCTCAAAGCCAGAATGCATTTCTGCACAAGCTGAACGTGACCATGCACGTACAGTACGATCTTCTGCCCATATTTGTGGATAATCCTCAGCAATAAACTCGATAATAGCTAGACTATCCCAAATAATCTGTCCTTGATAATGCAGAACTGGAATTTTAGATGTTGGTGAAAACGCCAAAAATTGTTGGCGCTGTTCACTCAAATCATCTAAATAACGTACTGTTTTTTGCTCAAATGGAATATGTAATGTTTTTAATAAAATCCATGGGCGTAGTGACCAAGAAGAACAAGGTGGATTAACATATAATTGATACATAAATGTGGTCCTATAGTTAATGAAATGTTAGATGAAGTATCAATATTGCGTTAATTTTGTGAGTATTTCAAATGCTTTTCCACTAGCAAGTACAGCTAATACCTGTTCAGCACTTTGTTTTAAATCTGCATAACCAAAAAGCTTCATTAGCATCGCTGTATTCATCGCGACAGCATGACGATGTGCTACTTCACCTTTGCCTTGTAAAAGTGCGCTAATTATTTGTGCATTTTCCTGCGGACTACCGCCTCGTAATTTTTCTAGTGATTGTGGCTGAAAACCAAAATCTTGTGGTGTCAAATAATAGCGTTCAATTTTCCCATTCCGTACTTCTGCCACTTCTGTTCTGCCATGTAAAGCAATTTCATCGACCCCTTCTCCATGTACAATCAGCGTATGTTCATGTTCCAAACGGGCAACTGTTTCTGCATAAAGTTGAATCAAATCAGGCGAATATACACCGAGTAGCTGACGTTTCGGTTTAGCAGGATTAATTAATGGACCTAAAATATTAAAGATCGTCCGTGTTTTTAATGCTTGGCGCACGGGGGTTGCATGTTTGAACCCCAAATGATATTGCGGGGCAAAGAGAAAACAAAGCCCAATATCATCTAAGGCTTGACGAGCTTGTTTCGCACTCATTGTGAGATTAATACCAAGCTCTGTAAGTAAGTCACTCGAACCAGTTTGGCTAGATACACTACGGTTACCATGTTTTGCCACTTTAAGCCCACAAGCGGCTGCTACAATTGCTGAAGCAGTAGAAATATTGATGGTATTGGTGCCATTACCACCAGTGCCAACAATATCTGCAAACGGGTAGTCGGGGGTTGGGAAAGGTTGTGCATTTGCTTGTAGTGCCGATACTGCACCACTAATTTCCTCGACAGTTTCACCACGCAGTTTGAATGTAATTAACACTGCTGTCAGTTGTTCATTACTTAATTGACCGCGCACAATTGCAGTAAATAGCATTTCAGTTTGTGGCTGATTTAATGTTTTTTTATCAAAAAGTTGTTGGAGTAATAGTTCTGTTTGCATTATTTTTCCCTTCATGATTTCTTCCTTATAGAACGCACATTGAACTATTAAACTAGTGCAATTGAATAAAGTCAAGCTTTTAAAATTTTTATTCGTGTAATGAGAATATTGAATATATGTTAAGTTGCTATCGTAAAGTTAATCATTGAGATAGTTCAGAAAGTTGGGAAAGGTTATCTTATTTGTATTGTAAGGAAAAAATGTCTCTTTTTATTTTGCTACCACGAGTTTATTGACTAATCGGTTTGGGTAGCGCGTTTTCCCATGAATCAATTTCAATTTATGTGACAGGGTGACTTATTTACATTAACCATAAATACAAACTCTGTCCCAGCAAACAGAGATATTATCAACGCTCACTTTAGAATGAAGTGCGGTCCATTTTGGCGGAATTTAATGCGGTAATAACCAAGTAATTGTTTGAGCTAAAAGTTGACTACCTTGTACAGTCAAAATGCTTTCAGGATGAAATTGAAAACCACAAATAGGCAAGCTACGGTGACGAATTGCCATCACAATACCATGGTAATCCGCATTGATTATCAATTCTGTCGGTAACTGACTCCCCATTAAGGAATGATAACGTGCAACAGGCATTGGATTTGGCAGCAGAGTAAACATGGCTTGTTCATCATGCTGAATTTTTGACACCTTACCGTGCAATACCTCGCCCGCATGAATCACTTTACCGCCAAATGCTTCAATTAGTGCTTGATGACCTAAGCAAATTCCCAGAATAGGTATTTTATTTTTGACACGTTCAATGAGTGGTAACATATTGCCTGCTTGCCGTGGCGTACCTGGACCAGGCGAAAGCGCTAAAATAGTATTAGGTTGGCTCAATGCAGCTTGTTCCAAGATATCAATGTCACAGTCATTACGGTAAATGCGGACGTGATGACCTAAACGACGAAATTGATCCACTAAGTTATAGGTAAATGAATCAAAGTTATCTAAAAATAAAATAGTCGCCATGCGTTTTCCTTATTGATATTAGGCTAGCGTGTTGGTTTGAATAATAGCATTAATAACAGCTTTGGCTTTATGTCTGGTTTCATCTGCTTCTAATTGTGGATCAGAATCCAAAACTTCGCCGCAACCTGCTTGAATATAAGCAATCCCTTGTTGCACAAAAGCAGAACGGATTACAATACAAGTATCAAAATCACCATGTGAAGATAAATAACCCACCGCACCACCGTAACTATGACGTTTTTGTTGTTCAAATTGATAAATTAGCTGCATCGCTTTAATTTTGGGTGCGCCAGTTAATGTTCCCATATTCATACAAGCCTGATAGGCATGTAATGCATCAAGTTCTGGTCGTAATTTACCGATAACACGTGATACTAAATGCATAATGTGTGAATAACGATCCACTTGCATTAAATCTGCGACTTGACGTGAGCCACTTTCACAAACTCTTGCCACATCATTGCGAGCCAAATCGACTAACATTAAATGTTCAGCTACTTCTTTTTGATCTAAACGTAATTCAAGTTCTAAACGTGCATCCAGCTCCAAATCAATTTGCCCCTCTGAATTAAAACCACGAGGACGTGATCCTGCAATTGGGTAAATTTCCAATTGACGATTATGTGCATTGTATTTCAGTGCACTTTCTGGTGAAGCTCCGAATAAAGTAAAATCATCATCTTGCATAAAGAACATATAGGGACTGGGATTATTTTTCTTTAATTGCTGATAACTTGCGAGTGTATTTGGACAAGCTAATGAAAAACGACGTGACGGGACAATTTGAAACACATCACCTTGATAAATATGCTGTTTCAATGCATGAATGATGACTTTAAATTGTTCATCATCTAAGTTGGTTTGCACTTCTGTTGAGGCAGAATGACGTATTAAGTGCGGTTCAATTTCACGTAATTTTTGTGTAATTTCAAGCGTACTTTGTTGCAATTGAGGTAAGTATTGTGGATCAAAGCAGAACGAATGTAATTCAGCTTGTTGTAATTGATGATCGAGCACTAATACTTGTTCTGCGAGATAGAAACAATAATCCGGACAACTTAATCCATCTTCTTTTAATTGAATATTATCCATCGGGATAAAATTCGCAACTAAATCATAAGCAAATAAACCAGCTAGTAAAATAGGATTGTCGCTATGCTGATAAAGCGATGTAATAGTACGCAAGCCATCAAACAGAGTAGTTGCTTGTAATTTACTGTCTTCATCAAGATTTTTATCTAATGGCGCAAATTCAATAATAAGTTCATTTTCTGTGCTACTTAAACATTGAACCAATCCCTGTAACTTATTTTTAAGTTGTGCTAAAACTGCCTTTCCATTTGCCGTTTTAGCACGATATGTAACTTGTAATCCATGACAAGTCATTTTCACTGCTGGTTCAATAAACAGTAAGCTTTTCAAGCTATTTTTGCTGGTAATTTCAGCAGATTCTAGCAGTAATGTATTCTTTTTATCATGACATAATGCATGAAATATCAAAGTAGGATCACTGTAGTAAGGTATTTGCTTAGTGAATGTATGAATAAAGGATAACGACATAATAAATAAACTTCTAGTCTTTGAATTTTTAACTATTAAACTAGTGCATGATTTGATTGTCAAGTTAAGTGAGTAGTTTGATGAATGGATAGGTTGAAAAATAGACAAAAGGGAAGTGTCCTTAATCTGATTAAAGGAAAAAATAGGCTTATTGCGAAATCTATTATGTTTATCTGTTGTATTAAACTTTAATTACGAACTTGTGTATGTTGAGTGATTTTGTTTATTGAAATAAGGTGAAAATAGTTTAAGAATCAAATGAGATAAGATATACGATTGCTAGGGCAGACGAATAAGTCTGCCTCAAATGCTCAATCTTAGCGTAACCTGTATTAGAGAGAGGATAATACTTGATCAATTTGTTGTTTGGCTAAAGTTTGTGCTTTTTCAATTGCTGGTGCGCCTGAACCAATGCCTTCTGCATAAATAAATTGCACATCAGTAATACCAACGAAAGCAAGCATTGTTTTCACATAAGCTGTCACTAAATCGGTTATTCGATTTTGATGTAAACCACCAAATGCGACTAACACAATTGCTTTTTTTCCTTTTATTAGTCCTTCAGGACCATTTGAACCATATTGGAAAGTAACACGAGGGCGTGCAATAAAATCAAAATAACTTTTTAGCTGTGTTGGAATATTAAAGTTATACATTGGTGCATTAATTACTACAATGTCAGTATCTTTAAGTTCATTGACTAATTGATCGGATAAGGATAATAATGCCAATTCTTGTTGTGTAGTAGGTTGTCCACGTAATGCATTTGCGGCGATACTATCAAAATGTGGGAGTGGTTGTTGTGCTAGATCACGCTGCGTAACCTCAGCATGAGCTAACTTAGAAACAAAGTAATCAGATAATTGATTAGTTTGAGAATTTTCTGCCAAAATACTTGATTTTAAAACTAAAACTTTTTTCATTTTATTATACTTCCTTTTGAATAAACAGTGCTGAAAATAGCATTTTATTATAAGCCTTGTCTGAATGAAATAAATGGTATTTTAAGAAAAAGATTATCAACGATAAGTTAAAAATCTGAGTCAGAATTGCACTTTTAGTTAAATTGGTTATGATAACTAAGCATTTATTTTAAGGAGAAAAACATGTGGTCTGAAATTGCAGCAGGTTATGCGGTGTTTATATTAGAAATTTTAACAATTTTATTAGTTATTGCGGGTATTGGGGTTATGATTTTTGTCTTAAAACAGCATAAATCTAAACTGCAAGGTGAATTAATTATCACTGATTTATCAAAAGATTATAGTGAAAATACGAAGAAATTACGCGATTTTCATTTAAGTGAAGATGCACTTAAACAAGTGGAAAAAGCGCAGAAAAAAGCGGATAAAGAAAAAGCGAAAGCAGAAAAAGAAAAACGCAAAAAAGGGGAGGATATTGATGCGGAACGTAAACCTCACCTTTATGTTTTAACTTTTCACGGCGATATTATGGCATCAGATACCAATGCATTACGTGAAGAAATTAGTGCGATTATTGGTGTTGCAAAGCCAGAAGATGAAGTACTTTTACGTTTAGAAAGCCCTGGAGGTGTTGTACATGGTTATGGCTTAGCTGCTTCACAATTAACGCGTTTAAAACAACATGGTATTAAGCTCACGGTAGCAGTAGATAAAGTAGCTGCAAGTGGTGGTTATATGATGGCTTGTGTAGCCGATAAAATTGTATCTGCACCCTTTGCGATTATTGGCTCTGTTGGCGTAGTAGCACAAATTCCGAATATTCACCGCTTTTTGAAAAAGCACGATGTGGATGTGGATGTTATGACCGCAGGAGAATATAAACGGACAATGACAGTATTGGGTGAAAATACTGCAAAAGGTAAACAAAAATTCCAACAAGAATTGGATGAAACTCATCAATTGTTTAAACAATTTGTGGCGCAAAATCGACCGCAGTTAGAGATTAATGAAATTGCGACAGGTGAACATTGGTTTGGACAGCAGGCATTATTGCTACATTTAGTTGATGAAATTGCGACAAGTGATGATTTAATTTTGCAAGCTATGCAAGAAAAGACGGTACTTTCAGTCAAATATTCAGTGAAAAAATCATTATTGCAAAAAATAGGAAAACAAGCGGAAGAAAGCACAGATAATTTGTTATTACGTTGGTTAAAAAGAAATAACAGTACATTACTTTAGCTGAACTGAATCATCTTTACATTACTTGACTAAATGTTATGAAATATGAAGTATTTATTGGTTTACTTTGCTAAGAATACCACTTACTATATTAAGCCAAATTTTGAACAATTTTTCATATCATAAATTGTTTAGCTAAAAATAAAGATACAAGAATTGTTTTTTTATTGAGAGTCAGTCTCTAAAGTATTGCTGTGATTAATGAGATGACAATTTTCAACAATGAAAGGAACTAAGGTAAAACATATGAAATTATCACGTTTTTTATTAACCGCTGTTGCTGCGACAACGTTAGTTGCTTGTGGTAACTTAAGTAAAGTGACTGACGAAGGAACATCAGATAATTTAGTCTGGCCAAAAATTGATGAGTCAGTATTCAATCATGATGGTAGCCAATTTGGTTCTTGGCCAAACTGGGATAATGTTCGTATGATTGAACGTGGTATGAATAAAGATGAACTTTATAATTTAATTGGTCGTCCACACTTTGCTGAAGGACTTTATGGTGTTCGTGAATGGGATTACGTATTTAATTATCGTGAAAATGGCGTACATAAAGTTTGCCAGTACAAAGTATTATTTGATAAAAACATGAATGCACAAAGCTTCTTCTGGTATCCAAATGGTTGTAATGGAAATTCTGCATTCAGTTTAAGTGGTGATTTCTTATTTGATTTCAATAAAGATGTTTTAACGGTAAAAGGTAAAGAAGTTGTTGATAGTGTTGCTGCGCAATTAAAATCTTCTGCCGCTAAAGAAGTAAAAGTCGCTGGTTTTACTGATCGTTTAGGTTCAGAAGCTTATAACTTAAAGCTTTCTCAACGTCGCGCAGATCGCGTTAAAGCGCGTTTAATTGAACAAGGTGTTGATGCTAATATTCATGCAGTCGGTTATGGTAAAGCACAGCAAGTGAAAGCTTGTGATGGTGTACAAGGTGCAGAATTAAGAGATTGTTTACGTCCTAACCGTCGCGTAGAAATTACAGCTTCAGGTACGACTTTAAAACAAAGTGCACACGGTATGGAAGCGGGCACAACAGGTCCAGCGCCGCTTTATAGAAAATAATCAATTCATTAATCAATACAAGGCTCTTTATATGAAGAGCCTTTTATTTTTGCGCAACAAACTAATTCGCTAATAAATCATGAATAAATTTTTTGGTTAGCTCAACATAATGTTGGTGAAAACGATGGCTAAAATTGAGCAAATAATAGAGTTGGTAAATTAGTTTACGTTCGTTGTACCCCTCCTCAATCGGATAAGTGCGGTCATAATTTTGATAAAATTGCGTTGGGAAAGGCTCAAAAAGCTCGCTAAATGCCAAGTCACATTCTCTATCTCCCCAATAACAAGCAGGATCATAAGTCACAATTTCATCATTTACACTAGCACAATTTTCAATCCATAAATTACCATGTAGGAGTGAGGGTACAGGTTTGTGTTTTGTGAGTAATTCAGCAACTTTATTAACAATGACATCAATATCACCAAAATCTAACCGTTTTTCACAACATAATTGTAACTGCCAGCCAATACGTTGCTCACTAAAAAATTTTGCCCAATTATCTTTCCATTCATTTGGCTGATATTCAGGACCAAGCCAAGTATCAAAATCTAAACCGTAATTTTCTGAGCCTCTAATGAGATGTAATCTAGCAAGCTGTTCACCAAATTTAGCCATGGCTTGTACAGAATTATTTTTATTCAAATTCAGCGCTTCTAATAATAAGAAACTATGCGTATGTGAACAGCCCACAGTATAAACATTAGGCACTTTTATTGTATCTGTTTTGGCAAGGAGAGTGAGTTGATCGGCTTCAGCACGGAACATAGAACGAAAGGTTTTGTCATTTACTTTGACAAAAACAGGCTGGATTTCATCATCAATAATCCAAGCTTCATGCATTTCACCAGTATGAATTTTTTGTTTATGTTTAATTGAGTAGTAGGCACCGAATTGATCTGCCAATACTTGAGAAACATGTTTCCACATAGCACCCTCCGATATTGAGAACATTCAATTTATAGTGTAAAAGATTAATAAAAAATTACTGTGATAGATATCAAAGTTCTTTACTTTTAATAGTAAGTTTAGTGTGTTTTTGTTGTCAAAAAGGTATTTTTTCTTCTAAAAAAAGAAAAGATAGTTTTGTTAGTGTCAATTGATATCAAAGTAAAAGAAGATTAATTAAAATAGACACAATAAATGAGTGTTATAGTGACATTTTTGTTGTATATATAAGCAATGAACTTTATGTTTTGGGGAGAAGTTATGCGTGTTTTTAGAAAATTGAGCTATGTCTTGTGTTTATCATTATGTCTGTCTATATCCGTTGAAGCAAAAATTGCTGAGAAGCAACGTTTACTGGCGGAACTGCAATCATCTTTCGAGTATATGGAACAAATTGCAAATAGTGATTCACTCACACCAATAGAACCCATAAAGCCAATAAAAAAGTTTGATCCCAAAGATAAGCATAATTTTATTGAACTTCCTACTCAAAGCAAAATAGAACATAGTCAATTAGACCAATTTTTTGCTCAACGACAGATCGATATTTGGTACAAATATCCCTATTATTTTTTTAATATTCCAAAAGAAAGCTACAAGCTAGCTGAATTACTTGGACTCGAACCTGACTATTTTTCTCGTAATACTCAATTACATCCCATTTTTACACCGACTGACGTTGAATTGATGGATGGTACTCGTGAAACAAATTTTGATTATTTGTCGCCACAAAAAATTTTTGCCGAGAAAAATATGGAAGGTGAGTTGTCACAACATCATTTGTCCGAGCTTGAACAATCTGTTTATGCGACAAAAGACAGCTTTTATGAACAAATTGTGATTGAAAGCGACCAACCGTTAAAACAAGTGTCCTTTACGATTGATTTGCCTTTACAACAATATCAGTCGCATACTGTTCAACAAATTCCCTATAAAATCATGACTCAATTTGGTGAGATTCAGCTGGTTCAAATTCTGGGTAATGCTGTGACATACCGTCTTCCTAAAAATATAGCTGACTCAGTTATCGTGCATGGGGTTTATCAAGATGGGCGAGCATTAATGAGCATTGGTTCCAATTCTCATCCTTTACTAACGGACGATGAAAGATCATATCATCGTCAATTAGCCAATCTTTTTAAAGAAGTCTATCGTTTAGTTAATATGGATAAGATTAAAACTGAAGAAGAAATCAGAAAATTTTTTCAAACTCGTCAACCTTTCCCACCAGAGGTTGATGAGGAAACACGTTATATGCAAATAACGCGCTATTATACTGGTGATGTGTCTCAAGTTCTTTTTCAACTGCCAGAAGAAGTAGAAAAGCTACAGTTTAATATTGTATCGCCAGTGATACGCAATGAAGAAAAATAAGATATCAAGTTGTTAAAGATGTTAAAAAGAGGAAATTGATACTGTGATAAACTAATTATTCATATTAATTACTGAGAGAAGAGAAATGAAATATCCTTATGAAAAAGTAATACTAGGTTTTCCTGTTATTGCAGTCATTATTATATTGATATATTTAAATATGCTAGGCGCGGGAAGTAACTTAGGTACAACAGATTTTATTTTCCAAATTATCCCCGCTTTATGTACAGGTGTAATTTGTTGTTGGCGTAAATATACTCAACGAGATAAAAAAATAATTATTTTGTTGTATTTTATTTTTATGTATATCTGCTTAGCATATTTATTTTCTATAGAAGAAGTATTCTTTTCTGCTTGGTTCTTTGTTTTGGGTATTATGCATGGCATACCTGCCATCATTATTATTCTAGTGAGTACTTATTTCATACTGCCTAAACCAGAACAAGAACAACAAAATTCTGAATAAAAAAGGCTAATTGTGTATGCACGATTATGATTGATTAAAACAAAAAGTTGTACAAAGGAATAACCCCAAATACTTGGCTAAACAGACATTCAAAGTCAAATAATTTCCTTAAAAAACAAACCGCACTTTATGAGAGTAAAGTGCGGTCATTTTTCCAAAAGTTTTGACTAGTCCGCTAATTTGGTGCCATAAAAATAACTATAACCAAATGGGCTTTGTTTATAATCTTTTACTCTTGGGCTTAAGGCGGTGTTAGTGATTGAGTGGGCGATAGTAATCCAAGGCGCTTGTTCTTTGGCAATCATTTGTGCTTGTTTGTAAAGCGCTGCGCGTGCATCTTGGCTTGATAAGCTAATTGCTTGGCTTAACAACGCATCAAACTCAGGATTACTCCAACGTGCATAATTACTATTACCGATATTTTCACTGCCCAATAATGGCGATAGAAAATTATCAGGGTCACCGTTATCGCCCGACCAACCATAAGTACCAGCTGTCAATTCGCCTGCTTTAGTACGTTTAATATAATCTCCCCATTCATAACTGACTAATTTCGCTTTTACACCTGCTTTTGCCCAATCATTTTGGATGACTTCTGCCATACGACGAGGATTTGGGTTTGAGGCACGCACCACTGGTTGCACCCAAATTTCGGTTTCAAATCCATTTGGATAACCTGCTTCAGCTAATAGCTGTTTTGCCTTTTCAATATCAAAAGGGTAGTCCTGTACGTCATCGTTATAGCTCCAAATGGTTGGCGGCAGAATATTTTTCGCGATGACGCCGGCACCTTGATAGACCACATCAATAATGGCTTGTTTATCCGTAGCATAGTTCAATGCTTGACGGACTTTGACATTATCAAAAGGTGCTTTTTCAGTATTAAATGCGATATAAGCAATGTTTAACCCTTCTTTTGACATCAACTGAATTTTAGGATCCACTTTCATTTTGGCTAAATCTGCAATATTTGGGAAGTCAATCATATCGCAAGCACCAGATTGTAATTTGGCGTAACGTGTTCCTGCATCAGGCACAATATCAAAAATTAAGCGATCAATATCTGCCTTTGGTTTCCAATAATTTGGGTTAGCTAAGAAACGAATTTTTTGTTCTAGTTGATATCCCGCAAAGATGAAAGGACCTGTTCCAATAGGTGTAGTATCCACTTTTTCAGGTGTACCTGCTTTCATCATTTTATCTGCATATTCTGCAGAATAAATAGAAATAAAATCCATGCCTAAACTAGCTAAGAAAGTTGCGTCAGGTTTGTTTAAGGTAATTTTTATTGTGTAATCATCAAGTTTTTCTACTGCTTTTAGCAATTTAGGAAATTTCATTGCATTAAAATAAGGATAAGTTCCTTTTGATACTGCATGATAAGGATGCTCTTTATCTAATTGACGCAGGAAAGAAAAAATGACATCGTCAGCATTAAATTCACGTGTGGGTTTATAGTCTTTCGTGCTATGAAATTTTATGCCTTTACGTAAATTAAAAGTATAAGTTAAGCCGTCATCACTAACTTGCCAGCTTTCAGCGAGGGCAGGCTCAATATCTGTGGAACCACGTTTAAACTCAACTAGACGGTTATAGACTTGTTGTGAACTGGCATTATAAGAAATTCCTTCCATAACTAAAGCTGGACTAAAGCTACTTGGTGCACGACTAACACAGTTGATAAAAGTTTTGTTTGCAGCCTGTGTCGTGTTAATCACCAACAAACCAGCTGCAATTAAAGAAAGCGTAGTAGTTAATTTCATGGCGTCTCCTCGTCGTGAAAATTAAAATCTTATTTTGTAACATCACTATACTAAAATAAATTGCTCAGATTAACAAAAGAACTTCAGGTTTTAATTTATAACTTGTTGCTATAAATGTGAACATTTAGCTGTCATAGCATGAGTAACAATCTGTACTCATCGATAATTTATGTGTGTTGTTGAAATCTAAATCGCCAACTAAAATTAAATATGCTAAAATTTTCGACCGCGCTTTTGTCTTATTCAGAGTAGGAATGAGCCTAAAGTGCGGTTTATTTTTTAACAAATTTGAGTAAAAACAAGAAACAAGTAACCTCTCGTATGGGTTACCACTGTAAAGGAAACATTATGCCTATTATTACTTTACCTGACGGTTCACAGCGTCAATTTGAACAACCTGTTTCTGTGATGGAAGTTGCGGCGAGCATTGGTGCTGGTCTTGCTAAAGCCTGTATTGCTGGACGTGTAAATGGCGAGCGTAAAGATGCTTGTGACGTTATCACAACTGATAGCAAATTAGAGATCATTACTGCAAAAGAGGAAGATGGATTAGAAATTATTCGTCACTCTTGTGCACATTTATTAGGGCATGCAATTAAGCAGCTTTTCCCAAATGTCAAAATGGCAATTGGTCCAACTATTGACAATGGATTTTATTACGATGTGGATTTAGACCGCTCTTTAACCCAAGAAGATTTAGATGCGTTAGAAAAACGTATGCTCGAGCTGGCGAAAACCAATTATGATGTGGTGAAAAAAGTGGTCAGTTGGCAAGAAGCACGTGATACCTTTGAAGCTCGTGGCGAGCCATACAAAATGGCTATTTTAGATGAAAATATCGATCGTTGTGATACACCTGCACTTTATCATCACCAAGAATATATTGATATGTGTCGCGGTCCACATGTGCCTAATATGCGCTTTTGCCACCATTTTAAATTAATGAAAGTTGCAGGTGCATACTGGCGTGGTGATAGTAAAAATAAAATGTTACAACGCATTTACGGTACCGCATGGGCAGATAAAAAACAATTAAGTGAATATTTAACACGTTTAGAAGAGGCGGCAAAACGTGACCATCGTAAAATTGGTAAAGCGTTAGATTTATATCATATGCAAGAAGAAGCACCGGGTATGGTGTTCTGGCATAATGATGGTTGGACAATTTTCCGTGAACTTGAAACCTTCGTCCGTACCAAATTAAAACAATATGATTATCAAGAAGTAAAAGGTCCATTTATGATGGATCGTGTACTTTGGGAAAAAACAGGTCATTGGCAAAATTATGGTGATTTAATGTTCACCACGCAATCAGAAAACCGTGAATATGCAATTAAGCCAATGAACTGTCCTGGTCACGTACAGATTTTTAATCAAGGATTAAAATCTTACCGTGATTTACCAATTCGTATGGCAGAATTTGGGTCGTGCCACCGTAACGAACCATCAGGTTCATTACATGGTTTAATGCGTGTACGTGGTTTCACACAAGATGATGCGCATATTTTCTGTACTGAAGATCAGATTGAAAGTGAAGTGACTGCTTGTATCAAGATGGTTTATGACATTTATGGCACTTTTGGTTTCCAAAATATTCAGGTGAAATTATCAACTCGCCCTGAAAAACGAATTGGTGCAGATGAAATGTGGGATCGCGCAGAAGCAGGTCTTGCCGCCGCATTAGCCCACAATGGACTGGAATATGAAATTCAAGAGGGAGAAGGCGCATTTTACGGTCCGAAAATCGAATTTGCACTGCGCGATTGTTTGGATCGTGAATGGCAATGTGGTACGGTTCAGTTAGACTTCGCATTACCAGGTCGTTTAAATGCGTCTTATGTAGCAGAAGATAATGATCGTCGTATACCAGTAATGATTCACCGTGCAATTTTAGGTTCTATCGAGCGCTTTATTGGGATTATTACAGAAGAGTATGCGGGGTTCTTCCCAGCTTGGCTAGCGCCAACGCAAGCTGTTGTGATGAACATTACGGATTCACAATCTGAATATGTCCAAAAAGTAGTGAAAACTTTATCTGACGCGGGTTTACGTGTGAAATCTGATTTACGTAACGAAAAAATTGGTTTCAAAATTCGTGAACATACTTTACGTCGCGTACCCTATATGCTGGTTTGTGGTGATAAAGAAATTGAAGCGGGTAAAGTCGCTGTACGTACACGTAAGGGTGCTGATTTGGGCACATTCACTATCGAGGAATTTTTAGAGGTTCTGAAAAAACAAGTAAGATCACGTGAATTGAAATTACTTGGCGAAGAATAATGATTTATTCGAGTTTGTCAAATACAGAAAGTGCGGTCGAAATAACCGCACTTTTTTATAAGTGTAACATATTCATATCAGATAAAAATATTGATAGGCAAAATAAGTTTACTATGCTAAGTAGTGAATAAATTCATTAATATCTTGTACTTTTTTCTCTCTTTCTAATTTTTCTTCTGTTGTTCCTATCATTAATAAAGCAATCACTTTATCATTTTTTTGGCAATGAAATGCTTTACGCAAAGCGCTACCATCCACCCATTTTCCAGTAATCCAAACATTGGCAAAACCTTGTGCATTTGCAGCTAATTGAATCGCATAAGTTGAACAAGCGGCACTAAGCATTTGTTCCCATGCTGGCACTTTTGTTTCCTTATTTATTTTTGCAATTACGGCAATAACCATCGGTGCTCTTTGTGCCAAATTTTCAGCTTTTTTAAATTTCTCACTGCCAAGCTCAAATTCATATACTGTTTCTTTCAATAGCGTACCAAATTTTTTTAATGCGTCTCCTTCGATAACAACAAAGCGATAAGGATGTAAACGTCCATGATCTGGTACATTCAGTGCAGCTTGAAAAATGAGTTGTAATTGAGTTTTATTTGGTGCAGGTGCAGTGAGTTTTTTTTCTGAACGACGATTAATAAGTAATTGTAACGCATCCATGAGATTCTCCTTATATCAAAGTGCGGTCGATTTTAGCATATTTTTGCTGGAACGTTTATTGCAAGTCGAGTTTGTGGTATGTTAGCCCAACCTATTTTTTCTCTTCCTACTGATGAGGTTTTATGCAAATTTTACGTGTGCTGACATTTTGTTGGCGTATTTTAAATTTTATTCGTGATTTAGTCATGAATATTGTTTTCTTATGTTTTGTTTTATTACTTGCGGCATTAGTTGGTATTTTTGCTAATACAACAAAAACGCAAAATACGATACTAAATGGTGATCAAGGGGCGTTGTTACTCAATTTAGATGGCTATTTAGCGGATAATCGAGAAGATAACACTTCTTGGCAAAATGCCTTAAAAGAACTTGATAATCAACATGTCCCTCGTCAAATTTCAACTTTTGATGTAGTATATGCCATTGAAAATGCAGCAAAAGATGAGCGTATTCGAGGACTAGTTTTAGATTTAAATTTCTTTGAAGGTGCCGATCTACCAGCAATTGAATATGTCGGGCAGGCAATTAAAACTTTTAAAACAACGAATAAGCCAGTTGTTGCTTTTGCCGATCGTTTTAGTCAATCTCAATATCTATTAGCGAGTTATGCTGATGATATTCTCATTAATCCAATTGGTTCTGTTGAAATTACCGGATTACGTCAAGAAAACTTATATTTCAAATCTATGCTGGATATGTTAGATGCGACTGCCAATGTATTTCGTGTTGGTACTTATAAATCAGCAGTAGAACCATTTTTACGTGATGATATGTCACCTGAAGCTAAAGCAGATTTATCACAATGGCTTAGTAAAATGTGGGATAACTATAAACAAGTTGTTGCCGAAAATCGTCAAATTGAGCGTAATTTAGTACTACCTGATGCGAAAACTTATGTAAAGGAATTACGTGCTTTAAAAGGAAATAATACAGCCTATACTCAGCAACGCAAGCTTGTCACTGGGTTAGCGAGCCGCTTAGAAATAGACGATAAATTAGTCGAACTATTTGGTGAAGATGAGGAGGGGAATGCTAAGTTAATTGAGTTGGACGACTATTTATCGGCTTTACCTGATCGTATGTTTGAAAAAGGAAAACATAAAATTGCAGTAGTTAATGTAGAAGGTGCAATTATTGATGGGGAAAGCTATGAACATGAAGTTGGCGGTGACAGTATTGCCCGTTTATTACGTCAAGCTTTTTATGATGATGAGGTAAAAGCTGTTATTTTACGTGTTAATAGTCCTGGTGGTAGTGCTTTTGCTTCTGAAATCATTCGCCAAGAAGTGGATAACTTACAACAAGCCGGCAAACCAGTAGTCGTATCAATGGGATCAGTGGCGGCTTCTGGTGGATATTGGATTTCAAGTACCGCAGATTATATTGTGGCAGATAAAAACACAATTACAGGTTCAATTGGTATTTTTGCAATGTTTCCAACGTTTGAGAAAACAATTAAAAAAGTTGGAATTTCTGCTGATAGTGTATCTACTTCTCCATTAAGTAATCTTTCTAGTTTTAGCGCATTATCTTCAGAAATTAATGATGTATTCCAACTTGAAATTGAGCATGGTTATGATCAATTTTTATCATTGGTTAGCCAAGGCCGTGGATTATCTAAAGAACAAGTAGATAGCCTTGCGCAGGGCAGAATTTGGCTAGGTGAAGAAGCATTAAAACATAAACTTGTTGATGAGTTAGGAAGTTTTGATGTTGCTGTTGCAAAAGCAACTGAACTGGCTAATCAAGCTTTAGAAGAAAGTGAAAAACCTGAAAATTTTGCGCTGGAATGGATGGTTGAAACTGATGATAGTTTGTTTGGTAGTTTGTTACGTGATTTGAAACATAATATGCAATTGTTTGTAAAACAGACTTTATCAGAAAGTGTTGGTGTACCAAATGAATATTATAAAGTACGACAACAATTAGGTTTATTAAACAAGATGAATGATCCTAAAGGACAGTACTTATATTGTTTAACTTGTAGCGCAATAAAATAAGATTAGTTAGAATAGCCGAACCATTGAAAATTCTTTTGATGGTTTGGTTATTTTTTTATTTCAATTTGTGGGAGAAAATAAGATGAATAAATTAAAGCAATTACTTTCCGTTGCAATTATTGGTTTAGCTGTTGCAACGGTATCGAATGCGAATGTGCGCGCTGAAATGAATCAAATGAAAGGCGTAGCATCAGCATTGACTAATGCAAATGATGTAGCAACATTTCAAAAAGCAGCAAAAGAATTACGTGATTTAGCTGTTCAATCCGCTGAAAAGAAGCCATCAAGTATTGATAATGATGCTGATTTTAAAGGCTATCAAGAAGGGATGAAAGAATTCATTGCTATGATTGATGAAGCAGATAAACTTGCACAAGAAGGCAATTTAGACGCAGCAAAAACAACTGCGAAAAAACTTTTTGATATTCGTAATGAGTATCACAAAAAATATAAGTAAGTTTTTCACTAAAAAGTAATACAACAGCCTGTTAAATAACAGGCTGTTTTTTATAAAATTCTCTCAAAACTGACCGCACTTTTAGTCATCTAAATCTGTTTTGTTAGGCTTAATTGCAAGTAGGTTACAGCTGAGCTTATTAATGACATGCTCCGCCGTATTGCCTAAGAATGCAGCCGATAAACCTGTACGTCCGATAGTACCTAAAACCACTAACTCTGCTTCTAATTCTTGTGCAACTTGTGGAATCACTTCTTCAGGAAAGCCTTCTCGTACGTGGGTATGATCATCATCAATACCAAATTGTTGGCGTAATGTCTTCATGTTGAGTAGATGTTGACCACGTATATTTTTCTCATATTCACCGCTATTAAATTCGGGTAAATCAATAGCCATATTAACAGGCGTCGGCGGATAAGCTGTGACTAAATGCACATTACCACGCTCAAGATTATCTGCTAAATCAATACCTAGAGAAACGAGTTGTTCATTAAACACTTTATGATTTTTTTCTTCATCATCAGCAACGTTAACAGCAATTAAAATACGACGTTGGTGTTTCCAATCACCATCTCTCACCATTAATAACGGTTTAGGGCATTTACGTAAAAGTTGCCAATCCATCGGCGTGAAAATAAGCGAAGTAATACTTTCTTCTTCTTTAGTGTATTTCACTACTAAATCATATTGATTTTGTTCAACTTCATGGGTAATAGCTTCTGCTTCATTGCTGTGCCATACCACAACAGCTTTAAATTCAATGTTAGGATCAGCATATTTATCTAAATAAGGTTGAATAGCGAGGGTTCTTTGTGCAATAACGCCTTGATGCATTTCTTCTCGTTCTTCAGAAGAAAGCAATGCTGACATTTCATAAGAGAGATCATAAACAGATAAGAAGACAGTAATATGCACTTTTTGGCTGCTTTTTTGCTCCTTTGCTAAACGAACTGCACGTGCTAGTGCATACTGTTTCTCATTTTCAGGATTTAAAACGACAAGTATATTATTGAACTTCATAACAACCTCCATTGCTGATTGGGTTGTCTATAGGATAGAAAAGATTTAAATAAATAACAAGGTAAGATATTGAAAAAGGTGATCTAGTGCAATTATTCATTGCACTAGATTTTTTAGATGCCCATACGGATATTGGTTTTTGTTGTACCTGACAATTCAATTAAGGCCACCATATCATTAATTGTAATATATTTGCCTTGCACAGATAGAATACCCATTTTTTGTAACCGACCTAATAAACGGCTAATCGTTTCAACAGTTAATCCTAGATAATTACCGATATCACCACGTGTCATGGTTAAACGAAATTCACGTGCAGAAAAACCGCGAGCAGAGTAGCGTCTGGATAAGTTATAAATAAAAGCCGCTAAACGCTCTTCGGCGTTCATTTTTGATAATAATAAAATCATTTCTTGATCATTTTTAATTTCATTACTCATTAGACGCATAATTTGCTGGCGCAATTTAGGCATTTTGCCTGATAAATCATCTAAAATATCAAAAGGAATTTCACATACCATTGAAGTTTCAAGTGCTTGAGCAAAACTTGGATGCTCCATGTTCATAATTGCATCGAAACCGACTAAATCACCGGGTAATTGGAAAGACGTAATTTGTTCTTCTCCCGTTTCGCTAATTGTATAAGTTTTAATCGTGCCAGAACGAATTGCATAAAGAGAGGTAAGTTGATCTCCTGCTTTAAATAAAACCTGAGATTTCTGTATTGGTTTTTTACGTTCAATGATATTATCAAGCTGATCAAGCTCTTGTTCGTTTAATGTAAAAGGAATACAGAGCTGACTAATGCTACAATCTTGACAATGAATCGCACATCCACCAGATTGCACTTTGCGCCCAATTTTAGTGTCCATAGATAAAACCTTAATTAATACAGTAAAATAGTATAAAATTGATCTATCTCAAATAATATCATCAAATGTTAAAATTAAGAAGTACTAAATATCATCAAGAGAGAGAAAAATGGCAGCAGAAAAGTTAACCAAAAAACGTCTAATTCAAATATTGATTATGCTAGGAATTTTGTTGTTTTTATTTTTCTATCGAACCTATTTATATATATAAAAGTATGCTCAGTTTTGAGAATGTTTAATAATAAAAAGGCACATTTATGTGCCTTTTCTCCTTAATCGCTTATTTCCAAATTTCCGCAAACTTGACTTTCGCTTTTAAAAATTTTGGTGTCGCGACTAAATTGCAATAAGTATTTTGTGGATTTTGCAACAAATAACCTTGATGATAATCTTCTGCTGCGTAGAATGTTTGTGCAGGCATAATTTCAGTTATAATTTTGTCAGCAAAGTGCGGTTGTAATTCAATCACTTTTTTCTCTGCTAATGCTTTTTGTTGAGCATCTAAATAATAAATACCACTACGGTATTGTGTACCAATATCTGCTCCCTGACGGTTTAATTCGGTTGGGTTATGGATAGAAAAGAAAATCTCTAATAACTTTTCATAATTAATTATTGCTGGGTCAAAATCCACTTTAACTGCTTCCGCATGCCCTGTTTCTCCAGTGCAAACCTCTTTGTAAGTTGGATTTAACGTTGTGCCATTGATATAGCCTGAAGTGGCTGTTTCAACCCCTTTAATTTGGTTAAACACAGCTTCTACACACCAAAAACACCCACCTGCAAAAATTGCTTGTTGAAGCATAATCTCTCCTTAAATTTATGTTCTTTGATTTATTATTTTGTCGTGTTGAACGAATAATTCTTACACAAAAATGCTAAATTCATTGGACTTCTCTAAAACTAATCATACCATTTTCTGCAAAATCCGCTTGTTCTTCATCTGCTTGAATAATAGGAGTAGTAGAGAAATCAGGTTTATCAAAAGCAATATCACCTTCAACGTATTCTAAGATTTGACCACGCTTAATATTTCTAAAATCAAAGAGACTCGCATCACATAAGTGAGAAGGTACGATATTTTGCATGGCACTAAACATGGTTTCAATACGTCCTGGGTATTGACGATCCCATTTTTGTAGCATTTCTTTGACGACTTGACGCTGTAAATTTGGTTGAGAACCACATAGGTTACAAGGAATAATTGGAAACTGTTTTATTGTTGCATATTTTTCAATGTCTTTTTCTCTACAGTAAGCGAGTGGGCGGATGACAATTTGTTTACCATCATCACTAATAAGTTTCGGCGGCATACTTTTTAATTTCCCACCATAGAACATATTTAAAAATAACGTTTCTAACATATCATCACGGTGATGACCTAATGCGATTTTTGTTGCACCTAATTCCGTTGCAGTGCGATATAAAATACCGCGTCTAAGACGTGAACAAAGCGAGCAAGTGGTTTTTCCTTCAGGGATTTTCTCTTTCACGATACCATAAGTATTTTCTTCGACAATTTTATATTCTACACCAATACTAGTTAAATATTCTGGTAGGATATGTTCTGGAAAACCAGGTTGTTTTTGATCTAAATTGACAGCAACGATATCAAAATGAATTGGAGCATTAAGGCGAAGATTTAATAAAATATCAAGTAATGTATAGCTATCTTTGCCACCAGAAAGACAAACCATCACTTTATCACCATCTTCAATCATATTAAAATCTGCAATGGCATTGCCTACATTACGACGTAAGCGTTTCTGTAACTTATTGAAATTATAAGTTTGTTTTTTATCTTGTTGCATTATATTGTTCATCATTTTTTCTGTTTACGATTAAAATCTGCGTATAGTAAGGCTTAATCAGCATTTTTTCCATTAGAAATTATTTTTTCCTAATTGCTTAAGTAAGATTTCTGATATGTTTCGTTGAATAATAAGAAGAAAACAAGTGATCAATTTGATAACCTACATAAGCCTTTTATATCGCTTAGATCCACTCCTGAAAGCAGGCTAATGCTTTAGTCACAGTTTTTTTATTTAAAAATACGTTTCTTCACTGAAAATTCATTAAAATTTTGCTACAATTGAGAACAATTTTTTGCTTAAATTTATCCAGTTGTGAGACCTTTTAATGCTTGAAACATCTCAAACTATTCCTGAATTAGTTTCTTGGGCAAGAGAACGTGAGTTTTCCCTTAATTTATCTACAGAACGTTTAGCGTTTTTGTTGGCCATCGCTATTTATAATAATGAACGTTTAGATGGCGAAATGTTAGAAACTGATTTAGTCGACATTTTTCGCCATATTTCTCACGCATTTGAACAATCTTCAGAAACTGTCGCGACTCGTGCTAATAACGCAATTAATGAGTTAGTAAAACAACGTTTTTTAAATCGTTTTAGTAGTGAGTTTACTGAAGGTCTTTCTATCTATCGCTTAACACCTCTAGGTGTTGGTGTTTCTGATTATTATATTCGTCAACGAGAGTTTTCGGCTTTACGCCTTTCTGTGCAGTTATCTATTGTAGCAGATGAAATTCAACGTGCCTCCGAAGCGGCAGAAGAAGGTGGAGATGAACATCATTGGCGACGTAATGTATTTGCTCCGCTAAAATATTCTGTCGCAGAAATTTTTGATAGCATTGATTTATCCCAACGAGTTATGGATGAAAATCAACAAAGTATCAAAGAAGAAATCGCAGAGCTTTTAACAAAAGATTGGCAAGCAGCTATTGCTAGTTGTGAACATTTGTTAGATGAAACTTCAGGCAATTTACGTGAGTTACAAGATACGCTTAATGCGGCAGGTGATAAATTACAAGCACAATTATTACGTATTCAAGATTGTGTGATCGGTCAGGAAAATTTATATTTCGTAGAGCAATTAATTACTGATTTACAATCAAAATTGGATCGAATAATCAGTTGGGGGCAACAAGCGATTGATTTATGGATTGGCTATGACCGCCATGTGCACAAGTTTATTCGTACTGCGATTGATATGGATAAAAATCGTGTATTTTCTCAACGTTTACGTAACTCAATTCATCATTACTTTGAACATCCTTGGTTTTTATGGACGGCACAAGCAGAACGTTTAATTGATTTGCGCGATGAAGAATTAACATTAAGAGAAGAAGATGCATTAGGTGAATTGCCAGAAGAATTGCAATATGAGTCTTTAGCTGATTTGCATGATCAAATTGTAGAACATATGCAAGGCTTGTTAATTGATTACCGTGAACATAATCGCCCCATTAATTTAAGTTTAGTATTAAAAGAGCAGTTAGAAAATTACCCTGTCACAAAACATTTTGACGTGGCACGTATTATTGTTGACCAAGCAGTGCGTTTAGGGTTAGCAAAAGAAGATTTAAGCGGTATCTATCCACATTGGGAGCCGATTAACCAACGTGGTGCAGAAGTACAGGCACATCCAATAGATGAATATAAATGATGAAAAAATACATTTATTTGCCAAATAGAAGGAATTAAAAAATACTGGAAATTATCCTCAAATAGATAAAAAACCGAATTTAAAAGCAGTTTGCTTACGATTAAGGAAATCAAAAAGCGCTTGCTAATTATTCATTTAGATAGAGTCAAAATAGAGAACAAACAATGACAGACAATCTTCAAGATCTCATTTCAACTAAACTCGCTGCGGCGATTGCAAATCCATTATTTCCTGCTGTGGATAGTCAGTTGCGTGCTGGTAGACATATTAGTCTTGATCAATTAGATAACCATGCATTTCTCATGGATTTTCAAGGTGAGCTTGATAATTTCTATCGCCGTTATAATGTCGAGTTAATTCGTGCACCAGAAGGTTTTTTCTATTTACGTCCTAAAGCAACAACCTTAATTGCACGTTCAGTATTAACAGAACTGGAAATGTTAGTGGGAAAAGTCCTGTGTTATCTCTATTTAAGTCCTGAGCGTTTAGCACAGCAAGGCATTTTCTCTATGCAAGAAGTATATGATGAATTACTTAATTTGGCAGATGAAAATAAGCTACTAAAAGCAGTTAATCAACGTTCATCAGGTTCTGATTTAGATAAACAAAAATTAGCTGAGAAAGTACGTGCTGCACTTAATCGTTTACGTCGTTTAGGTATGATTCATATTATAGGTGAGCAAAATAGTGGCAAATTCACGATTTCTGAGTCGGTATTTCGTTTTGGCGCGGAAGTACGTTCTGGTGATGATCCTCGTGAAGCACAGTTACGTTTAATCCGTGATGGAGAAGCCGCAACACCTGAATCACTAGCGCTAGAAAAACAGGCTAATGCAGGATTGGAAAATGATGAAATTGAAGATGAATTAGATGATGAGGAACAAGCATAATGTCTGAAGAATTAGCACTTGAAAACATTGAACAAGCGGAAACTATTGTCCCTCAAACTCTCTCTCTCCAACCACATAATGTACCGCGTGGTAAATTCCGCTCATTAACTTTGATTAACTGGAATGGCTTTTTCGCACGCACATTTGACTTAGATGAACTCGTGACTACGCTTTCAGGGGGGAATGGTGCGGGTAAATCAACTACAATGGCAGGATTTGTTACTGCACTTATTCCTGATTTAACGCTTTTACATTTTCGTAATACCACAGAAGCGGGAGCAACTAGTGGATCGCGTGATAAAGGTTTACATGGTAAATTGCGTCCAGGGGTGTGTTACGCTGCATTAGACACCATTAACTCACGTAATCAACGTATCATTGTTGGTGCCAGACTACAACAAGTGGCTGGTCGTGATAAGAAAGTTGATATTAAAACTTTCTCAATTCAAGGTTTATCACTAGCACAAAATCCAACCGCTGTTTTTACTGAAATTGTTGGTGAGTGCCAAGCGCGTGTGCTTTCATTAAATGAATTAAAAGAGAAAATTGAACAAGCTGGCGCACAGTTCAAACAATATCATTCTATTACCGATTATCATGGCATGATGTTTGATTTGGGCATTATCCCAAAACGCCTTCGTTCTTCTTCTGATCGTAGCAAGTTTTATAAATTGATTGAGGCTTCACTCTATGGGGGAATCTCAAGTGCAATTACGCGTTCTTTACGTGATTATTTATTGCCTGAAAACTTAGGTGTACGTAAAGCATTTCAGGATATGGAAAGCGCGTTACGTGAAAACCGTATGACTTTAGAAGCAATTAAAGTCACTCAATCTGATCGTGATTTATTCAAACATTTGATTACAGAAACTACGAATTATGTGGCATCAGATTATATGCGCAATGCCAATGAACGCCGTGGGAACATTGAAAGTGCGGTAGGTTTTCGTCAAGATTGGTATCGTGCGAAAGCAGAACAACATCTTTCACAACAACGTTTAATTGAATTAAGCCGAGAATCCGCTGAACTACTAGAAAGTGAAAAAACACTGGAAGTTGATCATCAAAGCGCAGTTGACCACTTGAATTTAGTATTAAATGCGTTACGTCATCAAGAAAAAATTTCACGTTATCAAGAAGATGTTGCAGAGATTACAGAACGTTTAGAAGAACAAAAAATAGTAGTTGAAACAGCAACAGAACAACTTGAAGAAACGCAAGCACAAGTTGAGCAAACAGAACATGAAGTCGATCAACTGCGTGCACAACTTGCAGATTATCAACAAGCACTAGATGCTCAACAAACTCGCGCCTTACAGTACCAACAAGCAATTCAAGCGTTAGAAAAAGCGAAAACATTGTGTGGCTTAGCAGAGTTAAGTGTAAAAAATATTGAGGCTTATCATGATGAATTTGACGCTCATGCCGAAAGTTTGACTGAAAAAGTGCTTGAATTAGAACAGAAAATGTCAATTTCTGAGGCGGCTAAAACTCAATTTGATAAAGCCTATCAATTAGTATGTAAAGTGGTTGGCGATATTCCACGTTCTGCTGCGTTTGAGCAAGCCAAAGAATTATTGCGTGAATATCCACGCCAAAAGGTACAAGCTCAACAAACACCTCAATTGCGAGCGAAATTACATGAACTTGAACAACGTTATGCCCAACAACAAAGTGCGGTGCGTTTATTAAAAGATTTTAATCAACGAGCGGCGCTGAACTTAGAAAGTGCAGAAGAATTAGAAGAATATTATGCGGAACAAGAAGCTTTACTTGACGATGTCAGTGTTGAGTTATCCGAACAAGTAGAGCAACGTTCAACACTCCGTCAAAAACGTGAGCAATTGACCGCACTTTATAATGAAAACGCACAAAAAGCGCCAGCTTGGTTAACTGCACAATCTGCTTTAGAACGTTTACGGGAACAAAGTGGGCAACATTTTGTAGATAGCCAAGATGTCATGAACTTCATGCAAGCACAATTAGTGAAAGAGCGTGAATTTACGATTGAACGTGATCAGCTAGAACAAAAGCGTCAGCAGTTAGAAACACAAATTTCACGTCTAAATCAACCTGATGGCTCAGAAGATGCACGCTTAAATGTATTAGCAGAACGTTTTGGTGGGGTATTACTGTCAGAACTTTACGATGATGTGCCTATTGAAGATGCGCCTTATTTCTCTGCATTGTATGGACCTGCACGCCACGCAATTGTCGTACGTGATTTAGCGATTGTTAAAAGCCAGTTAGAACAGCTTGAAGATTGTCCTGATGATTTATATTTAATTGAAGGTGATCCTACTGCTTTTGATGATAGTGTACTTTCCGCGCAAGAATTGGCACATGGCGTCGTCGTGCAAGTATCAGAGCGTGAATTACGTTACTCAAAATTCCCTGACATTCCATTATTTGGACGCGCAGCACGTGAAAAATATTTAGAAGAATTACAAGTTCAACGTGATGAAATCGCAGAACAGTATGCGCAGCGTGCATTTGATGTGCAAAAATGTCAACGTTTACATGAACATTTCAGTCAATTTGTCGGTTTACACTTAGCGCTTGCATTCCAACCAAATCCTGAAGTACTTATGGCTGAGATCAGCCAACAGCGTAATGATATTGAACGTGAGCTAAATGGTTTTGCGACAACAGAGCAACAACTTCGGATTCAATTAGATAATGCAAAAGAAAAAGTCCAATTGTTGAATAAAATTCTGCCACAATTAGCGCTTTTAGCAGATGAAAGTTTACTTGATCGTATTGAAGAATGCCGTGAGCAGTTAGACATTGCAGAGCAGGATGAGTTATTTATTCGTCAGTATGGCGTGACATTGTCACACTTGGAGCCTGTTGCAAATACTCTACAAAGTGATCCAGAAAATTACGAGCGCTTAAAAACGGATTATGAGCAAGCAATTTCTCAACAAAAGCAGGTGCAACAGCGTTTATTTGCTTTAGCTGATGTAGTTCAACGTAAAGCACATTTTGCTTATGAGGAACGTGTTCAGTCAGAAACCTCTGAATTAAATGAACAATTACGTGCAAGACTAGAAGAAATGCAGCAGCAACGTGATCTCCAACGTGAGCAGCTCCGTCAAAAACAAGCGCAGTTTGGCAATTACAACCGTGTGTATATTGAGCTACAAACATCGTTTAATAATAAAAACCAAATGTTGCAAGAATTGCTCCAAGAAGTGGGTGAGCTCGGTGTTCGAGCTGATGATGGTGCAGAAGAGCGAGCCAGGCAGCGTCGTGATGAATTGCATCAATTACTATCAACTAATCGGACACGTCGCGCACAAGTCGAAAAACAACTCACTCTTATTGAAAGTGAAGCAAATAGTTTGAGTGCACGTATTCGTAAAGCAGAACGAGATTACAAAACACAGCGTGAATTAGTGGTGGCGGCAAAAGTCAGTTGGTGTGTGGTGATGCGTTTATCACGTGGTAGCGATGTAGAAAAACGCTTAACTCGTCGTGAGTTTGCGTATTTATCTGCGGATGAATTGCGCTCAATGTCGGATAAAGCTTTGGGCGCATTGCGTACTGCGGTTGCAGATAACGAATATTTACGTGATAGCTTGCGTTTGTCAGAAGATAATCGCAAACCTGAGAATAAAGTGCGCTTCTTTATCGCAGTGTATCAACATTTACGTGAGCGTATTCGTCAAGACATTATTAAAACAGATGACCCAATTGATGCGATTGAACAAATGGAAATTGAGCTTTCTCGTTTAACTGATGAGCTGACACGTCGAGAACAAAAATTAGCCATTAGTTCTGAAAGTGTGGCAAACATTATGCGTAAGACGATTCAGCGTGAGCAAAATCGAATTCGTATGTTAAATCAAGGCTTACAGAATATTGCTTTTGGTCAGGTGAAATCTGTACGTTTAGTGGTCAATATCCGTGATACTCACGCTATGTTGTTAGATGCGTTATCTGGTAGTCAAGATGAATATCAAGATTTATTCACGGATAATCGTATGACGTTCTCTGAAGCGATCGCTAAGCTATATCAACGCTTAAATCCACATATTGATATGGGGCAACGTACTGCACAAACTATTGGTGAAGAATTACTTGATTATCGTAATTATCTTGATCTTGAAGTCGAAGTGTATCGCGGTGCTGATGGTTGGTTACGCGCAGAAAGTGGGGCGTTATCCACGGGTGAAGCCATAGGTACAGGTATGTCTATCCTATTAATGGTTGTACAAAGCTGGGAAGAAGAATCGCGCCGTATTCGTGGTAAAGATATTATCCCTTGTCGCCTATTATTCTTAGACGAGGCTGCGCGTTTAGATGCGAAATCTATTTCAACCTTGTTTGAATTGTGCGAACGTCTAGATATGCAACTTCTAATTGCAGCGCCTGAAAATATTAGTCCTGAAAAGGGGACTACCTATAAACTAGTGCGCAAAATTGCAGGTAGCCAAGAACATGTTCATGTAGTCGGTTTACGTGGTTTTGGCGCGACAGAGTAGTAAAACATAGAGAAAGTGCGGTCAAAACTTTCAAAATTTTGACCGCACTTTTGTTTCAATGGTAAGAAAAATTAATTACTTTTTAGTTACAACGCTTGGAATGAGTTTTTCAGCTCCTTTTAATTTGCTATACACTTCTTCGCTTAGACTATGTTTTTTGCCTACGGTCTCTGTATCATTTAACGTGACAAAAACATCACCTTGTTTATCTTCCCAAACTAAAGCTTTAATTGGTAGATCAATTGCCATAGTCGGTGTGGCTAACATAATTGGAGTACCAACTTTAGGCATACCAAAGACAACGACACTTGCAAATGGCATAGTTAATCCTGCTTCTTTTGCTGCAGCTTGATGATCAATGACAGTAAAGATTTTCATGCCTTTTTCAGTTACTGCACTTTTAATTTTTTCGACAGTTTCGATTGCACTATATTCACTTTTTACTGTTTTTATTGCTGGATTGTCTGCCTGAGCAACAAATGTAGCTGCCATTAAGGGTAATGCTAAGAATAATGTTTTGAATTTCATATTTTCTCCAGTTATTGATTAAAATCGACGTCAATTCTAAAATATTTCAAATTCATATTTCAACTGATAATTATTCTCATATAAAAATATGAAAAGTAGATTAAAACAAGAATTGCAATAATCTATCTATACATTTTATTAATCATTTCGCTCTATTCAGTAAAAAGATTATAATCTGACCTCTCAACAATTTTAAAGGAAAGCAAAAATGCATAATTTGATTATCGCTGTACTTTGCAGTGTGGCTGTTTCGGTGTTACTTAAAGTAGCACGTAAGCAAAATATTGTAATTCAACAGGCTATTGCCTTTAACTACATTGTAGCACTTGGATTAAGTTATTCTTTATTAAAACCAGATTTTAAAGGATTGGGTTTCACCGAGTTTGTCGTACAAAGTGAAAATGCGCCAGTATTTTTTGCATTGGGGATTTTATTGCCGACAGTCTTTATCATTATGTCAAAAGCTGTTGAATTTGCTGGCATTGTTCGTTCTGATGCAGCACAACGTTTATCTTTATTTTTACCAATTGTAGCTGCCTTTTTCATTTTTGGTGAACAATTAAGCCAAGCTCGCTTACTTGGGATTATTTTGGCATTTATCGCATTATTCTGTTTATTAAATAAACCAACAGATACA
Source organism: Pasteurella oralis (assembly GCF_002850605.1). GTDB lineage: Bacteria > Pseudomonadota > Gammaproteobacteria > Enterobacterales > Pasteurellaceae > Pasteurella > Pasteurella oralis. Next base: position 267,149 of record NZ_NXGB01000002.1, read on the forward strand.
GAAAGTAACCTTAAAGGCATGATAGGGCTTATTTTAGTGTGGTTTGGCTACGGTATTATAGATATTCTGTTCAAACAAGTGGCTAAAAGTGGTGGCGCATTTCCAGCGACTTTATTTATTTCCTTTGTGCTGGCTGCCTGTGTGATGTTTGGTTATTTATTAATTAAACGTGAAGTGTTTACTGTGCCGAGTTTTATTGGCGGGATTATTCTTGGTGGTTTAAACTTTATGAATATCCTTTTCTATATTAAAGCACACCAAAGTTTTAGTGATAATCCAACATTAGTTTTTGCAGGTATGAATATTGGTGTGATTTGTTTGGGTACAATTACGGGAGCATTAGTATTTAAAGAAAAAATAAGTAAAATCAATGGAGTTGGGATAGTTATTGGCATTAGTGCTATTTTCTGTTTATTTTACTTAGATCAGTTCATTAATTAGAACTAGACTTCCTAAAGACGCCGCACAAAAGTGCGGTTTCTTTTTTCGCAATTTTCTCGATTATGTTAAAATAAATCTTATTTTTTAATTGAGCTTTGCTATGTCCACAACAAGTGATTTCAGCTTTTTTATTTATGATTATGAAAGTTTTGGCATCAATCCAGCTTTAGATCGTCCCGCACAGTTTGCTGGTATTCGTACTGATATAGATTTCAATATCATTGGTAAACCAGTGATGCTGTATTGTAAACAAACCAATGATTATTTACCTGCACCTGAAGCAGTGTTAGTCACTGGTATTACGCCACAAGAATGTAATGAAAAGGGGATTGCTGAACCTGAATTTGCACAGCAAATTCTACAGGAATTTAGCCGTCCAAATACGTGCGTAATGGGGTATAACAATATTCGTTATGATGATGAAATGACACGTTATATTTTTTATCGTAATTTTATTGATCCTTATGAATATAGTTGGAAAAATGGTAATTCACGTTGGGATTTACTTGATTTAGTTCGTGCTTGCTATGCATTGCGTCCAGATGGCATTAATTGGGCTTATGATGATGAAGGAATGCCATCATTTCGTTTAGAAAAATTAACCAAGGTGAATGGCATAGAACATAGCAATGCACATGATGCTATGGCGGATGTGTATGCGACCATTGCAATGGCAAAATTAATCAAACAAAAACAACCTAAATTATTTCAATTTTTCTTTGAAAATCGTGGTAAAAAAGAAATTGAAGCATTGATTGATGTTGCCAATATGACGCCACTTGTACATGTGTCAGGTATGTTGGGTAATTATCGAGGTAATACGACTTGGGTTATCCCAATTGCTTGGCATCCGACTAATCAAAATGCAGTTATTGTTTGCGACTTATCAGCCAATATTGATGATTTATTAACAAAAAGTGCGGTCGAATTACGCCAAAATTTATATACACCAAAAGCAGAACTTTTGGAAAAAGAAATCTTGCCTGTGCCATTGAAATTAGTTCATATCAATAAATGTCCAATTTTAGCGCCAGCTAAGGTTCTATTACCAGAAAATGCTGAGCGTTTAGGTATAGATAGAGCATTTTGTTTAGCAAATTTACAGAAATTAAAATCAAATAGCCTGATTCGTGACAAAGTAGTCGATATTTTTAATCAAGAACGCGAATTTGATCCAAGCGATAATGTTGAAACTGAACTATATAATGGATTTTTTGACTACAACGATAAAAATAATATGGCTATTTTACGTACATTATCGCCAGAAAAACTTGCTGAACATGGTTTAAGCTTTAAAGATAAACGTATTCCAGAATTATTATTTCATTATCGTGCACGCCATTATTTTAGTACATTAAATCGAGCAGAGCAGCTTAAATGGCAAAAATATCGCCATAAGAAACTTGAAAAAAATGCGATACAGTTTGAACAAAGTTTACAACGTTTAGTAGAAGAACATCATGAAAATCCACATAACTTGGCATTATTACAAAAAGTATATGAATATAGTGTAAAATTATTTAGATAAGCTAGTGACATTGTCACTAGCTTAATGTAGAAGACATAATTTTAAAAAAAACATAAAATTAAAAAATATCCATAGCACTTCTTACTGAAAGGAAATAGACGATATAATTTATAAAGAGTCGATAAATTATATTTCTTCATTTCTGCACATATTCTAACTAAAAGCATACTATTTTTTACGTAGCGTTGCCAAGTTGTCTTAATAAGCTTAAGCCAAGTAAAAACAGATCACCTAATTAGTTAAATTTTCTATTTCATTTTCATTTCTTTCAATTCAGCGCATATTTAAATTTCTTTTACAAATCATAATTACAAGTGCATAACAGCTTAATTTTGCTGTGACAGTGTGCTTTCTATTATGATTTTATCTTGCTTAAGTAGTATTTGTGACTTGTGCATAAGTCTGTGATTTTATTAACTCGTAGTTTTCACTCACTTGGTAACTTATTTCGCATAATGTATATTATGTTAAATTAAATGCCATTGTGACAAGTAACCTCTAACGTAAAACTATCCTATTAATATGTTTAACTAATATTAGTAGCAAATTAGTTTCATGAAATTTATAAACAGGATTAAATTCTCAAAAATTTTGGTATTTTGTTATTACTCTTTTATTAAATATAATAAATAAGCCATTTGTTTATTGTTAAAAATGAAAGGATTTGGCAAAGAACTGATGATATTCGATAACGCTACGTGAAATCTAAAAAATTAATTAGATAAAATCTTACTAGATTTCAAAATTTAAATATATTTTGAATATCTGTGACACTGTCCCAAAATAATGAATAAGAAAACCATCTTCATGTCATAGAAAATGATTTGAAATTGGTATCATTTTTAATGAAATGTAGTGAATTAAAATGACTGATTAGTTCCTCTTACTAAAATTCTCCATAAAGGAAGGTTCTTATCTACTGCTGGTAAAATAAAAATTAATTTTCATTTTTTTTAGCCATATAAAAGAAAAACACCTTTAATTTAACTTAAAAGTGTTTTCTATTTTCAATTATTTTTTCCGTTCAATCCAATGACCATCTAAATAATCCACTATCCATTTAGTCGCTTTGCCATTTTTTTCTGATGTTACATATTGACGCTTTTCTTTACGGCTAAAACGAATAATTGCTTCATTTCCTTCTGGATCCTGTTTTGGTGCATCAGCTAAATAACGTAACTTTTCAGGCAGTCGATCACGATATTGAGCCAATTCTGCGACTTTAGGTGCACGTGTTTCACGTGATTTTGGGAAATTATGTGCAGACATAAATACACCACTCGCACCATCACGCAATACAAAATAAGCATCTGATTTGTCACATTTTAACTCTGGAAAATGTGTTGGTTCTTCTTTTGGTGGTGCAACTTCCCCATTTTTCAAAATTTTTCTTGTATTATCACAATTAGTACATCCCATATATTTTCCAAAGCGACCAAGTTTTAAGTGCATATCAGCACCGCATTTATCACACTCAATGATTGGGCCATCATAGCCTTTAATTTTAAAACTACCTTGCTCTAATAAATAACCATCACAATTTGGATTGTTACCACAAATATGAATTTTACGTTGTGGATCAATGACGTAACTGTCCATTGCTGTTCCACATTTAGGGCAACGTTGACGTTCCATTAAAGCTTTAGTTTCAGAGGCTTCATCTAACACATTCAATAGTTCAGCCTCAGGAATAAGATTTATTGTCGTTTTACAACGCTCTTTCACTGGTAATGAATACCCTGTACAACCTAAAAATACTCCTGTACTTGCCGTACGAATTGCCATTTTTCGACCACAAGTTGGGCAATCAATATCTGTTGGTACTAAACTGTTCGGTTTCATTCCACCTTCTAATTCATCTAACTCAGCTTGAGTCAATGTCTCAGAAAAATCCTTAAAAAATTGATTTAATTCGGTTTTCCAATTCTTCTGCCCATTTGCAATCAAGTCTAATACATCTTCCATATTGGCAGTAAAATCATAGTTCATTAAATCAGCAAATGATTGATTTAAACGATCTGTGACAATTTCGCCCATTTTTTCTGCATAAAAACGACGATTTTCTACACGTACATAACCTCGTTCTTGAATTGTTGAAATAATTGCCGCATAAGTTGATGGACGCCCAATACCACGTTTTTCTAATTCTTTAACTAAAGCAGCTTCGCTAAAACGTGCAGGCGGCTTCGTAAAATGTTGAGTTGGCATTACAGAATCTAAACTTAATTTTGCATTCAACGCAACATTTGGCAATACTTGATCTTCTGCACTCTTATTTATAGCTGGTAACACTTTTGTCCACCCATCAAAACGAAGAATACGTCCTTTCGCTTTTAATTCGTAATCTCCAGCTGTCACAGTTAATGTTGTACTGTCATATTGTGCTGCTGGCATCTGACAAGCTACAAATTGGCGCCAAATTAAGTCGTATAAACGTATAGCATCTTTTTCCATTCCTACTAACCCATCTGCGAATATTTTGATATCAGAAGGGCGAATTGCCTCATGAGCTTCTTGTGCATTATCTTTGCTAGAATAGAAATTAGGTTGAGCAGGTAAATAAGATTCACCGTAATTGCTTTGAATATAATTACGTACCATATTTAATGCATCTTGGCTTAAATTAGTTGAATCAGTACGCATATACGTAATATAGCCTGCTTCATATAAACGTTGAGCTAACATCATGGTTTTTTTCACACCAAAGCCCAAACGTGTACTTGCAGTTTGTTGTAGTGTTGAGGTAATAAAAGGCGCTTTGGCTTTTGATTGAGTTGGTTTTGTTTCTAATTCAGAAACGATATATTCTGATTTTTGTAAAAAATCGACCGCACTTTGTGCTTGCTCTGCATTTTTAGGTGCAAATTTTTTACCTTTAAATTGAACAACATCTAACTGTAATTGTTCATTGGCTTGTGTATTGGTAATCGCAGAAACTTCCCAATATTCTTCGGGTTGGAATGCTTTGATTTCACGCTCACGTTCAACTAAAAGTTTTACTGCAACCGATTGTACTCGACCTGCAGATAAACCGCGGGCTACTTTTTTCCAAAGTAGTGGTGATACCATAAAGCCAACTACACGATCTAAAAAACGACGAGTTTGCTGTGCGTTAACACGATCTAAATTGAGTTGTTCTGGTTTTTCAAACGCTTGCTTAATTGCATTTTTAGTAATTTCATTAAATACAACACGGCTAAAACGTTTATCATCTCCGCCAATAACTTCGCGTAGATGCCATGCAATTGCCTCTCCTTCTCTATCCAAATCAGTCGCAAGATAGATATGATCTGCTTTTTTAGCCAATGATTTCAGTTCAGCAACCACTTTTTCTTTACCAGGAAGAATTTGATAATTTGCTTGCCAGTTGTGATATGGGTCAATTCCCATACGCTTGACTAATGCATTACGATCTTTTTCTTGTTTAATAGCTAATTTTTGTTCTACACTTAATCCTTTGGTGGAAATTGGTTTTGCTTTTTCACCATTGCTTGAACCTATAGTAGGTAAGTCACGAATATGACCCACACTTGATTTTACAATATAATCACTACCAAGATATTTATTTATAGTCTTTGCTTTTGCAGGCGACTCCACAATAACCAAGGATTTACTCATTCTATTACCTAATTTACTCAAACTTATATAAAATAGTCGCTATATTGCTAACTATCTGCTGTCAGGTCAACTCTTTTTTTTAAAAAAGGTATATAAATGGATAAACTCAATGCGATTTCTATCTTCTGTAAAGTCGTTGAAACACAAAGCTTTACACAGGCTGCCGCACAACAAAATATGTCTGTCGCAATGGCTAGTAAACTTGTCGCACAACTGGAAGAACAACTTAAAACACGCTTACTACAACGTACAACACGAAAAATTTCACCGACTGAAGCTGGACTTATCTATTATCAACATTGCCAACCTATCTTGGTTGAATTGGAGGATGCAGAATCTAGTATTAGTAATTTATCTACTTCTTTACAAGGTAACTTAAGTATCTCTGTTCCACGTGATTTTGGATTACTTTTTATTACTCCCAATTTGGCTAAGTTTGTTAAAGACAATCCTAATTTACATGTTGATATTGAATTTAATGATCGCATGGTAGATTTAGTGGCAGAAAGCTATGATGTCGCATTACGGATTGGCTACTTACAAGACAGCTCATTAGTCGCTAAACGAGTTGCTTCAGTATCTACATTGTTTGTCGCTTCGCCAAAATATTTAGCAAAATACGGTACACCTAAAGTACCGGAAGATTTACAGCGCCATGATTGCCTTTTATATAAAGCCGTTGGTAATCAAATTTATTGGGAATTTAATAATGGTAAACAAGTACAACGTTTAAAAATGCGCTCAAAATTGGTGTGTAATAATGGACTGACTCTAACTGAATTAGCTAAATCTGGTTTAGGTATTATTAATACCCCCCACTTTTTCGTTGAAAATGAATTACGTACAGGAGAGTTAGTTGAGATTTTGGCTGAATATCAACAGCAAAAATTAGATATTCATCTTGTTTATCCACATCGTCGCCATCTCCCCGCCAAAACCAAAGCATTTATTGAATTTATTCAAGCTTTGCATCTCTGTTCTGCAAAATAATAAAGGCTCATATGAGCCTTTAAAAAATTAATCTGTATTATTCTTTTGGTTACTTAAAGGCATTCCACATCATTTATTCACTTACTCAAGCTTATTTATAGATATGTCTAGCGTAAGAAAAGAGACTGCACTTTAGAAGTGGTGCCAAATTGGCATACAATCTTCAGGGAGTTGTAATGATTTCCCCAATTCAATCCAGCCACAAGGAAAGTGGAAATCTGAACCAACAGAACACAACAATGTATTTTCTTTTGCCCAGCGTGCTAAGAGTAAACGTTGATCTTTGGTTTGCCCACAACCTGCAACTTCAAGTGCATCACCACCCCATTGTTTAAAATCAGCAATCAATTTTTTTAACCATTTTGTTGCCATAGTATAACGTAATGGATGTGCTAGAACAGCTAATCCACCAGCTTGGTGAATTACTTTAATTGCAGTGGGAATATCACACCATTGTGCTTTAACATAACAGGATTTACCTTGTGAAAGATATTTTTTAAATGCTTGATTTTCATTAGATACTTTACCTGTTTGGACTAAAAGACGCGCATAATGAGCACGCGTAACTTCCCCTACTGCAAGTTTCCTTGCTTCTTCAAATGCATCTTCAACACCAACTTTTGCTAATTTTTCTCCAATTTCGATGGCTCTTTGATAGCGAATAACAGCTTGTTGAGTTAAAAGAGCGGTCATTTCTGTTGAATTTTCTGTGAAATTTAATCCAACAATATGAATTGTACGACTTTCCCATAAAGTTGATATTTCAACTCCACTAATCAATTCAATATCGAACTGAGTTGCAAGTTGTCTAGCTTCTATTAAACCAGCAAGCGTATCATGATCAGTTAATGCCAATACATTCACGCCTTTTTCTGCTGCACGCTGTATAAGCTGTGAAGGTGATAATATGCCGTCTGATGCAATACTATGACAATGAAGATCATAAATTTTAGTCATTTTGTTTCCGAATTAGAGATTAGTTTAAAAAGAATAGGTGCAGTACAACGTATTGCACCTATTTTTTCTCACGCAATAACGCATTATTGAATATGCTGCACTAATTGCTTTATTAAATTAGGTCCATGATAAATTAATCCTGAATAAAGCTGTAATAATTGTGCACCTGCACTTATTTTTTGTTGAGCAGTTTGCACGCTATCAATACCGCCACTACCTATAATCGGGATATTTCCTTTTAGTTCTTGCTGTAATCGCGCAATGATTTGCGTGCTTTTATACTGTAATGGCTTACCACTTAACCCACCTTGTTGTTCAGCGTATTTAAGTCCACTCACATATTCTCTTGAAATTGTAGTATTCGTTGCAATTATGGCATCCATTTGGTGACGTTGTAGCGTATCTGCAATTTGGATTAATTCCGCTTCCGTTAAATCTGGTGCAATTTTTACTGCAATAGGGACATATTTATTATATTGCTCTGCTAAGATGTTCTGGCGTAATTTGATACCTTGTAATAAATCATCGAGTGCATCGCCATATTGTAATTGGCGCAGCCCAGGCGAGTTTGGTGAAGAAATATTAATAGTAATGTAATCAGCATAGTTATAAGCTTTGTTTAAACAAAACAAGTAATCTGCTTTGCTATTTTCGACGGAAGTAAAAGAATTTTTACCAATATTAATCCCTAAAATACCCTCATACTTTGCACGTTTTACATTCTCAATTAAATAATCGATACCATAATTATTAAATCCATTACGATTAATAATGCCTTGCGCTTCAATTAAACGAAACTGTCGTGGTTTAGGATTACCTTCTTGTGCTAGTGGCGTTACTGTACCGACTTCTATAAAGCCAAATCCCATTGCCGCAAACCCATCAATAGCATCACCATTTTTATCAGCACCAGCTGCTAATCCAATTGGATTGTTAAATTGAAGTCCCATGACAGTTTTGGGTGTACTCGTTGGGCAAGCAAAAAATTTTTTTAAAATAGGCTGTAATGGTGATTTACTAATGACTTTTAGTGTTTGGATAGTAAGATCATGTGCTTTTTCAGCATCAAGGGAAAAAAGTACCTTGCGGACTAATGAATACATACTCGTTTATCTCTCCGGATAGTTTAACTGTGAAAATGTGCAAAATTATACGCTTTTACACGGAAAAAAGTAATGGAAAATTCGGTTATTTTAGTCAGATAAGATAGAAATGAATTGCCAGAATAGGTTTTGAATAAAAAAAAGTGCGATCGAAATTTTAAAAATTTTAACCGCACTTTTTTCAATTACTGTAATGCTTTTTCAATTTTCTCATAAAGATCACGCGACAGGTTCTCAACCTCACTTAAACGCTCTAATGCACGTTTCATTAAGGTTTGACGTTGACCATCATAGCGGGAAAAACGAATCAATGGTTCAATTAAACGAGAAGCAACTTGTGGATTGCTCTCATTTAAACGAATTAAAATATCTGTTAAAAAACGATAGCCAGAACCATCAATAGCATGGAATGCTTTTACGTTCTGGTTCGCAAAACTCCCAACCAGTGAACGCACGCGATTTGGATTATTAAAGTTAAAACTTGGATGATCCATTAGTTGCATAACTTTTAATAATACATCTTCATCTGGGCGAGTGGCTTGCAGCATAAACCATTTGTCCATTACAAGACCATCATGCTGCCATCGACTTTCAAAATCTACTAGCAGGCTATCACGACAAGGTAGCTGTGCTTTCGTTGCAGCACTTAATGCAGCTAACGTGTCTGTCATATTATTAGCGTAAGTATAATGTTTATTCACTACACTATTGCCAACAGTAGTATAAGCCAAATAACTGACACAAAGGTTACGCAAACCACGTAATGCAATATCGCCCGCAGTTACACGATAAGTATCTAAACGAATTTCGTTATACACTTTTAAGAATGATTGCTTCAAGCTGTCCGCTATAGTGCGAACCATGAAATCACGAACAAGAGTGATTCCTTCAGGATCAATTGTTTTAAAAAGTTCTGCAAACTCTGTTACTTTTGGCAGAGTTAAAATTAAAGTCGTTAATTCAACATTCTGTTGATAGCTTTCTAATATTTGATATAACTCAGCAAGAATGTCTGCCGAAAATTCAAGTGGTTTGCCTTGTTGATGGCGAGTTAAATTACGACGTAATTCAGCCGCATAAAGCATTTGTGCAACATCCCAACGCACAAAATGATTTTCAGCATGACGTAATAATGTGCTTAACTGTGCAGCATTATAATCATAATGCAATTTGACGGGGGCAGAAAAATCACCCAACAGTGCAGGCACAGGTTTAGTATGAATATCTGTAAACTCAAAAGTTTGTTCACTTTGTGTCACATTGAGCACAGAATTGACTAGGTTATCATGGTGTTTTAATACCAATGGCTTGCCTACTTTATCATACAACGCGATTTTTAGCGGAATATGTAAATCTACTTTTTCCATTTGATCTGCGGTAGGTGGTGTTGTTTGTGAAACATGTAAAGAATAGACCGCACTTTGTTCATCGTAATTATCGGAAATCGTCAATTCTGGCGTACCTGATTGACTATACCAACGGCGAAATTGGGTTAAGTCAAGTGCTGAGGCACGTTCCATTGCAGAAACAAAATCTTCACAGGTTGCTGCTTTACCATCATTTTCAGCCACATAAAGCTGCATACCTTTTTGGAACAACTGTTCGCCTAATAAAGTATGCAGCATACGAATGACCTCTGCGCCTTTTTCATATACTGTGACTGTATAAAAGTTATTCATTTCAATCACTTTATCTGGGCGAATTGGATGAGCCATTGGGCTGGCATCTTCTGCAAATTGAGCAGTCCGTAATAAACGCACATCTTCAATACGTTTGCCTGAACGTGACCATAAATCTGAAGTGAATTCTTGATCACGAAATACTGTTAAACCTTCTTTTAAACTGAGCTGAAACCAATCACGGCAAGTAATACGATTGCCAGTCCAATTGTGAAAATATTCATGGGCAATAACGCTTTCAATGGCTAAATAATCCTCATCTGTTGCAGTTTGTGGATTAGCTAATACAAATTTAGAGTTAAAAATATTTAAACCTTTATTTTCCATTGCACCCATATTAAAGAAATCAACTGCGACGATCATATAAATGTCTAAATCATACTCTAAACCAAAGCGTTCTTCGTCCCATTTCATTGAGCGCTTCAGACTTTGCATTGCCCAATCAGCACGATCTAAATTACCACGATCAACGAACAATTCTAATGCGACTTTACGCCCACTTTTGGTGATAAAACTGTCTGTTAATACATCAAAATCCCCTGCTACTAAGGCGAATAAATAACTTGGTTTTGGAAAGGGATCATTCCACTCTACCCAATGGCGTCCATCATCTAAATCGCCACTTGCAATACGATTACCATTAGATAATAAATAGGGATATTTACTTTTCTCTGCAGTAATTTTCGTTGTATAACGTGCAAGCACATCTGGACGATCTAACATATAAGTGATTTGGCGAAACCCTTCGGCTTCACACTGAGTACAAATTCCATCACCTGATTGATATAAACCTTGTAGCGATGTATTTTTTTCTGGATTTAAAATTGTCACAATTTCAACTTCAAAATCTGTAGTATTTAACTGGCTTAAATCCAGAGTTAAACTTTCACCATCTTGTTCAAATTGTTTAAAATCTTTACCATTTAATTTCAGCGTAGAAAATTGAAAACTATTCCCATCTAAACGTAATTTAGTTGCTTCAGGATTCAGACGTTGATATTGACTAATTGCGGTGACAATTGTTTTTTTAGGATCAAGTTGGAAGTCAAGAAAAATGTCGGTTACAGTAAAATCGGGCTTACGATAATCTTTTCTATATTTTGCTTTGGCTTGCATATAACAACCTATTCTTATTTAAGACTCAAAAATGTGTTTAGGATATGATTTTCTAAAGGAAGTTGCAATCAATAAAAACTTTCGCAATCGTTTGCTTATTCATTATTGTATGCTATTCTACGCACGCTTTTATTATTGAATAAAATGAAGGAATAAAATGTCAAATAGCACTGCGCAAATAGCCATTGTCATGGGGTCAAAAAGTGATTGGTCAACCATGCAAGAAGCCACAATGATTCTTGATGAATTACAAGTCTCTTATCATGTAGAAGTCGTTTCTGCACATCGAACTCCCGATAAATTATTTAGCTTTGCAGAAACTGCCGTAGAAAAAGGCTATAAAGTGATTATTGCTGGTGCTGGAGGGGCTGCCCATTTACCAGGTATGATTGCAGCTAAAACATTAGTTCCCGTACTTGGTGTACCAGTAAAAAGTTCGATGTTAAGTGGTGTAGATAGCTTATATTCAATTGTGCAAATGCCTAAGGGAATTCCTGTTGGTACACTTGCCATTGGTCCTGCAGGTGCAGCAAATGCGGGATTACTTGCAGCTCAAATTTTAGCTGCATTTGATCCTGCACTTTTAGCGCGTTTGACTCAATTTAGAGAAAATCAAACCAATATGGTATTAGATAATCCAGATCCCCGTATTTCATAAATAATTTGAGGGCGGACAAATGTTCGCCCTGTCTATTTTTAATTTCTTTCCAAAATGGTTTTTTGATATGCAAAAAAGTGCTTTATATCCAACAGTTTATGTTTTAGGCAATGGTCAATTAGGTCGAATGTTACGTTATGCTGGCGCGCCTTTAGATATTGATGTACAACCACTTGCTTTTGATGCGCCTATATTTGATTTGCCGCAGGACAGTATCATCACAGCAGAAATTGAACGTTGGGAAAAAACACCGCTAACAGAAATGTTAGGTCATCATGATAAATTTGTAAATCAAAGTGTATTTGGACGTTTAGCTGATCGTTTATTGCAAAAATCATTACTTGATGAATTGAATTTGCCTACCTCGCCTTGGTGTTTATTGGTACAACCAACACAATGGCAACACGTATTTAATGATATTGGTGAAAAAGTTGTGGTAAAGCGCCGCATGGGAGGGTATGACGGACGCGGACAATGGATAATTACTCATGAAAACCAAGCGATAATTAGCGATGAGTTATGTGGTGAAACGATCGTTGAGAAATTTATTCCTTTTGATTACGAAATCTCTCTTGTTGGGGCGAGATTTAGAAATGGAGAAACGCGCTTCTACCCTATTACGCATAATTTACAACAAAATGGCATTTTACGTTATAGCATCGTTGATACACAGTCCCCACAACAATCACAACAGCAGCTTCAAGCAGAAAGTATGTTGAGTAAAATTATGCATAAACTTGATTATATTGGTGTAATGGCGATGGAATGCTTTGTGGTTGGTGATCAACTATTGATTAATGAGCTAGCACCTCGTGTTCATAACAGCGGACACTGGACGCAATTAGGCTGCACTATAAGTCAATTTGAATTACATTTAAGAGCTTTACTTGATTTACCAACGCCTGAACTTAGCCTGCTAGCGCCAAGTGTCATGGTAAATTTAATTGGGACTGAACATAATCAGGCTTGGTTAAATATACCATTTGCTCAATTGCACTGGTATGGCAAAGAAGTTCGCCTAGGGCGTAAAGTTGGTCATATTAATCTAGCTCATACCGATAAAAATGTATTGCTGATGAGTTTAGAAAAACTTGGTAATGAACTTCCTACAGATTATAATTCTGGTTTAAATTGGATACTCAAAAAACTAAAATAATTAAATTAATAACTTAATTTTTAATATATTTTTTAAAAAATAGAATTAAGCATTGAATTTTTTTAAACTGAGCTTGCTAATGTTGATTTCCTACAGTATAACTAGCTCACTGATCACTAAACACAACATTAAGGATGTAATTATGTTTGAAAATATTAGCGCAGCACCTGCTGATCCTATTTTAGGCTTAGGTGAATCATTTAAAGCCGAAACGCGCGATAATAAAATCAATCTTGGTATTGGTGTTTATAAAGATGCGCACGGCAATACACCAATTATGCGTGCAGTCAAAGAAGCTGAAAAACGCTTATTTGATCTTGAAATGACCAAAAATTATTTAGCTATTGATGGTGTCGCAGAATTCAATGCTCGTACGAAAGAATTGTTATTTGGCGCTGATTCAGATGTCGTTAAGCAAGGTCGTGCTAAAACGGTGCAAAGTTTAGGGGGGACTGGCGCATTACGTATTGCGGCAGAGTTTATTAAACGCCAAACGAAATCACAAAACGTTTGGATTAGTACTCCAACTTGGCCAAATCATAACGCCATTTTTAATGCAGTTGGTATGACAATTCGTGAATATCGTTATTATGATGCTGAAAATAAATGTCTTGATTGGGATAATTTAATTGCTGATTTAAATAACGCAGGTGAAGGTGACGTCGTATTATTCCATGGCTGTTGTCATAACCCAACAGGAATTGATCCAACACCAGCACAATGGCAACAACTTGCTGAGATGTCAGCGGAGAAAGGTTGGTTACCATTATTTGACTTTGCTTACCAAGGCTTTGCTAATGGTTTAGAAGAAGATGCTTTTGGTTTACGTACCTTTGCTAAAAATCATAAAGAACTATTAGTCGCCAGTTCTTATTCAAAAAACTTTGGTTTATATAGCGAACGTGTTGGTGCATTTACGCTAGTTGCGGAAAATGAAGCTATTGCTGCAACGGCATTAACACAAGTGAAAACGATTATTCGTACTCTCTACTCTAACCCAGCCTCTCATGGTGCAGCAACAGTGTCTATCGTGTTGAATGATGACAAGTTACGTGCAGAATGGGCTGATGAATTAGCAGAAATGCGCGATCGTATTAAACAAATGCGTAGTCAATTTGTGGAATTATTGAAAGAATTTGGTGCACAACGTGATTTTAGCTTCATTATTGATCAAAATGGTATGTTCTCATTCTGTGGTTTGAATCCAGAACAAATGGATCGTTTAAAAGACGAATTTGCGATTTATGCAGTGCGTTCTGGCCGTATCAATGTGGCGGGAATTACCGAAGATAACATTCGTTATCTCTGTGAAAGTATTGGTAAAGTTCTATAAACATTGCAGACTATAAAATAAAGAACCGCACAATAAAAGTGCGGTTCTTTTTTCAAAATTTTGTTACCAACGTGCTAATGCTTTTTGATCAGAGTCACGACTTTCAATCCAACGCTCCCCTTTATCGGTCTGCTCTTTTTTCCAAAAAGGTGCCTTACTTTTCAGAAAATCCATGATGAACTCATTGGCTTGATACGCATCGCCTCGATGTGCAGAACTGACCCCAACTAATACAATTTCATCGCCAGTATGTAATTGTCCAACACGATGGATCACAGATATGCGTTGAATATCCCAACGAGCTTTAGCCTGTTCTACAATTTCGCTTAACGCTTTTTCAGTCATGGCTGGATAATGTTCAAGATATAAACTGGAAACAGAATCACCTAAATTTAAATCACGCACTTTTCCAACAAAAATAACTGTTGCACCTACCGAGCTTTGCTCAGATAACCAGTGATAAGCCGCATTTTGGTCAAACTCTTGCTCTTGCACTGCTATTTGAATCTCACACATTTAACCTCCCGTGACAGGTGGGAAAAACGCAATTTCATCACCAGATTGAACTTGACTGTCTAATGACATCAAAGTTTGATTAATCGCCACTAATAATTTCTCTTTTTCCAATGCTAATGCCCAACGTTCACCTTTTTCAGATAAATATGCCCGCACTTCTTCTGCTGTAGTAAAGGTTGAAGGTAATTCAATTTCATCAATACCAATTAATTCTCTAGTCTGAGCAAAAAACAATATTTTTAACATTCGGCTTCCTGTTATTCCACAATAAAATGCCCTGATTTGCCGCCACGTTTTTCTAATAAACGCACCTGTTCAATCACAATATCTTTTTGTACAGCTTTACACATATCATAAATCGTCAACGCTGCAACACTTGCTGCTGTTAATGCTTCCATTTCAACCCCAGTTTTCCCAGTCAGTTTACAAAGACTTTCAATACGAACTTGATGGGTATCCATTAATGGTGTGAGTGTGACTTCGACTTTTGACAGTAATAATGGGTGGCAAAGCGGAATTAACTCCCAAGTCCGCTTTGCTGCTTGAATACCAGCAATACGTGCTGTAGCAAACACATCACCTTTATGATGTTGACCAGACATAATCATAGTCAATGTTTCTTGTGACATCGTCACTAAAGCTTCTGCTCGTGCTTCACGAATCGTTTCTTGTTTGGTCGACACATCTACCATGTTGGCTTCGCCGTGACTATTAATATGTGTAAATGTTGTCATAGTTACCCATCACATGATTATTTGGATGCATATAGAAATCCTTATGAAAATCTGCTCCAGAATGGAGGCAAAGAAGTACAAACCACACAGATAAAATTGGAGCTATTCTAACATACAAAAGGATATCAAAAAACTCATTCAAACACTCAATTGCTATTTCTATACTTTTGCCTATAACTAAAAATTTCGAATTCTTTTGAATTATTTCGATATTTTGTGATCAATATCTCAAATTTAAACTTTTGTTCTTTTTCAAAAAGAAAAGTAGCATTATTGTTATTTCGAAATATTTCGAAAGGTGATCATATAGGAGAAAACAATGGTAAATATGAAACAGCAAAGACTTAGTAAGCTATATGGGACAGAAAGAATATTCCGTGCACTAGCAATTGATCAACGTGGTGCACTAAAAAAGATGTTGGGTGAACATGCCACAAATGAGCAATTACAAGCTTTCAAAGGGCTAGTTTCAAAAAACCTAACTGCTTATGCCTCAGCAATTCTACTAGACCCTGAATATGGATGGCAAGCTGCGGATTTAAAAGACTCAAATTGTGGCCTAATCATGGCCTATGAGAAAACTGGATATGATAAAAATAAAGTTGGGCGTTTACCTGATTTAATTGATGATGTATCAGTGAAAAGCCTCAAAGACAAAGGTGCAGATGCTGTTAAATTGCTTTTATATTTTGATGTTGATGAAAGTAATGAAATCAATAATATCAAAAAGACTTTTGTAGAACGGGTTGGTTCAGAATGTGTTGCTGAGGAAATTCCTTTCTTTCTAGAAATTCTGACTTATGATACTAATGTTTCGGATAAAAAAGAATTTTCGAAATTGAAACCTAGAAAAGTCAATGAAGCAATGAAAATATTTTCTGCTCCCCGTTTCAATGTTGATGTATTAAAAGTAGAAGTCCCAGTTGACATGAATTTTGTTCAAGGATTTGGGGAAGAATATGTGTATAGCCAGCTTGAAGCAAAAGAATATTTTCAACAACAAAGTAAAGCAACTCACCTACCATTTATTTTTTTAAGTGCTGGCGTTTCGCCAAAACTATTCCAAGAAACATTAGAGTTTGCTAAACAAGCTAATTCAACTTTTAATGGCGTCTTATGTGGACGAGCGACTTGGGCAGGTGCGGCTGATATATTTAAACAAACAGGTTCAGCTGATGCAGAAAAATGGTTGCAACAAGAGGGCGTTAAAAATATTAATGAGCTAAATCAAGTATTAAGTCAAACAGCAAGCGCAGTAAAAGTATAGAGGGAATAAAAATGGAAAAATTGTTGAAAAGACATAAAGCCAATGAATTAGTTGGTATCACATCTATTTGTTCTGCTCATCCTTTAGTAATTGAGGCCGCTTTACATTTTGATTTAAATACGCAAAATGATGTTCTCATTGAAGCAACATCCAACCAAGTTAATCAATTTGGTGGCTATACAGGCATGCGCCCAATTGATTTCAAAAATTTTGTATACAGTATTGCTGAAAAAATAGGTTTTCCTAAACAGCGCATTATCTTAGGCGGAGATCATTTGGGTCCAAATTGTTGGCAAAATGAACCCGCAGCAGTTGCAATGGAAAAAGCAAAAGAGTTAGTTGTTGAATATGCTAAAGCTGGTTTTAGCAAAATCCATTTAGATGCTTCAATGTCCTGTTTTGATGACCCGACTCCTCTTACAGCAGAGGCTATCGCAGAACGAGCGGCTGAATTATGTTTAGCCATTGAAACTTCACTTCCTCAACAGCAATATACTAACATCACTTATATTATTGGCACAGAAGTGCCAGTTCCAGGAGGAGAATCTCATACAATTTCAACTGTTGAAGTTACGACTGTGGAAAGTGCAAAAGAGACTATTGAAACGCATCGTATAGCCTTTGAAAAACGCGGATTACAAGATGCTTTTAAGCGCATTATTGGTTTAGTCGTTCAACCTGGAGTGGAGTTTGATCATTCTAATGTCATTTTATACCGACCAGAGTTTGCGAAAGAACTATCAAATTTTATTGAACAAACTCCTTATATTTTCGAAGCCCATTCTACAGATTATCAAACGCCAGCGGTTTATCGAAATTTAGTCAAAGATCATTTCGCTATCTTAAAAGTAGGGCCAGCTCTTACTTTTGCTTTACGTGAAGCATTATTTGCTTTAGCTAAAATTGAAGATAGATTAATTTCACCAGAGAAGAAAAGTTATCTACTTGATATTGTTGATCAAGTTATGCAGGATAACCCCAAGTATTGGAGTAAATACTATTCTGAACAACATTCAAAAGCCATGATTGATCTCTATTTTAGTTTATCAGATCGAATTCGTTATTATTGGCCAAATGAACGTATTAATTCAGCAGTTGAAAAACTCATTGATAATTTATTAAAAGAGAAAATTCCTTTAGGTTTATTAAGTCAATATTTACCTGAACAATATCGTAAGGTCGTACAGCAAAAAATTGAAGCAACCCCTACCGCACTTATTTTAGACAAAATTCAACAAGTCCTAACAGATTATGCTTATGGTTGTTATGGAGGCGTAGAATGACCACTAAACTATTCATTAATACGAATATTGAATTTATGGGTACCGATGATGCTCTTAATCACCTTGCAGATACTTTTATTGCCCAAGGAATAGTGAAAGAAAGTTACCGTAAAGCAATCTTTGAACGCGAATTAGAATTTCCAACAGGTATTGCATTAGAACAACATGCTGTTGCAATTCCCCATTGTGATGCAGAACACGCACTACAACCAGCAATCTATTTTATTCGTCCAGTAAAAACGGTGAAATTTAACCGTCCTGATGAAGATGGTACTGTTGATGCTGAATTAATTATTGCATTGGTTGTAACTGATCCTAGAGAACAACTTACATTACTACGTAATTTATTTGGCAAATTACAACATGCTGAATTTATTGAAACGCTTATTAAATCTTCAAAGCAAGATTTATTAAGCATTATTAAAGAAAACTTTTTGCTTTAATTAGGAGATGAACATGAAAAAGAAAGTCATTGTTGCTTGTGGTGGTGCTGTTGCAACTTCAACTTTAGCTGCTGAAGAAATTAAAGAGCTATGTGCAGAAAATGATATTGAACTGGAACTTGTTCAATGCCGCATTAACGAAATTGCCAGTTATATTGATGGCGTAGATTTAATTTGTACGACTTCTAAAGTCACCCAAGATTTTGGTGATATTCCATTAGTTCATGGCATGCCATTTGTTTCCGGTGTAGGTATTGATGAATTAAAAGAAAAAATCACCAATATTTTAAAAGACTAATTTTCACTTAGTAGTATAACAACTCATAAGGAGTAAGCTATGTTTACTGAAGTTATGCAATATATTTTAGATCTTGGTCCTGCTGTTATGCTACCAGTATTGATTATATTATTTTCATTAATTTTAGGGATGAAATTTGGAGAGTCTTTCAAAGCTGGTTTGCAAATCGGTATTGGTTTTGTTGGAATTGGGTTAGTTATTGGTTTAATGTTAGATAGCATTGGTCCTGCTGCTAAAGCAATGGCACATACTTTTGATATTAAACTTAATGTTATTGATCTTGGTTGGCCTGGTGCCTCACCTATCACATGGGCATCACAAATTGCGTTGATCGCGATTCCAATTGCTATTGTTACGAATATCATCATGCTTGTATTAAAAATGACCCGTGTCGTTAATGTGGATATTTGGAATATTTGGCATATGACATTCACTGGGGCATTGGTACATATTGCAACAGGATCATATTGGTTAGGTATTTTAGGTGTGATTATTCATGCCGCATTTGCTTATAAACTAGGTGATTGGTTTAGCCGTGATACAAGAAATTACTTTGAATTAGAAGGAATTGCTATTCCACATGGTACTTCTGCTTATCTAGGACCAATCGCAGTATTAGTGGATACTATAATTGAAAAAATTCCAGGTTTAAACAAAATTCATTTCTCTGCAGATGATTTACAAAAACGTTTTGGAACATTAGGTGAACCAGTTACCGTAGGCTTTATTATGGGGGTTGTTATTGGCGTATTAGCAGGCTATTCCGTTAAAGATACATTGCAACTTGCCATTAAAACGGCCGCTATCATGTTACTAATGCCACGAGTAATTAAGCCAATTATGGATGGTTTAACACCAATTGCTAGACACTCTCGTAAGAAATTACAAGCTAAATTTGGCGGTGAAGAATTCCTAATTGGTTTAGATCCTGCATTACTACTCGGTCATACATCAGTTGTATCTGCAAGCCTTATCTTTATTCCACTGACTATTTTAATTGCTGTACTGTTACCAACAAACCAAGTTTTACCATTCGGTGATTTGGCTACTATCGGTTTCTTCGTTGCAATGGCAGTTGCAGTACACCAAGGAAATCTATTTAGAACACTTATTTCAGGTACCATAATCATGTCAATCACTTTATGGATCGCCACGCAAACTATTGCGCTCAATACACAATTAGCTGCAAATGCGGGTACATTAAAAGCCGGCGAACAAGTAGCCTCTATGGACCAAGGTGGCTCACCAGTAACCTATTTATTAATCCAATTATTAACTTGGGAAAATATTGCTGGTTTAGTTGTTATCGGAATCATTTATTCTCTTGGTGTCTTCTTGACATGGCGCAGAGCAAAAGCTGGTGAACAAGCAGATCGAGCAGCACAAAGTGCGATTGAAAAATAAGGAGTTTTATGATGAAAGCTGCTGTTGTACAAGAAAATCGCAAATTGATTCTTGCTGATATTGATAAACCAAGCATAACTCATCCTGATGATGTCTTAGTTAAAGTTAAATATTCTGGAGTATGTGGCTCAGATATTCCACGTGTATTTCATCATGGCACTCATTTTTATCCTATTGTATTAGGCCATGAATTTTGTGGAATAGTAGAAGATTTTGGTGAAAACGTGACGGAAATAAATAAAGGAGACTATGTAGTCTGCGCTCCTCTGCTTCCGTGCTTCCATTGCCCTGAATGTGAAAAAGGATTCTACTCGCTTTGTAAAAATTACAGTTTTATCGGTTCGCGCTGTAATGGTGCAAATGCCGAATACGTTAAAATGAACAAAGCTAACGCAGTAAAAGTTTCGCCTGATTCGGTTGCATTACATAATACCTTTATCGAACCAATCACGGTAGGGCTTCATGCAATCCACCTTGCAGAAGGCTGTGAAAATAAAAATGTTATTATCATCGGAGCAGGAACAATCGGGTTATTAGCTGCACAAGCTGCAAAAGCTTTAGGCGCTAAAACAGTATCTGTTATTGATATTAATCCAGATAAACTCAATTTGGCTAAGGAATTAGGTGTTGATTTTGTGTTTAATTCAGCAGAATTAGATGCTGAACAGATTTATCAACAATTCGAGCCATATCGTTTTGATCAACTGCTTCTTGAAACAGCAGGAGTTCCACAAACTGTTGAATTAGCTATTCAAATTTCGGGGCCTAAGGCACAGGTTGCGCTCATTGGCACATTGCACAATGATTTAAACCTAAATCAAAAAGTATTTGGGCTTATTTTGCGTAGAGAACTTTGTATTTTAGGTTCTTGGATGAATTACTCTAAGCCATGGCCTGGTGAAGAGTGGAATCAAGCCGTTAACTTAGTGCAACAAGGAAAAATTCAATTTGAACCACTTATTGCCTCAATAAACCATTTAGAAGATTTCATTGAAGAAGTAAAGCGTTTAGATGGTAACGCAATGAATGGAAAAATTATGTTGAAATTCGATTAAAAGAGAAGATAATAAAAAGCGTGTGAAACTTTCATACGCTTTTATTTATTATAAGGAATAATTATGAACACTTTTGAAAGGAGAAAAGAAATACTTGAACTATTACATGAACAAGGTAGTGTTGTAGTTACTGATTTAGCAAAACGTTTTGATATTTCAGAAGTATCCATTCGAGCCGATTTACGTATTTTAGAAGAACAAAAACGTTTAGTTCGTTTCCATGGTGGCGCAGGCCTACTACAATTCCATACAGAGCAAGTATTCTCAGAACAAGAAGAAACTAAACTATATGATCGTTATTCTCTTTCGTCTGATCCAAAATCCCATATTGCAAAGCTCGCAGTAAGCCTCATCAAGGAAGGAGATACTATCATTCTTGATAGTGGCAGTACGACAATGATGATTGCGATAGAATTACTTAGAATCAAGAATATTACTGTTATTACAAATAATCTTCCTGCCGCCGCACTACTTTCTGATTCACCAGAAATAACGTTGGTCGTTTGTGGAGGCTATGTAAGACACAAAACAAGATCCATGCACGGTAGTATTGCTGAAAATACGTTAAAAGGAATTCGAGCAGATATTATGTTTGTTGGTGCTGATGGTGTTGACCCTCATATTGGATTAACAACGTTTAATGAAGGCTATGGAATCAGTGCTATCATGGCAAATATTTCGACAAAAGTCGTTTGTGTGGTCGATTCTACAAAATTTAATCGTAGTGGCTTTAATCTTGTTTTACCAATTAATAAAGTGGATTTATTAATCACTGATGAGCAAATCTCTGAAGAAACTCAGCGGGAATTAGAGAAGCAAAATATTATAGTAAATGTTGCTTGATTTTATTCTTGATGGATAAAGTGCGGTTAATTTTTCGCACTTTTTTATTTTGGCACGTAAATAGTATAGAAGAACAAAAAGTGCGGTCAAAATTTAGAAAATTTTGAAATTAGCCACCAATACTGGCTAAATTAGCACGGACTCCGCTATCACCACTGTGTAAGAAATGATGCTCACGTTTGCCTTGTAATGCAGAATAAAGCCGCGCTTGTAACTGGATCTGTTGTTCGTCAGATTGTAATAAATCTCGCAAGTCTACCCCTTCTTCACCAAATAAGCAAAGATGGAGTTTACCTTTAGCAGAAACTCTAAGTCGGTTACAGCTTGCACAGAAGTGCTTTTCGTAAGGCATGATTAAACCAATTTCACCTCGATAATCCGGATGTTTAAATACTTTTGCAGGACCGTCAAGTATACCTTTTGTTTGTAACACCCAACCTGTTTGCAATAATTTATCTGCTAAAACCTGTCCAGATAAATGATATTGATGGAAAAAGCGATCCAT
Organism: Pasteurella oralis; assembly: GCF_002850605.1. Taxonomy (GTDB): domain Bacteria; phylum Pseudomonadota; class Gammaproteobacteria; order Enterobacterales; family Pasteurellaceae; genus Pasteurella; species Pasteurella oralis. The sequence continues at coordinate 290,076 of NZ_NXGB01000002.1, forward strand.
TTCGCCAGTTTGCATTAACTCAATAAAACGCATTTGAATTGGTTTATCTTTAATCCATGCCAAAAATTGTGTAAATTCTGTGTCATTAAGCTGCTTCATTAACACTGAATTGACTTTAATTTTTGCATAACCCACATCAAAAGCTCGCTCAATCCCACGCATCACATCATCAAACTTGTTCACACCAGTAATACGATGAAACATACGTGGATCAAGGCTATCAACACTGACATTAATTGAAGTTACACCTGCATCACGCCATTTTTCAACGTCTTTTGCCATGCGAAATCCATTGGTCGTTAATGCAATTTGTTTGATACTTTCTATTCGCGCAATAGTTTCAACAATAGGGAGAAAATCTTTACGTAACGTCGGTTCACCACCAGTAATACGTACTTTTTCCGTTCCCATTGCAGCAAAACTGTTAACGACACGACGAATCTCATCAAGAGTTAAAAAACTTGGTTTATTCGGTTCTGGTTGGTAGCCATTTGGTAAGCAATAATTACAACGAAAATTACACATATCAGTAATTGATAAGCGTAAATAGTAGTATTGTCGCTGGAAGGCATCGACTAAACGATCATGCCCGATGTGTTTAATTGGAATAGATTGCATTTCACACCTTTCTAAAACATGAGAGGATAAACCGTTTCCAGCGTATCCCTGAATAGTATAATTTTTTATACTATTGGCATTACCACCATATTTTTTATTAAAACGTAGGTTAAGTAAGCTCGGAGTTATGCGATAATTAAGTCATTAAATTTTTAATTTGTATTGTAAGAGATATATTCAAGCGATTGCAAACAAATAATATGATCTAACGCATAAAATAAGAAAATTCTTTAAAATCAAATATATAATTAAATATATAGCGCTGTTTTTTCTACCTCATTTTAGGTGGAAAAAGAACTTTGTTATGTAATAAATGTCTTTATTACAAAACGAATCAAGGAAAACACAATGCCAGAATTCACACGTCGTACCCAATATGAAAATTTAGACCATGTTAAACATATTGTCGCTATTGGTGGTGGCCATGGACTTGGGCGTTTAATGTCCGCATTGAGTTTTATGAAAGAACGTCTAACTGGTATTGTAACAACCACAGACAATGGCGGCTCAACAGGTCGTATTCGTTTAAATCATGGCGGTATTGCTTGGGGAGATTTGCGTAATTGCTTAAATCAAATTATTACAGAGCCAAGTACTGCTTCTGCACTATTTGAATATCGTTTTTCTGGTAGCGGCGAGCTTGCAGGTCACAATTTAGGCAACTTAATGCTTAAAGCACTCGAAAATATGCATATTCGCCCAATTGAGGCAGTTAATTTAGTACGCGATTTATTGCATGTCAAATCACATATTATCCCGATGTCAGAAAGCTCAGTTCACCTTGCAGCTATATTACAATCAGGTGCTAGTATTGTTGGAGAAGTGAGTATAGATAACCTAACAGAATTGCCTAAATCGATTTTCCTTGTACCATTAGTCCCAGCCACCCCTGAAGCAATTGCAGCTCTAAAACAAGCAGAAGTTATACTATTTGGACCGGGTAGCTTTTTAACAAGTATTTTACCACCTATTCTTTTGCCTGAAGTGATTGACACCTTACAACAAAGTCGTGCTAAAAAGATTTTCATTGATAATTTGGGCATAGAACACAGCCCTGCTGCAAACCTCACTCTTTCTGATCGCATACAATGGATTCATCATACAGTAGGTCAAGCAATTATTGATGGCGTAATTGTATCAACAAGTGCGGTCGATTTTTGCGAAAATTTGAACATCAAGGTTATGGCTCGTCCATTACATGCTAATGATATCTGTTATCGACATGATCGCACCTTATTATCAAAAGCCATTGATGATTTGATTGGTGAATTATCTGTTTAAGACTACCCTAAATCACTATACCCATTTGTGTAATAATTAAGGAACCGTAATGTTGCTTAAATACGTCTTGCTTGCCAGTACTTCTTCGACCAATAGGGGCTATTTAATGAAGAATAAATTACGCCACCTTTGGTTGAAGCGTGTAAAAATAAATCATCTTTAACATAAATACCAACATGATAGCCATTGGGTCCTCGACCTGTTTTGAAAAAAACCAAGTCGCCAGTTTGAATATCACTCTTAGCAATTAATTTACCATATTTAGCTTGTTGTGATGTCATACGTGGTAACGCAATATTAAAACGATCTAGAAATGTCTTTTGTACAAAGCCAGAACAATCAATTCCCTTTCGACTTTGTCCACCTAAACGGTAAGGAGTGCCAGCCCATTCCCTCTGCTGTTCACTCAACAATGCAATGACCATAATAGGATCATTTAACTGACCTTTATAACGAATATTATCAGTAGTTTTATTTGAACTACTACAAGCTGACAATACACACACAAAAGTGAGCAATATCAATGAGGTTAAGCAATTTTTCATTTCATGTCCTAATAAAAACCAAAGCTATCCGAGGTTTCCCATGGATAGCTTAGGATATCATTTAATTGAGAAGATTTTAGCTTTTAGGTTTCGTTTTTTCCACTCTAGCCCGCAGTTTCTGACCAGGTTTGAAAGCTACAACTCGGCGAGCAGAAACGGGTACACTTTCGCCTGTTTTGGGATTTCTACCTGGACGAGAAGCTTTATCACGTAGTTCAAAATTACCAAAACCAGAGAGCTTCACATCTTCGCCAGCCTCTAAAGCAATGCGAATTTCTTCAAAAAAATGTTCAACTAATTCTTTTGCATCGCGTTTATTTAAGTTAAATTTCTCAATTAAGTTGTCTGCGAGTTCTACTTTGGTCAGTGTCATAATTTAATCTCTCAAATAAGCATTAAAACGTTGTTTTAACTTAGATAATACAACAGAAACCACTGCGTTGATATCATCTTCCTCAAGGGTCTTTTCATTGTCTTGGATAATCAAGCTAATCGCTAAACTTTTATGTCCTTCAGCAACACCACTACCTTGGTAAACATCAAATAAATTTACTTGTGTTAATTTTTCACCAGCAACAGTTCGACAAGCATCTAGAATATCACTTGCCGCAATATCATCGGCAACAACAACCGCTAAATCACGTCGGTTAGCAGGGAAACGAGAAATTTCTTTTGCCTGAACAACATGACGAGTAGCAATTGCGCTCCAAAGAATTTCAAACACCACTACTTTACCATTCAAACCGAGCTGTTTTGCTACATTTGGATGAAGAGTACCAATAAAACCAATCTCTTCACCATTCAACATAATCGCAGCTGATTGACCAGGATGTAATGCTGGATATGATTTTGCTATAAATTTAACCAAATTACTAGTGCCAGTAAGCGATAAAATGCTCTCTAAGTCCCCCTTGAGATCAAAGAAATCGACATTTTCTGATTTTCCAGTCCAATGCTCTACTTTTTTTGCTCCCGTAATTACTGCAGATAATACAAATTCTTGGCGAATACCGAATTCAGCTTTACTATCTGGCATAAAACGTAAACCCGTTTCAAATAAACGTACACGAGTTTGCTGACGATTTTGGTTATATTGTACCGCCTCTAATAAGCCACTTAATAAGGACAAGCGCATTGCTGACATTTCCACTGAAATTGGATTTGGTAATACAAACGTGTCTTGCTGAGGGTGTAACAAGCCTTGTATCTTTGGATCAACGAAACTATAAGTAATTGCTTCTTGATAATCTGCGTCAACCAGTGCGGTTTTAATTCGAGTCAAATCTAAATCAGCTTCTTTATGTTCGCGCATACGTAAATGAGCTAATGGCGCATTATTTGGAATACTGTTATAGCCATAGATACGTGCTACTTCTTCAATTAAATCTTCTTCAATTTCAATATCAAAACGCCAACTTGCAGAAGTAACAGTCCAAACATCATTGGCATAACTGACCTGTAAGCCTAAACGTTCAAAAATGTCTGTAACAACTTCAGTTTCAATATAATGCCCTAATAAAGAATCTAATTTTTCACGATGTAGTTTCACTTGATTCAGTTTTGGCAGATATGCAGGATTTGTTACTTCACAAATTTCACCAGCCTCACCACCACAAATTTCTATTAGAAGCGCAGTTGCTCTCTCCATTGCTTTACGCGGTAATTCAAAATCAACACCTCGCTCAAAACGATGAGAAGAATCAGTATGTAATCCATATTGCCTTGCACGACCAGCAATTGCCAATGGCGCAAAGAAAGCCGCTTCTAAAATGATATCTTTTGTTTCACTATTAACACCACTTACTGCACCACCAAAAATACCTGCCATTGCTAATGGACCATTTTGATCTGCAATTAATAACGTATTATCTTTTAATTTTGCAGTTGAGCCATCTAACAATACTAATTCTTCACCTACTTTTGCCATACGTACTTGTACTGGTTGTGCGACTTTAGTTGCATCAAATGCGTGCATTGGCTGTCCAAGTTCTAACAAAATATAGTTAGTAATATCAACCACAGGATCAATTGAACGAATACCACAACGACGTAATTTTTCCTGCATCCATATTGGTGATTGGGCTTTCACATTGATATTTTTCACTGCACGTAATAAATAACGAGGACAGGCTTCTGGTGCTGAAACCTCAATTGCCACTTTATCCATAATAGTCGGTTGGATTGGTGCAAAGTGCGGTACATTTAGTGCAAGTTTATTGATGACTCCTACTTCACGGGCAATACCTACCATGCTTAAACAATCTGCACGGTTTGGCGTTAAGCTAATTTCAATACTGTTATCATCTAGTTGTAAGTATTCCCGTAAATTTATACCAATTGGCGCATCTTGTGGTAATTCAATGATACCACTTGCATCAACATCAATGCCTAATTCACTAAATGAACACAACATCCCTTCAGAAGGTTGACCACGTAATTTGGTTTTCTTTATTTTGAAATCACCTGGCAGTATTGCACCATCAGTAGCACAAGCCACTTTTAACCCCTGACGACAATTTGGTGCACCACAAACAATATCTAATAAACGCTCCCCACCCACATTCACTTTCGTTACACGTAATTTATCGGCATCAGGGTGCTGGCTACATTCCACAACTTCACCGACTACAACACCAGTAAAATCACCTGCTACCTTTTCCACGCCATCGACTTCTAAACCAAGCATCGTGATTTGATCACATAACTGTTCGGTGCTAATTGCTGGATTAACCCACTCACGCACCCATAATTCACTGAATTTCATGCTATTAACCTTTTTATTTTTTATAAGCGCTTTATTGATTAAGCCCTAAAAATTGCTGTTAATTCTAATTGGCAAACGGATGAGTCTGCCCTGCGGTTTCATCTAACTAGTTTATTTAAATTGCTTCAAGAAACGTAAGTCGTTTTCAAAGAATGAACGTAAATCTGTGACATTGTAACGAAGCATGGTTAAACGCTCCACTCCCATGCCTACCGCAAAACCAGAATATTCATTTGGATCAATACCTACATTGCGTAGTACATTTGGATGAACCATGCCGCAGCCTAAGACTTCTAACCATTTACCATTTTTTCCCATCACATCCACTTCCGCAGAAGGTTCTGTAAATGGAAAATATGATGGGCGGAAGCGAACTTGTAAATCTTCTTCAAAAAATGCGCGTAAGAAATCATGTAATAAGCCTTTTAACTCTGTAAAGTTAGCTTTTTTATCAACATAAAGTAATTCAATCTGGTGAAACATTGGCGTATGGGTTTGATCATAGTCGTTACGATAAACACGTCCTGGCGCCATAATACGAATTGGCGGTTGCATTTTTTCCATGGTACGAATTTGTACTCCAGAAGTTTGGGTACGTAACAATAATTCAGGGTTAAACCAGAAAGTATCATGATCAGCACGAGCTGGGTGGTGTTTAGGAATATTTAATGCATCGAAATTGTAATAGTCACTTTCAATTTCAGGTCCGCTTTCGACAGAAAAACCCAACTCAGAAAAGAATTTTGTCACACGATCGATTGTAATAGTGACAGGGTGTAGTCCACCTGTTTCGACTTTACGCCCTGGCAAACTTACATCAATTTTTTCTTTTATTAACTGGGCATTTAGCTCTGCGGCTTCAAGCTGTGCTTTTTTTTCATTAAGTGCATTTTGTGCAACTTGCTTGGCGTCATTAATTTTTTGCCCTACCGCTGGACGTTCTTCTGGTGAAATATCTCTCAGCCCTTGCATTAAGGCAATAAATGGTCCTTTTTTACCAAAATATTCAACACGAATAGCATCTAATACTTTGCCATCTTCCGCACGAGCAATCGCATCCAATGCTTGCGCGGTAATTTGTTCTAGGTTTTGCATACCTGTCCTCTAAAAATTCAATTATGCGGTGAAAAATATTATTAATGATAATATTAACTGATTAAAAAATCACGCATTTATTGGTGTTTTTCGTGTTTTAAGCAATATCTTTTTTGATAATTTTTTATGTATTAAATAAAAAACCATAAGATTTTAAATAAAACGCTTGATTAGCAAAGATAACATGATGAATGAGAAGGCAGTATAAGAGAGACGAAATGTGACTCAATGCAACTGTTCTTAATCGTATTGCGTATTTATAAACAGCATTTTTTCCATTTTATTATTTTACTTCTGAACGTCGTAAAAGGGGCTACTGTATTGATATGAATAAATTGATATACTGCCCATGTAGCTGTTTTTGTAGCTTGAATGGTCCATTTTCTTTGATGAGGTAAAAAAAGTGTAGTATCAGCCATTGTGTCAATCATCAAGTACAATTCTTGAATATTGTTAGCTAACACCAATTTCAATTCTGCTAACGATAAATACGCATATTGTTTATTAAACCATTGATAAAGTTTACCAAGTTGATTCCATTTAAAATCATCAGATGGAGTCTTGACATCTAACCCTTCTCGTTCATTGCTTTCCCACTTTAATAATAACGTCGTCCATCCCACTTGATATGCTAAATTCTGTGCAGGCGTTCTATCAACATTTTCACATGCTTTATCTTTTAAATTTTCGGGAATTCCCTCAAACGCTAAAATGTATTTTTCATAAGTTTTTTGGATTTCATTTTTTAGCTCTGTTTTATTAGCATAATGGCGCATAATAAACCCCTATATCATTTGATTTCAAAACATGAGTTATTTAATATTCAATTCTGTGATTAATTGAATCAAATTAATTCTCTGAAACATCTGACCATAAATAGGTAAACATTGGATGTCAATATGTTGCCCTTGATAACAAAATTGTAAACGATAAGCATGCAAGTAAGTGCGGTCAATTTCTGGTGAATTTTTACCATAGAGTTGATCACCTAAAATCGGACTACCTAAACTTTTCATTGCAACACGTAATTGATGAGTTTTGCCTGTTTTAGGTTGTAAAATAAATAAACGTAAATTTGGCTCACAACTGATTGAATGAAATCGAGTAATCGCAGGATTTTCTTTAGTAGGACACAATTTCCACGCACCACGACGCGCTTTTTGCATATCTCCTATGATCAATCCTTGTTTTTTCTTTGGCTTGTCCACGGATAAAGCTAAATACGTTTTCTGAATACTCTGTTGAGCAAATAATTGTGATAATGTTTGTGCTGCTTGAGCATTTAGTGCCAAAATTAATAATCCTGAAGTGACCTTGTCTAAACGATGTACTAACCAAACTTGAGGTACATTTAACTGATGGGCAATAAGAGTAGTCAGACCTATTTCTGCTTGATCTTTATGCACACTTATACCACAAGGTTTATCAATAACCACAAAATCAGCATGTTGATAAATAATCGTAATAGACGGCATAATTTCTCTCACAAGTGAAAATCATAAAATTATAACATAAGCAAATATTTTATGGAGCGAATCTCATTTTTAGCTATAATTTCTTGCTAGCAAAGAGGAATATTGATGAAAACACTCCGATTTTATTTAGTCCGACATGGCAAAACATTATGGAACGAGCAAGGTTTATTTCAAGGTAGTGGCAATTCGCCTTTAACTGATAGTGGTATTCAAGGCGCAAAATTAACTGGAGAGGCATTATTTGATACACCTTTTATTGCTGCATATTCCAGCACTTTACAACGCACTATTGATACGGCAACTTATATCCTAGCCAATCGAAACGTGCCACTTTTTCAGCATCAAGGCTTAAATGAACAATCTTTTGGTCTATGGGAAGGGCAATCTATTACACAATTAAAAGATTGTACAGAATATCACCAAATGCGTGAAGACCCAGCTAATTACAAAGCACAAACTAATGGCGGTGAAACATATCAACAACTCGCTATTCGTGCATTTAATGCGATACGGGACATTATTAAAGTGCATTCTAAAGGAAACATTTTGATTGTATCCCATGGGCATACGCTACGCATATTATTAGGCTTGTTTAATGGTGCTACTTGGCAAAACCATCGCGAAGCCGGTAAAAGCCCAGCATTATTGAATACATCAATTAGTATTGTGAGTTATCAGCAGTATAGTGATGAACAAGGAAGATTTGTGATTGAAAGCTACAATGATGTAACACATTTAAATAAATAAAACACCCTTAAAATATCAAGGGTGTTATTTAAAGTAATAAGAGATTTTACAGCAATTGTAAAAACTCACCGACAGTATAGAACGAACCGAATACCAGTACAGTATCTTTCTGGCTCGCCTGCTGTAATGCGTGTGTTACACCATGCTCAACTGAAGGCTGACTCTCTGCTGACAATGCCATTGTTTGGGCTTGTGCGATTTGTTGCAACGTCACAAAAAGTTCTTCGCCACGTTGACCACGGTAACCTGTTAAAGTGACACAATACCAATGATCAATAAGAGTTAACAACGGGTTAAATATACCTTGTGTATCTTTATCTTTTAATATACCACACACCGCAAAAATCTTACCGCAGCCTTGTTGTTTAAGTGTAGTCAATTTTTCTGCCAAATAATTAGCTGCATGTGGATTATGCCCGACATCAATAATCACTCGTGGTAATACTTCTACAGCTTTATTAATGTGTTTCGCCAGTTGTTGCAAATCAATATGTTTGACTGTTTGGAAACGTCCAGTTAATTCTACATCTTGTAAAGATTGACGAATTACGGCTTCTGAAATTGTAAAAGGTAATTGTTCAATTGTCGCTAATGCTGTCGCAGCATTAGCTAATGGAATTTGACAAATGGGCAAATTTTCAAACTGCATTTTTTGTCCAGTCCAATTCCAACAGTGAGAATCTGCAGTAAAAAACCAGTCAATATCGCGACAAGAAGTCTGACACGCCAGTGAGTTAGCATGATTCAACACTTTTTGGGGAATGTTAGATTCACCAATAATAGCAGCTTTGTTAGCACGAAAAATACCTGCTTTCTCAAAACCAATTTGCTCTCGATCTGAACCTAAGAAATCTACATGATCAATATCAATACTAGTAATCACAGCGATATGACTATCAACCATATTAGTGGCATCTAAGCGCCCACCTAACCCCACTTCTAAAATGACAATATCTAATTTTGCTTGTTTAAATAAATGCAATGCAGATAACGTACTAAATTCAAAATAAGTTAAAGACTGCGTCTTATTTTGCTCAATAAACGCAAAGGATTGAGTATGTATATTATCGGCTAATTCTTGATTTTGAATACGCACTCGTTCATTGTAACGAATTAAATGCGGTGAAGAATACACGCCTACTTTATAGCCTGCATTCATTAACATCATTTCAAGTAAACGACAAGTTGTCCCTTTACCATTAGTACCACCGACTGTAATGACAAAAGGGGCAGGTGTTAACAAATTTAAATGCGCTGCAACAGACTTAACGCGTTCAAGTCCCAAATCAATTGCTTTAAAATGGCTATTTTCTAAATAATAAAGCCACTCCGCTAGAGGCGAAGTGGCTGTTAATGATGAAATTGGATTATTCATTATCAGTTTTACTTTCTTCGATTTCTTCAATCAATTCAGGTTCAACAAAAGGTGATGGCTTATTCATCAATTTACTTAATAAACTCGCTAAGGTTTGGCGCATTTCACCACGCTTAACGATCATATCAATCGCCCCTTTTTCTAATAAAAATTCACTACGCTGGAATCCTTCAGGCAATTTTTCGCGTACAGTTTGCTCAATAACACGAGGGCCTGCAAAACCAATTAATGCTTTTGGCTCCGCAATATTAACATCACCAAGCATAGCAAAACTGGCAGATACACCACCTAAAGTTGGATCGGTTAACACTGAAATAAAAGGGACTCCCTGTTCACGCATTTGAGCTAATACTGCACTGGTTTTTGCCATTTGCATTAATGAAAACAAAGCTTCTTGCATACGTGCGCCACCACTAGCAGAAAAACACACAAACGGACAATTTTGCTCAATAGCTTTTTCTGCTGCTTGTACAAATTTAGCACCAACGACAGACCCCATGGAGCCGCCCATAAAACTAAAATTTGATGCAGCAGCTACTACAGGCATACCGTATAATGTCCCCTGCATTACAATTAATGCATCTTTTTCACCCGTTTCTTTTTGTGCGGCAGAAAGACGATCTTTATATTTCTTTAAATCTTTAAACTTAAGAATGTCTTTTGGTTCTAAATCTGCTGCGAATTCTTGTACACTATCTTTATCCAACAAAGCCAAAAGACGTTCTCTTGCATCAATCCGCATATGATGACCACATTTTGGACACACTTCTAAATGACGTTTTAACTCATCACGATATAAAACTTGTTCACAAGCACTACATTTTGTCCAAACACCTTCTGGTACATTGGACTTACGAGAACCTGTTGAAGAAGTATTTTTGCTAAAAATTCGATCAATCCAGCTCATTTTAACCCTTTTTATTTAACGAGAAAATTCGACGTATTACACCACAATTTAGGCTAAGATTCCAGAAATAAAGGTCTGATCTGGCTACCATAATTCATTTTCTAAAAACAGCGGACCTAATGTATTTTGTGGTAAATTAAACTGATCAGGATAACTTACATTAACCAAGTAAAGTCCTTCTGATTTTGCTGTAGGTGCGGCTAAAGTACGATCTTTTTGTGCTAATAACCAACTTATCCACTCTACGGGCTGATGACCAGCACCGACTTCTATTAGACTCCCCACAATATTACGCACCATATGATGGACAAAGGCATTAGCTTGAATATCCACAATAATATAATGCCCTCGACGAATCACCTGTAAATGCTGTACATGACGAAATGGTGTATGAGATTGGCATTGTGCTGCTCGGAAAGAGGAAAAGTCATTCTCACCCAATAACGCTTGACCAGCTTCATGCATAAGTTGATGATCAAGTGCTAAATGATAATGTGCTATACCTTCAGACAAAATTGCTGAACGTAATTTATGACAATATAAAATATAGCGATAACGGCGAGCTGTCGCGCTAAAACGTGCATGAAAGCTATTATCAACAACTTTTGCCCAACTCACTGAAATATCATCAGGCAAATTCGCATTAACACCAAAAGTCCATGCTTTTTCAGGACGATTAGCATTTGTTTCAAAATGAACTACTTGTCCTGTCGCATGAACCCCAGAATCCGTTCTTCCTGCACAAAAAATATGACAGTTTTCATTTGCTACAAAAGAAATCGCTTTTTCTAATTCTTGTTGAACACTGGCGACATTTTCCTGTCGTTGCCAACCAAAATAATTTTTTCCGTTATATTGAATACCTAATGCGACTTTCATAATGTTTATTTTATTGCTACTCATGTATTTTTATATAGCGTATTATAGATGAGATTCATCTAGCAATAAAATAACAAAATACTGACTTAGCATTTTTTTAATAATTTGCTTTTGTCTAAGTACACCGAATACATTTTATTTAACCGTAAGTAACTATCTCTGCGTTATCCAAATAAATCTGAGTTTCTGCAAGTTTAGTTTCTGCAATAATCTGACCTTGACGAATTGAATAACGCGTTGGTACCTGTCTTCTTACTGCGTCAAAACCATTTTGCGCAGGTAAAATAATCAGGTTAGCAGAATGTCCTTCTTCAATGCCATAATCTGTTAATCCGAGTGCTTTTGCACTATTATCCGTGACCAACTTTAAACCATCATTAATTTGCCCATAGCCCATTAATTGACATACATGTAATCCCATGTGGAGCACTTGTAGCATATTAGCGGTACCTAATGGATACCAAGGATCGAATACATCATCATGTCCAAAACAAACATTGATATTGTTTTTCAGCATTTCTTTTACACGAGTAATCCCTCGACGTTTTGGGTATGTATCAAAGCGTCCTTGCAAATGAATATTAACGAGTGGATTAGCCACAAAATGAATGCCTGATAATTTTAACAACCGGAATAAACGTGACGCATAAGCACCATTATAAGAGTGCATCGCAGTAGTATGGCTAGCAGTGACTTTATCGCCCATTTCATATTTCAGTGCCAATGCCGCAACAGTTTCCACAAAACGTGATTGCTCATCATCAATTTCATCACAATGAATATCTATTTGTTTGCCATACTTACGCGCAATATTAAATGCAATATGCATTGATTCCACACCATATTCACGCGTAAATTCAAAATGTGGAATGCCGCCTACCACATCAGCGCCCATTGCCATTGCTTGATCAAGTAAAGCTTCACCATTTGGATAAGATAAAATGCCCTCTTGTGGAAATGCCACAATTTGTATATCAATCCAAGGTGCAACTTCTTGTTTCACTTCTAACATAGCTTTAAGTGCAGTCAATGTGGGATCGGAAACATCCACATGGGTACGCACATATTGTACGCCATTTGCGATTTGCCATTTTAACGTTTTCCATGCACGGGCTTTCACATCTTCATGACTTAACATAGATTTACGCTCAGCCCAACGTTCAATCCCTTCAAATAAGGTACCAGACTGATTCCAATTTGGCTGACCAGCAGTTTGTGTTGCATCAAGATGGATATGTGGTTCAACAAAAGGAGGATAAGCAATGCCTTGCTCTGCATCTAAAATATCACCATCATAGGCTACGATTTCATCATTAGAACAAATACGCATAATTTTGCCATGTTCAATGAGAATTTGCCAAAGCCCTTCTTTATTTGCTAAATGTACATTTTTAATTAACATAACTGACTCCTATTTTGTTGCTAACATTTTTGCAAACAATGGATTAAGTATTAAATACGAGATAGCACCACCCAATACAGCATTGACAGGAATAATACCAGGTAAATATTTACCACAAGCAACACCAATTGCAACAGCAGCAATTGCAATCCAATTAATATTAACAAATTTTGCCTGATCGAAATTTTGATATGCTTTGTGGCGTAAAACATAATCCGCAATAATGACACCACCAACTGGCGGAATTGCAGAAGAAAGGAAAGTGAGCCAGCCTACAAAATTGTTATATAACCAAAGTGCTGCAAGTGTTCCTATCACACCATTTGCCATTGATAAAATACGGCTGCTTAATCCTGTAATATTTGCAAAACCCAAACCTGAGGCATAAAGTGCATTATCATTCGTTGTCCAAATATTTAAGCCTAATACAATAATCGCAGGCAAAATTAACCCTTGCGCGACCATTACATCTGAAATATCAGCCATACCTTTTACTGAAGCTCCTGCTGCACCAAAAATAAACATTAAGGAATTACCTAAAAAGAAAGCTATCATGCTGATAATAATCGCTTGTTTCGGTACACGTCCAAAGCGAACAAAATCTGCAGTTAGACTGCCCGCACTAATAAATGATCCGATAACTAACGTAATCGCCATTGGTAATGACATACTCTCTTTTGGCACAATAGCTCTCAATACCTCTAATCCACCAGCATCAGTCACTGCCAAATACACAGAATAAGAACCAAGTACTGCAATTGCAGGAACCGCTACTGCTGATAAAATAGTTAATGCTGAAATACCAAAATAAACGGTTACTGTCATTAATGCCCCAGAAACAATGATGAGTGTATTTACATCAATGCCAGTGACTTTATTTACTGGGATAGCAAACATCGCAACACCCACACCAAACCAACCAACTTGTGTTCCACCGAGTAGTAATGAAGGTAACCAAGAACCTTTCACTCCAAACGAATAACGCGCTAAAATATGGGTAGTTAAGCCTGTCTTTGCACCGATGTAACCTAAACAAGAAGTGTAAACACCCAGCATTAAGTTACCAATTAAAATTGCCATCCAAAAATCATCATAAGTTAATGATGTGCCAAGTGTCCCCCCTGTCCACATACTGGCAGAAAAGAAAGTGAGTCCAAGCATTACAAATGTTAGTGCAATTCCTCCTTTACGTTCATTTTGTGGCACTGGCTTTAAACTATAATTATCCAAGCTCATTATTCATTCCCTACTAAAAAATAAAAAAATCGCTGCATTATAATCCGCCTCGCTAAAAAAGCAAACGTTTGCGTCATAAAAATGAAAAGATTTTTTATTTATAAATTTTTTTTGATGTCTACGATCCGAATCACAAAAATAAGTAAGATATCGGTTTTCCTAGCTCCAATCTCATTACACTTTTCATTCTTCTCAAATCAAATAATAAAGGAGTAAATATGCGCTATTGGCTATCTGGTTCTCTATTATGGTTTTCATTGAGTTTAAATGCTAAAGCACCAGAATTAATGTTAGTCAATGAATATAAAAATCAGAATGTTAATGGATGGGTAATGAGTGAAAAATTAGATGGCATACGCGGTTATTGGGATGGGCAACAACTTTATACACGCCAAGGAATAATATTATCTGTCCCAGATTACTTCATACAACATTTTCCGCCTTTTGCTATTGATGGTGAACTCTTTAGTCAACGCAATCAATTCGAGCATATTTCTTCTATTGTACGCTCACAGCAAGATAACGGTTGGCATAAATTAAAGCTATATGTTTTTGATGTCCCAAACGCACAAGGCAACTTATTTGAACGATTAGCGGTATTAAGACAATATCTCAATCAACATCCTTCTCCTTATATTGAAATTATTACTCAAATCCCAATCCAAATACCCAGCACATTCAAACTTTTCTAAAACAAGTTGAACAGCAGCAGGGAGAAGGCATAGTATTGCGCAATCCACTTGCACTTTATGGACGAAAATACAGTAGTCAAATTTTAAAGCTAAAGATCGTACAGCAAGAAGAATGTAAAGTGATTGCTCATCACCAAGGCAAAGGACAATTTGCTAATTACTTTGGTGCATTAACCTGTGAAAACCAGCGTGGACAATTTAAAATTGGTTCTGGTTTTAGCTTAGATGATCGCCTTAATCCACCACCAATTAATTCTCTTATTCGTTACAAATATCGTGGCTTAACTAAAAATGGCAAACCAAAATTCGCGACTTATTGTCAACAAGTCAAAGAGTAAAAAAACCACCTTCATCGAAGGTAGTTTTTATTTAATTACAGCTTCAAATGTCGGCGAGAAGTGACCGCACTTGATAATGCCTCAAGTGCATGCTCACTATCTTCCCAACCAATACATGCATCAGTAATACTCTGTCCATAAGTTAATGCTTTACCATCTACAAGATCTTGACGCCCTTCAACAAGATGGCTTTCAATCATAACACCAAAAATTTGCGTTGAACCATTAGCAATCTGTTCACAAACACTCTGACAAACATCTAACTGCTTTTTAAACTGTTTATTACTATTCGCATGACTAAAATCCACCATGACATGCGGAATACGTCCATTTTTTGCAATATCAGCACAAACAACAGCAATATCTTCAGCACTATAATTTGGACCTTTATCCCCACCACGTAAAATAATATGGCAATCTTCATTACCGCGAGTAGAAACAATAGCAGAATGACCAAATTTTGTTACTGATAGGAAATAATGTGGTGCTTCAGCGGCGCCAATAGCATCTAATGCAATTCTAACTCCTCCATTCGTTCCATTTTTAAAACCAACAGCACATGACAAGCCAGAAGCTAATTCGCGATGTACTTGTGATTCAGTTGTTCTCGCCCCAATTGCTCCCCAACTCATAAAATCAGCGAGATATTGTGGTGTAATCATATCTAAAAACTCACCGGCTGCAGGCACGCCCAAATCATTCACATCAGATAATAATTTACGCGCCATACGCAACCCGTCATTTAAAGCAAAAGTGCCATTTAAATGTGGGTCATTAATTAATCCTTTCCAACCAACTGTAGTACGTGGTTTTTCAAAATAAACTCGCATAACTATTTCTAAAGTATCTTTATATTTTTCACGCACTGCCTTAATACGATTTGCATATTCAAGCGCAGAACGAGGATCATGAATAGAGCAAGGACCAATTACAACTAATAAACGATCATCTTTTTGATGAATAATATCATGTGCTTTTTTACGAGTTTCTTTTACAACTTGTGCAGCAGTTCTACTTGCTGGAAATTTTTCTAATAACGCAACGGGGGGTAAAACTTGTTCAATTTTATCAATACGAGTGTCATCATTTTCAATCTGAATTTCGTTCTTATATTCTGTCATTTTGCTCTCGCTTACTTCTTATAAATAAAATAGATTCAATCAGTTAGAACTAAATTTTAAACAATAAATACACTTAAAAGTGCGGTCACTTTTTTTATATTTTTCAAGTCTAGTGGCTACTCAGAACTTGAGCAGGCTGTAATTTTGCTGCTCGATTGGCAGGATAAAGACTTGCTATCAAACTTAATATTAGTGCAGAAACTAATACTAATAACACATCTTGCCAGTGTAATTCACTTGGTAAAAAATCAACAAAATAAATACCATCAGATAATAATTTTCTGCCAAGTAAAAATTCAATCCCTTGAATAAGTTGAGTTAAATTTAACGCGAGGACTACGCCTAAAAAAATACCAATTAAACACCCTTTCATGCCAGCTTGCAAGCCATACCACACAAAAATTTGTTTAATAAAACGATTATTAGCACCTAAAGTGCGCATAATTGCAATATCGCCTTGCTTATCTTTCACTGCCATAATCAACGTCGAAATAATATTAAAGCAAGCCACACTAATCACTAATACCATTGCAATATACATTACGCTACGAATAAGTTGAATATCACGATACATATAGCCAAATTTACTGATCCAATGTTGCGCATATAATGTCTGAGGATAATCTTGCAACATTGGATATTGTAACGCTTGAACTTCAAATGGTTGTTTGACTTTCAATTCAACGCCGTGAATTTGCTCTTGAGTTAGACCTATTAATGCTTGTGCTTGCGCTAAAGGCAGCAAAGCGTAGCTATGATCAAGTTGACCATCTAAACGCAAAATGCCACTGACTTGTACACGATGGCGAATAGGTTGAGATAATTGGTTATTTTTACTTTGCTGCGAAATCAATAAGGTCACCCAATCCCCCATTTGAACCTCAAGATCGCGCGCAATGCCATACCCTAAAATCAAACCACTTTGCTGACTAAAATCATGCCATGCATTATCTAACACAAAATTACCTAATGCGCTGACTTGATCTTGTGCTATCTTATCAACGCCTTTTACTTGTACAACTTTTAACTTAGTCCCATTTTCAACTAATGCTGTGAAACTAATATAGGGTGCAATACCTAGAATTTCTTCATGTTGCGCCAGTCGTTGCACAAGAGATGACCATTGATTAATTGCTTGTGGCTCATTTTCACTTGGATAAATTATAATTTCCGCATGAGGTACTACCGCAAGAATACGATTATTTAACTCGCGCTCAAAACCGTTCATTGCGCTTAAGCCTAAAATTAACACAGCTACACCTAATGCAATACCAATACTAGAAAACGTAGAAATCAAAGAAACAAGCCGATTTTTCTGCTTACTGCGTTGATAGCGCCAACTAATAAAAAAAGGAGTATTCATTTATAACGCCTCTCTTAATACACCATCTTGCATAACTAAACGACGCGCTAGTTTTTCTGCTAAGCTAAGATCATGAGTTACTAACAAAAAAGCAATATTTTGTTCATGATTAAGCTGTTGAATTAAGTCAAAGATACTTTCTGTTGTTTTACGATCTAAATTTCCCGTCGGCTCATCAGCCAATACTAAAGCGGGGTTATTAACTAAAGAGCGAGCAATCGCTACTCGTTGCCGTTCCCCACCAGACAAGGCTGAAGGACGGTGTGAAATACGATGTGCTAACCCAACTGCACTCAGCATTTTTTCTGCACGATCTTTCGCTTCTGTTTTATTTTGTTGCCCGATTAACATTGGCATCATGACATTTTCTAATGCAGTAAAATCTGCCATTAAATGATGAAATTGGTAAACAAAACCAAGATATTGATTACGTAACTGAGCCAATTGATTAGCATTAGCACGCTGTAAAGATTCTCCTTTAATAAATACTTCACCACTGCTTGGTTGATCTAAACCACCTAAGGTGTGCAATAACGTACTTTTACCTGATCCCGAACTTCCTACAATAGCAACAAGCTCTCCTGCCTCCATCGCAAAAGATACCCCTTTTAATACTTGTGTTTGTACTGTACCTTCTTGATAAAATTTACCGATATTTTGACAATGTAATAAATGTTGTTTCATCTTGCTTGCCGCTCTTTTATTCATAACGTAATGCTTCTGCAGGTTCAATTTTTGCTGCACGATAGGCTGGATAAATAGTGGATAGTAACGATAACAATAATGCAAAAGCAATGATTACTACAATTTGCACAGGTTCTAATGCAGTGGGTAAATAAATACCTTGAGGATTAATCAAATTAACAATACGATCTAAATTTAATGTGACTAATATGCCTAATAGCGTTCCAATCAATGTTCCTATAAAGCCCACTAAGCACCCTTGATAGATAAAAATTGACCGCACTTGACGTTTATTTAATCCCTGTGTTTGTAAAATAGCGATTTCTCCTTGCTTGTCTACCACCATTAAACTTAATGAAGTAATAATATTAGAAACAGCAACCACAATAATTAAACTAATCAATAAACCCATCATATTTTTTTCCATGCGCACTGCTTGGAAAAACTCGCCTTTTTGATTCCGCCAATCATTAATTTTCCACTGTTTTTCCGTAAAGTAATGCGGTAATTCAACAATTTGGAATGGATCTTGCAAAAACAAGCGATAACCTTGTGCCTGCTTTGGCTGAATACGCATTAAGCGTCCAATATCTGTCAAATTAACAAAAACTTGATAATTAGATGCTTCTCCACTCGTATAATAAATATCACTCACTGTAAATAAGCGTTGAACAGGAACACGCCCAAAAGGTGTATATTGGCTGTTTTCAGTAATCATTAAACGCACTTTATCACCGACATGCAATTGGAGCTTTTGTGCTAATTGAGCGCCAATCACTAAATTAAATTCATTGGGTGCTAGCACTTGTTCAAAATCATCATTGAACAATCCTGACAATAAAGGATCATCAGAAAGTTGTTGAACACCAATCACTTGTCCTGCACTTACGCCTTTTGCTGTTTGTAAAATGACATTAGTTTGATTAATCGCAACCGCTTTTTGCACAAAATCAGGTAAGGCGATCATCTTATCTTCTAAGTTTATTCGTTGGTTTTCAGGCATGATAATGGCATGTGGAATATCAGCAAGTACTTGCTGCTTTTGATGGCGCTCTAACCCGTTCATGACAGATAACACAATGATTAATGCCATGACCCCCAATACAATGCCGATACTAGCTAGATTAGTCACCAGTCGCCCAAAACGATCCGCACTTTTAGCACGCCAATAACGTAGGGCAATAAATAAAGGAACAGAAAATTTCATGTTTACCAAAAATTAGCAATAAAAATATCGTGCTATTATTGCATAAACACTATACAACAACACCACGATATTTATTCATTAAGTATTTAATTGATTCTTCACAAAGTCTTCAATATTCTGTGTTACTTTGCTGACCAAAGTCGTTACTGCGCTGTCTGACGCCCAAGCAATATGTGGAGTAACGATTAAATTAGGCAACTTGGTTGCAGCTTGAACAATCGGATTCTCTTTTTCAGGCGGTTCTTTCACTAGAACATCCAATGCTGCGCCACCTAAATGACCGTTTTCTAACGCTTCAACGAGTGCTTTTTCATCAACTAATGGGCCACGCCCTGTATTAATAAGGAACGCGCCTTTTTTCATTAAAGCCAACGTTTCTTTATTAATTAAATTTTGGGTTGTTTCCGTCAAAGGGCAATGTAAAGTAACAATATCCGCCTGTTTCAAAACTTCTACAAAAGGGGTATAACCCACTCGACAAGACGCCGCATCTTTATGTTCAGCATAAAGTACTTTCATCCCAACTGCGCTGGCTA
The DNA here is from genome assembly GCF_002850605.1 of Pasteurella oralis. Lineage (GTDB taxonomy): Bacteria > Pseudomonadota > Gammaproteobacteria > Enterobacterales > Pasteurellaceae > Pasteurella > Pasteurella oralis. The sequence continues at coordinate 310,341 of NZ_NXGB01000002.1, forward strand.
AGCATCCTACTTCTGTCCCCAAACAACCTTTACCAACTATGCCTAACGTTGAACCTTTGACATCTGTAATTGGATAATCAAAATAACAAAATTGTTTACTCTCTGCCCATTTTGCTGACAACTGATCACGATACCAACTCATAATACTATGCTTTAATGCATAAATTAGCCCTAATACATGCTCTGGTACAGTTGTTGCAGAATAACCAGTAACATTTTTTACCGTAATACCAAGTTCTTTGGCAGCAACTAAATCAACGTTATTTGTCCCCGTTGCAGTAATTGCAATTAACTTTAATTTTGGTAATTGTTGCATGACCTGACGGCTAAATACGACCTTACTCGTTACTGCAATTTCAGCGTCTTGCATACGCTCAATCACTTCGTTAGCAGCAGTATGTTCATATTCAATCCATTGATGTTCAAAAGTTGGACGAGGAATTGGAATATGTTTAGGAATCGCTGTACTATCAAGAAAAACTATTTTTAACATTGGTAACTCCTTTTGTTGCAATGGTTTTCTATTTTGTCCAATTTAATTTGAGATAGCAAACTATAAATTGCCCGAATAAAATTATTTTTAACTCAATTCGTTCTCTTCACAAGACCCATCTTTGAATATATAAAATGGAAAAACAAAATTTTTACAAAATCGACCGCACTTTCTTTCCGCACATAAAAACCTCTCACATTGGAGAGGCTCTAATTACGATAAGCAATTTACTTCTTACCTAACTGCTCTTTTAATTGTGTTATTTTTTCTAATACTTCTTCTTGTCGCGACTCATCATCATCTTGTTTTTTAGCATAAAAAAGCTCGTAGTAATGTAATGCTTTTGCTAAATCTTGTGGCACGCCTGTACCTAACTCATAAAGATAACCCAATGTGTAATAATCTTCTAATGCTTCAAATTCACTGAGTGCAAAATCCACATCAACTGCGGTACCTAATCCAGCTAGAGATAAATTCGCAACCAGTAATCTTGCCTTATCTAACCCTTGTTCAGCTGCTTTTTTTAACCAAAAAACACCTTTTTCAAACTCTCCATTTTCTACATAATATTCACCCACTTCATATTGAGAATCGACTTCATTTTTTTCTGCAGCTTGCAAAAATAACTGAAACATTTCTTTACGTTTTTTTTCAGTCAATACCTCTATTTTATAAAGTTCAGCTAAATTACGTTTTGAAACCGCATTACCTGAGTTTGCAGCTTGTCGATACAGTACTTTTGCTTTATCAATATTTTCTGCTACACCATACCCCAAATCATACATATAAGCTAACGCGTTCAAATGATAGTGCTTTCCCGCATTTACTTCTGCTTGCAGAATTGCAAACGCTTTCTTGAAATACTGTTCCGCTAAGTTTTCATCTTGTGGTACATACCAGCCGTGATGATACATTTCACCTAAAACAAGCGCACCTAAGCCACTTCCTTTTTCCTCTGCCTCTAAGCTAAGAAAATAAGCCGTTTTATTATCTTTTTCTAACTGCATATCTGCTAGTCTTGCAATAGCATCTGCATTACCCACTTTTCTTGCTTGTTCAAAAAAAGTTGCTGCTTTTGCTAAATCGATTGATTCATTACCTAAACCATAGATATATTGTAATCCTTGCTGATAAAGCGCCTCACCTTGCTCAATCTGTACAGTTGTTTGTGCCTGTTGTGCTGTTTTTGTTGTATCAACGCTATAAGCAATAGGAGAAATTAAAAGCGTTACTGCGCCTGTGAAAACTAAAAAATACAATACCTTCATTACAATCCCCCTCTTATTCCAATACTAATTTTACGTATCTAACTCTGGGAAACTTTTCACTAAATCATCAATTGCTTTCATTTGCGTGACAAAACCTTCAAGCGCAGAAAGCGGTAATGCAGAGGGGCCATCGCATTTTGCTTGATTTGGATTTGGATGTGCTTCTAAAAATAGTCCTGCTAAACCAATAGCCATTCCCGCACGTGCCAATTCAGTTACTTGATCACGACGACCACCTGACGCGGCACCAAAAGGATCACGGCATTGTAAAGAATGAGTCACATCAAAAATGACAGGACAACCCTTCGATACTTTTTTCATTACAGTAAAACCCAGCATATCAACCACAAGGTTGTCATAACCAAAATTTGAACCACGATCACATAAAATCACTTTATCATTACCGCATTCTGCGATTTTCTCAACAATATTGCCCATTTGTCCCGGACTTAAAAATTGTGGTTTTTTCACATTAATTATTGCACCAGTTTTTGCCATTGCCGCAACAAGATCCGTTTGACGTGCTAAAAAAGCTGGCAATTGAATAATATCAACTACTTCTGTAACAGGCTGGCATTGATAAATTTCATGTACATCTGTGATCACTTTGACCCCAAAAGTCTCTTTCAACTCTTGGAAAATTTTTAATCCTTGCTCCATCCCAGGTCCACGATAAGAATGAATTGAAGAACGGTTTGCTTTATCAAAGGACGCTTTAAATACATAAGGTACACCTAACTTTTCTGTCACGTTGACATAAGCTTCGCAGACTTGCATTGCCATATCTCGACTTTCTAAAACATTCATACCACCAAATAAAACAAATGGTTTGTCATTAGCGATTTCAATATTATCTAAGCGAACAATTTTATTTTGCATCTGGTTTTCCTTCTTAATGAATAGGATAAGAATCTTGTTTCAATTCTTCTAGCTGATTTTTAAGTAATGCTGCAGTCGGGTCTTGAGGACATTGATCAATAAAATACTCAAAATCTTCTGTGGCGACATGATAACAACCCATTTGTGCCAACACTAAACCGCGGTCACGTATTTCATAAGGATCATCAGGATAATAATGCATTAAATGTGAAATATAACATAACGCCTCATCATTTCGTTCCTCACGAATTAACGCATTTTTGGCAAGTTGTCTAAAACGCCCTAATAAATCCCCGACATTTGCAATAGCTAATTCGGCTGGTGTAAGCTCTAGACCAAATCCCATCGCTCCTTCATACCATTTATGTAATAGTGCAAGCGGAATATATTGCCCATCCCAAGGGTTAATAAATGCAACTTCGCCATCCACTTCAGCACGCAGCACTAATTGGGTTGGGAAATTAACCGGATATAGCGGTAAATTTAGGCGATCTGCAATATAAAGTAAAATTGCGCCCAGACTAACTGGCATACCTGTTCGAGTTTCTAATACATCATTTAAATATAAATTCGATGAAAGAAAATAAGAATTTGGATCACAATGAAATCCCCATTCACCATAGAATAATTGTAAAAGTAGGTGAATTTTTGCTTTTGTTTCCATTTCAGGCGGAATTTGCTTACGTGCAGCACGTACTAAATGCCCAATTTGTCCACGAACACGTAATACACTATCACTATCTCTGAGTGTAGTATGGTAAAAGGTCAGCATTTCATCATAAAGTGCTTTTTTTACATATTTCATTTTCTAACCTCTCCAGCGAGCTAAAGTCACTCTATCATTACCAGCATAATCTTGCACAGTTGTTACATCTTGCCACTGATTCTCTTTAAAAATTGACCGCACTTTTTGTCCTTGTTGCCAACCATGTTCTAATAATAAATAACCTCCTGCCTTTAAAAAGCATGAGGCATGGGTCACAATATGTCGTAAATCTGCATACCCTTGCTCTTCGGCAACAAGTGCAGATAAAGGCTCAAAACGAACACCGCCTTGCATCAAATGAGGGTCCTTTTCATCAATATAAGGCGGATTACTCACAATCACATCAAATTTCATCTGCAAATCGAGTGCAGCAAACCATGAACTTTGTAAAAAGGTGACGTCCAAATGATTCAAAGCTGCATTTTGTTTCGCTAATTCAACCGCTTGTGCAATACGATCTACACCAAAAATTTTTAAATTTGCACCGCACTTTTGTGCTAAAGGGGCTAACTCGAAAGCTAATGCTAACGCAATTGCACCAGTACCTGTACCTAAATCTAAAATCGCAAGCTCACCAGTAAAGTGCGGTAGGTTTAAGCGTAATTTTGCCAGCTCAAGGGCTTTTTCTACTAAAATTTCTGTATCTGGACGAGGAATTAACGTATCTCGTGACACTTTCAATGGTAATGACCAAAATTCTTTTTCACCAAGAATATAAGCAATTGGCTCACCTTGTGCGCGGCGGACAAGTAATTTTGCAAGCTGAATAAGTTCATCTGGCGTGAGAAGCGTTTCTGAAAAAGCCATAATACTTGCTTTACTACGCCCTGTCACAAAAGATAATAAAATATTAATATCAGATTTTACATTTAAATAAGGATCAGAATCTAATGCTTCTAATAGCACTTTCTCTGCAAAAGCTAACCACTCAGCATAACTTTTTGCTTGTACGTCAACAACAGTAAATCGTTCGCAAATTACCTTGAAATCAGATGTCACTTTTTTTTCTTTCACACCCACACAATCTGCTAATAATGCTTGGTCTAGAGTAAAAAGTTGTGTATTAAAAAACTGCTCGTGACTTTGATACCAGTGTGTATAATCCTCTTCTCCTTCTGCTAACGCAAAAGCTTCAGATACTTGTCCAAATGCACATTGCTCAACTGAAGTTATTGTAATCGTAACAAGAGGATTATTATTGTGATCTAAAATGATCGCTTCATCGTTTAATTGAGGTAATTCTTGTCCATCAAATGTATAAAAAATATGACCAGAACAAGTTGCTGTTTTATTTCCAGCAATCACTAAACAAGCTAAATAATTGGGCATCACAGCAAATGCCCATTTTTTAGTTAGATTATGTTCCATCTTTCACATCAAAATCATGAGGATATCATCATGCTTGCTCAGATAATGCAGCCAACTGATCGGCTTGATATTCAGTAATAATTGGTTGAATTAATTCATCAATTTTGCCGTTCATCACTTCATCTAAACGATACACCGTCAAGTTAATACGGTGATCAGTCACACGTCCCTGAGGATAATTATAGGTACGAATTTTATCTGATCGGTCACCAGAACCTAATAAATTACGACGTGTATCTGCCTGTACTTGCTCTTGGCGTTCTTTTTCAGCTTGCACAATGCGTGAGGCTAGTACAGACAAAGCTTTGGCTTTATTCTTATGCTGAGAACGCTCATCTTGGCATTCAACAACGATCCCCGTTGGAATATGAGTAATACGTACAGCTGAATCAGTAGTATTAACATGCTGACCACCCGCTCCCGATGAGCGATAAGTATCAATACGTAAATCTGATGGATTAATTTCTGGTAATTCTGATTCAGGTAACTCTGGCATTACTGCTACTGTACATGCTGAAGTATGAATTCGCCCTTGCGACTCTGTTTTTGGTACACGCTGTACACGATGACCACCAGATTCAAATTTAAGTTGACCATAAACACCTTCGCCGCTTATTTTCACAATAACTTCTTTATAACCACCCTGTTCACTTTCATTTGCGCTTAACACTTCAACACGCCAACGCTTACTCTCCGCATAACGGCTATACATACGGAATAAATCACCAGCAAAAATACCAGCCTCATCCCCCCCAGTACCCGCACGAATTTCTAAATAACAGTTATATTCGTCATTTGGATCTTTAGGTAATAAAAGAATTTGTAAATGTTGCTCAACTTGCTCAATTTCCGCTTTGCATTCTTCAATCTCTTCTTGTGCCATCTCTTTCATACTTGGATCATCAAGCAATAATTGTGCTTCTTCTATATTGCTATGTAATTGATTCCAGCGTGCAAAGCATTTCACTACATCTTCTAGTTGTGCATATTCTTTTGAATAAGCACGAAATCTCTCTTGATCACTAATAACAGAGGCATCACCTAATAATGCTTCAAGTTCTTCATGACGTTCTTTCAAACTTTCTAATTTACTGATAATTGTTGGTTTCATTGATTAACCTTATAATAAATTAACAAAATGAAATAAAAAATCGGACAATTCTAACATGTATTTAAAAGAAACTATAAATAATCTTCTTATCAATCGCTGATAATCACAAATAAAAAGGCTTTCAGTTAACGACTGAAAGCCTTTTTCTTAAAATAAATTAGAACTTCTTATCTGATAACAGATACATTCACTCGAGAACCACCAACAATACGCACTCGTGCACCAGGCATTAAGCTTGCATCATACTTTTGCACAACAACTATTTCTTGCCCGTTATCTTTTCTGATAACTAGTTCTAAAGAATCTACTTGTGTGACCTTTTCTTCAACTTTACTGCCAATAACGGCACCCGCAATTGCTCCAACAGTTGTTGCAATCATTTGCCCTGTACCACCACCGATGCCAGAACCTGCAACACCACCAAGTACACCACCACCAACAGTACCAATCACACCTTGATTGTCTGCTTGAATTTTTACTGGACGACTAGAAACGATAGTGCCATAACTAATTGAGCGTGTTTCTTTTGCTTGGTTACCTTCATATACATTACCGCTATAAATATCAGTATTGGCGCAACCAACTAAACCAAAGCTCATTAAAATAGCGAATGCGACTGTTACTTTTTTCATAAAACTCCTACCTTGAAATAACATTATATAGGCGATCTTGGACTAAAAGTGGAAATATTTTTCAAACCTTCATTATTATCGAGTACACGTACACAAGCACCTACAACAAGGGTTGAATCATATTGATGAGAAAGCTGCATTGTTTCAACTGGACCATCTTTATTTTCACAGTCATTTTTACGAACTGTTAACAATAAGTTTTCACCATTGTATTCACTGAAAAGAATTTCAGCACGATAGCCATTACCATAATAATGATCATTATGATTTTTCGTACAAGCAACCAATCCCAAACTTAATACCGTTGCCAATGCTAAAACTGTTGTTTTTTTCATCTTTGCTAAACCTCAATAATTTTTTTAATATTATAAGGATGAACCTTAATGCAAGTATGATTTTGTGCATTATCCACAAAACTTACTGCAATAGATGGATTTGGTAGTTGTTCTCCTTCCACTTTAGGTTCGCTCACTTTGACTTTTAAATTATCCAGTTGGTTCCATAAAAATAAAAGACTAACACGTTTTATCCATTCTTCTGTCGTTTCATTCTGCAAAAACGGCATAACAACTTCGATATGTTCCCAGCCTTCAATAGGATAAATTTTATTTTTAGGAAATGGTAATTCAATAATATCAATAAACTGTCCTGCTAAACGTAGGGGCTGCGCTAATTTAATCAAATAAATAACACGTCCATTGACAATATTATGATTCAAAATTGTACCGTACTTTAATAAGTGTGTCAGCCAATATTTTGCTTTCTCATCTGTGTTTACTCGTAGTGCAATGTGATCAATTTCATATTCTTCTAAAGCTAAATTCATGATCTGAGCTAAATCTTGAATTCGTTGTGCAAAGCAAGGAAAACTCTTGGTTAAGTCATTAACTTCGATGAAAAGGGGATGTATTTGCTCAAAAGTTGTCATTTTTTCTCACGGTATCTTTTCTGAATGCCTAAAGAACGGTATCATAGCCGATTATTCTATTAATTCATAATTTAGGTATAAAAATACAGTGAATATCCAATCTATTTTATCTCACAAAATTAAGCAAGCGATGATTTTGGCTGGTGCTGATACACAATGTGATGCCCTTGTCCGTCAATCTAGCAAAGCACAATTTGGTGACTATCAAGCCAATGGCATTATGGCAGCAGCCAAAAAAGTGGGGACAAACCCACGTGATTTTGCTCAAAAAGTCATTACACAACTCGACTTAGCACATATTGCAGACAAAGTAGAAATTGCAGGTCCTGGTTTCATTAATATTTTCTTAGATAAAAATTGGTTAGCTGCCAACGTAGAACATGCACTAAATGATGAAAAATTAGGAATCAAATCTGATGAAATACAGACTGTTGTTGCAGATTATTCATCCCCAAATGTCGCAAAAGAAATGCATGTTGGACATTTACGTTCAACCATCATTGGCGATGCTGTAGTGCGTACACTTGAGTTTTTAGGTAATAAGGTTATTCGTGCTAATCACGTTGGTGATTGGGGAACGCAATTTGGCATGTTAATTGCCTATCTTGAAAAAATAGAAAATGAAAATGCGGCAGAAATGGAATTAAGCGATTTAGAAGCATTTTATCGCGCAGCAAAGGAACATTATGATAACGACCCTGCATTTGCTGAAAAAGCACGTAGTTATGTCGTTAAATTACAAAGTGGTGATCAATATTGCAATAGTATGTGGAAAAAGCTTGTTGATATCACAATGCAACAAAATCAACATAACTATAATCGCTTAAATGTTACACTCACCGAAAAAGATGTCATGGGTGAAAGTTTATACAATCCAATGCTACCAAGTATTGTTGCAGATTTACAAAAACAAGGCTTAGCCGTTGAAGATGAAGGTGCTTTAGTTGTATATCTTGATGAGTTCAAAAATAAAGATGGCGAGCCAATGGGGGTTATCGTACAAAAAAAAGACGGCGGTTTTCTCTATACAACGACAGATATTGCGGCAGCCAAATACCGTTATGAAATATTAAAAGCCGATCGCGCTTTAGTATTCTCAGATACTCGCCAAAGCCAACACATGCAACAAGCTTGGTTAATCACGCGTAAAGCAGGCTACGTGCCAGAGCACTTCCAACTTGAACATAAAAACTTCGGTATGATGTTAGGTAAAGATGGTAAACCATTTAAAACACGTACTGGTGGTGCCGTAAAATTAGCAGATTTATTAGATGAAGCTGTAGAACGAGCTAGCCAATTAATTAATGAAAAAAATAATACACTCTCTGAAACAGAAAAAGCAGCTGTGATTGAAGCTGTCGCAATTGGTTCAGTAAAATATGCAGACTTATCGAAAAATCGAACAACAGATTATGTATTCGACTGGGATAATATGCTCAGCTTTGAAGGAAATACTGCACCTTATATGCAATATGCCTATACGCGTATTCGTTCCATTTTTAATCGTAGTCATTTAACTGAACAAGATCTTCATCAAGCTAATGTCATGATTAATGATGAAAAAGAGCGCGCATTAGTCGTTAAATTATTACAGTTTGAAGAAGCAGTTCAAATCGTCGCAAAAGAAGGTACACCACATATTTTATGTACTTATTTGTATGAATTAGCAGGTATCTTCTCTTCCTTCTATGAGCATTGCCCTATCTTGAATAACGAAAATGAACAAGTAAAACTAAGCCGCTTAAAATTAGCATTGCTGACAGAGAAAACCTTAAAACAAGGTCTAGATTTACTAGGAATTAAAACTGTTGAAAAAATGTAATTTACTAAAATAGCAGGATTTGAATTAAAAGCTGGTGTTTTCATCAGCTTTTTTCTTACTTATCACTAGGGTAAAAAAAAGTGCCTCGTTTTAAGGCACTACTCGGAAAGCAAAATATGTCGGCTATTTGTTATAGCACTTGTTTTTAGTTGTGCTAAGAATACAAAAATAAACCTTATTCCACAAATGGTTATTTTAAATAATGTGAACTAACTCACGCTTTTTATTGTAATTTTTATTTTTTTGACCGCTTCTTTCATACAAAAAGAAAGAGCATCAAAGGATATTGATGCTCTTAAATTATCAATTAAGCTAGAAAGGTTTATTGATTAACGAATTTTTCACCTAATTCGATATCCGCACGTAGTGTTTCTAACATTGCATCAAGCGCTTGCTGCTCAAACGCACTTAATGGACCAATTGGAAGAATTTCTTCAACACCTTCTTTACCTAGACGCACTGGCTGAGCAAAGAAACGTGCATATTTTCCACAACCTTCTACATAGGTACATTCAACAACATTTTCACCTTGTAAGCCTTTTACTAAAGAAAGCGCAAAACGTGCTGCCGCTTGAGCCATTGATAACGTTGCTGAACCACCACCTGCTTTTGCTTCCACGACTTCTGTACCAGCATTTTGGATACGTTTTGTTAACGGCGCGATTTCCTCTTCTTTCCATTCCGCATATTGCACTTGCGACAATAATGGTAGAATTGTCACCCCTGAGTGTCCTCCAATAACAGGAACAGTAGTACGAGTCGGTTCTAACCCTTTTAATTCAGAAACAAAAGTTTCAGAGCGAATAATATCTAATGTAGTAACACCAAATAATTTACGTTTGTCATAAACACCCGCTTTTTTCAATACTTCTGCTGCGATTGCAACCGTCGTATTCACTGGGTTAGTGATAATACCAACGCAAGCTTTTGGACAAACTACGGCAACTTTTTCAATTAAGTTACGTACGATACCCGCGTTGATATTAAATAAATCTGAACGATCCATACCCGGTTTACGAGCAACGCCTGCAGAAATTAAAACAATATCAGCGCCTTGTAGTGCTGGTGTTGGATCTTCACCAGCGGATCCTTGCACTTTAACCGCAGTTGGAATGTGACTTACATCCGCTGCTACACCTGGGGTAACTGGCGCAATATCATATAATGATAACTCTGAACCAGCGGGTAATTGTAATTTCAATAATAATGCTAACGCTTGACCAATACCGCCAGCGGCACCTAAAACTGCAACTTTCATTTGCTACTCCTTATGGGTTAATAAACTAAATACGTAAGATTTTAGAATGAAGCCAATATAAATTCAAATAGATAAATTCAATAGTGCGATCTAACTCAAATTTTCAGCAAAAACTGGCCGCGCTTTGTCTAAAAACAAGACAACCCTATGGAATTTATTTGCATATTTATGCAATTTTATGCAAGATCAGTGCATTAAATTGAAAAAGGAAAGTGATTATGAATAATGAAAAGCAAGATAATCTATTAAATGCTTTTAAAGAGTTATTAGCACAAGAACGCTTCGGTTCACAAGGTGAAATTGTTCAAGCACTGCAAGATCTTGGTTTCACACAAATTAATCAATCTAAAGTGTCTCGAATGCTAACGAAATTTGGCGCAGTTCGCACACGAAATACTCGAATGGAAATGGTCTATTGTTTACCAAATGAATTAAGTGTACCAAATACCAAAAGTCCACTTAAAAATCTTGTACTAGATATCGATCACAATCACTTTGTTATTGTCATCAGAACTACTCCCGGTGCAGCACAACTTATTGCACGTTTATTAGACTCAATTGGTAAAGCAGATGGTATCCTTGGCACTATTGCTGGAGATGATACTATTTTTGTTACCCCAACACTCGATTCTAATATTCAAGATCTCATCAGTAGTATCCGCGAATTATTTGAAACATCAATTTGATGAAAACTAGTTATCTGAGAGGTTAACATGCAAATTTTAATGACTGGCGCAACTGGGTTAATTGGTTCCACATTAATCTCTCATTTATTAGCACAGCACCATCAAATCACTGCATTAGTTCGCTCACCAGAGAAAGCGTGTCGCCAACTTCCTCCAGCTGTACAACTGATTTCATCGCTAACACAATATACCCATTTAAATCAATTCGATGCAGTGATTAATCTCGCTGGCGAACCTATTTTCACTCGACGATGGACAAGAGAACAAAAGCGTCGTTTATTAGAAAGTCGAATTCATTTAACCCGCCAATTAACGACTTTAATTAATAATAGCACTACTCCACCGCATACCTTTATTTCAGGTTCAGCCACGGGCTATTATGGCGATAAAGGTGAAAACATTATCACAGAACAAACACAACCATCACAACAATTTCCAAGTCAACTTTGTCAGCAATGGGAAACCGAAGCCGTAAAAGCTCAAACGCGCGTTTGTATATTACGTACAGGTATTGTACTTGCACAAAATGGCGGTGCTTTAAGCAAAATGTTGCCTATTTATCGTTTAGGATTAGGCGGACAACTAGGCAATGGCAAACAGTATTGGGCTTGGATTGCATTAGAAGATATGATAGCAGGCATACTTTTTCTACTTAATCATGCAACATGTGTTGGCGCATTTAACTTCGTCTCACCTCATCCTATACGCAACCGTGAATTCAATACTCTGTTAGGCAAATATCTTAAACGTCCACATTTTGCAACTGTACCTGCATTTATACTCAATCTCCTATTGGGAGAACGAGCACAATTATTACTTGATAGCCAAAAAGTTGTACCAACAAGGCTACAAGCCGAAGGGTTTATTTTTCAATATCCTAAACTGGAAAATGCATTGCAGGCTATCTTAAAACAAAAAAGCTGAGATGATTTTATCATTCTCAGCTTTTTTGAAATTTATCCGATATTATTTAGAAAATTGATGCTGCAAGTACAACGATCATTCCTAACGATAAAGCAACTGTCATCATTGCATAACCAAAATCACCCATTTTAACCTCAACTTATTAATTACATTATTCATCAAATTGGCGCACTATTCTAACAATAAAAGCACTTAAAATAGAAGTCTAATCAGCGATTAAAAAATTAAAAGTGTGACCGTTTACAAATATTTTCAATCTAGTGCTTAACCAATTCAGTTTCAATCCTTATAATAAATAAAATTTGTATGGAGAAATAGAATTATGGCAACAATTAAAGATGTCGCAAAAATGGCTGGGGTGTCAACAACAACAGTCTCACATGTTATCAATAAAACACGCTTTGTTGCAGCAGAAACGGAAAAACTAGTTTTACAAGCTATTCAAGAATTAAATTACTCACCAAGTGCTGTTGCGCGTAGCCTAAAAGTGAATACCACTAAATCTATTGGTATGATTGTCACTAGCAGTGAAGCGCCTTATTTTGCCGAAATTATCCACGCAGTAGAAGAACATTGCTATCGCCAAAGTTATTCCCTCTTCTTATGTAATACACAAAATAATGTCGAAAAAATCAAAAACCATCTTGAAATGCTGATCAAAAAACGCGTTGATGGCATTTTAGTGATGTGTGCAGAATATACGCAAGACTCACTTGATTTATTGGCGAATTTTACTTCCTTACCTATGGTAGTGATGGACTGGGGTCCTAATAATGAGCATACCGATATTATTCAAGATCACAGCTTTGAAGGTGGCTATATCGCGACAAAACATCTGATTGAACAAGGACATAGCAAAATTGGGATTATTGCAGGAGAGTTAACAAAAACAACAGCCAAAACTCGCTATGAAGGTTTTATTAAAGCAATGACAGAAGCCAATTTGCCCATCAATCCAGATTGGGTAATGGAAGGTTTCTTTGAACCTGAAGATGGGTATGAATGCATGAATAAAATTCTAGCGCAACCTCAATTACCTACTGCCGTCTTTTGTTGTAATGATGTGATGGCACTTGGCGCAATTTCGGCGATTGGTGAAAAAGGCTTAGCTGTACCTGAAGATATTTCAATTATTGGTTATGATAATATCCACGCTTCGCGTTTTTATTCTCCTCCTCTAACTACAATTCACCAATCAAAATCACGTTTAGGTGCAAGAGCAGTGACTTTATTATTTGAGCGAATTAATGAGAAATCAGAACAGCGTGAAATCATTGAAATGCATCCAGAATTAGTCATACGTAAATCCGTAAAATCACTACTCTAAAATTGAATAATCTTCATTTAGCCCACAAGTTAGGATTTTAATTATTTCCTCTATTCATTAAATATTATTTAATAAAAAAGCAATTAAATTAAATAAATCCAATCTTATTTGCCTAATCCTAATTTTTTCATTTTATGAATTATCATTGATCTTTTAACACATTTTTGTTTATATCTACTCCAGTTAAGGTCTTTTTTCATTTATTGACATTTAAAATTATTCAAAGAGGTCATTTATGATTCAGCAGTACTCCACTATGCGTAATAATATCAGTATGCTTGGACGTTTTCTTGGGGAAACAATCAGCGACGCACAAGGAAGTGATATTCTTGAGTTAATTGAAAATATTCGTGTTTTATCACGTAATTCACGTAATGGAAACGATAAAGCTCGCCAAGAATTACTCGCAACATTAGCAACTATTTCAAATGATAATATCATGCCCGTTGCACGTGCTTTTAGCCAATTTCTTAATCTCACTAATATTGCTGAACAATATCAAACAGTATCACGCTAACACCATGATCAAGTTGCATCAGAACGTTCTATTTCTGCCCTTTTCAAGCGTTTGAAAGCACAAAATGTCTCTCAAGAAAAAGTTATAGCAACGGTTGAAAAACTCTTAATTGAACTTGTATTAACCGCAAATCCAACTGAAGTAACTCGTCGTTCGTTAGTGCATAAGCATATAGAAATTAATAAGTGTTTAAGTAAATTGGAGCATAGTGATTTAACAGAAGAAGAACGTAAAACCATTGAACGCCGCCTATTGCAACTTATCGCTCAAGCATGGCATACCAATGAAATTCGTACGCAGCGCCCTACCCCATTTGAAGAAACCAAATAGGGGTTTGCGGTTATTGAAAACAGTTTGTGGCAGGCAGTTCCTGAGTTTTTACGTCAACTCAACACAAGTGCGGTCGAATTTTTTGGATTTAACATTCCAGTAGAGTTGAATCCTATTCGTTTCTCTTCATGGATGGGCGGTGATCGCGATGGTAATCCATTTGTTACAGCAGCTGTAACACGCCAAGTATTACAATTAGCGCGTTGGAAAGCAGCAAGCCTATTTCTTACTGATATTCAAGCGTTAGCAGATGAATTTTCTGTCGTTAAATGTACCGATGAATTTCGAATTAAATATGGTAATCATTTAGAGCCTTATCGTACCGTTGTAAAAGAGTTACGTTCTAAATTAACTATGACACTTGCTTATTATGATGATTTATTAGCAAGTCGCCCGCCCCGCGCATCAGCAAATGAAATTATCACGCACGACACACAATTATGGGAACCGCTATATGATTGCTACCAATCTTTACAAGCTTGTGGTATGCGTATTATCGCTAATGGCTTATTACTTGATTGCCTACGCCATATTCGCTGCTTTGGTGTGACATTGTCACGCTTAGATATTCGCCAAGAAAGTACGCGCTATACTGATGCCGTCGCTGAAATGACACGCTACATTGGTTTAGGTGATTATTCGCAATGGAGCGAAAGTGACAAGCAGGCTTTTCTTATTCATGAATTAAGTTCTCGCCGTCCATTATTACCACGTGATTGGCAACCTTCAGTAGAAACACAGGAAATTTTGGATACCTGTAAAGTTATTGCGGAACAACCTAAAGGTGTGATTTCTTGTTATATTATTTCAATGGCAAAAACAGCTTTTGATGTATTAGCCGTCCATTTATTGTTGAAAGAATCAGGTGTTGCCTATCATTTACCTGTTGTACCATTATTTGAAACATTAGAGGATTTAAATGCTTCTGAGCAAGTGATGAAAGCCCTTTTCAATATAGGCTGGTATCGCGGTGTAATCAATAATAAGCAAATGGTAATGATTGGTTATTCTGATTCCGCTAAAGACGCTGGAATGATGGCAGCTTCGTGGGCACAATATCGCTCACAAGAAGCATTAGCAAATCTTTGCGACAACCTTAATATCGAACTCACTTTATTCCACGGACGTGGAGGTACAATTGGGCGTGGTGGTGCGCCAGCTCATGCTGCATTACTGTCTCAGCCTCCTCGTTCTCTCAAAAATGGCTTACGTGTAACTGAACAAGGCGAAATGATCCGCTTCAAATTAGGTCTACCAGCTGTCGCAATCGGTAGTCTTGATTTATATACTAGTGCAATTTTGGAAGCCAACTTACTACCGCCACCTGAACCTAAGGGACAATGGCGCGCGTTAATGGATGAATTATCCATTTCATCATGCGAAATTTATCGTAATGTAGTAAGAGGCGAAAAAGATTTCGTTCCTTATTTCCGTGCGGCAACACCTGAACAAGAGCTTTCTAAATTACCACTGGGTTCTCGCCTTGCTAAACGTAATCCGAATGGTGGTGTTGAAAGTCTACGTGCTATTCCATGGATTTTCGCTTGGATGCAAAATCGTCTAATGTTACCAGCATGGTTAGGGGCTGGCGCAGCATTACGTCGAGCAATTGAAGATGGCAATGGTGATGTAATTGAGGAAATGTGTAAAACATGGTCATTTTTCTCCACTCGAATTGGTATGTTAGAAATGGTATTTAGTAAAACTGACACTTGGCTTTCTGAACACTATGATCAACATCTTGTCAAACCTGAGCTTTGGTACCTTGGCGAAGCATTACGCCAACAACTGACTCAAGACATTCAAACAGTATTGTCGTTATCACATGAAGACCAACTAATGTCTGATTTACCTTGGATTGCAGAATCTATTGCCTTACGTAATGTCTATACTGATCCATTAAATCTATTACAAGTCGAATTATTACGCCGCTTACGCGCTAATCCAGAACACTCAAATCCTGATGTTGAGCAAGCCTTGATGATTACGATTACTGGTGTCGCCGCGGGTATGCGTAATACAGGTTAATACTTCGCCTAATATGCAGTAAAACAATAAAGAGCAGCTAAAAACTGCTCTTTTTATTTGTTGTTAGCTTATGCTAATTCACAGCCATACTTACTATTCTTTGTAAAATTCTGACGATTTTTCGTCGAATCTGGGAGGATAATTTGTTATTATGCCTTGCTTTTTGAAAAAAGTAAGGTTCAAAACATAGTTCAGTTTTACAACTAATGGAATAGATGATGAAAAAATGTAGTCCCTTGATCAGCAAAGCAATTTGCTTTACTTCTCTATTTTTATCCCTTCCCTATTTACATGCCAAAGGTAATCTAACGCTCTACTGTACATTACAGAATAGTGCTTGTGAAGAAATGGTAAAACGCTTTTCAGACAAATACCAAATTAACACAAAATTTGTTCGTAGCAGTACAGGAGTCACATTGGGTAAAATTAAAGCCGAAAAAGATAACCCTCAGGCAGACGTATGGTATGGTGGTACTTTAGAGCCTCATTTACAAGCTCGAACTCTTGGTTTACTCGAAGCTTACCGTTCTCCTAAACAAGCAGAAATACGCCCACAATTTCAACATATCATTGAAAAATATGGTGATTATACTTCTTTTGGCTATATGTTAATTTTAGGATTAGGCATTAATACTGAAAAGCTGCACAAATTAGGTATCGAAGAACCTAAATGCTGGCAAGATTTACTCGATCCTCGCCTTAAAGATGAACTACAACTACCTGACCCACAAAGCTCTGGCACAGCTTATAGTTTTATTGCGACGCTAATCCAACTATGGGGCGAAGAAAAAGCCTTTGATTTCTTAAAAAAACTTGATAAAAACGTTTCACAATATGTCAAAACAGGGTTAGTCACACAAAACCTCTCCCGAGGAGACACAGCTGTAAGTGTGGGTTTCCTACATACCTTTGAGCAAGAAAAAGCAAAAGGGGCACCAATCAAAACCATACCTGTTTGCGAGGGTGATAGCTATGCGTTAGGTGGTTTGAGTATTATAAAAAATGCCAGAAACTTAGATAATGCAAAACTGTTTGTAGATTGGGTATTAAGTAAAGAAGGACAGGAAGTAGATTGGATACAGCAAGCCCCTTATCAAATTCCAACCAACAAACATACTGAATTACCTGCAAACGCTATTTTACCATCAACACTTAATTTATTTGATCTGGATTTTGAACGCTTTGGCTCCAGTCAAGAAGCTAAACGGATTATTGAGCGCTGGCTAAAAGAAGTACGTCTATCACAATAGAATGAGTGCATTCAGATTGCATTCATATCACATTTAACAGGGCTTCATTAGCAAAAAGTGCGGTCAAAATTTTAAAAATTTCAACCGCACTTTGATTTGAATGAGGAAAAATTAAATTTTATTTGATTGGCTCAATTTTCCAAATTTTCTCTGCGTACTCTAAAATAGTACGGTCAGAGGAGAAGTAACTCATATTGACAATATTTTGTAATGTACTATCAATCCAGGCATTTTGATCTTGATACTTCGCATCAACTTGTTGCTGCATATCAACATAACTACGGAAATCTGCGAATGCTTGATAATAATCATGATACTGCAATGACTGTAACAACTGGTGATAACGATTTGAATCTGTTGGCGAGAAACGACCAGCAATGATTTGATCAACAACATGACGTAATTCTTGATCATTTTGATAATAATCAAATGGACGATAGCCGTGACGACGTAACGCTTCCACTTGTTCTACTGTATTACCAAAGATAAAAATATGCTCTTCGCCCACATTATCTAAAATCTCAACGTTTGCACCATCTAAAGTACCAATGGTTAATGCGCCATTGAGCGCAAACTTCATGTTACTGGTGCCTGAAGCTTCTGTACCCGCTAATGAGATTTGTTCTGAAATATCCGCTGCTGGAATAATCAATTCAGCCAAGCTCACACTATAGTTAGGGATAAAGACAACTTTTAAACGACCTTTTAAACGTTCATCATGGTTAACTACATTTGCTACATCATTAATCAAGTTAATGGTTTGTTTTGCGGCGTAATAAGCTGATGCTGCTTTACCTGCAAGGATAAACACACGTGGTACCCAATCTTTTTCTGGGTTCTCAATCATCGCGTTATAACGAGCAATGATATGTAGTACATTTAAAATTTGGCGTTTATATTCATGAATACGTTTTACTTGCACATCAAATAAGGCATTTGGACTTACTTCAATACCTAATTCATTTTTAATGTAATGTGCTAATTTCACCTTATTATTGTACTTAATCTGAGCGACTGATTTTTTCAATTCAGGATCTTGCACTTTATCTTTTAATAAGGTTAATTGGCTTAAATCACGACGCCACTCTTGACCAATATATTTATCAAACAATGCTGACAATTCTGGGTTCGCGACACCAATCCAACGGCGAGGCGTGATACCATTTGTTACATTAGTAAAGCGTTCTGGATAAATGCGAGCAAAATCAGCAAAAGTCGAAGTCACCATTAAATCTGAATGAATGGCCGCAACACCGTTGACTTTATTTGAACCGACTACAGATAACCAACCCATACGGACTTTACGATGATCCCCTTCTTCAATTAATGATACACGACGAATAAAATCGGCATCAGTTGTTACATAAGTACGCACATATTCAAGGAAGTAATCGTTAATTTCAAAAATCATTTGTAAATGACGCGGTAAAATGTGCGCCATCATTTCTACAGGCCAAGTTTCTAATGCTTCTGACATTAAGGTATGGCAGGTATAAGAGAATACGCGACGCGTGATATCCCATGCTTTCTTCCATTCATACCCTTCTTCATCAATTAAAATCACCATTAGCTCAGGAATAGCTAATGCTGGGTGAGTATCATTTAAATGAATAGCCACTTTATCAGCAAAGTTTTCCATCGTATTATGGATACGTTTATGGCGATAAATAATATCTTGTAATGATGCAGAAACGAGGAAATACTCTTGACGTAAACGTAATTCACGACCGCTCCAAGTAGAATCATCTGGATACAGAACACGAGTAATATTCTTACTTAACGTACGATCTTGTACCGCCGCAAAATAGTCACCTTTGTTAAAATCCGCTAAATCAAAACGATCGCCAGCATAAGCACCCCATAAACGCAATGTTGCAGCAGAGTCATTGGCATAGCCCGGAATTATTTGATCATAAGCTAACGCCACCACTTCTTCTTTACTGGTCCAAATACATTTTTTGCCTTCAAAATGAATACCACCACCGAAACGAATTGTGTGGCGTTTTGAAGGGCGAATAAATTCCCATGGCGCGCCTTTATCCAACCAAGCATCTGGTTTTTCCACTTGATGACCATCTTCGATTTCTTGCTTGAACATACCATATTCATAACGAATACCATAGCCTACGCCCGGTAAGGCTAATGTCGCGATAGAATCCATAAAGCAAGCAGCTAAACGCCCTAATCCACCGTTACCTAGACCTGGATCGACTTCTTTTTCTAGTACATCTTCAAGGTTTACATTGAGTTCAGATAAAGCTTGTTTTGCAATATCGTACACGCCTTCTGCCAGCATGGCATTGGACAATGTACGACCAATTAAGAATTCCATTGATAAATAGTAAACTCGACGCGTTTCTTCACTTCTCGCTTGGCGCGCAGTTGTAATCCAACCTTCAGTCACAAAATCACGTACCGCATATAACGTTGCATTCAACCAATCACGTTGACTGGCTTCTTTTGGTGAACGACCGATTAAAAAGATAAGTTTCGATACAATGGTTTTTTTCAAAGACTCTACGGTAATCTCAGGACGATTATATAAAAATGGCGAGTCGAAGTTATCCATAATCATAGTTGTGTTATACTCCTAAATTATTTTAAAAAACGGTGCAATTTAGTCATTTTTGAACAAAAATGCAACAATTTTTTTTAATAAAAAACATCAATAAATAAAAATCTTAGGTAAAACAAATTTATTCTTAATAAGCGGATAAAATACGCTCATATAAATTTTTATACCCTGAAGCTGAAATTTGCCAGCTAAAGTCTTGTTCCATCGCTACAGTTCTCACGCTAAACCATAAACGCTGTTTCTGCCATAATACAAAAGCATTGGCTAATGCCTGACGCAATGCATCACCACTTGCTTGTTCAAATACAAAACCAGTTGCAAGACGTGCTTTAATATTTTCGGCTGAGCTATTGACGACTGTATCTGCCAATCCACCAGTCGAACGAACTAATGGCAATGTGCCATATTTCAAGCCATATAATTGAGTTAAACCACAAGGTTCAAAACGACTTGGTACTAAAATCACATCACCACCAGCAACCATTAAATGTGATAATGCTTCATCGTAACCAATTTTGACTGCAATATGTTGCGGATAACGTTCAGCTAAAGACTTAATACCCGCTTCTAAATGTGGAGAACCTGAACCTAGTAATGCTAATTGACCGCCTTGTTTGACAATCTCATCAGCGCTTTCAATTAATAAGTCCACGCCCTTTTGCTCAGTTAAACGCGTCACCATCACAAATAATAAAGCATCAGGATCTTGTGGCAAATTGAAATAAGCTTGTAATGCTTCTTTATTCTTACGTTTGCCTGTCATGGCTTTTAATTTATAGTGATGCTCAATATAACTATCATTATTTGGGTGCCAAATTTGTTCATCAACACCATTTAAAATCCCCACTAAACGACCTTGTTGAGCCAAGGTATTTAATAAACCCTGTAAGCCATAGGAAAATTCAGGTGTAGTAATTTCTTGCGCATAGGTTGGACTTACTGCAGTAACGGCATCAGAATAATATAGTCCTGCTTTTAAGTAAGAAATTTGCCCATACAACTCAAGCCCTTCCACATGAAACATGCTCGCAGGCAAACCAATTTCAAATAAATGATGATAAGCAAACTGTCCTTGATAAGCGAGATTATGAATTGTAAAAACAGATTTAGCTGGACGCCCTTTATTAAATAGATATGCACTGCTTAAGCCTGCATGCCAATCATGAGCATGTACAACTTCTGCTCGCCACCAGTTGTCCAACCCTGTTGCTAATTCAGCGGCCACCCAACCTAGCAATGCAAAACGCTTATAGTTATCAGCATAATCGTTATACCATTGATCATGATATGGATTACCTTCGCGCTGATATAAATGTGGTGCATCAATTAAATAGACACCCACTCCTTTATATTCGCCATAACGTAAAACGATATGACCAGCAAAGTTATCAAATTCATTGACCACTACGGTATCAGGAATTCCCGCCACAATAGCAGGATAAGCTGGTAATACAATACGAGCATCAATGCCAATTTCTTTTTGTGCAAAAGGCAACGCACCCATCACATCAGCTAACCCACCCGTTTTCAGTAAAGGATATAATTCCGAGCAAGCATGTAGTACTTTCATTTTGTTACCCTTAAAGTGTCAAATATGTATCAATATTGCTATTTTTTAAGCCGAACGATGATCTAAATATAAAAGGGCGAACACATAGGCTCGCCCTACGTTTCATTCAACCTATCGTTTGAATGGATAAAACTTCCAAAAAACTGACCGCACTTTAGTCTAAGTGAGCCTCTGAAACAACTTTTTCACCATTCAATTTTTTAAGCATCGATGGTGTCACCAACACCACGCCACCTGAACTGACTCTAAAACGTTGGCGATCAAGTTCAAGGTTCACACCAATTTCCATGCCATCAGGAATCACTGCATGGCGGTCAATAATACAACGTTTTAATTTACAGTTTTTGCCAATAGTCACTTGTGGTAAAACAACACAATGATCAATTTCTGAACCTTCATTAATTTTAATGCGATCAAAGAGCACTGAATAACTGATAGACGCATCAGTGATCACACAACCACCAGAAATTAGCGAATTATCCACTGGACGTGCATTTTCCTTCTTATAAAAGAATTTTGATGGATAGGTTTGCACAGGATTACCACGGATCGGCCAAGTTTGATCATAAATATCTAATTGTGGATTTTCACAAACTAGATCAATATTAGATTGCCAGAAACTATCTAATGTCCCAACATCACGCCAGTAAATTTCGCCTTCAGTATTACGTCCCATACAAGAGCGGCTAAATGGATGGGCATACAACACACCTTCTTCTAACGCTTTCGGTAAAATATCTTTACCAAAGTCATGTGAAGTATAAGGCGAAGTAACCTCACGTTCTAATACATCATATAAGTAGTCTGCATCAAACACATAAATCCCCATTGAAGCAAGCGAGGTATTTGGCTTACCAACCATCGCAGGAGGATATTTTGGTTTCTCAACAAATGATTTTACTTTCAGATTTTCATTGACCGCCATTACCCCAAACTCGGAAGCTTTTTCACGCTCAACTTCAATACAACCAACAGTACATTTCGCACCACTATTAATATGGTCAATCAACATTTGGCTATAATCTTGCTTATAAATATGATCACCTGCTAAGATTAATACATATTTTGGGCAATAATGATCGCGAATAATCGCCATGTTTTGATAAACCGCATCCGCAGTTCCACGATACCAAGTCGAATCATCAATCTGCTGGCGAGCAGGTAACATATCAATAAATTCCCCACGTTCTGCAGGTAAGAATGACCAACCATTTTGTAAGTGACGTAATAAAGAATGCGCCGCATATTGTGTCACTACTCCAATGCGGTTTAGACCCGAGTTTAAGCAGTTTGATAAAGCAAAATCAATAATTCGGCGATTTCCGCCAAAATATAGTGCGGGTTTCGCACGTTTGTCAGTTAATTCATAAAGGCGTGAACCACGACCGCCCGCAAGAATTAATACGAGCGTTTCTTTCACTAGCTCATATTTATTAGGTAATTTAGCAATACTACTATTCATAATGACCTCCATTATTATATGGGCAATGTTGCACAACCTAATATCAACCACCCTTATTTATTGTTTCAATTTCTACTGACGACTTATTTTTGCAACACACAAAAAGCGATATCCCCCACCTCAACCAAATTATCCTGCATGGTTGTGTCTGCTGCATGATATACAACTTCCCAATCACCTTCTGGTAATAAAAAAGTTTGTAATTCTGCTTTACTATTAATCAAGAATAACCAACGATTATCCAATAACACTTGTAATGCTTTAATTTCTCGATTATGCCAATCATCAATGCTTTTTGGCTTACCCATTACATTAAGCCATTGCACATTATCTGGACTCCACCATAGATCATTGTATAAACTCGCAATTTGCTTTCGAATTGCAATCGTTTGCTTAGTTAAATCAAATAATCTCTGGTTAAAAGATTGCCATTTTAGCCATGTTATTTCATTGTCTTGACAATAAGCATTGTTATTACCAAATTGCGAATTACCAAATTCATCTCCTGCTAATAACATAGGTGTACCATTTGATAACAGGAGGCTCATCAACAAACTTATAGTACTTAACATACGTGCATTTTCTACTGCACTTGGCACATTTTCTATGCCTTCAACACCATGGTTATAGCTATAATTTTCATTCCGACCATCACGGTTTTCTTCGCCATTTGCCCAATTATGCTTTTGGTTATAACTGACTAAATCACGTAACGTGAAACCATCATGTGCAGTAATATAATTCACCGAGCAATGGGGTTTACGTTCACCACGTTTAAAAATATCACTCGATCCAGCCAACCGTTCAGCAAAGGCGCCATTTTCACCACTTTTCCACAACCAAAAACGCGTCATATCATCACGAAAACGATCATTCCATTCCGCAAAATAGTCAGGGAAATTGCCAACTTGATAGCCAAAATCGCCAATATCCCAAGGCTCTGAAATCAATTTACATTGCTGTAAACTGGGTACAGCAACCATATCGGCAAAGAGTTGTGCTTGTGGATTAAAGCCACCTTGATTTTCTCGCCCCAATACCGCGCCTAAATCAAAGCGGAAACCATCAACATGACATTCTTCTACCCAATAACGTAAACAATCAACTACCCAGCGACGTGTCATTGGATGGGATAAATTCATCGTATTGCCACATCCCGTCCAGTTGCGATAATATCCTTGCTCGTCTTGCCAGTAGTAAGCTTTATCATCAATACCACGCTGGCTAAAAGTTGGGAAATGCTGTTCTGATTCTACGCTGTGGTTAAATACCACATCGAGAATCACCTCAATGCCCGCTTGGTGCAAGGCTTTCACCATCGTTTTAAACTCTGTTAGTGGGCTTGAACCCGCTTGTTTTGACCAATATTTAGGCTCTACCGCAAACATTGCTAATGGGCTATATCCCCAATAATTATGCAATCCTTTTTCCTGCAAATGGACTTCGTCAAGCTGATAATTCACTGGCAACAATTCTATTGCAGTGACCCCTAATTCTTGCAAATAGGCAATCATATTTGGGTGTGCTAGTGCAGCATAGCTACCACGAATCTGTGCAGGCAAATCCTCTCTTAACTGCGTAAATCCTTTCACATTCAATTCATAAATTACTGTCTTAGCCCAAGGAGTTTGTAATAATTGATCGTTTTCCCAATCAAAAGCCTCATCAATTATCACCGCCTTAGGCGCGAGATGTGCATTATCGCGTGAATCAGATAAATCAAACCAAGCGCGTTTCTCTGCACTGCTTAAATCAGGTTTACCCACAACGGCTTTAGCATAAGGATCCAACATTAACTTATTTGGATTCGCTAAAGTGCGGTCTGTTTTCCCCGAAATTCGATAACCATATTCTGTACCTAAAGGCACATCACTTAACCAAATATGCCAAACATCACCCGTTTTTTGGGTAAGTTGAAATTTGCTTTCGTTGCCTTCTTGATCAAACAAACATAGCTCTATCGCACTTGCCTCACTCGAAAATAGTGAAAAATTATGACCACTAACACCATCTTCTATTTGAGCTGTACATCCTAAAGGATAAGGTTTTCCTGTTTTAATTCTTTTTGTATTCATTACGACTAGTTACTACTTTATTGTTCTTTCTGATTATTCACCTTCATATTTCAAATAAATTGTTGCCAATGGTGGCACAGAAATACGAATAGATTGTGCTCTTTCATGACTTGCTACATCTTCACTGCTCACTGTACCAAAATTACCTACATTAGAGCCTTCATAAAATTCGGAGTCGGTATTCAAAATCTCCACATATTGCCCCGCAAGATTTACACCGATGCGATAATCATGGCGTGGTACAGGTGTGAAATTACTCACCACAATAATACGTTCACCATTCTTGCTACGACGTTCGAAAGCAAAAATAGAGTTTTGACGATCATCAACCACTAACCAATCAAACCCTTCTGGATCGTAATCCAATTCAAATAATGCTGCGTTTTGTTGATAAATATGGTTCAAATCTTTAACTAAAAGATGCACACCTTGATGCCAGCTACCGCCAATATTTTTATCTAATAAAAACCAATCTAAACTTTGCTCATAGTTCCATTCACGCCCTTGTGCAAATTCATTTCCCATGAACAATAATTTTTTACCCGGATAGCCCCACATATAGCCATAATAAGCACGTAAATTTGCAAATTTTTGCCATGCATCTCCCGGCATTTTGCCTAATAATGAGGATTTACCATGCACTACTTCATCATGAGAAAGAGGCAACACAAAATTTTCGCTGTATTGATACACCATACCAAATGTCATTTGATCATGATGATATTGACGATAAACAGGATCTTTTTGCATGTAGGATAACGTGTCGTTCATCCAACCCATATTCCATTTAAAATGGAATCCTAGCCCTCCTTCTTTACTCGGTTTAGTCACACCAGCAAAAGAAGTAGACTCTTCAGCAATTGAAATTGCACCATTCACTTCCGAATCAATTTTCCAATTAGTGTGTTTTAAAAACTCAATCGCTTCTAAATTTTCACGCCCACCATATTGATTTGGAATCCATTCACCATCAGCACGACTATAATCACGATAAATCATTGATGCCACCGCATCCACACGAATACCGTCTAAACCAAAGCGTTCTAACCAATAAAGCGCATTACTAGATAAGAAATTACGGACTTCATTACGTCCATAGTTATAAATTAAGGTATTCCAATCTTGATGATAGCCTTCTTTGGGATCAGCATGTTCATACAAAGCTGTTCCATCAAAAGCAGCCAAACCATGGGTATCACTAGGAAAATGCCCTGGGACCCAGTCTAAAATGACATTAATTCCAGCATCATGCGCTTTATCCACTAAACGTTTAAACCCTTCTGCTGTACCAAATCGACTTGTTGGTGAATATAAGCCTAAAGGCTGATAGCCCCATGAACCATCAAATGGAAATTCAGATAACGGCAAAAACTCAATATGAGTAAAGCCCATTTCTTTTACATAAGGAATTAGTTCATCTGCAATCTGGTCATAATCCAACCAAAAATTATTTGCTAAATTGCGGCGCCATGAACCTAAATGCACTTCATAAATCGAAATCGGTTGATCAAACTGATTGGCTTTACGGCGTTTTTCAGTCATCTCAACCATCTCAGGTAACGCACTAATTTGTGATGCAGTATCAGGACGCAGTTGTGAACTAAATGCGTATGGATCGGCTTTTAAGCGTAACTGACCGTGGCAATCAATTAATTCGTATTTATATAACTGACCCAAAGAGGCTTTTGGTAAAAATAATTCCCACACACCACTCTTCTGATGAAAGCGCATTGGATGGCGGCGCCCATCCCAATAGTTGAAATCGCCAACGATAGAAACTCGTCTAGCATTTGGTGCCCATAAACGGAAATTCACACCTGATACACCATCACACTCCATAAAATGTGCACCTAATACTTCATAAGGACGTAAATGCGAACCTTCACTAAGCAACCAATTATCTAAGTCAGTCAACATTGGATGGAAACGATAAGGATCCTCAATAATTTGCGATTCTGCGCCCCAAAATACTTGTAATTGATAAGCAAAAAAAGTTCTCGTTTTCGGTACGATACCCGTAAAAAAGCCGCGTTCATCTATACAATCTAATTCACATACTTCTTTATGAGTTTCGTTATCAATCACAATAACACGTTGAGCATCGGGTAATAACGCTCGAATCTCAATACCATTTTCTGTCTCATGCATTCCTAGCACAGAAAATGGATCGGCATGCGTTCCTTCAAAAAACTGATTAATTACTGAATGCGAAACTAATTGAACCATAACAAATCCTCAATTCGACTCTAATAGATTTATACCTTACGTGCTTGGTTAACTGATGCTAAAAATGCCGTGATATTATTATCATTAAACATAGATTCTAATGTACAAGCTAGCTTTTTGCGCCAATTTGGATATTCTGTATCCGTTCCCGGTAAATTAAATGAAACTTCTTGACTCAGTAAATTTTCTAATTGCACACCAATAAGTTGGCTACAGCTATTGGCTAAATATTGATGTAACACATAATTTAAATGTGCATGCATGGCCATAGAAAGCGCATCACCCTCATAATGTGCGGGCAAATAGCTATCACGACGTAAAGTATCTAATAACGCTTGTTTATCAACTACTCGTTGTTCGTATTTTTGTTGTAAAACTTCACCCTCTAAAACCCCTAGTTGATTAAATAACTGTAAGTCCACACAATGCCAAAAGCTCGATAAAGAAGGCACATCATGTGTACCAATAGTAGAAAAGGCTTTTAATGGAAAAGCATTTGCTGCAGGGTATTCCCGATTTCGTTGTTCAAAATACAATACAAAATAAGAAAAAATCTGAAATTCATTCAATTTCGACCGCACTTCATCAGGTACTGTCCCCAAATCTTCACCAACTACAAGGCATTGATTACGTTGGCTCTCAATCGCTAAAATAGCCATGAGTCGATCAAATGGATAATGTACATAAGCGCCATCAGCAGCAGTTTTACCTTCAGGAATTAGCCATAAACGGAATAATCCCATCACATGGTCAATACGTAAAATACCAAAGTGCTGCATATTACTACGCAGCATATCAATAAAGGGCTGGAACCCTCGTGCTTTGAGTACAGCAGGATTATAAGGTGGCAAATTCCAATTTTGCCCAATAGGACCTAAAGGATCAGGTGGTGCTCCAACTGAAGCATTAACAAAATAAAGTTCAGGATCAGACCAAACATCAACACTACCACGAGAACTATTTACTGCTAAATCACCATAAATACCAAGTGCCATTCCAAGGCTTTGACATAAGCGTTGAATTTCATTTAATTGCACTGTGGTTAACCATTGTAACCATGCATAAAACTCAACTTGATCTTGATGTTGTTTTAATAAAGCTTTGCGTTTTGTTACGCTCAATTGCTGCCATTCCTGATACCAACCTAACCAGCCGATGGTCTGTTCTGTTGGCGTATGTTGATGAAATTGACTATCAAGTACATTAAACAACCCCTGCAACAATAAAGGTTCGCCTTGTTGCTTCATAAATTGTTGGAATGTTTGACGACGCTGCATAATATGCGTTGATTTGCTTCGCTTTGAAAAAGCAAATAATTGTTCAAGCGCAGTGAGTTTTAAATTTGTTACTGCAGTATAATCAACCAATTCTGCATAACGTAATTGTTCAATCTCACTTTGCACTTCCTCAGAAACAAACCAATTTTGTACAGTTTTACATAATTTAAATTCAGGTAATGTATGGACAGCTAAATAAATAGAATTTAGCCAGCGTCTAGAGGAAGAACTATATGGACTCGCCCACTCTGGTACCGCTGGATACATTAAATGCAATGGATTGATCCCAATAAAATCAACACCATATTGACTAACTTGCTTGATCAAATACGCCAAATCCGAAAAATCTCCAATCCCCCAGTTTTGTTGAGAACGTAAACTATAAAGTTGTACATTAAGTCCCCAAACTTTCTTTTGTTCTAATACAGGAGGCTGATAGACAGTTTTTGGCGAAACAAGTAAACGAATAAGATAATTTTTTTCTGCGCTAGAGATAATTAATTGATAATAGCCATATTCTAAAGTAGGCAATTCAATAAACAGAGAACAAAATAAAGATTGCTCAAGCAAAATTTGCCCAGAATCATTCGATAATTGATAGGTTAAAGATTGTTGGGATAAATTTAAAGGCGTTAAATCATATTGAATAGATTCATGTTCAAAAAACACAGCAACATCATCATAATAAGTTACGGATTTATTTAGTTTAGTTGGTCGAGTTAATAGTTCCGTAAAATACGCCAGTGTTTCTGAGCTAGCATAAATTAAATTGCCATCGATATCGTAGTGAGAGCTTGCAATACCTTGCTTCTCTGCCTCCCGCCTTAAGTACGCCATATCCATTATCAACTACCTAAACTAGACTAATAATTAGTAGTTATTCTATCCAAGCCGCATACAAAGGCAACGACTTTTGTTTAAATTAGTGATCTTGGTCAAGAATAATTTATTTTCAGTATTTACAAGGTTTGATTACGTTTTTCTATCTCGAAAAAAGCATAAAATGAGTACGGATTTTCTTGTTAAAATCAATGTATCTCATTTTTATTGAAGGATCATCATTTGGTTCGAAAAATAAAATGTGACAGGGTTCGAAATTAATATATATCGATGTAATTATCATTCAATAATAAACCCCGTTGTCATACGGGGTTTATACTAATCATGATTTTTTACGACTAAAATTCTCATCATTAGCACAAAATTCTAGTGAATCTCGAATAATTCCACTTAATCGTAAAATATTTTCTGGTCTATCGATCACAATCTGAGTTCCAGAAAGTACTAATCCAACACGAGAAATTTCTTTTTTATGATCATCAGTTAATTCTATTGGTATTGAAATAGATGGATGCTGCTTATTGTCATAATAACGTAATATCCATCTATTGCTTTTACCTTGGAATAAAAGGCTAAAATAACTTTCTGTGTCTTTAGCAATTAAATCAACATCATCACCTAAAATCATTCTCACATAATCATGTAATAATCTTTCAGTATATGTTGTAACGATTTTACTATTTTCAGGATCAACTATTGGAGCTGTTTCATCAATGACTTTTTCTAATTCAGTAGATTTTTCTTCAGGTTCAGTCTTACTGGATAAACCATATACAACCATGGCACTTACTGCTTTTTCTACGGTTTGTTTAACAATTGGACTAATACTCTCCAGAAAACGTTGATTCAATTGACGTCCAATATTTGATCTACTTGCAACATAACGCACAAACTCAAGATCTATTTCTTTTAAACTCGAACTAATTGTTCTAGTAA
Organism: Pasteurella oralis; assembly: GCF_002850605.1. Classification (GTDB taxonomy): domain Bacteria; phylum Pseudomonadota; class Gammaproteobacteria; order Enterobacterales; family Pasteurellaceae; genus Pasteurella; species Pasteurella oralis. The sequence continues at coordinate 340,889 of NZ_NXGB01000002.1, forward strand.
ATGCAGATAAATAAACGCTTTCTTCTGCTAATGTGCGCAATGCTTCTGGTTGAAAGCAATCATGACAAAATCGAGCTAATTGTTCAATTTTAGATAAATCCAAATTTTCAAAATCTATCTTTAAAAATGGCGTATTATCCATAATGTTTTTTTCATCCAGATCAGTGAAAAAGCGCCATTCCCGCCCATTAGTTACAGCAGCTACAGTGACTTCTGGTGTTGCATTGAAATAACGAGATAGTTGAGGTGAGTGATTAGTTAAATTCTCAGCCCAAGACTTAGCTTCAATAAACATAACAGGTACATCATGACAAAATAAAGCATAATCGACTCTCTCTCCACTTTTAATACCGTTAAAATCAGCACCATACTCCGCTTTTACTTTAGTAGGATCATAAGGGCTAAAACCTAAAATATCTAAGAGAGGTAAAATTAGCGCTTGTTTTGTTGTTTCTTCCGTCGTGCAATATTGCCCAACTTTAATTATATGTTGTGAGTGAGATTCAATCTTATCTCTAAAAATACTATCAGCCATTATTAATCTCCTTTTTGAAAGAGATTAAATTTTAAGCTTCATTTTCTTTTTTGTCTGTGGTCAAGATCGCATTATTTCTTTTTATTATTTTATCTTTTGAAATTTATTACTGACTATGCTGAATCTACTGACTCAAATTTATTTATTCTGTTCTTGCAAAATGACTTTACCCTAGATAGATCTAAGAATGAAAAGCATTGAGTTAACATTAAGATTTATTCTCTTATTATTGTATGTTTTCAAAAAGAAAACCCTAAGAGAGATGTCTTAGGGCTTAAAATCATAGACAAAATTCTAAAAACGTTTTTTAGCAAAGCATGCTATGAAATTAGCATAATTTTATTAAAGTTAAGTTCTTTAGCTTTTTTGTAACAAAAATAGATATCAAACAATACCCAAATTAAACCTACACCAAAAAATAAAACCGTAATAATTTTTAAAATACCAAGCCCTATATCACTAAGATAAAAGCGCTCAATACTTAATCCACCTAAAAAAATTGATAGCAAAAGGACAACCATCGGATTTTTTAAATCAACGGCTTGAATAGAACTTTGTCTTGATTCAGGTAAGGTAGACAATTTTTCTTTCACAAGAAAGATTTTATCATTTGGGAAATTACTTGCATTTGTCATTACATAAGATTCAGCAAATTGTTTCGATTCCATAAGTCATTATCCTTATTTGTTTATAGCTGTTAATAATATAATTAGAAGTATTTATTCTAAATATTATACAGTTCCTAGTCTGTGTCACAGATCACATTATGTAAAAATAATGAACAAATAATAACAAAAGTAAATTAAATAGAGTTTAGGGAAGACAAATAAAATAAGTAATTTGAGTACGAATTCATACTTTTTATAATTAATAAAAACTATTTTTTTAACACGTTAATTTGGGACAATTACAAATTCAAACCAATCAATCACATCTTTTTCATGAATTCCTTTTTCAATCAGAATTTGTGCTTTTTTGACAGAGTTAGGATCACCAGAGAGCAATGGATGCCAATCAAATAAGGGTTTATTTTCATTTAACAATCGATAGGCACAAGTTGTAGGAAGCCAATGAAAATCAGGAAGATTTTTTTTAGTTAATTTTGTACAGTCTGGCTCATGTTTGAAACGTTGAGAATAATTAGAGCATTTACCCGTTTCTAAATCTAATAGATTACAAGCAATACGAGTATAATATAACTTTTTCCACTTACCTCGCCCTTCAATAAATTTACGATAACAACATTTACCACAACCATCACAGAGCGCTTCCCACTCTGCTTCAGTCATGTCAAGTAAAGTTTTATGTTTCCAAAATTCAGGTTCAATTGGTGTGTCAATTGACATGCTACAATTTACTCAATAAGCCATAAAAAAAGTAAGTGCGGTATTCTACCGCACTTACTTTCTAGATCAATGACTTTTAGTCAACCAAACTTTAACTTACCTTTTTTGCTTTAAAAAGCACATAAAGTTCCCAAAATACAATGAGTATTGACAAAATTAAGTACAGCATTGAACTAAAAGTCAAATTTTTAACTGACCAATAATAATGAATTGCACCTAATAGTAACGCATAGTAGCCTAATTTATGCAAATAAAACCACCACTTTCCCATCTTATTCTTAAAGTAAGATAACGAGCTTACTGACATCAACGTCAAGATCAAGAAAGAGAAGCCGCCTACAATTAAATAACCTCGGCGAATTAATTCTTGTAAAAATAAATGAACATCATTACCCAACTCTAAAGAAAAATAAGCATAAATATGTAAAACAACATAAAACCATGCCCATAGCCCTAAGGCGCGTCGTAGTATCTGCAACTGAGGCTGCTTTAATAAACGGAATACAATTCCTAACACAAAAAGCACGAGTAAAATAGTTATCGCAGTAAAACCCAAGAAATGTTGCATTTCTTTAACGGGATCGGCGCCTAATTGTGATTCATTTCCTGTCAATAAAATAATGTGCAACCAAATAAAAGGGATTGCACAAGATAAATGAATAACAACTCTGAGCAATTTAAGCATTAAAAATTCTTCCTTAAATCAAGATCTTTATATAAATGAGCAACTTGCTCTTCATAACCATTAAACATCAATGTAGGTTGACGTTTCACACTAAATAACCCGCCTGAACCAATTACACGTTCGCTTGCTTGAGACCAACGAGGATGATCAACATTTGGATTTACATTGGCATAAAAACCATATTCTTGCGGTGCTGCATGATTCCATGTTGTTCTTGGTTGTTTAGATTTTAGTGTAATTTTGACAATGGACTTAATATTTTTAAATCCATATTTCCATGGCACAACTAAACGAATTGGCGCACCATTTTGTGGAGCTAATGTCTTACCGTACAGCCCAACTGATAGTAAAGTTAGCGGATTCATAGCTTCCTCAATTGTTAAGCCTTCTACATAAGGATAGATTAATCCCCCACCAAAGAAGCTGTTTTTCTGTCCTGGCATACTTTCAGGATCATATAAAGTTTCAAATTCAACATACTTAGCATTGCTGGTCGGTTGAACTAAAGCAAGTAACTTATTTAATTCAAAACCAATCCATGGAATCACCATTGACCAAGCTTCAACACAACGAAAACGATAAATACGCTCTTCTAAAGGCAGTTGGCTCATTAATTGATGTACATCGAAAGTCATTGGTTTTTCAACTTCGCCTTCGATACGTAAAGTCCAAGGCTCGGTTTTCATCGCTGAAGCATATTTTGCTGGCGATTCTTTTGGTACTCCAAACTCATAAAAATTGTTATACCCGATCACTTTATTTTCAGGTGTTAATGCGAGCGATTGCGGGTTGTCATCTTTTGTAAAAGTTAAGGTTTTACGTAAATCCTCTTCAGCAGCAGAAGCCATATTTGGCAGTAATGAAGCGGCACCCATCACGCCCATCGCTTGAATAATTTTTCTACGTTGGAAAAAAATATGCTCAGGCGTTACATCATTTTCAGTAAATTTTTGCATTATATTGCCTCCGATGGATATTATGAAGAATAATTTTTATTTGTATTCGCACTGAAATTAAATTCTACTAACTTAGACGAAGAGTTTTGCAACTTCTTACAATCAATTTGCATTAAATAGCAAGAAAGATGAAAAAGTGCGGTCAATTTTCCATGAGTTTTAGGCGAGTTATGCTATGATTAGCGCCATATTGACGATATATAGGTTATAGGAAACCCTTAAATGACCGAGCTAATAAAACTTGAACCTGATGCAGCAATTGATATTGCTTATGATATTTTTCTTGAAATGGCAGCAGAAAATCTCGATCCCGCAGATATCATGCTATTTAACCTCCAATTTGAAGAACGTGGTGCAGTGGAATTTGTTGAAACTGCAGAAGATTGGGAAATGGAAATTGGTGTGCTTATTGATCCGAACGCTTATGCTGAGGTCTGGATTGGTTTAGTTAATGAACAGGATGAAATGGACGATGTTTTTGCTAAATTCCTAATCTCTCACCGTGAAGATAATCGGGAATTCCATGTTATCTGGAAGAAATAATCGATGAAAAAACAAAGAGGAGCTAAATGCTCCTCTTCTTTTTTATTATGATTTTTTAAAAACTTTGACATTGCTAAAGCCTTGTTCTTTTAAATATAACGCTTGTAGCTTGCTCATTACCCCTCGTTCACAATATAACGCATAATGTTTACTTTGATCTAATTGCGCAAATTGAGAAGAAAGTTTATAGAATGGCAATAATAAGACATTAGCCAACTGTAACGGATTTTCATCCGCTTCTTCTGGACTACGGATATCTAAAATAATATCTTGTGCATTTAACACTGAAACAGTATTAATTTCTCCAACTTCTTTCTCCGCTTGTTCAGCAATTTGGCGAATATCTAAATATTGCGCATGTTGTACCGCATTTTCTAATATCGCAAAATCAAAATGACTTTCTTCTGCTTCAATCTTCGCTTTAATTGCTTTTACTGTTGGATTTTTTGAAATCACTCCACAAAATTCAGGCATTGATTTAGCAATATCATCAGTACCAATTTCTTTTGCCATTGCAATAATTTGCTCTTTATCGTGTGTTATTAATGGACGTAATACTAACGCACTTGCTGCTTCGTCAATCAGACGCAAATTGGTTAATGTTTGGCTCGAAACCTGCCCTAATGCTTCACCTGTCACAATAGCCTGAATGCCAAAACGCTCCGCCACTTTACTTGCAGCACGCACCATCATGCGTTTTAACACAACTCCCATTTGACCGTTATCTACTTTTTCGAGGATTTCACCGACTACATTTTCAAAATTAATCGCAACAAAACGCACTTTATGTGAGCCACTATAGCGTTGCCAAATATGGTATGCCATTTGCTTTACACCAATTTCATGTGCTGCGCCACCTAAATTGAAGAAGCAGTAATGTACTCGACAACCACGTCGAATCAGCATATAGCTTGATACGCCTGAATCAAAACCACCAGAAATCAGCGATAATACATCTTCTTGGGTGCCAATTGGATAACCGCCAATTCCATCATGGCGAGCTTTGATTAACATCATTTTGTCATTTTCAATGTCGATTCGCACCGTCACATCTGGTTTACTTAATTGCACTTTGGCACTTTCAATATGTTGATTTAAGCCTCCACCGACATAACGTTCTACATCCAATGAACTAAACTCATGTTTACCTTTACGCTTAACACGCACACAAAAGGTTTTATTCACTAAGCTAGGACCAACATCTTGTAAAGTTTGCTCAAAAATATCGTGAATTGTTGTAAAAGGTTTTTCATCAACTTCTAAAAAATGATGAATACCTGGAATACGTTCTAATAATTCAATTAAGTGCGGTCGATTTTCAGTATTTTTTGAACGTACTTCGATGTAGTCCCAATGTTTCACGACCGCCACACTGTCATCATATTTATTTAATACATTGCGAATATTTCCCGTTAAAATTTTAATAAAGCGCTTACGCACAGAATCACTTTTAATCATGATTTCAGGGAAAAGTTTGATGATAAATTTCATAGTCTCTTTATTGTCCACATTAAGTTATAAGTCGTGCATTCTAGCAGATCAATTCAGGAATAAAAATCTTTCTACTCATCAAAGAGAATTAGCCCACTGTAAAAATAATTATATAACGATAAGTTATAAATAACGTTCAATAATTTAGCAACTTCATCTCAAACTTTAATTTTTTTAGCTCATTTTGATTTCAATCAAAAAGAAATGTTGAAACATACCTAAAATAAGTTAACCATTTGTGAGTATTTAATTGTATTTATATTATTTTGTTATATAACTGTATTTGGAGTGACTTATGTCAACAGCAAAAAAACGTGCAGCATTCACCGCTATTGCTTTTATGGCAATTGGGGCCGGTGTCCTATTGGGAACACAATATGTAATGCATAAAACAAGCTCACCTGAATTTTGTGTGAGTTGTCATTCGATGAGCTTTCCACAAGAAGAATGGGAAACCAGTGTGCATTTCTCAAATCAAAAAGGAATTCGGGCTAATTGTGCTGATTGTCATGTTCCTCCAGGTGGACTGCATTATGTCAAAGCAAAAGTATTCGCATTAAAAGACGTATGGTACGAAGTGACAGGCAAAATTCCCGATCGAGAAGCGTATGAAAAACATCGCTATGAAATGGCAAAAAAAGTTTGGGATGAGATGAAAGCGACTCATTCAGAAACCTGTCATAGTTGTCACAGCCTTGAGGCAATGGAAATTGCAGCACAATCTAAATCAGCGCAAACTATGCATGAATTAGCAAAATCAGACGGGCAAACTTGTATTGATTGCCACAAAGGTATCGCCCATTTCCTACCAGAAAGCCCCGAAGAAACCAAGACCACTCCAATCAATCAAACTGAGTCAACCTTAACTAACAATAATAGCCAACCACTTTATGTGCAATCTATTGCAACTGCACAAACGGAGAATGGCGGTGAAGTTCGTCTTATGCCTTATGCCACATTAATAGATTGGAAAAATGATGGGCAGAAAGTAACAGCCAAACTGCAAGGTTGGCAACAAGCAGGCGCTGAATCAATCATTTATATGGCGCTTGGCAAACGAATCATTTTGGCGTTATTAGAAGAGGAAGCAAAACAACAAGTCACTATTTTGAACACAATACAAGATGAAATCACTGAATCAGAATGGAAAGAAGTGACTGTTAGCATCACAATTCCACAAGACAAATTAACTGCAAACTTGACCGCACTTAATCAAATCGGCAATAAACTGAATCAAACTCATTGTAGCGGCTGTCATGCAGTGATTGAAGCAGATCACTTCACTGCCAATCAATGGATTGGTGTCGTTAATTCAATGAAAGATCGCACTGCATTAACGGCCGAAGAAGTAAGAGCACTCACAATTTACTTACAACGTAATAGTAAAGATATGCTTGGTGCAGCACATTAATTTATTCCTGACTCCGAGCTTGTGTGCCTAAGTCGCAAGATATGGTAACAAGCCAGCAATAAGTTCGCTTATGCCATGGATAATTGAGAAATTGCTTATCCACTCATGTTTAGAAAGGTGTCAACACATTAACTAATAGAAGTAAGCGAGGCTTTATATGAAAAAAGAGAACAACGTCAATGTAAAACGTAGAGAATTTTTAAAGAATTCTTCTCTTGGTATTGCTGGTGCATCGTTAAGCGGTGGTGTAGTTGGTTCACTTGTTGCACCAAATGCTATGGCTGCGGAAAGTAAAACCATCGTCACTGCGGCACATTGGGGTCCCTTAGGTGTCGTCGTTGAAAATGGTAAAGCGGTAAAATCGGGTCCTGCCATTCCACCTGTTATCGAAAATGAATTGCAATCTGTAGTGCCAGATCAGCTTTATAGCGAAACACGAATTAAATATCCAATGGTGCGTAAAGGTTATTTAGCTAACCCTGGAAAAAGTGATACAACCATGCGCGGTCGCGATGAATGGGTCCGCGTCTCTTGGGATCAAGCATTAGATTTAATTGACAAAGAGTTCAAACGCATCCGTCGTGAAGGTGGCTTTGAAAATATCTTCGGTGGTTCTTATGGCTGGAAAAGTTCAGGCTCACTCCATTCAAGCCGCACTCTTTTACATCGTTATTTAAATGCGACAGGCGGATTTGTTGGACACAAAGGTGACTACTCTACTGGTGCGGCGCAAGTCATCATGCCACATGTACTGGGTACCATCGAAGTCTATGAACAGCAAACCAGCTGGGAAACTATCTTAGAAAGCACTGATATTATTGTGCTTTGGTCAGCAAACCCACTCACAACAATGCGTATCGCATGGACAGCCACTGACCAAAAAGGAATTGAATATTTCAAAAAATATCAAGCAACAGGCAAACGTATCATTTGTATCGATCCAATCAAAAGCGAAACCTGTAAAATGTTGAATGCGGAATGGATTCCAACCAATACCGCAACTGATGTGCCATTAATGTTAGGGATTGCACATACTTTAGTAACTCAAGATAAACACGATAAAGCCTTCTTGAAAAAATACACAACAGGTTATGCGAAATTTGAAGAATACTTACTCGGCAAAGTAGATGGACAAGCAAAAGATGCTGAATGGGCAAGCAAAATTTGTGGGGTACCGGTTGATGTAATTAAGCAGCTTGCTCATGATTTTTCTACTAAACGCACGATGTTAATGGGTGGTTGGGGTATGCAACGCCAACGTCATGGCGAACAAACACACTGGATGATGGTGACTTTGGCTTCCATGCTAGGTCAAATTGGTTTACCGGGTGGCGGTTTTGGCTTTAGTTATCATTATTCAAATGGTGGCGTTCCAACCACAACAGGCGGTGTTATTGGTTCAATGTCAGCAACATTAGATAACGATACCTCAAATACGGGGCAGTCTTGGTTATCAAAATCCGCCAAAATGAGTTTCCCACTTGCGCGTATTGCCGACGTTTTACTCAATCCAGGCAAGACAATCCAATATAATGGTACAGAAATCACTTATCCAGATATTAAATTAATCTACTGGGCAGGTGGTAATCCATTTGTTCACCACCAAGATACCAATACACTCGTTAAAGCTTGGCAAAAACCAGAAACCATCATTGTCAATGAGATAAACTGGACGCCGACTGCGCGTATGGCAGATATTGTGCTTCCAATCACAACCAGTTATGAGCGTAATGACTTAACGATGACGGGTGATTATTCCATGATGCATATTCTCCCAATGAAACAAGTGGTTGAACCACAATTTGAAGCACGCAATGATTATGATGTCTTCGCTGAACTTGCTAAACGTGCTGGTGTAGAAGATAAATTCACTGAAGGTAAAAGTGAAATGGATTGGTTAAAATACTTCTATCAATCTGCTTTCGATGCTGCACGTAAAAATCGCGTTTTAATGCCTAAATTTGAAAAGTTCTGGGAAGAAAACAAACCAATTACCTTTAATGCCAGTGAAAAAGCAAAAAAATGGGTACGCTATGGTGAATTCCGTGAAGATCCGCTATTAAACCCACTTGGTACACCATCAGGTAAAATTGAAATTTACTCTGATACCATTGCGAAGATGAATTACGATGACTGTCGCGGTTATCCTTCATGGTTTGAACCTGAAGAATTTGCAGGCAATGTGACAGCAGAACATCCATTAGCATTGGTCACACCACACCCTTATTATCGTCTACACAGTCAATTAGCGCATACTTCATTACGCCAAAAATATGCAGTGCAAGATCGTGAGCCAGCCTTAATTCATACGGAAGACGCTAAAGCTCGTGGTATTGCTGATGGCGATATTATTCGTATTTTCAATCAGCGTGGTCAAGTACTTGCTGGTGCAGTTGTTACCGATCATATTATCAAAGGTACTGTCGGTTTATGCGAAGGGGCTTGGTATGATCCTTTAGATTTAGGTATGAGTGAAAAGCCTTTGTGTAAAAATGGTTGTCCAAATGTCTTAACAATGGATATTGGCACATCAAAACTTGCTCAAGGTAATTCACCGAATACGTGTATTATCCAAGTAGAAAAATTTACAGGCGAAGCACCTGAAGTCACCGTATTCAAACAACCTAAACATGCAAAAGCTTAAATTAGCCTAAGCTAATGAAACTAAAAAGTGCGGTCAAATCGACCGCACTTTTTGTGCTTATAAAGCATACTGTTAACATATTTTTTATGTATAAAATAGCTAAATACTCATAAAAAAATTGAAACTAAAAGCACGTAAAAGAAACTAAATAATTTTAACATATATCAAAAAATACAGTACAATAACTGCCCTAAATCTTTCGACAAAAAAGGACGAGCAATGGCAAGAAAACCGACAGTAAAAACAGAACTGGATTTTGAAACAACTTTACAGCAGTTGGAAACCATTGTAACGCGTTTAGAGAGTGGTGAACTTCCATTAGAAGAAGCGCTCAAAGAGTTTGAAAATGGCATCAAATTAGCTAATTTAGGACAAGAGCGTTTACAGCAAGCTGAACAACGGATTCAAATTTTATTGCAAAAAAGTGAAAACGCGGAACTAACTGATTACCAAACAGAACAATAAATAAAAACGAGCCTGTTATGTATCAATTTTCACAAGACTTATCACAATTACAACAACGTATTAATACTTTTTTGACCCAACAACTCAATTTAGATACCCATCCTTCACCTCTTGCAGAAGCCATGCGCTATGGTGTTTTGTTAGGTGGCAAACGTATTCGCCCATTTTTAGTTTATGCCACAGGTCGCATGTTAGGCGCGGATCTTAGCCAATTAGATTATGCTGCCGCAGGACTTGAAGCAATTCATGCTTACTCATTAATACATGATGATCTTCCTGCAATGGATAATGATACCTTAAGACGTGGGCAACCAACTTGCCATATTTCTTTTGATGAAGCAACAGCTATCTTAGCAGGTGACGCGCTTCAAGCTTTTGCTTTTGAAATTTTAACTCAAGCCCCACAACTCTCTGCCGAACAAAAACTCGCTTTAGTAAAAACCTTGAGTCGAGCCGCTGGCATGCAAGGTATGTGTTTAGGACAAAGCTTAGATTTAATTTCTGAGCAAAAGCAAATTACTTTAGATGAACTCAAATATATTCACCGTAATAAAACAGGCGCATTACTTTCTGCCGCATTAAAAATGGGACTTATTTGTTCACCTTATTTCGCTAACCAAGCGCTAGAACAACAGTTACAGCGTTATGCAGAAGCAATCGGATTAGCCTTTCAAGTACAAGATGATATTTTAGATATTGAAGGCGAGAGTGAAATTACGGGTAAGACAATAGGTTCAGATTTAATGGCGGATAAAAGTACTTATCCTAAATTACTCGGTTTGGTTGGTGCAAAACAAAAAGCACAACAACTTTATCAAATAGCTATTAATGAGCTAGAAAATTTACCTTTTGATACCGCAGCACTGCGTGCAATTGCGGAATTTGTCGTAAATAGAAAAAGTTAAATCGCACAACAAGCTAACCAAAGTGCGGTCTGTTTTTACATTATTTTGGAATTGACTAACAATTATGCAAAATTATCCTCTTTTATCATTAATTAATTCGCCAGAAGATTTGCGCTTATTGAGCAAAGAACAATTGCCTCAAGTTTGTCAGGAATTACGTGCATATTTATTAGAGTCTGTTAGTCAAAGTAGCGGACACTTAGCGTCTGGTTTAGGTACAGTAGAGCTAACAGTTGCCCTGCACTACGTTTATAAAACGCCCTTTGATCAACTCATTTGGGACGTAGGTCATCAAGCCTATCCACATAAAATTTTAACGGGTCGTCGTGAAAAAATGTCGACTATCCGTCAAAAAAATGGGATTCATCCTTTTCCATGGCGTGAAGAAAGTGAATTTGATGTGTTAAGTGTAGGTCATTCTTCTACTTCAATCAGCGCAGGGCTTGGTATCGCTATTGCCGCACAACGCGAAAATGCGGGACGAAAAACGGTCTGTGTCATAGGCGATGGTGCGATCACCGCTGGAATGGCATTTGAAGCAATGAATCATGCGGGGGCATCACATGCTGATATGTTAGTCATTTTAAATGACAACGAAATGTCTATTTCAGAAAATGTCGGTGCATTAAACAACCATTTGGCGCGCTTATTAACAGGCTCATTTTATTCCTCCATCCGTGAAGGCGGTAAAAAAATCCTATCCGGCATGCCACCAATTAAAGAGTTTGTTAAGAAAACGGAAGAACATGTAAAAGGCTTTGTTTCACCAGTTGGTACCATGTTTGAACAGTTAGGCTTTAATTATATTGGACCAATTGACGGACATAATATTGAAGAATTAATTAGCACATTAAAGAATATGCGCTCTTTAAAAGGACCTCAGTTCTTACATATTATGACTAAAAAGGGTAAAGGCTATGCACCTGCAGAAAAAGATCCTATTGGCTTTCATGGTGTACCAAAGTTTGATCATTTAAGCGGTCAACTGCCTAAATCCAATACTAAGCCGACTTATTCGCAAATTTTTGGTGATTGGCTCTGTGAAATAGCTGCACAAGATCCCAAATTAATTGGGATTACTCCCGCAATGCGTGAAGGTTCAGGCATGGTAGAATTTTCTAATCGTTTTCCAGAACAATATTTTGACGTTGCAATTGCTGAACAACACGCAGTTACTTTTGCTGCGGGTTTAGCAATTGGTGGTTATAAACCCGTTGTCGCGATTTACTCGACTTTCTTACAACGTGCTTATGATCAAGTGATCCATGATGTAGCAATCCAAAACTTACCTGTATTATTTGCTATTGATCGTGCAGGCGTTGTCGGAGCTGATGGTCAAACCCATCAAGGTGCGTTTGATATTAGCTTTATACGTTGCATTCCTAATATGGTGATTATGACACCAAGTGATGAAAATGAATGTCGTCAAATGCTTTATACAGGCTACAAACTCAATCAACCTGCCGCAGTACGCTATCCACGTGGTAATGCTATTGGTGTCGAACTACAACCGCTGCAAGTATTAGCACTGGGGCAATCTAAATTAATTCGTGAGGGTGAAAAAGTCGCTATTTTGAATTTCGGTACATTATTACCAACAGCTTTAAATGTGGCAGAAAAATTGAATGCGACTGTGGTTGATATGCGCTTTGTTAAGCCAATTGATGTACAACGTATCAAGCAAATTGCACAAACTCATGATGTGATAGTTACTTTAGAAGAAAATGCAATTCAAGGTGGTGCTGGTAGTGCCGTTGCAGAAGTGCTTAATTTACAACAATATCACGTAAAATTATTACAACTCGGTTTACCTGATTTCTTTATTCCACAAGGCACACAACAAGAGGTTTTAGCTGACTTACAATTAGATGAAAATGGCATTGAAAGACAAATAAAAAATTTTTTATAAAAAATAAAACTTTTTATGAACTATTTTAAAAATAGCCAGTCTTAGATAATGCTAGTGCACTGCAAAATGCAGTCGTCTTTTCAACTTTCTTATATTAAGACCTCCCGCTACATCTTCTTGGTGTAGCGGTTTTTTCTTTTTAAGTCCCATAATTTTTCAATTTCTGACCGTACTTTTACTGTCATAGGTTGTATTGGTTCAAGTAAAATTTCATTCTCAATAGGACTCTCACACAAATGAATATACATTTCATAAACCGTCTGTTGATCAACTTGATGTGTATTGATAAAGAAATTTTGTAAACGATAAATACTGACTTGCAGATAATATTGCTCTGCTATTTCAATGATGTGTTCAATCTCTTTGAGATTGCCGCCTACATTACTGATAACAATCAACACATCTTGTGTTTTATGTTGCTGGCAAAACTCAAACGCTTGATTCAATTTCAGCTGCGCTTGTTGTTTTGCTATTTGAAAGCGCTCAACTGTCCATCGATAAATACCATTTATTGTCAAAAAGTGATCATTCTCAATATGAAACACAGTTCCCATTGGATAACTCTGTTGAAATTCAGTGATTTTTTCTAATGCAAAGGTTGTTTTGCCTGAACCCGAATGCCCTCGAATAATAATTAATTTTTGCATTTTTATAAAAATACTTAATTTACCCTGCTATGAGTTTATGAACTCTATCAAAATCTCATAAAAGATAACAATCAAAGAAACAAAAGATTTTCCATAAACAACTAAGATAACCGCTAATATTGCTAAGGGTACTTTTACCGATTTCTTATTCATAAAAGCATCAAAAAAACAGACATAAGCAATATAGAAAAGGATAAAACTGAATAATCCTATATCAGGGTCGCCTATATGATATGAGAAGATCACAATAACTATAGGAGAAATAAAGATAAATAACAAAGCAACTAACCAAAGAAATACCACAATGGATGTACGAATAAACGCTTTCTTTTCTTCATTCATAGCATATCATTCCTATTTTTTAATCTAAGGCGACATAACCTGTTTGCGTAATAATTGCTTTGCCCTGTTCTGATTGAATCCATGCTAAAAAAGCTAACGTTTCAGGGCTTTCATTACCTGTGGTTACAACATAAAATTCTTTTGCATAGGGATATTCGCCTGAAAGAATCGTTTGTCTATTTGGTGCAATGCCATCAATAGTCAGTAATTTAATTGCTTTTGCCTCAACCATTTTAGTGGCAAAAAACAAGAAAGAATAACCGAGTCCATTATCAAAATTTCGATATTCAGTGACAACTTCAATCATGCCTCCCATTCCAGCAGCGACATCATTTGTCGGAGGCTCCATCAGAGGCACATCCCCCATGATCTTCTCAAGCGTAGTTTGGCTACCAGAATTTTTAGGTCGTTGAAAAGCACGAATTTTCATGTTTTCACCGCCCACCTCACGCCAATTTTTAATTTTTCCCGAATAGATATCAACAAGTTGCGCTTTGCTTAGATTGTCTACTTTATTTTGGCTATTAACAAAAAATACAAATGCTTCTTTACCAATCGGGGTTAACTTAAACTCAATACCTTTTTCTTTCGCCATTTCCACTTGGTCTTTAGAAGGTCCTGCTGCAAAAATCATATCTACTTTACCTTCGATCAGATTTTGATAAGCATTTTTCGTTTTACTGCATTTAACTAACGCCTGCGTACTCTCGCAATGAAATGCCATCTCATCGGTTTTAGGTTCAGGATAAACTGCCTGTGCAAAAGCCGCATAGATTGGATAGAGTGCCGTTGCGCCATCTAATCGCGGTAAATTCTGTTTGAGCTTCAATTGGCTTGGAGCATCTAAAGTAACCAATTGATTTCCTTGTTTAAATGGTTGATATTTATATAGATCAACTTTAACCGAAACTCTCGGAGTTGTGGCTAAAATCTCTCGCGCATTTTGTGTATAGAGAACGTAACCAACAAAAGCAACTATCGAAGTAAGCATAATCATTAAAGGATATCTTTTTTTATAATGCTTGCGTGTCACTGTTAATACAAGCCACACGTAACTCATATAAAAAGCAATAATTGAAGGCAAAATAGTACTTGTTCGATAGCCTGCAAAGTCAAAGATAAAATAAATAATGAATAAAACGAATATCAAAAAGAAAGCACCTAACCATAGAATAATAGCCATAATAGTTTTCTCTCCCAATTATTATCAAAAAAGACCGCACTTTTAAGATAATATAATCTTCCCAAAAGTGCGGTCAAATTTAAAGCTGTTTTAGTGATAATTAATTATGACCAAATATCTTTATCAACACCTCGTTTTAATAGCTCAGGATGATCCTCAATTTTAAATACAGGCTCTTGTCCTGCCTTCACTTGACATTGGTAATCTTTCAAAATTAGCCAAACAACTGGTGCTAATAAAATAATAGCCACGAGGTTAATCATTGCCATAATCGCCATCACGGTATCAGCAAAATTCCACACAATATTCGCGTGATTTACTGCACCGAAATAAACGAAGAACAAAACAATTAAACGGAAAATTAAAACAAATAGAGGTCTATTACGAATGAAACGAATATTGCTTTCTGCATAAGCGTAGTTACCAATAATTGATGAATATGCAAATAAGAATAAGATAAAAGCTAAGAAATGCAGACCAAAATCACCTACATGATATTGCAACGCATTTTGAGTTAATGAAATCCCTTTTAAAGACTCACTGCCGTAGTTATCGGATAATAAAATAATAATTGCAGTGCAGCTACATACAATAATGGTATCGACAAAAACGCCTAACATTTGGATTAACCCTTGGCTTGCTGGATGTTTAACATCCGCAGTTGCTGCTGAGTTTGGTGCTGATCCCATCCCTGCTTCATTAGAAAACAAACCTCGTTTTACGCCCATTAACATGGCTTTAGAGAAAATTGCACCAAACATGCCCCCTGCCATAGCACTAAAATCAAAGGCGCTTGAAACAATACGTGAAATGATCATCGGTATTGCAGTCATATTCATCGTCAGAATGATAAGTGCAATAACTAAATAAAATAATGCCATCATAGGCACTAATTTCGCACTGACTACGCCAATGCGTTTGACGCCGCCAAAAATAATTAATGCAGTAATTGCTACTAATAGCAGCCCGACATATTCTGACTTCCAATGCCATGCATTACGGGTTGCTTCAACAATAGCGTTTGCTTGTACCGCATTAAAAGCAAAACCAAACGTAAAAATTAAGCTTATTGCAAATAGTACACCTAACCAAGGTGCTTTTAATCCTTTGGTAATATAATAAGCAGGTCCACCACGATATAATCCGCAAGGCTCTTTCACTTTGAATAATTGCGCAAGTGAAGATTCCGCAAAAGCACTACTCATGCCAATTAAGGCAGTTACCCACATCCAAAAGACGGCACCTTCACCACCAATAGCAATTGCAGTTGCCACACCACCAATGTTACCAACACCAACACGACTCGCTAAACCAGTAGTAAACGCTTGAAACGGTGTTAATGAATTGCCTTCTGCGCTGCGTCCAGACCACATTTCACGTAAGCTACGTGGCAATAAACGAAGTTGTACTAAACCTGTGGTAATCGTAAAAAATAAACCTACGCCCAATAAAGTGACAATGGTAATATCCCATAATGGTCCATCTACCTTTTCTACAAACCATACTAATGCCTGTTCAACGAAATCAACAAAACTAGAAAATAGTTCCATTTATCTTTTCCTTATTCAACGCAATTTCACAAAGTCGATTATTGTAATCGCTTTATTAAATGGAATAGAGCATTTTTTTATTTCTAACTAAAAAATCTCAATTTAATTAAATTAAAACTAAAAATAGAAAGTTTAAATAAAAATTATCTATTTTAAGCACCAAAGTTACTCTTATTTAGTAAACAAAAAAGAGCGCATTTTTGCACTCTTTATCAAGCTAAGTAGAAGAAAAATTAAAATCCTTCTTTTAAACTCACAGTTAAATTGAAGACCAAATGTTCAGGACGGCTATCTTTACTGTCTGCACAATAATAACCTTCGCGTTCAAATTGGTAAGCTTGCTCTGGCTGTGCATTAATTAGGCTTTTCTCTACAACACCCTGTTTTACCACTAATGAATCTGGGTTAAGTACTTCATGAATATCTTCCACAGCTCCCGGATTTGTGACAGTAAATAAACGATTATATTGGCGGAATTCAGCAGGCAAATAATCTTCTGCGGATACCCACTGAATAACGCCCTTGACTTTACGTCCATCCGCAGGATTTTTACCTAGCGTATCAGGATCATAGCTACAGTACACTGTAGTAATATTACCATCAGCATCTTTTTCTACACGTTCTGCTTTAATGACATAAGCATTACGTAAACGTACTTCTTTGCCTAAAACAAGACGTTTATATTGCTTATTTGCTTCTTCACGAAAATCGGCTTGATCAATATAAATTTCACGAGTAAATGGCAATTCGCGCTGCCCAAGTTCCTCACGATTAGGATGATTTGGAGCTTGTAATATTTCTTTGTCGCCAAAGTTTTCAATGACTACTTTCAATGGGTTAATCACGGCCATTGCTCGTGGTGCGTTTTCGTTCAAATCTTCACGAATACAAGCTTCTAATGCGCTCAGCTCAACTGTATTTTCCTGTTTCGTCACGCCAATACGACGGCAAAACTCACGAATTGAAGCGGGTGTATAACCACGACGACGTAAACCTGAAATTGTTGGCATACGTGGATCATTCCAGCCATCTACAATCCCCTCATTTACTAATTGTAATAATTTACGCTTAGACGTTAAGGTTGCTTCTAAGTTTAAACGAGAAAACTCATATTGATGTGGTAATGGGCGTTCAATTGAAATATTGTCTAATACCCAATCATATAAACGACGGTTGTCTTGGAATTCTAACGTGCAAAGAGAATGCGTAATACGTTCAATTGCATCAGAAATACAATGAGTAAAATCATACATTGGATAAATACACCACTTATCACCTGTTTGATGATGGCTTGCAAATTTAATGCGGTATAACACAGGATCACGCATAACCATAAACGGTGATGCCATGTCAATTTTGGCACGTAAACTGGCTTTACCTTCCTCAATTTCGCCATTTTTCATTTTTTCAAACAGCGCTAAGTTTTCTTCCACTGAACGATCGCGATATGGGCTATTTTTCCCTGGCTCAGTTAATGTGCCACGGTATTCACGCATTTCTTCTGGCGAAAGCTCATCAACATAGGCTAAACCTTTTTTGATCAGCTCAAGAGCATAACCATATAATTGGTCAAAATAATCTGACGCATAGTGCGGTTGTCCTTCCCATTTAAAACCTAACCACTCAACATCCTGCTTAATTGAATCCACATATTCCACGTCTTCTTTTACAGGATTAGTATCATCAAAACGTAAATTACATAATCCCTGATAGTCCTCAGCGATACCAAAATTTAAACAAATCGATTTGGCATGACCAATGTGTAAATAACCATTTGGCTCAGGCGGAAAACGTGTTTGAACGCTATGATGCTTACCTGAAGCTAGATCTTCATCAATGATTTGACGAATAAAATTAGTGGGGCGTTTTTCTGCGTTTTCAGTGATTTCTACACGTTCAATTGGGTTACTCATTCTGACCTCAAATTTCAATAAATATTTTGCTATGAAAAATGTTGTTTATTCTACCTTGTTTACCTACAGAATACAAAAGTGCGGTCTGTTTTCTTCTTATTTCGTACTTCCTATTTTTTGTTTTAATGATAAAATGAACGAACGTTCATTCAGTGTAATGGCATCATATTTTCTTAAGCTAATATTTGTATCTTTTAAGGAACTTACCCTACTCTTGAGAAACAACAATGAATAAAAAGTATCTGATTAGCGGCGCCATCATTATTGCGATTCTTATTGGTGGATTTTATTTATTTAATGCGAATCAAAACAATCAAATCACTTATCTTACAGAAACAGTGAAACGCGGTGATCTACAAAAATCCGTTATTGCAACTGGTACGTTGAGAGCTTATCAACGTGTTGAGGTCGGTGCACAAGCATCTGGGAAAATAGAAAAAATACATGTCAAACTTGGGCAACAAATTAAACAAGGCGATCTCATTGCAGAAATTGACTCACAAACACAACATAACCATTTAGATACTGCACAAGCCAAGTTAACCTCTTATCAAGCTCAACTTAATGCGAAAAATGTGGCTTATGACATAGCTAAATCCAGTTACGAACGCAGCAAAAAATTGTATAGCCAAAAAGCAATTAGCCTGACAGAATTGGATAATGCCAAGCATACTTTTGCTGTCGCACAAGCTGCTATCCAAGAAATTACAGCGGCAATTAAGCAAGCTGAAATTGAAGTGAATACAGCAATAACCAATTTAGGCTACACCAAAATCCTATCACCGATTACTGGTACAGTGATTTCTATCCCTGTTTCTGAAGGACAAACAGTTAATGCAAACCAAACGACACCAACTATTATCCAAGTGGCAGATGTGAGTAAAATGCAAATCAAACCCGAAATTTCAGAAGGTGACATTACGAAAGTCAGCGTTGGTATGCCGATTATTTTTTCAACGTTAGCTGAGCCAACAATTCAATACACGACAGTCATCAATGCAATTGATCCTGCAATGACAACATTAACTGATAATGAATACTCAGAATCAGTTGCTAATACAAAAGCCGTCTATTTTTATGCCAACGCACTTGTTGATAATCCAGATAATAAGCTGCGTATTGGTATGACTGCGCAAACTCAAATTTTAGTTGCTGAGGTAAAAGACACTCTGTTTATCCCAACCTCAACTTTAAAACCAGAAAGTAACAAAGTATTTGTTCAGGTACTCCAAGGCAATCAAGTAGAAAAACGTGAGGTCATTATTGGTCTTAATGATGATCTCAATACTCAAATTTTGTCAGGATTACAGGAAGGTGAAAAAGTAATTTCTTCGCAACTCACCAGTGACGAACAAGTAGGCAACACGATTCGTCGTGCAAGAATGTTCTAAAAGTACGGTCGACTTTATGCAAATTATTCAAATCAAAGATCTCAATAAATTTTTTGGTGAAGGTGACTATCGTACCCAAGTGCTTAAAAATATCAATTTAGAGATTAAAAAAGGAGATTTCATTGCTATCATCGGTGCCTCTGGTTCTGGTAAATCAACTCTGATGAATATCATTGGCTGTCTAGATAGTGCCAGCTCTGGTTCATATAAAATTGCAAATGAGGAAGTCAGCTACCTTGATAAAGATGCACTCTCTGATTTACGACAAAAGAAATTTGGCTTTATTTTTCAGCGTTATAATTTACTTTCTACTTTAACTGCTTTAGAAAATGTTGCCTTGCCTGCAATTTATGCTGGCATTGACCAAAAGACACGCCTTACACGTGCTAAAGATTTATTAGAAAAGTTAGGTTTACAGGATAAGTTAGCCAATAAACCTAACCAATTATCTGGCGGGCAGCAACAGCGAGTCAGTATTGCCCGCGCTTTAATGAATGGTGGGGAAATTATCCTCGCCGATGAACCCACTGGTGCATTAGACTCAAAAAGTGGTACAAGGGTAATGGAAATTCTGCAACAACTACATCATGAAGGTCATACGATTATTCTGGTCACTCATGATCAACAGATTGCTCAATTTGCCAATCGCATTATTGAAATTAAAGATGGCGTTATTATTCAAGACCAACAAAAATCCAATTGGGTTGCTGAAAAATTAACAACGCCAACAGTACAAAAAACACGCTTTACTTTGATTAAAGATCAATTTATTGAATCATTTAAAATGTCAGTTAATGCAATTGTGACACATAAATTACGTTCATTACTCACTATGTTAGGCATTATCATTGGCATCACTTCTGTTGTTTCAGTAGTCGCATTAGGTAATGGTTCACAGCAAAAAATCCTATCAAATATTAGTTCACTTGGCACGAATACTATGGATATTTATAACGGAACCGGATTTGGCGACAGACGAGCAGAACGTATGCAAAATTTAACTATGAGTGATGCTAACCTACTCGCCAAACAAAGTTATACTGAAAGTGTGACTCCAAACAGCGCAGTCAGCGGCAGTCTAACTTATGGTAACCAAAATTTTACTGCGCAGGTAAAAGGTGTTAATGAACAATTTTTTGATGTCAAAGGCATCAACTTACTACAAGGTCAACTATTTACGTCTTACGATGTGGCACAAAATACACAAGTGGCAGTCATTGACTCAAATACACTACGTCAAGTCTTTAACAATCACTCACCTTTAGGCAAAATCATTATGATTAATAAAAAGCCACTACGCATTATTGGTGTAGCGAATCCAGCAGGAATGAGTAGTAGTAATAATAGCAGTTTAACGATCTGGCTTCCTTATACTACAGCAATGTATAAAATTTCAGGTAATGCCAAAATTGATTCGATTACAGTAAAAATCAAAGATGAAATCAATACACAAGTGGCGGAAAAAGATCTCACTCATATATTAACTGTGCGTCATGGTAAAAAAGACTTTTTTGTCATAAACAGTGATACGATTAAACAAACTATTGAAAGTACAACTAATACAATGAAATTATTAATTTCTTCAATTGCATTAATTTCATTAATCGTAGGTGGCATTGGCGTAATGAATATTATGTTAGTCTCTGTTACAGAGCGCACCAAAGAAATTGGTGTACGCATGGCAATTGGTGCAAGGCAGTCAAACATTTTGCAACAATTTCTTATTGAGGCAGTATTGATTTGCCTGATTGGTGGCATCACAGGTATTGGACTCTCCCTTGCATTTGGATTTGTGTTTAATCAATTCGCAACAAATTTCAATATGATTTTTTCGACATTTTCGATTATTGCAGCGGTTCTATGTGCCAGTTTAATTGGCATTATTTTTGGTTATATGCCAGCACGAAATGCTGCTCGTTTAAACCCAATTAATGCTTTAGCAAGAGAATAGAAAACTGTTATAATTTATTCAATATAAAGTGCATAAAAACAGACCGCACTTTTTCACTTAAAGGACAATAATAATGTTAAAACTAAATCAGATGACGTTTATCTTGCTTTCAACTACTCTTGTAGGTTGTGTAAATATTGATAATTCTTATCAAACTGTAAAGCAAGATTTCCAACAATATGAAGAACTCACTAAACAGTATAATGTGCAAGAAAATTGGTGGGGACTATATAACGATCCTCAACTCAATAAAGTGATTGAACAAGCATTAAAAAATAACAGAAACCTTGCTAAAGCCACAATTAATGTCAATAAAGCCCTCTATTCCGCGAATTTATTGGGCGCAAATCTAGTTCCTACTTTTAGTGGAAAAACTGAGTCGAGTGCTAGCCGTAATATTGAACATAGTGAAAATTCGAGAATCACTCACAGTGGATCATTAAATGTCAGCTATACATTAGATTTATGGCGCCGTTTAGCGGATTCGGCTTCTGCTGGCGAATGGGCATACAAAGCCACCGCTGAAGATCTCGAAGCAACACGACTTGCATTAATTAATTCAGTGATTATAACTTACTATCAAATTGCCTTTTTAAATGATGCTATTCAAGCAACTGAAGGTAGCATTAAATATTACAACCAGATTAGCCAAATCATGCAAAACCGCTTTAAATTAGGTGTAACTGATAGCGCCAGTGCAGATCAGGCACAACAATCAGTATTAAGAGCACGTAATCAATTATTAACTTATCAAACTCAACGAAAAGTTGCTGAACAAACTTTACGCGATCTACTTAACTTAAAGCCAACTGATACGCTTAATCTGGCATTCCCACGTATTCTCAATGTTAAAGCTATCGGTATTAATACCAATGTTCCAGTATCAACCATTGCTAATCGCCCTGATATTAAAAGCGCGCAATATCGTTTAAACAGTGCTTTTAAAGATGCTAAAGCAATGCAAAAAAGCTGGTTCCCAACAATTACTTTAGGTGCAAGTTTATCCTCTGTAGGTAATAAAGTGGATAATGCATTACATACGCCTATTAGCGCAGGTCTGGTCAGTATTAGCTTACCTTTCTTAAGCTGGAATACAGTAAAATGGAATGTCAAAATTTCTGAGGCAAATTATGAAGCAGCAAAATTACATTATGAACAAACCATTACAACAGCATTAAATGAGATTGATACAAATTATTTCTCGTATAAACAATTACAAACTCATTTTGCCAACTTACAAAAAGCCTATACTTATAATCAACGTATAACAAAGTATTATAAAAATCGCTATGATGCAGGAGTATCTGAGTTGAGAGATTGGCTAAACGCGGCAAACACAGAAAATGATTCTCAAATTGCCATTTTAAATGCAAAATATCAATTAATTCAGCAAGAGAATGCGGTTTATAGTGCAATGGCAGGTTATTACTCAACCAAATAAAGAAAGAGGCGATTGTGCCTCTTTTTTATTATATAAAAGGAGACATCATGAAAGTTGAAGTCTGTATTGATAATATTGAATCAGCACTCAGTGCAGAACAAGCTGGCGCTGATCGTTTAGAATTATGCAGCTGTTTGGCGATTGGTGGTGTCACACCACAATATTCACTGATCAAAAGTGCGGTCAATTTTAGCAAAATTCCCTGTTATGTCATGATTCGACCTCGCGCAGGTGATTTTCTTTTCAACCGCTATGAAGTACAAATGATGGTAGAAGATATTCAAATTGTCAAAGCACTTGGTGCAAAAGGCGTAGTGATTGGCGCATTGACAGCACAAGCTGAAATTGATGTAAAAATTTGTGAAACACTGATAAATGCGGCAGAGGGTTTAGGTGTTACTTTTCATCGTGCTTTTGACTTGTGCCATCATCCTTTCGACAGTTTAGAACAGCTTATTGCACTGGGTTGTGAACGTGTTCTTACTTCTGGTCAAAAAAATACTGCACTGCAAGGCGAAGACTTACTTAAACAGCTTGTTGAACAAGCTGATAATCGAATTAGTATCATGGCTGGCGCAGGAGTTAATGCAGAAAATGCACAAACGTTAGTTAAAAACACAGGGATACAAGAATTACATTTATCAGGTAAAAGCTATCGCTTAAGCCAAATGAAATGGCAGTCAGATGCAGTAATGGGCGCAAATGCAGAAGATGATCAAAAAATTTGGATTAGTGACTTCAATAAAATTAAAGCAGTCAAAGCACTATTTTAAAAAAAGTTGAGTTGGTCGATAAGCCGAGTTCTGTCGTGGACAATCATTCCTCTAGGCGTACGTTCACACGCACGCTCAAGCAACCTACCCGAATCCTGAACGGGCCGCTCATTGGATTCCTATTTGGTCTTGCTACGAGTGGAGTTTACCCTGCCATGTACTGTTACCAGTCATGCGGTGCGCTCTTACCGCACCCTTTCACCCTTACCAGTTAAAAACTGGCGGTCTGCTCTCTGTTGCACTTGTCGTAGGCTCACGCCTCCCAGACGTTATCTGGCACTCTGCCCTATGTAGCTCGGACTTTCCTCTCGTTTACTTGTCCCACTAGGTCGTCATAAGACGGTTAAGGGCTTCAATAAACCAGCGATTGCCTGACCAACTCAAGTGGCGCAGTATAACGGAATTTCATACAGAAATACAGCATTATTAAATTTACTAAAAATAGACCGCACTTTATTCACTTTACGACTTAAAGCAGACTTTATGTTATAATTAACCAACTTTTCGTGTCACTGAAGGAATCGAAATGGATTACTTAAAAATTGCCCAAGAAACGCTTGCTGTAGAAGAACAAGCACTTGCTCGGTTAAGCCAACGACTTGATCAACAATTCACTGATGTCGTGGAGTTGTTGTTACATTGTGAAGGGCGTTTGGTGATCGGTGGAATTGGTAAATCAGGCTTAGTCGGTAAAAAAATGGTTGCGACCTTCGCTTCAACAGGCACACCAAGTTTCTTTTTACATCCAACTGAGGCATTTCATGGCGATTTAGGCATGCTTAAGCCAATTGATATTGTCATGTTGATTTCTTATAGTGGCGAAACAGACGATGTCAACAAATTGATCCCAAGCCTAAAAAACTTTGGCAATAAAATCATTGCATTAACAGGAAATCTGCATTCTACTCTTGCTAGACACGCTGATTATGTACTAGATATCAGTGTTGAACGCGAAGTTTGCCCTAACAATCTCGCACCAACAACTTCGGTGCTAGTGACAATGGCATTAGGTGATGCGCTCGCAGTTTCACTAATTAAAGCAAGAGATTTCCAACCTGCTGATTTTGCTAAATTCCATCCTGGTGGTAGCTTAGGACGTCGCTTACTCTGCCGTGTTAAAGATCAAATGCAAACTCGTCTTCCAATCACTACAATGCAAACCTCTTTTGCTGATTGTTTAACAATTATGAATGAAGGCAGAATGGGGGTTGCCCTTGTCATGGAACAAGGTGAATTAAAAGGTATCATCACTGATGGGGATATTCGCCGTGCGCTGAGCGCTAACGGAGAGAAAACATTAAAGAAAAATGCTCAAGATCTGATGACATCGAAACCCAAAACAGTCCATCAAGATACTTATTTATCAGATGCAGAAAACTTTATGAAGGCACAAAAAATCCATTCTTTAGTCGTTGTTAATGACGAAAATAACGTAGTAGGTTTAGTGGAGTTCTCAAGCTAATGTTAACGGAAAAATTAAAACAAATTAAATTTGTTATTACTGATATTGATGGCGTACTAACAGATGGCTCATTACATTATGATGCGAATGGTGAAGCAATTAAAACCTTTCATGTTCGTGATGGACTGGGCATTAAAATGTTAATGGAATCTGGTATCCAAGTGGCCGTGTTATCAGGTCGAGATTCCCCAATTCTACGTAAACGTATTGCAGATTTAGGAATTAAATTATCCTTCTTAGGCAAACTTGAAAAAGAAAGTGCTTGTGTTGAATTAATGCGGCAAGCCAATGTTTCAGCGTCACAAACTGCCTATATTGGCGATGATAGCGTTGATTTACCAGCCTTTGCTGTTTGTGGCTTAACTTTCGCAGTAAATGATGCGCCCATTTACGTGAAACAGCAAGCAGATCATGTATTACATCTTGCTGGAGGAAAAGGCGCGTTTAGAGAAATGTCAGATATGATTCTTGCAGCACAAAATAAAAGCGAAATTTACACCAGTGCGCAAGGGTTCCTCAAAAATGTTGCAAAAATGACACAATAATTTACTGTTATTTATACTAAAAAAGCACTATTCCTAAATGAGATAGTGCTTTTTTATCTTTTAAACCATGCTTAAAAACAAATCATTTTATAATTCTCAAATGAGAAGCCACTTTTTTATCTGTTTTCTTCTCTACTTCATGCTCATTTTTATGTGTTTTACTTTCTATCGTTGCTTTATCCACAGCTTCAACAAAACTTAAGGGTTGTTCTACACTCACCCTATCCAGCTCATCATAAATTGCTTCAGGCTCAAACATCACACCATCGCCATTCTCACGAGCATAAATAGCCAGAGCCGCACCCATTGGAATATAAATATCCTCTGGCATACCACGAAAACGTGCACTAAACTGAATAAAATCATTCGTTAAATGTAAATTACCTGTTGCATTCGCAGATAAATTTAATACAATTTGACCATCTTTCACATATTCAACAGGCACTTTAACACCACGATAAGTAGCATCGACCACTAAATAAGGCGTGAAATTATTGTCGACTAACCAATCATAATAGGCACGTAATAAATAAGGGCGTTTTGGGGATACTTTGTATTCCATGTTAAATTATTTCTCATCCATTAAATTTTTGGGTGCAGAAGCGCCTAAAGATTGCATAAATGAATCACGTTCAAACACACGAGACATATAAGCTTTAATTGCTTTACTACCAGCACCACTAAACTCTACACCTAATTCCTGCATACGCCATAATAACGGCGCAACATAACAGTCCACTAAACTAAATTCCTCACTCATAAAATAAGGCATTTGAGTAAAAATAGGTGCAATCGCTAAAATTTCTTCTTTTAACTGTTTTAATGCAGTTGCACGCTCTGTATCAGTGCCTTTTTCTGCTTTTGCTAATGCAGGATACCAATCTTGCTCAATACGTAACATTAATAAACGACTTTTACCACGCGCCACAGGATAAACTGGCATTAATGGTGGGTGTGGAAAACGCTCATCAAGATATTCCATGATAATACGTGAATTAAATAAGACTAAATCACGATCAACTAATGTCGGCAACGTGCCATACGGATTTAATTCCATTAAATCTTCTGATACAACTTGAGGATCTACAACTTCCGTTTCATAAGCAACACCTTTTTCTGCTAATACAATACGTACTTGATGGCAATAAATATCTGTTTTATCTGAAAAAAGTGTCATTATTGAACGTTTATTTGCAGCGCTTGTCATCTATTCCTCCGACAGCTCTAAAATGAATTAAAATCGATTAAACTGTGCCGTATTTTCGGCATAATATCATATAAAAAATGGGCGTTTATTCTACCATAAATCACATAATGATTTCCAAAGATTATCGTAAATTTTTCTTTAGACAAAAAAATTGCAAGCCCCAAAGGACTTGCAATTTGAATATAAAACGTAAAATATAAAATTAACGTTTTGAGAATTGTGGACGACGACGTGCTTTGCGTAGACCCACTTTTTTACGCTCAACTTGACGTGCATCGCGGGTAACAAAACCTGCTGCGCGTAATACAGAACGTAAGCTCTCATCATATTCGATTAATGCACGAGTGATACCGTGACGGATTGCACCCGCTTGACCTGAAATACCGCCACCTTTAACAGTGACATATAGGTCTAATTTCTCAGTCATTTCAACCAATTCTAGAGGTTGACGAACAATCATACGCGCTGTTTCGCGACCGAAATAAACGTCTAACTCACGTTGGTTGATAGTGATTTTACCACTGCCCGGTTTGATGAATACACGAGCTGAAGAGCTTTTGCGGCGACCTGTGCCGTAGTTTTGATTCTCTGCCATATCCTAAACCTCGTGATTAAATGTCTAAAACTTGTGGTTGCTGTGCTGCATGGTTATGCTCTGAACCTGCATACACTTTTAATTTACGATACATTGCGCGACCTAATGGACCTTTTGGCAACATACCTTTAACCGCAATTTCAATCACTGCTTCAGGACGACGTGCGATCATTTCTTTGAAAGTCGCTTGTTTAATGCCACCTACATAGCCAGTGTGCCAGTAGTAAATTTTATCGCTTTCTTTGTTACCAGTTACAGCTACTTTATCAGCGTTGATAACGATGATGTAATCACCAGTATCAACATGTGGAGTATATTCAGCTTTATGTTTACCACGAAGGCGACGTGCTAATTCAGTCGCTAAACGACCTAAAGTTTTACCTGTCGCATCTACTACATACCAGTCGCGTTTAACCGTTTCTGGTTTTGCTACAAAAGTTTTCATTAATTAATTACCAAAATAATATTATTAATACCCAGTGTTTATCACTAAACACAACCATGAATCTTAATCAAACACCCCTTCGAGTGTGATCTCGATAAAATAATGCGTGGTGGGAAATCCAACACATTCACAGGGTCGCGAGATTATACAAAAGAAAGAACGAAAAAGCGACTATTTTTTATAAAACGAAGTGGAAAGAAAAAATAATGGAACAAAAAACGGACAAAAAATTTGCGAATGTGAATACACTCGCAAATTTTTTCACTCGCTAAATTAGGCTTCTACCGTGAGATCTTTAATAACAGTTGTAGCTGCATTTTTCATCACTGAACCAATACCTTTTTTCGCAGATACGTTAGAGGCATAATATTGGCTACGACCAATTTCTTGATGATTTTTTGCCTTTAAGACGAAATATGGCTTATCGTTTTTAGCAACACGTACTTCAAAATTCTTTTCGTCTGACCCATTTTTTTGTACAGATGCAATACCATTTTCAGCAGCAGCACGTGAACGATAAAGCTCACTAGTTAAGATCACTTGGCTATTTGCCGCTTTCAAATTGAACATGAATTGACCATCTTTTGCTAATTTAAGTTCGTACCAACCTAATGCCATAATTTTCTCCTTAGATTAATGTTTTTTGAGACAAAATGCTCAGTCACAAGCATAGTTTTTTTGTAAAAAATTGCAACTATTTTAACCAATTAAAGCGCTTGTTTAGTGTAAAGACTCACTTTACTTAAATTAGACATTTGATTTACATAATTCGCTAATTTTTCAGGGAATTTAACACCTTTTACACAAGTTAAATTACGTAATATTGGGAATACTAAAATATCTTCTAATGATAAAGATTGATTCAATGAAGCTTTACCTATGACTAATGCGTCCAACTTATCCAAATCATGTTGTAATCTTGTCAAATATTCTGTTGTCTTGCTCAAATGTTGCGCGAAATCACCTACATATTCTGTTTTCTTCTTAGTGAAATACTCAATGGCACTTTGTGTGGCAAATTCTGGTACATTCAATTGAATAAAACGTGGCATTAATAAATAGTTTGAATAGCTGGTGATTTCTTTCAAAACCGACTCAACTTCGGGACGAATGTTTTCTTGTAAAATAGGTTCGCCATAATGCGTATCAACATATTTTACAATGTCTAAACTTTCTGGCATCGCACTGCCATCTTCTTTAATCAGAATAGGAACCACTTTTTTACCTACCAAGCCTATCGGCGTTTCTTCATCATCATTTAATAACACGTTAATTTTGACAGCGAGTTCTTTTAAGCCGAAAATCATCATAGCGCGAACACAATAAGGGCAATGATCATAAACATAAAGTTGCATATTTTTCTCCTATTGATAAATTCAAATTTAAGCACTTTAATGGGATTTTTTAAACAATTCAACTAGCAATTTACTTAATCCACTTTGTCGCTTTACGGGATTTTTCAGTGCATTTCTCCAAATTTCTTGGGTCGTAAAAATACTGAGCTTTTGTTTTGCTCTAGTCATACCGGTATAGATTAATTCACGCGATAAAATAGGATTAGGTTCTGTTGGTAAGACTAAACAAGTATGGGCAAATTCAGATCCTTGTGATTTATGTATTGTCATCACAAAAGCGGTTTCATAACTTGGCACACGGCTAGCTAATACGGTTTTATAGTGATTTTTACCTTGCTCAAACCATACTTTTCCTTCCCCTAAAAATAAGCCAATATCACCATTATATAACCCAATGTGGCTGTCATTTTGTGTAATCATAATAGGCTTGCCAAGGTACCAATCACGCTCATATTTAAAATGCAATAAGCCTTTTTGTTGTAAACGTTGTGCAATCTTTCGATTTAATTGCTCCACACCAAATTCGCCCACACGAAGTGCCGTCAAAAAACGCACAGCATTAAACAAAGCAAAAATATGGCTTACTTGCTGTTCCGTAAATTTTAAATCACTCTGCTGCATTTGTTTTATTGCCAGTAAATAATCAGTGTATTTTTCTACTGCACTTTTTACGACTAAAGCGACACAAGCTTGTGTATAAGCAATTGGATTAGTCGCTTTTAACGATGTTAAAGTAGTAAAATCGATTAATTCAACATCATCAAATTGAGTTAAATACTGCCAGCTTAACTCAATTTCCCCTTGATTAATCGCTTGTGCAAGCTGTCCAATACCAGAATGACTTGAAAAACGATGGCTGTGATGTAAACGACACAGATGATCACGAATAGGATGATATCGTGTAGTATGTGCAAGTTGAATATACGCGACTTCTTGTAAATAATCCGTTAATGCAGCACTATAAGGCGTTTGAGCAAATTGACCTAACTCTCCTAAGGTTTCACCTGCTTCTACTGGTGAAAGTTGATTCTCATCCCCTAATAAAATCAATTTTGTCTGTACTTTGAGTGCTTGTAATAATTTTGTCAGCAACGGCAAATCAATCATTGAAGCTTCATCTACAACTAATACATCAAGGTATAATGGATTTTTTAAATTAAATTGTGGCGTTTCTTCAAAAAAACGTATGCCTAATAAACGATGCAGTGTTTGTGCTGCTGTTGGAATTGATGCCATCAATTCAGGTGTAATCACAATTTTCTCTCGAGTTTGTAAATTTTCGAGTGCACTATGCATAGATTCAGTTAAACGTGCAGCAGCCTTTCCTGTTGGCGCAACAAGTTTAATCTTCAATTTGTGACAATGTAACTCTTGTAGAACAAGTAATAAACGCGCTACTGTTGTCGTTTTCCCTGTGCCTGGTCCGCCTGTAATTAAGCAAAAATTTTGGCGTAATGCCGTCGCTACTGCGACTTTCTGCCAGTTAATTTCACTACATTGTTGTGTGCTAGGAAAATATTTTGCCAATGTCTGTTTAATTTGCACCAAATCACTTTGATCTGAACCTGCTTGATGTTTTACTGCACGCTTTAAGTAGTTTGCGACCCGATATTCATCTTGCCAAATCCGATAAAAATACAACGCATTAAATTGAAAAACTAAAGGAGCTACCTGTTCCAACGGATTAGTACTAAATGCAATATGATTTTTAAGTTCTGACTGCCACTGTTCAACAGGCATAAAACCTATTT
This sequence comes from Pasteurella oralis, assembly GCF_002850605.1. GTDB lineage: Bacteria > Pseudomonadota > Gammaproteobacteria > Enterobacterales > Pasteurellaceae > Pasteurella > Pasteurella oralis. Next base: position 372,330 of record NZ_NXGB01000002.1, read on the forward strand.
TTGCTTGTATTTCTGCTAAATAATGGCAGTCAGATGTGCGGTAAGCTAAATTAAAATAATTCTGTTCAAGATGGTGATCTAAAAATAAACAAGTATTCCCTTGTTGATAGTTGTAACTACATAAGGCAGCCAATAAGATAGCTAAATTCTGAACTTCAGTGGAATAATCTTGAGGTTGTTTATCTGCAATCAATTTTGCGAAATAATAATCTCCAGCACTAATCAATTGCTGCTGCTTTAACTTGTTTAAGATAGCAAGCATTACAATAACTCCTCTAATTCTTCGATAAGACCTACATGAGGCTTGTTAAAATATACGCCATGATTATCCTTTCCGTTCATGCCTCGCAAAAAAGTATAAATTACGCCGCCAAAATGTGTCTGATAACGATAATGAGGATCGCGCTGGGTTAAATAACGATGGAGTGCCACGGTATAAAATAAATACTGCCAGTCATAATGTTGCTCTACCATCACTTTGTTGAGCTGCTCTGGTGCATAATCAGCCAAAGTGTTACCTAATTTATTCGATTTATAATCTAACAAGTAATATTTCCCTTGATAGCGAAAAACAAGGTCAATAAAACCACGTAGCATACCTGTAATACTTTGTTTCAAATCCTGTAATTGCAGTGGTGTAGAAACCACCTGATATTTTTGTAATAGCTGATTAAATTTATTAGATTGAAATTGTTGCGCTAATTGCAAATAAAACTCCATTTCTTTTAAACAATCCTGTGGCGCTAAATCAGCAAGCTTAAGATTTTCGTTTGCAAGCAACGGCGTTGTTAAAATATGAGTTAACCATGTTTGTAATGGAACAAACCATTTCTGATCAAGCTGTAACTGCTGGCAGAGCTGATGTACCATTGTTAATTCAATTGGTTTATTGAAGACATTTTGCTCAAAATATTGATGAAGCACTTGACCTATTTGAGCACCCGCCGGTAAATCAAAAGGGGTATAGCCTGCTGCATATCCTTCTACTATTGCTTTCTGCAAATAACTATCCTGCGAATAGTTTTGCTCTAAGCTATAATCTTTTAATTCAGAAAGCAACGTGATTGCCAATGCCTTTTCATCCTGTTGTTGAGCAAGATAAAATTGTTTTGTTCTCTCATGTTGAGCGCTAATGGCAGTAAAACTGGTCACTTGCCAATTTTGCTCAATCTGTCCATTAAACTCAGCACAATGCAAGGTTTCTGTAGGTGAAATAACTTGTGATGTAACATCAGGTTGTAATGTAGTGAAATCATCAATAGCAACATTCACCTGTTGCTTCATCATACATTGCTGAAATTCGGTCAAAACTGACCGCACTTCTTCGCGACGGTCCATCTGACCTTGCGTAAAGAGGTATTGCAGACAATTCCAACTCGGTAAAAAAGACTCTGGCAATGCTAATGCAATTTGGTACTTAGCTCGAGTGAATGCCACATACAATAGACGCATTTCTTCTGCGCGTTGTTCCTGCTCAATCTCTACCTGATGTTGCTGCTCAACATCCCATAGTACACGCTGCGCAGTACTGTCATAATACGTTTGAATTAACTGCTTATTCTCTTTTAATGAATCGGCAATAAATGGCAACCACACGAGATCATATTCCAATCCTTTAGATTTATGAATAGTCACAATTTTAACTAACTGCCGCTCACTCTCTAAGCGAATTTGTTGTCCATCTTGGCGATCTTCGCCTTGAATTTGTTTTTCAAACCAACGTAACAAGCTTGCTGCACTTTCATTTAAACGACTAGCCCCTTGTAATAATTCCGCTAGATGTAATAGATCTGTCGCTTTACGTTCTCCTCCCAAACTTGCAAGCAACTTTTCTGTGATCTTTTCATCTAAGAAAAGTTGATGGAGCATGACTAAAATCCCTTGTTTTTGCCAAATATGTTGATAATTAACAAAACGTTCTACTAGCTCGCTCCAACGTTGTTCATCTTGTTTAATCGCACTCATTTCACATGCTGTTAAGGCAAAAATACGAGTCGCAATCGCATTTAAAATATGGCGCTCGCTAAATGGGTTTAAACAAGCGGTTAAAATTAAAGCTAATTGTTTAGCTTCATCACAATCGAATACATTACTGCGATCGGAAAGATAGACTGAAGCAATTCCTAATTGTTGTAGTGCTTGTGCCACTAACTCAGCTTCACTCCAATTACGCACAAGTACGGCTATTCGCTCAGCCATTAAAGGTTGTGTTGCTTGCTCAGAAGCAAAAATTGCATTATTTTCTTGCGCATATTGTAACCAATATTGAATTGAAATAGCACAAATCTGTGCGAGCTTTTGCTTTTGAGTCGTACTGAACCGCGTATTTTTACTTTCCCCCAAATCACCAATATAGCAACGCAACGCAGGTTCAATTTGACCGTTTAATATAAATTTAGCTTGATCATTACGCGCAGAAACAGGTTGAAATTGAATTTGTGGATATACAAAAGGCAAACCAGATTGAAAATGAAACAATGTATTAATACTCTTTACTAAGCTTTGTTCAGAACGCCAGTTTGTGCCTAAAGTAAAATGAGCATCGGCTTGCTGCGCAGCTTTGAAGTAAGTAAAAATATCTGCACCACGAAATTTATAAATGGCTTGCTTAGGATCACCAATCATAATAAAGCCATTTTCAACAGGCATTGAGTGAATATAGATCTTAGCGAAAATTTGATATTGTTGAGCATCCGTATCTTGAAATTCATCAATCATGGCAAAAGGATATTGTAGACGAATAAATTGCGCAAGCTCCTCACCTTGAACAGAATAAAGTGCTTGTTTCAACAAGCGTAATAAATCATCAAAATTTTTCTGAGCATGGTTAAGTTTATGCTCAAGCAACTTTTGCTGCACACCACATAAATAATGATATAGCACTACTTGCTGATCAACTACCTGTTCTGTAGTATGTGCGATCACTTCATCAACTAATTGAAAAACGGGATGAGAAATGGGTTCAGCGCCTTCTTCTGCATAATGCAGCAAAGCTTGCTGACTAAAATATTTAGTTAACGTTTCAGGTAACCGCGTGCTCAATGCTGAGTTTGCCCATGCCTGAATGTTATCAAACCATTTAGGCACATAATTCTTTTTAAAATTAGTGCGTTTTAAAGATTTTTTTTCGCCTTTTTTATAATTTTTATCTAATTCATGCAAAATCAATGAGCGTAATTCGGTTTCATTATCTAACCATTGCTGCTTTAATTGTTGTACTAACTGCTGTTTAGGTAAGACACGATGTTGTAAAAAATCCACTAATGACATTGTCAACCATGCTTTTTGACTAATATCTAACTCTAACTGATGTGATATATGGCTACGTAACTTTTTTAAAACAGCTTGAGGTGAAACGAGTACTTGGTGAATATAATTGGCGATATCCAAAGGCTGTGAGTAAAAATGTTCACGCCAAAAATCGTTGAATAAGCGTTCTAATAACTCACTTTCGTCTTTAACTAATTCTAAATTAAAATGAATCCCTGAGTTAAAAGCATATTGCATTAACATACGGCGGCAGAAACCATGAATTGTATAAATCGCGGCCAGATCCATCGTTTGTTCAGCCATCTTTAAACGTTGTATCGCTGCATCAATATCTTGGATAGAACGCATTAATTCCACTAAAAAATGATCATGTGCTAACGCTCTCACTCCCTCAGTTTTATAAGCTATAAACGCCTGTTTTGCTTGATGAATACGTTCACGAATACGTCCTTTTAATTCTTCTGTCGCTGCCTCTGTAAAAGTAACCACTAAAATTTCTTGTACGCTTAATGGGCGAGAAAAACAGTCTTCTCCAGCTTGCAGTAATAAACGTAAATAAAGTGAACCAATAGTATAGGTTTTACCTGTACCTGCGGACGCTTCAATGAGACAAACTTGATTAAGTGGTGTTGTGATCGGATTGAGAAGAACAGCTGTATCCATTGTCTTATCTTTTCTCTGTATTCGCATCTAACAAAAAGTGCGGTCTATTTTACCGCACTTTTACTCTTAAAAGTTTAATACTTTATCAGCCTCGAAGGTCCAATCAGCCAATTCAGACAATGTGCCAATTTCGACTCCCTCAGCTAACGGCAATTCTGTTATTCCACGCGCAAGTGTGCAAGTCTTACAAAGTTTTATCTGTGCACCCTGTGCAGTGAGAATTTCTAACGCCTGTTGTAAGTGATAACCTTCTGTTGGATTTTGTTTAGCTAATCCACCAGTCACAGCATCGGACATCAAAAATAACTTTAAATCGACCGCACTTTTATATTGATCTTGTAATTGTAATGCCAAACGTAACGCACTAAAAAAGGCTTCGTTGCCATAGGGTGCGGCATGAATAATAAACAGAATTTTTTGCATATTAGCCTACCCAAACAAATTTTGCGATAAATAGGAAAGAAACCACCCAAACTGGCGCATTAACTTCTTTCATACGACCAGTACAAGTCTTCATAATACAATAGCTAATGAAACCAAAAGCAATACCTTCCGTAATAGAATAAGTAAATGGCATCATTGCGGCAGTAATAAAGGCAGGTGTTGCTTCTGTTAAATCTTCCCATTTGACACGAATTAAACTGGACACCATTAAAATTCCAACATAAACCAATGCACCCGCTGTTGCATAAGCCGGTACTACACTAGCTAATGGCGAAAAGAAAATCGTTAACAAGAATAAAATACCAACAGTCACGGCAGTTAAACCTGTACGTCCTCCTACAGAAACCCCTGCCCCACTTTCAATATAAGTACTGATTGCAGAGGTCCCCATATAAGAACCCGCAACAGCGCTCACACTATCAACATAAAGCGCTTGTTTCATTTTGGGAAAGCGCCCTTTTTCATCGCTAATGCCCGCTTTATCTGTCACCCCTAATAATGTGCCAGATGAATCAAATAAATTGACTAGTAAAAATGAAAAAATGATCCCTAATAATGCTGTATCTAATGCACCTGCAATATCTACTTGACCCACAACGGGGGTTAAACTTGGTGGCATAGAAATGACACCATGAAATGCCACGCTCGGATCAATAAAAAATGCCAGCGCAGTAACCACAGCGATAGAAACTAATACGCCAGAATAAATATTACGTGCGGCTAATACTACGATAATAAAAAAGCCTAGTACGCCAAGTAATACTTTTGGATCATGTAATTCGCCTAATGCGACTAACGTTGCTGGATTTGCAACGACCAGCCCCATATTTTTAAAGCCAATTAAAGCAATAAATAAACCGATGCCCGCCCCAATGCCTACACGTAAGCCCAACGGAATCGATGCCATGAGCCAGTAGCGAATTTGAAAGATAGTTAAAATAAGTAAACCGACTGATCCCCAGAAGATCGTCCCCATGCCAATCTGCCAAGAGTAGCCTAATTTACTCACTACGACATACGCAAAAAACGCATTTAATCCCATCGCAGGCGCAAGTGCGATAGGTAAATTACTGAATAATCCCATCGCAATAGTACCTAAGCCAGCAATTAAACAAGTTGTCACAAACACCACTTGCTTATCCATACCAGCATCCCCCAGAATCGAAGGATTAACAAACACAATATAAACCATAGTAAAGAAAGTGGTAATACCTGCGATAATTTCTGTTTTAGGTGTGGTTTTTTTCTCGGTTAATTTAAAAAAACGATGTAGAAAAGATTGATTTTCCATTGTTATTCCTAAGGTTATAGTAAAAATAAGAAATGATGAAAAACAGGTATAAAATTTGAGAGGTGTTTTTCCAGTGGATTCTAACAGAAGAATGCCTATGATGCACCGTTTTTAAGTGAAAAAATGCGATAAAATCCAGATATAACAACAAACGCAATCGTTTACTCAAATTAAGGTCATCGAACAAACATGACACTAATTATAAACGCGATAGTTAAACCAATACCAATCACAACCAAAAAATAGGTACAAGCTTAGCCACTTGTACCAATATTTAATCACTTAAACATAAAATGACAGTGAAACAATGGATTACAAACCGACTTGTTGTTTAATGCGATCCGCAAACATACCAATACTTACCGCAAAATAGTTTGAACGATTCCAATCTAACAAAGTACGATAATTGTTAGACACTAAAAAAGCACGTCCCACTTCACGATCTGGTCGCACTAACCAAAGATCTGTGTTAGAAAGTGCGGTCAATTTTTCTTGATTTTGTACTGAATATGCTTTCAGCATCACCCCTAACTTTTGCCAATCTTGTAATGAGCGTTTCTTATGTGTTTCAATACCAGCAAGTTCGAGGGATAATGGTTGTGTTAAATTCACTTCAATGCCCCAAGGCAATTGCTTATCCCAACCTACCGTACTTAAATAACGAGCAATAGATGCAAAGACATCATCATGATTTTGCCAAATATCTTTTTCACCATCATGATTACCATCTGCGGCATAACGTAAATAAGAACTTGGCATAAACTGAGTTTGTCCCATCGCTCCTGCCCATGAACCTAGCATCTTTTGGCGTGAAATATCGTTGCGTTCTAACATTTTCATTGCTGCGATAAATTCACGGCTAAACAAATGTTCACGTCGTCCTTCAAATGCCAAAGTAGCTAATACAGAAAGTACATCATAATTACCTTGGTAATAACCAAAACTACTTTCCATTCCCCACAAAGACATTAAATATTCTTTTTGTACTCCAAAGCGCTGGCTGGCTTTTTCTAATTGTGCTTGTTGCTGCCAATAACGCGTCGCTGCAACATCCACTTTACGCTGGGTTAAAACACGATTTAAATAGTGAGTAGTACCATGTGGATTTAAGCGTACAGGTTCATTTGGATCACGTTTTTTAACACGTCCTGCCTGTTGGCGATCTAAATCAATCGCTTTTTCAATATAACGAATGTCATTATGTTGAGCTAAAGTATGTTCAGAGATGCCTTCACCACGAGCCTTACTTTTCAAAAAGCCCACATAATCATCAAAATTATTGAGCGTTCTTGCTTTATCATATTGTGCACTTGGGGTTAAAGGTTGTATGGTTGGTTTGCTTGAACAGCCTGCAAAGATAAGACAAGCCAGTAAGATACTGGTTTTACATGTAGATTTTAATAACACAATCGCTTTCCTACTTTCTTAAAAATTGATAAACAATCTGCAACAACGAAGTTGGCAGTAAACGTGGTAACGCACGTAATATAAAGGTGAACAAGCCAGAAATAAAGCTTTGCAATTTTAAACGGTGCTTTAACTGAAACAAACGCCATTCTGCTTGTGCTTGCGCAAGACCTCGACGCCGTCCCACCATTCCATTACCCACACGAGCATAAACTAACACTTCGGCTAAATTTGCAACTTTTTTCCTTGTGGCAACCATTTTAATCCACAGATAATAATCCTCTTGTAAATCTTGATAACCACCACAAGCTAACACTGCTTCCTTCTGATAAGCCACTGTCATATGATTAAATGGACAACGTTGCTGAGTAAACTTTACAATATCATCATGTGTAGTTGGGACGCGGCGATAACTCACAATGTCTTTTATGCTTTGTCCAAATTCAGCAATTTGTCCGCCAACAATAATAGTATCAGAGTGAGTTTGAATATACGCCATTTGTTGTTCAAAGCGTGTTGGCACACAAATATCATCTGTATCCATACGAAAAACCCAATCATATGAACAATGTAATAGTCCCTCATTAAGGGCTTTACCTAATCCAAGATTTTGGGGTAATTTGACTAACTTAATGGGCAACAACGTCAAAAATTCTTGCACCACATTGTCTAATTCAGTCGTTACTGGTCCATCAAACACCAACACTACTTCAGTAGCAGGTAAAGTTTGAGTCTGCAAACTGACAAAACATTCTCGCAAATATTGTGGATTTTCTTTCACATACAAAGACATCAAAACCGAAAATTTCATGATACAAACCTTTTCATATTGATTGCGAATGATGGCGAAACCAAAGTGAATCCAGCCATAATCAGATATTTAATATTGCATGTTTTCTTAAAAATCGCGAAATAATATTTAGCTGCTACGCGGGATAAATTCATTATATAGGGATATGCCAACATATACTGTGCATTCAATTCAAAGTGACGTGCATGTCTATCCGTTTTAACATAACGTGCTCTAATTTCATCAATTGCTTGTTCAGTATATTTTATGTTAGTTGACACACTTGAACGCCGAGTATGGAAAGTACAAATCGTTAAAGCCTGTTCAACATAACAAGGGGTAAATGTAGGTTCACACAATAATTTTAATAAAAACTCATAATCCTCTAGTGAACGTAAATAACCCGATAAACCACCTACTTGTAAAAAAAGATCCTTTTTGATCGCAATCATTGGCATACCACCAATTTTATTGGCTAATAAAATATTATCGAGAGTGAGCATTGTGATATCACGGTAAGGATGAGTCAAATAAGAAAACCCTTCATTGACCATGACACATTTAGCAGGATGATAAATAAAATTAACAGCAGGATTCTTAGCTATCGTTTCTGCTAATAGTGCACATTTTTCAGCCATAAAACGATCGTCGTCATCTAAAAACAATAGCCAATCATAACTCGCCTGCTTTGCTCCAATATTGCGGCTTTCTGCTGCACCTACATTTTGTGTATTACGAATCACTTTATAGATAAAAGGATAGCGATTCTCTATTTCAATAGGCTCTCTTGAATGATCATCAATAATAATCACTTCAAAATTATGTACAGTCTGTGTAGTTAAACTCGCTAATAACGTCGGAATTTCTGCTTTACGATTATAAGACGGTACAATAATACTAAACATTACCCTCTCCTTACCTTAAACAAGCAAACCGTTTTCCCTTTTGTACCAAATAACGATAAAAACATTACAAATACCAACATAATACCAGGAAAAGCATAAGTATCCGCTTTGATATGAAGTACACTAAAAATAAATAATGTGGATAAAATAAATTTCCAACTTCCTTCAAACCAATGCTCTGCAACACGCTTAACAAAATAGGCTGTAAATGCAAAACAAGCGGTTAAATAAACTATACCGCCATATAGTACTTGGCGCAGGAAACCCGAGTCTGTCGCGCCATAATATTTACCTTCCGCCGTGTAATAATGACCATCACCGATTAAAAACTGTTTGAGAGTGGGAATGAACAGATGATTTTTAATCAGATTTTCACTTGACGAACTGATTTTGCTTACATCTTGATGTGAAAGTAGATTGATCACAGGTTCTAACGCATGAGCGACATATTTATGCTCGGCAAAATTCAAAGCCAAAAAGAGCACAATTCCAGCAAAAGCAATTAAAGCGGGTAAATAACGCCATTTAAAATAAAGCACGATACTAATCACGGATAACATAAAAAATGTTCTGCCTGAAATTAAGCCAATAAATAACAACAAAAACAAAAAAATCGCAGGCATTTGATTGGTTTTCGCATTATATGCCAGTAAAAAATGCAACAGCATTAAATAAAAAATACTGAGCTGAAAGAATGCTGATGAAGTAAAATTATATAAACGATATTCCTGCTCTGAATGATAGAATCTTGGCATAATCGTATGGGTTGAGAGCGCAAAATCAACGGCAATCGAAACGCCCATTAATGCCACTATTCCGATTACCGCTTGAACAACAATACCGATTTTTAAGTCACTTATTAATTGTGCTTTCCCTGCAACATGGCAATAAAACAAATTATAAATCCCGATACCAAAAACAAATAATATCAGGGTTTTGATATACATTTTAATTACACCAAGCTCTGTGGTGCCATTAATCAAGATAGGCACGATGCTCAATAAAATTAATGCAACAATCACTAAAATGCTGTCTACAGGCACTACAATCCCCTGTGTGAATTGCTCACGATATAAACGATAAGCAAGCCAAACTAACGCTATTCCACCAACACAAAATGCCATACGCAAGAAATGAAATAACCAAGGATCATAAAGGTAAAACAAACTGAATAATGTAGACATAAAATTTCCTAAACCGAGATTAAAAATTACGCAAAACAGCCAATAACTTCTTCAATGGATATTTCAACATTTTTTTCACTAAGTTATTCGACAAAGAACCCCGTACTGTTTCCAAATTACTGACTAATTCAGGATTTTCAATCGCTAATAATGGACGGATAACCACAATATCAAACTGAAAGACGGTGCCAAATAAAATAAAATCATCCGCCAACCAAAATGGCACTTTCTGTTGTTGCACTTGGTCTACCAAAGCTTTAGCCGCTGATTTCTTAATTAAATAAGCAACAGTACCTGCAAAATAATTTTTATAAGGATAAGCATAACAAAAATCGGTATTGGCAATCCGTTTACGCCAGAATGAAAAGGTGGTTGGATAATTAATTTCAAGTTCAAGATCATCAAACTGTGCGATCTTTGATTGCCCGACTAAAATTATATGTGAAGTTGGTTTTTGTGCTAAAAGTGCGGTCAGATTTTGTTGAAAATCGGCATTCAGCAACGCATCATCTTCACAGATTAAACAATATTCTTCTTCTGTAATATGTGTATCTGTCACAATTTGTTGATAAACGCCAAGATGGCTTAACGTACAACCTACTTCACCTTTAGTTACCGCTCGCCCATAATGCAATTTAAAGCGTTCAACATCAAAAAGTGCGGTCAGTTTCTGCCAAGTTTCATTCATCGTATTGATAGCTGAGAATAGCTCAAAATCCTGTGTATCTGATTGCGCAAAAAAGCGATCTCGACGGTGTTGATCTTTCTCTAATGAAATTAAATACTTTTTCATGTTATTCTCTTATGTCAATGACATTGATACCTAATTCATCAAACAAATCATAACAAGCATCATAAGCAGGATTTTCAGTTGCAATTTTTAATGCCACCACATCAATATTGGCACTTTTATTCATGATGTTAATAATCGCACTACTAAAATAAGTATAGATTCGATACTTTTTAGTTTTACATTGTTGAATAATGTAATCCTCAAAAATCAATTCTGTCTCAATATATTCCACATTTTCTAAATGATATTTTTCACGAGGATGAGGTAAATAATAATGAATATTGAAACGCTTAATCACTTGTTCAGCTAACGCAATGTTACGTTGATCATCTAAAAAAATGGGTTGCCCTAACAACACATTAATATAGTCAGTATCGACTGTCTGCACATCACAATGTTCAACTAAATTAAGATTCTCCACATTATCAACAATATTTTTAAAGCCATGATAAATAGTGTAATGACGTTGTGATAAGGCTCTCAGTTGCTGAATACCATATTTATTACCAAACAACACATTTATACACTTTCGTTTGAGTGTTGGGGGATCATCTTGATAAAACATGCTGTTTTTCACAATATTAATCGTGCCATCATCAAACGTATTCAATTGATTAAACTTAATTGCACTGAGTAAAAAGCGAATCTGTAAATCATTAATATTTGCGACAAAAACCTGATCAAACTTTTTGCCACAGAATTTACTTTTTAAATAAACAATCTCTTTTAATAAATTAAAGCGATCATTATGTTGAATCATCGTAAAAAACGGACCGCACTTTTGTGCTAAGCGTTGACGATAAAAATCAAACTTTTTATTGCTGACTGTAGCAAGCATCACGCCATAAAACTCAGTTTCAGGAAATTGAGCGATAATTTTTTCTGCAATCAATACTTGTAACGGCGTACAACAAATAATCAAATTCATCCCACTTTTCCTACTCTCGCGGTCATTACATACAATACAGGTAGAATGGTAACCGACCCAATAATACTTGCAAAAGGTACAAATTGAATCTCCGTCATCGTCAGACAGACTAAACTAACCACATAAACTATTGTTGTTAAGACAGAGCAAATCGAAATGAGTTTATTTTTAGCGTAATAGAACAAGTAATTCACTAAAATGAGATAAGGGATGATCAATGTTGTCGACACTAAAAATAAAATGATGTAATACTTTGTCCCAACAAATTGCTCCCCTAATAACCAAACGACAAACTGTTCTGGAATAAACCACATGACTAATGCAGGTATCGGCACCAATAATAAAGTATAAGTTGCCCATTTGTGAATGTGTTTCACATTGATACGCTGCTGCTTTAATCCTTCAAACAAATAAGGCACAGTAGCTTTATTAATTGCCTGAATAACAATCATTAAAACCGCCGCGATCTGCGCGCCCATCGCATACAAACCAAGTTCCGCTTCACTAAATTGGTGATAAATAAAAATACGATCTAATTGTCCACGCAAAAACAAACTCACATTGTGAAAAATCAATGGTGCACCAAAGCCAAGTAAATAAAATAATGCAGTTTTATGTTGAGAAAAGTTAAATTTTTTATGTATTGTTGTTTTTTGATAGAAAAAATACGCCACAACAAAAACTAAAAAATGGCTCAATAAAATAGCTAAAATCCGTTTTCCAACTAAATCGTGATCATATACTTCCAACAAAATCACAGTAACTAATCCTGATATCAAGGCTAATAACAATTGAATCACTGAATAAGCCACAGCTTGTTTTTGACATTGACGCACACTTAATTGAACGGAAAGAAACGATTGAAAAATGGCAGAAATCGCAAGATAAGCCATAATTTCAGACTGCCATATTAAACAACCGAGTAAAATAATCCCGCCAGAAAACAAGGTGTAAACATAACCTGTTGTTAAAACTAAATTTAACGATCTACGTCCATAAAAATAGAAAAAACGTGCAATTGCACCTTCTTGGCTTAAACCAACAATAATTAAGAATAAAGTAAGATAAGTTTGATAATAAGAAAGCTCACCAAAGCCTTCAACGCCTAGCTTACGTGATAAATAAGGTAATAATAGAAAGGGGACAGATTTTGAAATGAGTTCACCAAATAAGTAAATCGCACTGTCTTTAATTGCTTTCATTCTTTACTCAAGTTGACTGGATTAAGGCGCCATTTTAGCAATAAACAAATTTTAAACAATAGACATCTCTGTGTAGATCATCAATAATACAGCACCTTTTACTTATCTTTACTTAATATGTTTGAACTGACAAAGCTGATCACAGCCATGATTCTTCCACCATTTAATGTACTGATTTTATGGTTATTATCACTCTTCTTTTCACTTTTTCATTACAAAACATTAAGCCGCTTATCCGCGTTATTCGGCATAGCAATTTTGTATATTTTTAGCTTGCCTTATACTTCACATAAACTTGAAGATAATTTAGTTGTAGAAAATAACTTAACCTTAAATGATTACCAACAAGCGCAAGCAATCATATTATTAGGTGGCGGATTACGTGATAGTGCAGAACTATTTAATCAGTTAACTGTCAGTGCAATCCCATTAGAACGCGTACGCTATGCTGCTTATTTACAAAAACAAACTCAATTGCCGTTATTAGTGACAGGCAGTGCCTCTAATGGTACATCTGAAGCGCAAGTAATGGCTAGAGAACTCAGTGAATTCTTTCATGTACCAACAAAATGGCTTGAGCATAAAGCAAAAACCACTAAAGAAAATGCACAATTCAGCCGCCAAATTTTAGCACCAGAGAATGTAAATAATATTATTTTGGTAACAAACCAATGGCATATGCAACGTGCGAAACTCTTATTTGAACAACAAGGCTTTCATGTTTTACCCGCAAGTGTTGGTCATGGCATTTCACCCACAAATTACGGTTTGAATTTTATGCACTTTATCCCACAAGCAGGAGCACTCAATAAAAATATGCTGTTATTAAAAGAATGGATTGGCTATTGGAAGGAAAAAGCACATTAAATTCAGTCTCTTTGTTTTAAGCAAAAAGAAACTTATCTTTTGTTGTGAATCCTAGATAACATCATGAGACTTTAAAGATGACCTAAAAATACGGTGTAAACCTTATGTTACGCCGTACTTTTATTTAAATTATTTTAATAACATTGCCGCCTTTTGCATAATCTGTAATGTTAATTCACAAGATTTTACAAAACTAGAAAGAGGTAAAAATTCAAAGTTTGAATGGAAATTATGTGCCCCTGTAAAATAATTTGGTGTGGTAATCCCTTTTACTGATAGCGCTGCGCCATCGGTTCCTCCGCGCATTGGTGTAATTTTAGGCTCAATGTTTATTTCCTGCATTGCTGCAAATAATAAATCAATAGAACGTCTATCCTCAGTCAATGTATTGGCAATATTTCCGTAAATATCGTTAATTTCACATTGTATCTGCGCACGTGGATATCGCTGCTGAATTTTTGTGACAGCTTCTTCAATAAACTGCTTACGCTGTTCAAAATGAGCTTTATCAAAATCTCGAATTGCAATATTTAATGTGGCAGCACGTTGATTTGCAGAAAAACCATTAAACCACCAATATCCCTCTTTATTTTCTGTACATTCTGGTGTCTGCTGACGATCAAATAAACTGATAAAATCTTGAGCTACCAAAATTGGATTCACTAATACCCCTTTAGCAGACATAGGATGCGCGCTCACGCCTTGAATCGTAATCTTAGCAGCAGCGGCATTGAAGTTTTCATAAACGACTTCACCTAATTCACAACAATCTATCGTATACGCAAAATCAGGTTTAAATCTATTTAAATTTAATAATTTTGCACCGCGTAAACCGATCTCTTCATCAGGTACAAACGCAATATAAATATCACCCGTTGGGATAGCCTGTGTTTTAATCAATGCCAATGCGGTCATCAGATTAGCAATCGCCGCTTTATTATCAGCGCCTAATACGCTGGTTCCATCACTAAAAATAATATCTTGATTAAGATATGGCAATATTTCTGGATGTTCAACGACATTGAACCAAATATCCTTCTCCTGATTTAACAATAAATTATCACCTTTAAAGGTTAAAATCTGTGGTTTAATTTCTGGTGATAAAGAAATATCTACCGTATCCAAATGCGCGACAAAGCCAATCGGTGTAGCATTCGCGACTCGTCCTTTCAATACGGCTGTAACATTCGCATGCTCATCAATCGCAACGTCTGATAGTCCCAATGCGCTTAATTCTTTTGCTAATAAATTAGCCAATTTCCACTGCCCATCCGAGCTTGGTACAGTTGTTGCACTCGCTAAACTTTGGCTACTGATAGCAAGATAACGAAAAAAATTTTCAATCAATAATTGTTGCATTGCCATTCTTATTCTCCTTTTATAGTCTTATAAATAAACACATCCACACAATAACGCACCTGCGATAATTCATGCAACAACTTCATTAATAAATGACTGACATACTTTCAAGTAAAAAAACCACTTTCTATAAAATGAAAGTGGTTTTTAGTTGACAATAACAAAGACGCGAATATAACCAAGAAAAGTAACAGTTCATTTTATGTCATTACATGAATTATTATGGCTTATAACAACAGCTTTTTATGTAACGCACTGTTCATGCTCTCTTAATACCCCTGCTGATAGACTAATTCAGCTAATTTCACACTCATCAATGCTAAATTGAAGCGTTGTTCATCTGCCACAGACCAAAATTGAATACCATTTTCTAATTCATTTACTGTACTAAGATGAAGCTTGACTTGCGCTTCACTCGCTTCCATTTCACCGTTTGTCACTGGGGTCATGGTTTTTTCTGCATGATATACAAACAGTTCATGTTGTGACCAAGATGCTAATTGAGCTTGCGTATCTAATTGATAATCTGATAACACGCTAACTATTTGTCCTGTGCCATAAAATACGGGAACTTGGATAGTATGAAAAACAACATTTTCAAGCTGAGGAAAAACTTTTCGTGTCTGATTAACCAGAGTTGAGGTTAGTACAGGGAAAACATCAAAAGCCAAACGCTGTTCTGTTTCATCAAGGGGAATCCCATTTAACAAACGTGCTGTTTGTCCTGCTAATTGACTCACTTTATCTGCATTTGTATAAGATGCGGGCAACAATGAAGTTACCATGACTTGTTTTAACGGATTATTTGCCGCTAATTGTGCTATTGCAAGTGCAAGTTGTGTGACTTGCGGATCAGGTAAAGCAACAATATTACGTTGACGTAATTCAGTTAATTTTTGCTCATTAACCGTTGGCACAACAACTGGTACATCTTGTAACGCAGCACAAACGCCTTTCATATCAATGACAATACAACCTGTTTCCGCCGCCTTAGCAATATGTGATACTTGACTAATCTCACCTGCAAAGAACAAGTAATTCCATTCTGACCATTCAACTTCTTCAGGCTTAACTTGCGCCACACTTTTATTGTTAAAACGAATGCCCTGTTCTTCACTAAAAGGATAAATTTCCACGATAGATAATTGTGTAATCTCTAACTGGCTTTGTTCTAAAGCCTCCGCTAATTTTTCACTTAATTCAAACTCAGCCGCAATCGCGATATTTAAAGTTGCGCTCATTTTTCTCTCCGCTGTAAAATAGTTGGCTCATTTTACTGGAACAATAAGAAAAGACAATGACACCGGCAATTGATTTACTGAAAAAACATAAGATCCCATTTAAGTTACATAGTTACGATCATGATCCTCACAATACACATTTTGGCGATGAAGCTGCCGAGAAGCTCGGGATTGATCCAAACCAGTCCTTTAAAACATTATTAGTCGCAGAAAATGGTGATCAGAAAAAGCTTGCTTGTTTTGTATTACCTACTGCTAATATGCTGAATTTAAAAAAAGCAGCCAAAGCAATCAATGTTAAGAAGGTAGAAATGGCAAACAAAGATTTTGCTCAGAAAAGTACGGGTTATTTGATCGGCGGCATTAGCCCACTGGGTCAAAAGAAAAGACTAAAAACTGTCGTTGCAAAATCCGCTTTACAATTTGATCATATTTTTGTTTCTGGCGGCAAGCGCGGCTTGAGTGTCGAATTAGCACCACAGGATTTGGCACAACTGTTAAATGCTCAATTTTTAGATATTGTCGATGACTAGTCTTAATATGACATTACCAGCACAAAGGCTGGTAATGTAAAAAGTGCGGTCTGTTTTATCTGAATTTTGCTTAAAAAGCGGTAGTATCTTGGAACAATCCAACTTTCAGGTCAGTTGCGGTGTAAATAATACGACCATCAACCTCAACTTCACCGTCAGCCATACCCATGACAAGTTTGCGATTGATCACGCGTTTCATATTGATACGATAGATTACTTTTTTAGCAGTAGGTAAAATTTGCCCCGTAAATTTGACTTCACCAACGCCTAAAGCACGCCCTTTACCTTTACCACCGATCCAACCTAAATAGAAGCCGACGAGTTGCCACATAGCATCTAAACCCAAACATCCCGGCATAACAGGATCACCAATAAAATGACAGCCAAAAAACGGTAAATCTGGTTTGATATCTAGCTCGGCTTCAATATAACCTTTATCAAAAGTACCACCAGTCTCTTTCATTTCCACTACGCGATCCATCATTAACATAGATGGAGCTGGAAGTTGAGGTCCGTCTTCGCCAAATAATTCGCCACGTCCTGATGCAAGTAAATCTTCGTAGCTGTAACTACTCTTTTTATTTGGTGTACAACTGTTCATTATTTTTAATCCTCCTCAATTTTAGGATATCTAAGCAAAGTCTGCTTGAATGCATTTTAACAGAGTTAGGCTTAAATAAAAATAGCTAACACTTGTACGCTTAACTTATCGGATCAGTTATCGCCGACGGAAAAACCATTCAAATATGCTACTCTTTTGCCACTGGTGTTCCACTCGCTGTTCTATACGACATGCAATTAAGCGTGATATTGGCAATGTTTGCTCAGTATAAAGTTGATTTTCTTCTTCCACTAAATCACGCTGAAACAAAATTTCACAGGCTTGATACACATCTTCCACTGGATAAATAAAAAATTGTCCATCTTTGACTGCATTTACGACATCTTCACTTAAACTAAGTTGATGAATAACCGCGCTGGGTACCATCACCCCTTGCTCACCAGTTAAGCCACGGCTAGCACAAATTGAGAAAAAACCTTCAATTTTGGCATTTACTCCACCAACGGAATGCACTAAGCCAAATTGATCAATGGCGCCAGTGATAGCAATAGATTGAGGTAAAGGTTGATCTGATAACGCACTAGCTAATACACAAAAGCTGGCTAATGAGGCACTATCACCATCAATTTCCCCATAAGACTGTTCAAATACTAAAGACGCAGAAAATGGCAATTGAGAAGGCAATTGCAAAACATGCGCTAAACAGGCTTCTGCAATCATAATACTTTTACCATGAATATTACCTGCAAGTTCACTTTTACGTTCAACATCTACAACTTCGCCATCACCAAACTGCACAATACAACTAATTCGAGATGGCTCACCAAACACCATTGGCGTGCCAGGATATTCAATGACTGATAATCCATTAATTTGACCAACTATTTCCCCTTCTGTTGCCACATAGACTTGCTCGTGCAAAATATCTGCATAAGTTTGTTCTTGCAAGAAACCTTGTTGTAATGCTTTTTGCTGAAAAAAGTGTTCAAAATCCTGTGCATTTAATAACGAATTGTTTTGCTTTTGACTTAAAATTGCAGTGCTAGTGAGAATTTCTTTTAATTTCAAAGGCGAAATAGAAACGAAACAGCGATCTTCGCTGTCACGTACTAACAATTGATATAGCTTATTCAATCCCTCTAAACTTAACGGTGGTAATTGATGCTGACTAGCAAAGGATTGTATATATTCTGCCCATTTCAAGCGATTTTCTGCTTTTTCAACAGCGTAATAACTTTCAATTTCAGAATAATCGGCTAAATCATATAAATCAGCATCTAAGGAGGCTAACGTGGCTAGTTCTTCTCGATTACCAACTAAAATCACTTTTAAATTCAAAGGATAACCCGGTATATCACATGGCAAATCTTTAAATGGATGTGCTGAATACCAATCAAAATGTTGAGTGAGTAAAATTTGTTTTAAACGTAACCATAAATCAAATTGTGTGATTAACGACGCCAGCGCAAGAACTAACACACCACCATTAACTTGATGTACTAACCCCGCATTGAGCTGAATTTCTCGTGATGAAGGATGTATACGTAAAGAACCAAAGAGTTGAAATTGATCAACATATAATGCACTAGCTACTGATTTTTTCGCAGCAAAATTATCTACAATAGATTGTGCCGCTTCAACTGCCACAGTAGGGAACGAAAAAGAATCCCCTTGTTGTATTAAATATTGCACGCCTCGAATCTGGGTATCGTCACTTTGCTGCGCTAGAATTGCTTGTTCTAATAAACTGAGATACTCTCCTTGTTCATCCCCTTTCAGCACTAACAAATTGCGCTGAGGGTTGCGTAAGAACTGTGTTATTGCCGCGTTTGCTCGAGGCTGTAGCGCAAAAAAATCTGTTGTTGAATGTGGTAATTCAGTTAATTGAAGTGTTGGGCGTAAATCTTGCCATGAGAGCGCTTTTTCAGCTAAAAAGGATGGATTCACAGGTATTCTCTCGTTATGTTGAGTCATTATTTTTCAGAATTTGGCATTATCGCATATTTCCTAAAATAGTGAAAATCTGCTAGAAAAAAAGGCAAAAACAGCGTATATTGATAACAGTTACCACGTCACTAATTCGTTTAAATGAGAGAATACAATGAAATATCAAAAACTGGAAAACCAAGAAGCACATTGGAAATGGTTGTATTTAATCAAGAAACACCGTGAAGGTGAAAACATTACTGCCTATGAAGAGAAAAGTTTACGTGAAGATAAAGTCCAACAACTCATTTCCTACCAAAATAAACCACAACAAATCGAAGAATGGATTGTTCAACATTTATCACCTCAGCTGATTATCAAGTTAGACCAAGCCATTCGTGCGCGCCGTAAACGTTTTTTTAATGGTGAAAAACAATCTACTAAGAAAAAATCTATCGATTTAGAATATGCGGTTTGGTTGCGCCTTTCTCGTTATTCACGCAAAATGAAAATGACCCTATCTGAAACTATTACTTACATGATTGATGAACGTGAAAGCAAGGTGCAATTTGAAAGTCAAATATCTGCCATGAAAGCAGGGTTAAAAGATTTATTAAAATAATTCGTTAGACAAACGAAAAGACAAGGCTGCAATCCTTGTCTTTTATGTTTTGACTAAATGTAAATAAGAAGATTATATATTATTCAACAATTGGAATAATTTTCGTTGCGTGTGACCCTTTATCACCATGAACAACTTCAAATTGGACTTTTTGCCCCGCTTTTAAAGAACGATAACCATCCATCTCAATCACTGAATAATGTGCAAAAATGTCTGCATCTGTTCCTTCCGCAGAAATGAATCCAAACCCTTTTGCATTATTGAACCATTTAACAACACCAACTTCCATAATTAAAACCTCTAATGGTCGAACGACCTTAACTACTTTTATTTTAATAAGACAAATTTGTCTTACCACCCAAATTTGATTTAGCTAAATATTCGGCGAATTTTCTCTTTTTGGCAATTAAAAATAGTTTAAAATCAAACCGAGATCACAAAATTTTTACTTTTTGGAAGCGCTTACTCAATTCAGCGAGGTCATCATAATGAGTTAAGTCGTTGCCTTATTCGGCTGAATATGTTTCGCGCAACTCTTGAGCAACAAGTGCAATTGCTTCACCAGCACTCACTCCTTGTGCCATCAGCGCTTGAATTTTTTCTACTGCAACTTGTTGTTGCTCATGAGTTAAATTAAGTAGAATATTATCTAACATTCTTTTTACCTATAAAAAAATTATCAAAAAATTGACCGCACTTAATTTAGTGCATTTAAATTCCAACCAAAAATTTTAATCAAATCGAGCCATTGTTGATCTAAATTTGCACTAACATCAAGTCGCTGTTGGGTGATTGGGTGAGTAAAAATCAAACGTTCTGCATGCAACATCAAACGCTGAACGCCAGTATGTTCAGTTAATGCTCGATTTTGATGTAAATCGCCATACTGTGTATCACCTAAAATAGGATGAAAAATATGCTTCATGTGACGACGTAATTGATGTTTCCGTCCAGTATGAGGGACCAAACGCACTAAAGAATAACGTGTAGTATTATATTTTTTAACCGCATAAGGCATTTCAACTGTACATAGTCCAAAATAATCAGTCACTGCCTGTTGTGCAGCTTTATCTGCTTGAGCAAACTTATCCGCTACTTTATCCAATTGTACTTTCAATGGATAGTCAATCTGTGCCTGCCCAGTTAAATAGCCCCGTACAATCGCTAAATAACGCTTTTCAACTTGCTTATTTTCAAATTGTAAACAAAGCAAATTAGCCACTGTACTATTTAATGCAAATAACAATACACCAGATGTAGGACGATCTAAACGATGAATAGGATACACATGCTGCCCTATTTGATCGCGTAATGTCTGCATGACAAACTGCGTTTCATGGCTATCTAACCAACTTCGATGAACCAACATACCTGCTGGCTTATTTACTGCGACGATATATTCATCTTGATATAAAATAATTAATTGCATGTTTTATTTTTGTAGCA
This sequence comes from Pasteurella oralis, assembly GCF_002850605.1. GTDB lineage: Bacteria > Pseudomonadota > Gammaproteobacteria > Enterobacterales > Pasteurellaceae > Pasteurella > Pasteurella oralis. Next base: position 393,763 of record NZ_NXGB01000002.1, read on the forward strand.
ATGTTTCAATTTCGCTGATCGGACGCAATAATTTATCTAAACCAGCCATGTCCTTTAGCACCTCTTCCAGATAAGGCGTAATCGAAATTTTACTTGGCAGCATTTCACCACGTTCTATCAATGCATGCATTCTTGGAATAAAAATCCATTGCAACCATTCGGTTGGTGACATCGTATCTAAAGCAAAAGGCTGCTCACTTAAAAAAGCACTTTCCTCTGGAGGAGTCGCTTGCCACAATGCCAACTCTTGCATAACCGCTTGCAATTGCTGTAAATAAATTTGAGTTTGTTGATGCATAGTTGTTCCCTTACTAAAAATAAGGCAGTATTTTAGGGGATTTTATCCATTTACACTACTGCTAGAGAAAAGAGCAGCTAGTTTAAGTAAAATTAATTAAAATAGTATACAAAACTGATAAAGCATTTAATGACTATGTACCTCATCGAAACTTTTTTTCACTATGTTGCAACAGAAGCGGAACAAAACCCGACTTATTTACTTAATCAAATCATTGATCAATGGCGCTACAATGGACAAATTATTGGACGTGAAATCCCTGTTTATGTCGCAGAACAAGAACAACAGCAAGGATTTGCAATACGCGTTATTTGCCCTGAACAGCACAGCTTATTACCTGAATTTAATAATTTTGAAGTAGAAAAAGCTCTTGAAAAGGCACAAAAGTGCGGTCTGTTTTTTGATAGTTTCCATGTCATCGCTGATGATCTTAACTCTGATCAAACTTGTACACAAACTACACCTAGTTGGCAGGTATTATATACGACCTATCTACAATCCTGTTCACCACTACATAGCGGCGATGATCTCTGCCCTATCCCTTTGTATAAACAGCTCAAAAACATACCGCACTTAAGTATGGATCTGATTAAGTGGCAAGAAAATTGGCAAGCTTGCGATCAATTACAAATGAATGGCTCAGTATTAGAACAACAAGCATTGATGGAAATCTCAGATATAAAAAGCACATTAGCCAAACATGGACGCTATTTAGCCCAAGATATCGAACAACACACAGGCATCCCAACTTATTACTATTTATATCGTATTGGTGGTGAAAACTTAGAAACAGAACAACAACGCTGCTGCCCTAGTTGCCACAAAGCATGGCGTCTAGACAACCTGCTTTTTGACTTATTTTATTTTAAATGTGATGATTGCCGTTTAGTATCTAACTTATCATGGCATTATTAAGCTATTTTTGCTTGTACAAAATAAAACAGCATCCCTAGTTAAGTGACTATTTGTATTTTCTTTACGAAAAGCAGCTGTTTTTACAGCTCGTACAACGCTAGTATGATTTTTCTAAATATCATGCTCCTATAAAGCACTTTATACGGGAAGATTAAAATAAAAAACTTAAAAGTTACTCAATTTCTAATGAATTTCGCACAACAATAAATTATTACGCATAAAAAATTGCCCCGTTTAAGCCGCCGAACATAGTTAAAATTTTTAGATTAATTTTGAGTGTTTGAGTTTGCATAGCAAGCGAGTTACAAAATTAACCGTGAAAAAAATTTTAATGAAGAGAGAAAAAAGACTTAGTCGAGGGGTGTTGCTTTTGCTTACTTTTCTTTGCATAAGCAAAGAAAAGTAAGTTCAAATTTGAAAAGGAAAAAACAACATGCACTATCAACACAATAGCCTAAACAAACTCACACTTGGACAACAAACTCAATATTCCAGCAATTATGACCGCACTTTACTGCAAGCAGTACCTCGTCAATTAAATCGAGATAGTTTAGGCATTACCCAAATACAACCATTTACTCACGGTGCGGATATTTGGACTGCTTATGAAATTTCATGGTTAAACCCTAAAGGGGTACCGCAAGTCGCAATTGCAGATATAGAAATTGATTTTCAAAGTGAAAACTTAATCGAATCTAAAAGCTTTAAACTGTATTTAAACAGCTTTAATCAAACTCCCTTTGACTCATTTTTCGCAGTGCAACGTACTTTAGAACAAGATTTAACAGACTGTGCGAAAGGAACAGCGAAAGTACAGCTTCATCCACTGGCGAAATATGATCAAGAGCATATCGCGCAATTCAGTGGCGAATGTATTGATGAATTAGATATTACCATTACTCACTATGACTTTGATGCAGCAGTATTAGAAAACTGTTGCAATGACGTTATAGTTGAAGAAACCTTAGTTAGCCATTTATTAAAATCAAATTGTTTAATCACTAACCAGCCTGATTGGGGGAGTTTACAAATTCACTATGTAGGTAAACAAATTGATCGCGAAAAACTATTACGTTACATTATCTCTTTCCGCCAGCACAACGAATTTCATGAGCAATGTGTAGAGCGTATTTTCTGTGACTTAATGCAGTTTGCACAACCAGAAAAATTAACGGTATATGCACGCTATACTCGACGAGGAGGTTTAGATATTAATCCATTCCGTTCAAACTTTGAAACAGTGCCAATAAACCAACGTTTAGCTCGCCAATAGGAGATGTTATGAGCAAAAATGTCTATTACGTCAACCCACGCGGTAGTATGGATCAACTTTCTCACTTAGAAGTTGAATTACTGACTAAAAAAGCCAAAAGTCCGCTTTATAGCCTTTATCGCAATTGTTCACTTGCTGTATTAAATTCTGGTGCCGTGACTGATGATAGCCGCGCTTTATTAAATAAATATCCTGATTTTGATATCCAACTTGTCGCAAGAGAACGCGGTGTGTCACTTGAATTACATAACCCACCGCAAGATGCTTTTGTTGATGAACGCATGATCCGTAACATTCAATATCATTTATTCGCCGTATTACGCGATATTTTATTTGTGAATGTAATGAGTCAACGTTTAAACCCAGATAATATTCAAGACAGTAAACATATCACAAATCTTGTTTTTTCTATTCTGCGTAATGCCAAAGCATTACCTGTTGGTGAGCACCCGAATCTCGTCGTGTGCTGGGGCGGGCATTCGATCAATCAAATTGAATACCAATATTGCCGTGCAGTAGGCACAGAACTTGGTTACCGTGAACTGAATATTATCACAGGTTGTGGACCTGGCGTCATGGAAGCACCAATGAAGGGAGCAGCGATTGGTCATGCTAATCAACGTTATAAAAACAGCCGTTTTATCGGCATCACTGAACCTTCTATCATTGCTTCTGAGCCACCAAACCCAATCGTGAATGAATTAATCATCATGCCAGATATTGAGAAACGCCTAGAAGCATTCGTACGTATGGGGCATGGTATTGTGATTTTCCCTGGCGGACCGGGCACATTTGAAGAGTTATTGTATATTCTAGGTATCAAGCTTGCTGAAGAAAATCAAAATCAGCCATTACCACTTATTTTGACAGGTCCAAAAGAAAGTGCAGACTATTTTGCGACTATTGATCGTTTTATTGGTGAAACCTTAGGTGAAAAAGCGCAAGCGCTATACGAAATTATTATTGATGATCCGGTCATGGTAGCACGTAAAATGAGTCAAGCGATGCACGCTGTAAAAATGCAACGCTATGAAACTTGTGATGCTTATGGCTTTAATTGGTCTTTAAAAATTCCAACTGATTTCCAACAACCCTTTATTCCAACACATGAAAACATGGCGGCGTTAGATTTACATCGTAATCAGTCAACAATGGATCTTATTGCCAATTTACGTCGTGCATTTTCAGGTATTGTCGCGGGCAACATTAAGCCAGAAACACAAGATCGAATTGGAGAATTAGGACGTTTCAAGTTACATGGTGATCCAGAACTGTTAGAGAAAATTGATCAAGTATTACAAGATTTCATCGTGCAACATCGCATGAAACTCCCTGATGGTAATGCTTACGAACCTTGCTACGAATTAGTCAAATAATCAAAAAAACAGACCGCACTTTATATAAAAAATAGCTTGTTTTTTAACAAGCTATTTTTATTGATATTTAACGTAAAATCAAAATTGGTTTATCGCTATAACGCGCAACTTTAACTGTATTTGAGCTTAAACCTTCTTTGTTATCACGTACCGCCATCATAATAATCAAATCAATGTTTTTCTCTTTTGCAATACGATTAATTTCCTCATACACAGGACCATGTGCCAAAATATGTTGTACTTTCGCCCCTTCTGGAAAATGCTTTTTAGTAAAAGCATGCAGCGCTTTGTTTGCTTCAGTCAACACATCCTGATCGAAATTCTTAGGTAAAAAGGAAGAAACAAAACTACTACCTAATGGCGGTACAACGCTCATCACCCGATACACAGTATCTGGATTATGTTTCGTCATTTCTAAGGCCGTTTTCACCGCCTTCTCTGCATCCTCTAAATGTCCTAAATCTGCCGTAATTAAGATTTTTTTAAACATGATGTTTCCTTAGGCTTGTTGGCGACGACGTTGATTCATCGCTAACATCAATAATAATAGTAAAGTTGGAATAAATAACCATTCTTTTGCTAATGCATCTTTCACTGGAACAGTACCTTCTAATACTACTTGATCCCAGTTTAAACCCGCTTTTGCTGCACTAGAATCAATCTCTACTGCATCAATAATCACTTGTTTACCTTCAGGTTTATCTTGTTCAAACAAGGTTAAGCCCATCTTTTGTAAACGTTCTTCACCCGTTTGCCCTTCTGGTATTGGTAATTGAGCATAAAATTCAATTTCTTTGCCATAAGGGTTTAAACCCGAAACTTTAATAGTCAAATTATCCCCTACTGTCGCTTTTTGTACTTCTTGTACTAATTGTGTTGGCTCAAAAGCACGCTGTGTTGGCGAAATATGTTCCATAAAGAAACCTGGGCGAAATAAAGCAAAGGCTAAAATAAACAATGCAAGACTTTCCCATACTTTATTACGGCGGAAGAAATAACCAATCGCGCCTGCAGTAAAGGCGAGAATACCAATTGTTGCGGTAATAAAGACTAAAATCCCTTTTGCCCAGCCGACATCAATTAATAATAAATCGGTATTAAAGATGAATAAAAATGGCAAAATTGCTGTACGCAAACTATATGAGAATGCAGTTAAACCTGTCTTAATAGGATCGCCACCCGACACAGCAGAAGCCGCAAAAGATGCCAGTCCAACAGGCGGTGTTACATCTGCCATAATACCGAAATAGAAAACAAATAAATGTACAGCAATGAGCGGTACGATAAAGCCATTTTGACGACCTACTTCAATAATCACAACTGCCATTAATGAAGAAACTACAATATAGTTCGCTGTAGTAGGTAATCCCATACCAAGAATTAAGCTAAAGCCCGCAACTAAAAGCAACATTAAGAAAATATTACCCATTGAAAGCGTTTCAATGATCGTTGCTAATTGAACACCAAAGCCAGTTAATGATACCACTCCCACGATAATCCCAGCTGTTGCTGTAGCAATACCAATACCGATCATATTTCTTGCACCCGCTTCTAAGCCATCAATAAGATCTTTCCAACCAAGCTTAAATTCTTGCTTAAAAGTGGTTTGTTTTCTGTAATAGGCAAGTAATGGACGTTGTGTGAGTAAAATGACAATCAAGGATAATGCCCCCCAAAATGCCGATAATCCCGGAGATAAACGCTCTACCATCAAACACCAAATTAAAATCACTACAGGTAATAAGAAGTGTAAGCCCGCATTAATTGTTGGTCTGACTGACGGTAATTTCACCACTGGAGAATGTGGATCATCAATTTCGAGATCAGGAAACTGCGCTACACGACGTAATAGCAATAAATAGATTACGGCTAACAGTGTAACGACAATACTGAAAGCATAATTTGGTGTAACCGATTTTAACCAACCTAAACTCAACTCGACAACGAAATAAAGTACGCATAGAGAAATAAAGGCTCTTAACGCACTAATTAAAGTAGTCAAAAATGGTTTTGCCGCATCAGTTCTTGGCAAACCTTGTAAATTCATTTTACAAGCTTCTAAATGGACAATATAAACAAGCGCAATATAGGAAATAACTGCAGGTAAGAAAGCATGGGTAATCAATTGACTATACGGCATATTGACATATTCAATCATTAAGAATGCTGCTGCCCCCATGACAGGAGGCATTATCTGCCCATTTACCGAAGATGCTACCTCAACTGCCCCTGCTTTTTCAGCAGAAAATCCTACTCGCTTCATCATTGGGATAGTAAATGTGCCTGTTGTGACCACATTTGCAATGGAAGAACCTGAAATCAGCCCTGTTAAACCTGATGCAACAACAGCGGCTTTGGCAGGTCCACCACGTAAATGTCCTAAATACGCAAAAGCACTTTTAATAAAATAGTTACCCGCACCAGCTTTGTCTAACAGTGCACCAAATAAGACAAATAAGAACACATACTTTGTTGATACCCCTAATGCAACACCAAACACCCCTTCTGTAGTAATCCATTGTTGATTAATAATATGAGAAAGCGTGCCTGTGCGGTGACTAATAATCCAATCACTTGGTAAAAACTGCCCAAAATAGTTATAAATTAAAAAAACAACAGCTATCACTACTAAGGGTAAACCTAAACTACGACGAGTAGCCTCAAGAAGTAAAACAATCCCAATGCAACCAGCAATAATATCTTGTAAGTTCGGGGCTCCAAAACGAGTTACTAACCCATCATAGAAAAACAAATAATACGAGCCTAAAAAAGCGCCCATTGTTGCAAATACCCAATCTGCCAACGGAATACGATGTTTAGGCGAAAATTTAAAAGCGGGATAAGACAAATAAGCCAAAAATAAAGCAAATGCGAGATGAATTGAGCGGGCTTTGGTATCATCAAATACGACATTGATATTTAAGCCAATATTACGTAAAAACTCTTGTAACCAAAATGGTGCAGGAGAGGCATAATAAAGTTGAAATAATGACCACAAAATAGCAACACCAGCGATTAGTTTTTTAGGAAATCCATCAGGATCACGCCCTCCAGTGTCGCTTGATGCCACAATATCTTGTAAATCATCATAATCGATATTTTTTGTTGACACGCTAAAACTCCTCGTCATCTAAAAAATAAAAACGGAAAAAGGCAGGAACCTTGCCTGCCTTAACAATATTAAGATAAGAAAATTACAACCAACCTCTTTCTTTATAGTAACGCACTGCCCCATCATGTAATGGCGCTGATAGTGCATTTTTGATCATTTCCTCTTCTTTTAAGTTTGAGAACGCTGGGTGTAAACGCTTGAAGCGTTCAAAGTTATCAAATACCGCTTTAACAATCGCATAAACACTATCAGCATCTACATCAGAAGAAGTGACTAAAGTCGCATACACACCGAAAGTATCTGTTGGGTTCTCACTACCTTTATACAAACCACCTGGAATTGTTGCTTTAGCATAATATGGGTGATCTGCTACAAGTTTATCAATTTCAGGGCCTGTAATTGAAACTAAATGTGCATCACAAGAAGCAGCCGCTTCTTTTAAGGCACCATTTGGGTGACCTACGTTATAGGTAATAGCATCTAAGTTGTTATCGCACATCACAGATGCCATTTCTGCTGGTTTTAGTTCAGAGGCAACTTTGAAAGCTGACGCATCCCAACCTTTTGCACCAAGAATAACATTCATGGTTGCACGTGTACCAGAACCCGGATCACCCACATTAACACGCTTACCTTTCAAGTCATCAAACCCTTTGATATTTGCATCAGTACGCGCCATTAACGTAAATGGCTCTGGATGAATAGAAAATACAGCTCTTAACTTATCATTTTTTTTGCTTTCAAAAGAGCTTGAACCATTATAGGCATGGTATTGCCAATCTGACTGTGCAATACCTAATTCCATTTGATTACTTGCAATTGAATTGAGGTTAGCAACAGAACCACCAGTTGAAGGCGCATTACATTTCACCCCTGTTTTCGCCGAATCACGATTGACTAATTGACAGACAGACTGTCCTACGACGTAGTAAACACCTGTTTGACCACCAGTACCAATGGTTACAATTTTATCGGCAGCAAATACTGCACTTGAAGAAAACATTAATGCTGCTGTCATTGAAAGCTTTAGATACTTTTTCATAGAGTCATTTTCCTTATTTTGTTGTTGGTTTGCTTAAAAGAGCACTTCAATTAGCGGATTTACAAATAGCAAAGATTTTACGTTTTTGCAACAATTTATTTTTTGCTCGCCTAAATCTGTGCTAAACATCACACTGAAAATAAAGAAAGTGCGGTCGATTTTTAACAAATTTTTTAACTTCTCAAACCAATACCACGACTAATTAAATAATAAGCTATACTATATAAACTCATAATAAAGACGATTAGGACAAAGAAAGCATAAGCAATATTGATATCTGATGTGCCTAAAAAGCCATAACGAAAACCATTAATCATATAAACAATAGGATTCAATTTTGATACACTTTGCCAAAATTCAGGCAATAATGAGATTGAATAAAATACACCGCCCAGATAAGTTAATGGCGTTAAGACAAAAGTAGGAATAATACTAATATCATCAAAAGAGCGGGCAAAAACAGCGTTAATTAAGCCACCAAGCGCAAAGGTCGCTGTCGTCATGAACAAAATGATCGCCACAATCAACCAAGAATATACCTCAAATGTTACAAAAAATGATGCCACAATAGTCACAAGCACACCGACACAAAGTCCACGTGCGACACCCCCTGCAACATAGCCTAAAATGATAATATGTGGCGAAGTCGGCGAGATCAGTAATTCCTCGACATTTTTTGCAAATTTTGTACTGTAAAAAGATGAAGCAACATTGGCAAATGAATTCGTTAACGCAGACATCATAATTAAGCCAGGCACAATAAACTGCATATAACTAAACCCATTCATGTCACCAATTCGACTCCCAATTAGTTGCCCAAAAATCACAAAATACAAGGTCATGGTAATCACTGGCGGAACTAAAGTTTGCACCCAAATACGTGTAAAACGTCGAATTTCTTTCGTGACAATAGTCTGAAACGCAACCCAAGCTAATGTCATTATGCACCACCTTTTTTATCCAACTGATTATTTAATGCCATTGAAACAAATAATTCTTCTAAACGATTCGCTTTATTTCGCATACTTAACACTTTGATATTCTGTGCAGACAATTGTGCAAATAACTCATTTAGCCCTTGCTCTCGTTTTACTTCGACTTCAAGATTATTTTCATTTAAATCAATAATTTGATATCCATCAATCACAGGGAGTTTAGTATAGGCAGCTAAATCAAAAACAAAAGTTTCTGCTTCTAATTTCGCGAGCAACGCTTTCATCGGCATATCAACAACCAACCGACCGTGCTGAATAATACCAATATTACGACATAACATTTCAGCCTCTTCTAAATAATGGGTCGTTAAAATAATCGTTGTACCTTGTTGATTTAACTCACGTAAAAATGTCCACATAGCACGACGTAATTCAATATCCACACCAGCAGTTGGTTCATCTAAAATCAATAATTTTGGCTTATGCATTAATGCCCGTGCGATCATCAAACGGCGTTTCATCCCCCCTGATAAACGAATAGCTTGCTGCGTACGTTTTTCCCAAAGATCGAGCTTTTTCAACCAAATTTCTGCTCGCTTTAAGGCTTCTAAACGAGCAATTCCATAGTAACCTGCTTGATTGACTAAAATATCAATCACACGTTCAAATTGATGAAAATTAAATTCTTGAGGAACGAGGCCAATGCATTGCTTTAATTCACTTAACTGTTGGTCCAAATCATAACCAAAAACATTAACTTGCCCGCTAGTTTTATTAACTAATGAGCTGATAATACCAATAGTCGTCGATTTTCCTGCTCCGTTATGCCCTAATAATGCATAAAAATCCCCCTCTTGGACCTTTAAATCAATACCATGTAAGGCGGTAACTCCATTTTTATATTGTTTAGTTAACTGTTTAATTTCTAATGCTAACATGCATCCTACTTAATCATTTAAATTCGAGTCATATCAAATAGACTTAAGTCAATACTATCTGAAGTGCCATAAAATGCCGCCAATGCTTTCCGTAAAATTTCTGCCCGTTTTGGTAACCCTTGTTCTGCATAAACTTTCACTTGTTCATACACTGCTTGCTTAAAAGGTAAAGTATCGCCAGGATCACCATTCAAATTATCAACACTCGCAAAATAACGAAATCCTGCCGCAATAGATAAAATCCACTCAATCGCTTGCGGCTTAACTTCGACTTGTTCAAACAAACGTTGTTGCTGCGCTGTACGCCCATCCGGTTCATACCAATAACCAAAATCTTCAAGTTGGCGACGCGCTTTACCCGCGACAAGCCAATGTGCAATCTCATGTAATCCACTACTATAAAAACCATGTGCAAAATAAATTGCATGATAAGGACAATTCTCATTAGCGGGAACATAAAGAGGTTCATCGCCTCCTTTGACTAATTTTGTATTATATTCTTGTTCAAAGCACTGATTAAAAATCTGAATTAAATCGCTGATTTGATGTTCCATTAAAACTCCAAAAGCCAAAACTCGGTAAAATTTGACCGCACTTAGGTAGAAAAGAGAAAATGAAAAAAGAGGCATAATGCCTCTTTCTGCTTAAAATTGCTAGCGTTATTTCAAGCTATCTAATTGTTGTAACGCCGCAATGCGCTTTTCTAATGGCGGATGGCTCATGAACAAAGCCGCTAAACCACTACGCTTGCCATTAATTGCAAATGCCACGAGTTGTCCTTCTAATTCTTGTGGCTCATGCAAACGCTGTAAGCGTTGTAATGCAGCGATCATTTTTTGTTTACCCACTAATTCCGCTGATCCTGCATCTGCACGGAATTCACGGTAACGAGAGAACCACATTACAATGATACTTGCCAAAAAGCCAAAGACAATTTCTAATACCATCGCAACTAAGAAATAAATACCTGAGCTACTTTCACCATCGCGGTTACTCGATACCGCTTTTGCAATCATACGAGAAACAAAAATCACAAATGTATTAAGTACACCTTGTAACAACGTCATTGTCACCATATCACCATTTTTGATATGGGCAACTTCATGTGCCAAGACAGCTTCTGCTTCATCACGAGTCATTGCTCGTAATAACCCTGTACTCACCGCAACCAAAGCGTTATTTTTACTTGCTCCCGTTGCAAAAGCATTGACATCCTCTGAATGATAAATTGCGACATCTGGCATAGGTAAATTTGCACGTTCTGCCTGTGAACGTACAGTATTGACCAACCAACGTTCAGCCTCATTACGTGGTTCTTTAATTACCTCTGCACCGACTGAACGTAATGCCATGGTTTTAGATAAAAAGAGCGAAATTAAAGAACCTGAAAAACCAAATAATGCAGCCATGATTAATAAACCACTGGCATCTTGTGCTTGAATCCCCGTTAAACTCAAAATAATATTAAATACGACTAAAACCGCCATGTTTGTCGCTAAAAAGAGTAAAATTCGCATCATAATAAAAAATCCTTATCGTTAAGGTTAAATAGCCTGTGTTGTAATATAGTAGCAAAATTGTTAAATGCAAGAGAGGGTATTAAAATTTTACCATAAACTCATTTGTTCTACCTGTGAGTTTCTCTTTTCGTTCGGTAAGCTTAAGTGTAAACCAATCAAACGAATTTCTCTCCCTGCTGTACGCTGCCAAATTTGCTTTAATAGCGATTCAAAATTTATTTGAGTCAATGCCAACCCCGTTTTTTCTAGCGTAGTCACTTGAAAATCAGCAAACTTCAGTTTTACCCCAATTTTATGTAAAGCAACTAAAGATAAAGCAGGGCAAACCTGTTTAATACGCTGAAGCAAGGATGGAAAAAGTTGTTCTAGTACAGCAATAGCTTGTGGTAAATTGCTAATATTATGTTGCAAGGTTGTTTCTACACTAACTGATTTTAGTATTCGATGAGGTTCCACTTTACGTTCATCTATCGCATGACTAAATGCCCAAATACGCTGTCCCATTTTACCGAACTGGTTCAATAACAATACCTTATCTATTTTGCGAATATCTGCACAAGTCTGCAATCCCATTTCTAACAAACGCTGAGAAGTTACTTTACCGACACCGGGAATTTTGTTTAATGACAAATTTGCAACAAACTCATTCACCTCTGTAGGGTTAATCACAAACTGACCATTTGGCTTATTTTGCTCCGAAGCAATTTTAGCCAAAAACTTCAAAGGTGCGATACCAGCAGAAGCCGTTAAACCGAGTTCAGTAAAAATTGCTTGCCGAATGTCTGTTGCAATCCAAGTCGCAGACCCTGAGCATTTGCCACAATCTGTCACATCTAAATAAGCCTCATCTAAAGAAAGAGGTTCAATGAGATCAGTATAGCGCTGAAAAATTTGTCGAATTTGTTTAGAGACCTGTTTATATAGCGGCATATTCACGGGTAAAAGCACTAAATTTGGACATAGTTTCAAAGCTTGTGCCGTTGGCATTGCGCTATGTAAACCAAACTTGCGCGCAGCATAGCTACAAGTGGCTAAAACACCTCGATTTTCGACAGAACCACCAACAGCAACAGGCTTTCCTATCAAACTAGGATTATTACGTATCTCAATCGACGCATAAAAGCAGTCCATATCAATATGAATAATTTTACGAGTCATTGGCATCATGGTAGCAAGAAAAAGTGCGGTCAAAATTTTTTAAAATCTGACCGCACTTTAGCATAGAAAACTGTATAAATAAACAGTTATGTACGAGCTAAACTTAGCACTTTAGAAAATAAACGTTTAAAGACTAACGGGATAGACTGACTACCACGCTTTGTGATCTCATTAGACAAAGCAATAGCCAAATCAGGCTTAGAAGTACGTTGAATTGCACGTTGAATTACTTTTGTCATAGGATAATAATTTGATGTTGTTTCCCATTGCGCAAGATGAATGAAAACATCAGCAAACCCATTCACATAAAAGAAATGTTCAATATCACGTTTAGGTAACATTGTTATTCTCTCTGCAAGTGGTGTTTCTTCATCTAATATATTTTTTACTACATCAAGATAGTTTCTACCTGCATCATCACCATCCACTAATACGTACCACTCAATACCCATCGCTCGTGCATATTTAATCAATGGCTTTAATCCACTTTGTGCAAATTCAACAATGCGAATACCTTCCATATCCAAATTCAACTCTAATAATTTAGCAAGCTCTGATAAAATCCAAACTTCTGTTTCTCCTTCTACTAACACCCACATCGCAGAAAAAAGCGCTAAACTACGATTATGATGAATATGGAAACTTAAACGCCGAAAATCTTCTTTCCCTAAATCTCGACGACTAAGTTGAAAACTCTTCGTCCTTTCTGATGTACGCACTAAACGACAAATTGAACTGAGTTGGACTTGCGAAATCAACTCAACCGAATTCGTCGTCGTAATACGTTGCACTGGCAAATAACTCACTAGCTCCCACATAATCGCAACCATGCGTGGATGTAGCCTTGCATCAGGATCTTCAAATAAAATAATTGGACGAGTAAAACGACCAAAACGAATATGTTTATTTTCAATAAATAATGAAGCTAAAGAAAAAAATAATTTTTTACGCAAACGCTGTGTTTCATCCTGCTTTAATTTTAAACAGAGCGCCTTTGCTTTATGCCAAAGAAGCGTTGTATCTTGCATTACCTCGCTCACATTCTTATTACTTAAGAAGTAGTAGCACAATAAAGCCATAACTGCCTGAATTTCATCTTGTAGATCATTTTTAACTTTTAATGTTGCCAAATTGAAAGCATGATGAGAGCGATTTAAACGAGCATCGCGGAAACGATAAACTGGATGGCGCGCAATTAAAGAGAAAACTAACTGTTCAATCTTATCAACACAAACTGTATTCCCATTTTCATCTAAAAATGAGTATTCAGTATGTACGTTTTGTTGTGAGTCTATTTCTCCCTCAACACGTAAATATAGACGTTGATAACCATCAGCATGATTAATAAACAAATTATGTTGTACATAAGGTCGATTATATTCGGTACTATCTTCATTTTTATCACTTTCACAAAAAGTGAATAATAAAGTTAAATGGCGTACAGATTGTGATTGTCCAACAGGGATATGAAAATCATTTAAAGTGAATTGATACAAATCTTGCTCTGCATTAAAAATCAAACTTAACGCTGAAAGTAAACTTGATTTCCCCCACATATTCTCACCAATGAGTACCATATCAGGTCGAAAATACATAGATAACCGATTAATTCCACGAAAGCCAACAACCTCTAATTGCCGCAAATACATAAACACCTCTTGTTTTTTTTCTTACCCAATCTAGAATGGAAAAGCTCACTTTATTTAAGGAAGACATAATATGTATGAAGGACTTCTCATTGTGTTATGCCCGCTTTTTATTGGGTATATAATAAAAACCAATAACACTACTGTCTTAAAATCAATCAATAGCATCGTAATGATACTACTTTATATCATTTTATTCATTATGGGCTTTTCACTTGGTCAATTAGATAACTTAGCACAAAAATTACCTATTATTGCTATTTCTGCTGCAACATTTGCACTAATTATCCAATCATTAAATTTAATTGGTTTGATTACTTATGATCGTCTATTTCCAAAGCCATTAAAAATATTAAAACAAGAAATACCCTCGCGTTGGAGATTATTATTGGATTCTGGCAAGCTATGCTCAATGGTACTCATTGGCTTTATTGTGGGCTATTACACGGCTTCACTTATCACACTACCGAAAAATGCTAGCACTTACGTACTCGTTTTACTGATCTTTTTTGTAGGCATTCAATTAAGAAACAATGGTATCTCACTACGTGAAGTCATTTTTAATGAACGAGGACTAATCACAGGGATTATCTTTATTCTCACGTCATTGCTTGGTGGGACCATTGCAGCGCTCATTCTACAATTACCAATCACACAGGGATTGGCTATTGCTTCTGGTTTTGGTTGGTATTCATTATCTAGCGTTGTTATCAATGATGCATGGGGACCAATCTTTGGTAGTATCGCCTTTTTTAATGATCTTTCTCGTGAAATTATCAGCTTATTTGCTATCCCATTTCTCATGCACAATCACCGTTCTTCTGCAGTGGGTATCTCTGGTGCAACTGCATTAGACTGTACTCTACCTATAATTCAAAAATCAGGTGGCATTGAAGTTGTCCCACTCGCAATAAGCTTTGGATTTATCACTAATATCCTTCCTCCTATTTTATTAGTATTTTTTTCTTCTATCCCATTATAGGTGTAAAAAACCACAAAAATTAAGAAATTAATTGTCATGGAAGAAAACTGTGATGAAAAGGGAATTTATATAGGGATATAGGAAAAGTTGATCATCATAGCCTGAGAAATAAAAGTAAGAAATGAGCAATTAAAAAATAGAAATGACTCAGCAAAAATAAGAAATATAGATAAATAAAACTTGGGATATCAAAGTCCAATGTGATCCATAGTGATATAAATAATATAGTCTCAGCGATATAAATGGGACTTATGGGGAATGAATGTTACTTAGTGGGATAGAGAAATTGTAAAAGAGTTTCAGTATGTGAAAAAAGATTGAGAGGCTATAGTCAGCCTCTTTTTTATGTGAACATATCCATTTGATTATGCTTTATCACTTGTTTACGAACTCGATTAATCACTTTACGAATACCTGATTCAGTCATATTGTATTTCTTAACCAAGAAAAACCAGTTATTCCCATTGAAGTCATTATAAATATCTAAGTCACGTTGTGCGATTTTGTAATGAAAATCCTTAGGAAAGGAAATCACCATCCCACCATAGTGTTCAGCCAAAAAATCAGCGACGTGTATTGAAATCTGTTCACAAATGTCCTGATCGAGATTGTAATTTTTACATAGCGCGCTCACATTATCTTCAATATCGCGTAAAAGCTCGTGTCGCGTTACTTCCATCTGTGTGCTCATTACATACCTCCTAGTTCACGTTGCTGCCACTTCTTTAATCTTTCTAAAACTTTTGTTGCTTGCTCGTTATCAAGCCAGCTGACAAATTGGATTGGCTGACCATCTTTATTTTTAGCAATCTTTGCAACATAAGCGTTTAATGCGCCTTCACTGCTATTTCTAATTATACCTTGTGAATACATTTCAAGCCATTTAGCACGTATTTTCTTTGTAATGTTGCTTAAAGTGTATTGCTGGCTTGTGCCTATTCTGTGTTTTGTAGTGTTTGTTTTGGTACTAAAACCGCGAGATTTCATGCTTTCTAGCACCTTTTCAAGCTCAGAAATAGTCATATCAGAGCAGCTGGATTTATCTACAATGTTAACGAGGAAAGTTCGGTATGTTTCTTTATCCATACCAAGCTTTGATTGTGCTATATGTATTAATTTAATTAGCCACTTTCTACGTGTTTCTTTTTTATCCATTTTTACTCTCTCCGTCATATGACTAAGCCTTCTCTTAAAAGAAGGCTGAATGATATGTTAGATTTTTGAGTATAATTACAGATTTAACACCTTGATATAGTAGTTAAAAGCATCTTTAAATTGCGTTTTGCTATCTTTGCACCATTTGTTTGGTGGAATGGGCACATCTGGGTAATTATTTAAAAAAGCCCAGTGTTCCTTATATTCTGATGGTGTAGTAAATAAAGCCTGTTTTTCTGCTTTTAATGCTAATAAATCAGCAGCTTTCACCAGTTCTTTTATCTTTGGTGTTATTCTGATTTTGAATTTTTCTTGAATAGCGAGCTCAAAAGCTGTTTCTATTTTTTTGTAATCGGGCAACAGGTTTTTCAATGGTGTTGGTAAATCACCTAAATAAGCCTCCTGCGCGTCATGCATTAATGCAGCGAATCCAGTCTCATCGTCTACGTTCATGAAAGTTTTGGCAATCATTCCTACATAAACACTATGATCAAGAACTGAATAATGCATATCCAATTTCCCACCAAATCGTGGGATCATTGATAAATGATGGATAATATCATCAATATGAATATCGCTATTTTGTGGGTTGGCAAAGTTGATTAAACGATTGCCGTGCGTGATAAATATGCTCATTTATTTACCTCTCTATTTGGTCTAATTTTTATATTATTTCCCCCCTCACGACGATGTATAATCGTTACCTCATAGCCATCAACTCCGATTTTACCGTCATCTTTCCATTTAATAACAGGCTCGGGATTAATCTGAGCTATAACCCCAGTCCCTTCAATAGCTACTTGTTTTTTGGTCACAAATGCTTTGCGAATAGCAAACCAATGGATAAAATCAGGTAAAAATCGATTAAACTGTTCTTCGTTCAACTGTAAAAAGTCTTCAACCGTTCTGAATTCAAAAGTTTCATTTTCCATTTTATTTTCCCTGTAACATTAAAAATTCACTTTGTTTTATTTCCGTTAAGCATTCTGGAATTACTGGAAAATTATCCCCACCAAAATCTTGTGATTTAACTGGTATTGCTACAACAAAGTGATCATTTATCGCACCACATACTGAGACATATCCCATGCGAGCACCTAGCACCCAACAATTAAGTTTTAATTGGTCTAACATAAAATTGTTATAGGTAGGATACTTTTATAATATTGCTCTGATATCTTTAATCTTGGCATTAAGAGCCTTCCCAGCTTTAGTTCGTCCATCGCCAGTAATTTTTACTCTTTCATTACTCATACTTTCAATTTTATAAGAATTGTCATCTTTGATTTTTTTAAACTTTGGATTACTTGTATTACATACAATGCCAAAAATACTTTTTTCATCACCGTACCAATATTCATAAAAAGGGATCGTGTCAAAAATAGCTTGTAATTCTTTATCTCTTTTTTCATGATCATTGTTCCACCGTATGTGAAGAGATTTAATAGGCTCTTTGTTAAGAGAGCATTTGAAATAACGACGTTCTGGTTTCATATTTACCCCTTTAATCTTCAATTAATTCGAGGTTTTCAAATTTAATTTCATAATTCACCTCTTTCTCTGATTTGCTTCTCTTCGCTGATTTCTG
>NZ_NXGB01000021.1 GCF_002850605.1 Pasteurella oralis
GAAAAGTTAAACAAAGAGTAGAGAACCAGTTGTCAGCTGGATTTCAAGGTGTTTCAAAAAAGCAGCTAATTGAGCAGCCATCATCTATAAATACAAAACAGTTATCAGGATTAATATTCCATTTGCATCCCCAATTAGCATACCTCCAATCATACCAATTTGGGTGTCCGTATTTAGTAATGTTATCAATATACTGATACCCCAATAATAAATCGAGACCTAGTATGTTTTGTTCTTCAGGTTTTTTTGTCAACCAGTTGATAAAATCACCAACTGTCTAATGGTGGTATTTTGCTTTTTGTGAAATTCGCTCAACTTCAGATTTTACGATGTATTGCTGAATAAGAGGGTAAGTTAGACGTTTTTTTAATGGAAGTTCAAGAAAGTTTTTTGCTTGAATGCCTCGACTGCTTGAATCAATATTTAACTCATGTGGCATCGGAATTAGCAAATTAAAATCTAAATACCATTCACTATCTTCTGTTTGAGAAAATAACTTTGGTTTTAGTCGTTCAACTTGTCTTGAATCACAAATAATTTCAAGTTTATTTTCACACCAATTTGGCATAATGTACTCCTGTCTAGCAAAGAGGGAATACATTACGCCTTATGGGGATAATGTATCCCCCAATGGGTTGATATTAAACAATCAATTGCTTTTTACAAGCATATTGTTGCATTACGGTTAAAGAATCTAACATGTATTCACATGCTTCTCTGGCTTGACCTGTCGCTTTGAAAATAGCACGTTTGTCAGATTTTAATAGTTGAATCCAATCTGCAATATAACTTGCATTTTGTTGAATTGTATTAAAACCTAAACGAGCACATAGAAATGCACTGCCAATTTCAGCTATCAACTCTTCAAAAGCATAAGTCGCATTACCAAATTTCGCTTGTTTTGAGGTGATCCCCTCTCGATTTAAACGATTTTGATGACCAGTAGCATGAGTGAGTTCATGTAATAATGTACTGTAATAACCTGCTTCAGATGTAAATTGCTCCATTTTAGGCATTACAACTGTGTCAGTTTCTGGACGATAGAAAGCTTTATTGCTAGGTGTTTCTACAACATTGAGATTAATACCCTCGATGATTTGTTGTATTTCTTTGAATTGTCTATATTGAACTATTTCAGTTTTTTCTTCTGTAATAGCATCATAAAGACTGTTAGGTAAACCTTCGCATTGCTCAATATTAAATACATAATGATTTTTTAATATCGCGAAACGCTCAATCCTAGGATTACCTTCTTTATCAAGAATGATATTTCCTTCGCTGTCGACTTTTTCTCGTTCAATAGGGCTATACATTACTATTAAAGTAGCTTTTTCACCCTTACGAATATGTCCTCCAAGCGCATTCGCCTTTTTAGCTGTAATCCATTTAGATTGCTCATAACCTTTTTCAGTCATGGCAA
>NZ_NXGB01000022.1 GCF_002850605.1 Pasteurella oralis
TTTGTTTATAAATATGTAATAAAAAAATGGTCCCTCTTTAGGGGACCATTATTGTAAGAACTAAAGCCAATACCACATCATCTTCCGTTTTTTTAATTTATATGGGAAAAACTATGCTAAGCAAATCAAATCTAAGTAACACAAAAACTTTTTATCACCGTATTATCTAGTGTTTTATAGCGAACTTCTCAAATTCAATAGAAGCATCAGTTTTAGAAACCAACATACTTAAACTCTATAAAAATAACAACACTAAGTTATTTATACGACATTGCTAACTAAAAACATTTAAACATTAGCAAAGAGCCACTAAAACTGGCTCAAAACAGACCGCACTTTAACTCTCCTAACAGTTGCAGCCCTCAGGAAAGAAAATAACATTAACATCTCCAGAGGTTAAGGTTCATAGGACACTTTTTATGTGGGTAATCCAAAAGGTGTCGGACGTATTTATCAGCAAACTTTCGTCGATACATATAGTAAAGTCGTTTTTGCAAAATTCTATACAATAAAAACAGCCATTGCGACAACGAATATACTCAATATCCTAATTCAAGAATCAAGGCTTGCAACTAGCATAGACTTTCATCAACCGTGAAAATATTATGGTAAGTAAAGTGGAAAATTATGATTATAAGCTTTATCTAACGATGATATTGAGCACTGAAGGTAAAACACCCGCAAACTAACGGTATCTGCGAGCGCATGAAACGATTTTACAAGCATTTTATCAAGTAGCGTAGGAGGTATTACTTGATGGGAAACAAATTAAGCAGAAAAAAATTTAAACTCAAATTCATCCTCTAGGCACAAGATTTTAGAGGAGGAGCGTCAAATTGGGGGGTCTTCTATAGATGAACAACAAATAAACTATCAATTAATTCTCACTATTTAACTTCATCACTTTATTGCCCTTACGCATGACTGATTTCTGATTTACTGATTTCATTTGTTGCGATTTCGTTTGTTGCTTAATTACTTTTCGCTTAACTACTTTTGCTTCATTCCTTGTTATTTGAGTTAGCTTCATATTATCCCCTTGCTCAGCCGAGTAAATAGCAAATACACTAACAAAGTGCCCTCTCAGACTAACATCACATAACATTGGGTTTGTATAACATCACTTGTAAGCAAAAAGGCTAAAAATCTAAAAGCCCAAAAATATAAAGCCTATATCAATAAGGTCTAAAATCTAACTGTGCCCATATCTACCCATTGACTACCCATTCATTGGCTACCCATTCTAATAGAAATAACTTTATACTCTTATACCTAACTTATCTTGCCACACTTTAACTTGCCCGACGTCACGACTAATAGCTTGACTAACTTCACAACT
>NZ_NXGB01000023.1 GCF_002850605.1 Pasteurella oralis
GGTTGTGAAGTTAGTCAAGCTATTAGTCGTGACGTCGGGCAAGTTAAATCAATCAAAGTCGATTAGGCTATAAATATCGTTCTACTCTATGAGGGAAATAATCTCTCATCGCATTGCATCTCATATCATATCCCGCACTCTGCACTCTGCACTCTGCACCTCATACCCTGCCCTCTAACCTACCAGATTAAAGCACTTATTCTCTGGAGGTAAGTTGAGTTGGGATAGGTGGGAGAGATTGGGGGTGAATAAGTGGGATGGAGTTTTGTGTTTAAGTTGTTTGAAGCTGATGTTGTGAGCCTCTTTTTTTACTATCCAAGCGGTAGTTAAGCCTGTCTTAACAAATTTAATGACGTTTTATAGCTGTTTTAGCTACTGAAAACCCTCTCGCCTGTTCTTGTTAACTACTTTTTTCCACCTAAACTCGCTATCTGAATCGCTAATCAATAGGATGACTATATTTAGCATAAGAAAACACTTGAATGCACGAAGGCGAGAATCTTGAGTAAGAAAGTAAGTGAATAATTTTTTTAAGGCTTGGAAGGAGCTTGCTCCTTTTGATGAACTTGCTCTAAACGCTAAGTTCTCTTTTGAGTAGCCATTTTGGCTTTTGATTGAATAACCGAGTTGTGTTTAAAAGAAGAATACTGTGATGGTCGCATATTACGCTTTGTTTTCACTATTTGATGGATAGACCCGTTTTGGCATATAGCGATGAGTAGAAAATGACTATGTGCTCCGCAGATTTTATGGCCTGTTGTATATTTATTTATGCTTTGAGTATCAACTTAATAGTCTGTTGTCTTAACGCACCTGATAGTGTTTTTCTATAAAAAGAGCTAGTTTTTACTTTATTGAATTCAGTGCAATTTTGAGGGAGTAGAGTAAAGTGCGGTCTGTTTTGAGCCAGTTTTAGTCGAGCTTATTGTTCTCTAACTATTTGGGATACATCATGTTTTATTTTCATAATGTGTTACTAAATACGAAAGGGAGTGTAAGCGTAATTTAATATTACGGATTTAGATTATGTCTAAATATGTAAGAAAAGAGATTTATGTTCGACTAATCATATTAGGTAATGTTGATAGACTAACTGATATTTTAGTTAAAAAGCCAGCTGGCTACTTGCTTTTATTACTGTTTTATTTCTTTAAAAATTTAAATATTAAGCATATTGGTATAGATAACCTAGGGGGTATGAGGGTTGTTAATTTCCAGTATGGAAAATGAGGGTGCTGGACAATGTAACGAGTGATATGTTTTATAAGGCATATTTAAGTTTATTTGTGGAATTTGGT
>NZ_NXGB01000024.1 GCF_002850605.1 Pasteurella oralis
AAAAAAGGCGTACCTCTCGATACGCCTTCCTCTATTATTCAATCTAATTGAAAATTCAATTATTTGATGATTTTAGCCACAACACCAGCACCCACTGTACGACCACCTTCACGAATCGCAAAGCGTAAACCTTGGTCCATCGCAATCGGGTGAATCAAACTTACAGTCATCTTGATATTATCTCCAGGCATAACCATCTCAACACCTTCCGGTAATTCAATCGTACCCGTTACGTCAGTTGTACGGAAGTAGAACTGTGGACGGTAACCTTTGAAGAATGGCGTATGACGTCCACCTTCCTCTTTTGATAACACGTAAACTTCTGATTCAAAGTCTGTGTGTGGCGTAATCGAACCCGGTTTCGCTAACACTTGACCACGCTCAATCTCTTCACGTTTCGTACCACGTAATAACGCTCCAACGTTCTCACCCGCACGACCTTCGTCTAATAACTTACGGAACATCTCAACACCAGTTACAGTTGTTTTTGTGGTCTCTTTAATTCCCACAATCTCAACCTCTTCACCCGTACGGATGATTCCACGCTCAACACGACCTGTTACTACTGTACCACGACCTGAAATTGAGAACACGTCTTCAATTGGAAGAAGGAATGGTTGGTCAATCGCACGCTCTGGCTCTGGAATATAACTGTCTAAATGACCCGCTAATTCAAGAATTTTCGCTTCCCACTCCGGTACACCGTTTAATGCTTGTAACGCTGAACCACGTACGATTGGTGTATCATCACCTGGGAAGTCATATTGAGAAAGAAGTTCACGCACTTCCATTTCAACTAATTCTAATAACTCTTCATCATCTACCATATCACATTTGTTTAAGAAGACGATGATGTAAGGTACACCTACTTGGCGACCTAAAAGAATGTGTTCACGCGTTTGTGGCATTGGACCATCAGTTGCCGCTACAACTAAGATAGCGCCATCCATTTGTGCAGCACCAGTAATCATGTTTTTTACATAGTCTGCGTGTCCTGGACAGTCAACGTGCGCATAGTGACGTGTTTCTGTGTCGTATTCTACATGTGATGTGTTGATGGTGATACCACGCGCTTTTTCTTCTGGCGCGTTATCAATTTGGTCAAATGCACGAGCTGCACCACCAAAGTGTTTTGATAATACTGTAGTGATTGCTGCTGTTAAAGTTGTTTTACCATGGTCAACGTGGCCGATTGTACCCACGTTTACGTGCGGTTTTGTACGTTCAAATTTTTCTTTAGACA
>NZ_NXGB01000025.1 GCF_002850605.1 Pasteurella oralis
CAGAACAGGAATTACACCAAATTCATGATGATATTATTGCAAAGATGCACTCACTAGCAGCAGCTTAATACACAAACAATTTAGCAAAAATATTGTGTAGTGGTATTCACATCACATAACTCACTGTTAAAAATCGTAAATATCCATTAATGCCTGAATCTTCCTCAGGCATTCACTTTTCAATAACACATTAATCGTCGCAAATAAAAAGATAAATTCCTTATACCCAACATCTTATTCCAACTATAAAGAGTTACTTCCCCACTTTTTATTTACTAACTTACTATACACACTTAAACTTAAAGGCAATCATATCCCAATTAATCACTAAAACTACGAAACCACCTATTCCCCATCTTTCACAATTCTAATGATTTTATTTCTTAATTTTAATTAGCTGCATCAGGTGTACAACAACATAGTGGTTTTTAAAAATGCTTTTATTTCTAAGGCATCTTTGATAGACTATGCCAAGTTTTTGGGGCTGATTCTGGATTCGACGGGATTAGCGAAGCCCAAGGTGCACGTCGAGGTGCGGTAGGCCTCGTAAATAAACCGCAAAAAAATAGTCGCAAACGACGAACAATACGCTTTAGCAGCTTAATAACCTGCTCATCGCCTTCTCTCCCTAGCTTCCGCTCGTAAGACGGGGATCAAGAGGAGTCAAACCCAAACGAGATCGCGTGGATGCCGCCGCCTGAGGATCGAAACGCTAAATTGAATCAAGCTAGTTTATCTATCGCGTGTCTATCCGCAGTGGGTAAATGAAATTAAAGATTAGACTAAACGTGTAGTACTGAAGGTAGAGTAATTTCGGACGCGGGTTCAACTCCCGCCAGCTCCACCAAAAAAGATATAACAGAGATATAACTATAGATTTAAAATCAATAAGTTATAAATTTACATCATATCTCTGTATAACTAAAATATAACAAAAAATGATCCGTATATGATCCGCGAAAAGTAAAAAGGGCTAAACGCCCTTTTATATTACTTGTTTAATTGATTTTGAGGCATTAGATTTAACAACAGAGATAAATGTAAATGAATCAGAGTCGGTCGATGTATCAGATAATGTTTCGTATGTAACTTCAAGTGAACACTCTACATTTTTGGGAATCGAAATG
>NZ_NXGB01000026.1 GCF_002850605.1 Pasteurella oralis
ACATCTGAAAGCTCGGGTTCAAAACTTGTTGAGTATCTAAAAGGTCAAATCTCAAGTAATGCTTTTTCACAAGAACTTGCTGAACAGATAACGAAGATTGAGAAGACTGGGAAAAGCAATGCAGCAAGAATGAATTCAATGCACATTCTTAAAGTTGAAGATCATGCTAGCGGTAAGAAAGCGATTGCGGGTATTGCAATTGGTGCAGATGCTGAGAGTGATGAATCTCAAGTGATTATTTCTGCAAGTAAATTTATTATTGCCGATCCAAACAGTAGCACTCTGAAAACACCGTTTTCTATCTTAACAGAAGATGGTAGTTCTAAAGTGGTTTTAGATGGCGATTTAATTGCCAATGGGACTATTAGCGGAGATAAGCTTCAAGCTAACAGCATAATCACCGCTCCTAATATCGAAGGTGGCTATATCAAAGGTAACACTTTTGAGGGGGGATTGATTCGAGGAGCAAGGATTGAAGGAGTAACTGGTACTTTTACTGGCGATCTAGAAGTAAACCAAATTGTTGGCGGTAACATCTTAGAAGTTTTTACTTGTCGCTCAAAGGGAATTGGCACTATCAGTGCTGGATCTTTTGGTTCAAATCCAATGTATTATATTTCTTATTTACGTAAGCGAGTCAGAGTACTTGTTGAGAGTGTGAATGTTGATAGAGATTTATTTATTATAGATGCACTATCTTCGGTATCTGGTCGATTATATGAATCGACAGAAAATCGTCATGGAGGTGGTAGTGATAGCGATCAACTTATATCAATAACTACATATAAACCTGGAACACGGAATATTCAAGCAAGAATAGTGATTGGTGAGGGGATAATTGATACTTATCAACAATC
>NZ_NXGB01000027.1 GCF_002850605.1 Pasteurella oralis
AGAAGCCGAAATTCTTTTGGGTCTGTAGCTCAGGTGGTTAGAGCGCACCCCTGATAAGGGTGAGGTCGGTGGTTCAAGTCCACTCAGACCCACCACTCAAGCGAAAGCTGTTGAGTGAAGCGAGAAAAGAATGAAGGTGTCATGATAGTGATGTAAATGGGGATATAGCTCAGCTGGGAGAGCGCCTGCCTTGCACGCAGGAGGTCAGCGGTTCGATCCCGCTTATCTCCACCAAAAATCATCATTGCTAAGTGTTTTGTTTATTTGAGTTAGGTATAGATATTGGCTTAGTATTTAGCTTTATAGTGAGTAATTGTGTGAAGTTGAATGTAATAGCATATGATTACCCTATGCGTTAGTTTGAGTTTTAAGTGAACTTAGTTTAACTTGAACTAAACTAAACTAAACTAAACTAAACTAAACTAAACTAAACTAAACTAAGCTAAACCTTTAGCAATGATGATAGTAAAAACACCTGATATAAAGATTATGTTAATACATTTTATATTAGAGGATTTATTT
>NZ_NXGB01000028.1 GCF_002850605.1 Pasteurella oralis
TAATTGAAAATAAAGAAAAGAAATTATTATTGTTGAATAGTGAAATTTTTAGAGGATTAATCATTTTCATTTTTATAGTGACTCTGTTTTTGATGAAAGGCAGTAACTCTCTGATTTGGTTTATAATTCCAATATCTTTTCTATTTGGCTTATTTACTACATTAACAGAAATAACAGAACCAGCTGCACTAAAAAGCTTGTTAACAGGAAAAGATGCAGCACCAATAATTAGTAAGTATGAGATTAGAACAAGAGGGGTTCAGCTTTTAGCTCCTACATTGTGTGGTATTCTTATATCATTTGACTTGTCAGCTCCTTACTTGTTAGCCTTTCTAATATCATTCTTATCTATACTTTTATTATATCAATTAAATTTATCAATG
>NZ_NXGB01000029.1 GCF_002850605.1 Pasteurella oralis
CGAGCAAGGACAGCTATCAGAGGCGGTTACTAAGTCGTTTAATATCAGCTTTGCTGTGAGCGAATTAACTACTGTTTCGAAAGTGTTTGGGATTTTGCTGCAGTGGAAAAATCCAGTATTCGCCAATCCAAATTCCGCGATCGAGATTTGGACGAGTACTGAAAATCGTTTTGAAAGTGCTAGAAAGCTCGTAACGCTGGCATATCCAACAAATAGCTATTCATTTGACGGCTTAGGCGTGAATGAAACGCATTATTTCTGAGTGCGTATGATTGATACCGCTAACGGGAATGCGGGCCAGTTCACAGAATCTGTCGCCGGC